>CP001643.1:1204997-1807496 GCA_000023405.1 Brachybacterium faecium DSM 4810
CACAGCGACCGGCCGGCCGAGCAGCGCCACGTGCCCGTCCTGCTGGACACCTCCGTGCAGCTCCTGGCCCCGGCCCTGCAGGATGCGGGAGCGGTCCACGTCGATGCGACCCTGGGGATGGGCGGCCATGCCGCCGCAGTCCTCCACGCCGCTCCCCGCGCGCACCTGGTCGGCATCGACCGCGACCCGCAGGCCCTCGCACTCGCCCGGGAGCGGCTCGACCGCGAGGGCGTGGGGGAGCGGGCCACTCTGGTCCACGCCACCTACGACCAGATCCCCGAGGTGCTCGAGGACCTCGGGCTGCCCGGTGCGCACGGCGTGATGATGGACCTGGGCCTGTCCAGCTTCCAGATCGACACCGCCGACCGCGGCTTCTCCTACGCCGTCGACGCCCCGCTGGACATGCGCATGGACACCTCCTCGGACGGGCCCACCGCCGCGGACCTCCTGCGCGACCTGCCCGAGGCGGAGATCGCCCGGATCCTGCGCGACCTCGGCGACGAGCGCTTCGCCAAGCGCATCGCGCGCCGCGTCGTCCAGCAGCGCGAGAGCGCACCGCTGACCCGCAGCGGAGAGCTCGTCGCCCTGCTGGAGCGCGCGATCCCCGCCGCGTCCAAGGCCAGCGGCGGCCATCCGGCCAAGCGCACCTTCCAGGCGCTGCGGATCGCCGTGAACGAGGAGCTCGAGATCCTCGCCTCCGCGCTCGAATCGGCGCTGGACTGCGTCCACGTCGGCGGCCGCATCGTCGTGGAGTCCTACCACTCCGGGGAGGACCGCCTGGTCAAGACGGCCTTCACCCGCCGCATCCGCTCCTCGGCGCCGCCCGGGCTCCCGGTCGAGCTCGAGGAGCACAAACCCACCTTCTCCCCGCTCGTGCGCGGCGCGCTCCAGGCCGATGAGCACGAGCGCGGCAGCAACTCCCGCGCGGCCTCCGTCCGCCTGCGCGCCCTGACCCGCACCCGACCCGCCGAGAGAGCACACTGAGATGGCCAGCACGTCCGCCGTTCATGCGCCCGCGATCCGCCCTGTCCGCGGGACGAGGAACACCACCGCCGCGCGCCCGCGCCTGACCGTCGTCGCCACGCCGAAGGCGGCCGGCAGCTCGATGCCGTTCACCCTGCTCTGCACCCTGATCGTCACCGCGACGCTCGCCGCACTGCTGTTCATGAACATCCAGATGTCCGATGCGAGCTACGAGATCACCCGCCTGCAGGGCCAGGCCCAGCGGCTCACGGAGGAGGGCCAGGCTCTCGCGGAGACCAACGAGCGCCTGGGCACGCCGCAGGAGCTCGAGAGGCAGGCGCGCGAGATCGGGATGGTCCCGGTGTCAGATCCGGCATACATCGACCTCGACACGGGCGAGATCATCGGCGAGACGTCCCCGGCAGAGCAGACTGGGACCAACCCTGAGCTCGCGGAGGTGCCCGCAGACGTCGCCGTCCCGCCGGCTCAGATCTACGACGAGTCCACCGCCTACCACGGCATGGGCAACGAAGGGGCCTGAGGATGACGCCACCGAGCAGCAGCCGTCGGCGAACCGCCACCCGCTCCACGGGCGGCTCCCGAGGCGGGCGGCCCGGCCTCGCGATGCGCCGGCTCATCCCTCAGGCACGCGTCGGTGAACCCTCCACACGGCACCGCCTGCTCATCAGCGTGATCCTCGTGGCCGTGATGGCGCTGTCCGGCCGACTGATCTGGGTGCAGGGCCTGGACGCGAGCGCCCGGGCGGAGGAGGCCATCGCCCAGCGCACCGTCACCCGCACGATCCCCGCGCTGCGAGGGGAGATCACCGACCGCCACGGCACGGTGCTCGCCAGCTCCGTCGAGCGCTACGACCTGTGGGTCAACCAGCTCCAGGTCGATGAGTACCTCGAGAACTCGACGACGGCCGAGGTCACCGGGGTCGAGGCCGCCGCACGCGACCTCGCGCCCGTGCTCGGCTGGAGCGTCTCGAAGACGGAGGAGGCCCTCACCGGTGACGCCGGCTTCTCCTACCTGCGCAAGAACGTCGAGCCGGAGGTGCGCGACGCCGCGATCGCGCTGCGGATCCCCGGGATCGGTGCGGACCGGGTGGCGGATCGCCTCTACCCGGCCGGCTCCGTCGGCGGGAACATCCTCGGCTTCGTCGGCGCCGACGGCACCGCGCTGGCGGGCACCGAGCTCTCCTTCGACGAGGAGCTGCGCGGCACGGACGGGAAGACCACCTACGAGCGCGGTGCTCAGGGCCAGATCATCCCCACCGGCAAGCAGGAGACCACCGCTGCCGTCGACGGCAGCGACGTGGTGCTCACGATCGACCGCGACCTGCAGTGGAAGGCGCAGCAGATCGTCGCCGGCGCCGTCGAGCAGTGGGGCGCCGCCGGTGGCAGCGCCGTGGTCTACAACGCCCGCACGGGCGAGGTGCTCTCGCTGGCCGAATATCCCAGCTACGACCCGAACAGCCCGGGCGAGTCCGATCCCGAGGACCTCGGCAACCGCTCGATCTCCAGCGTGTTCGAGCCGGGCTCGACGGGGAAGGTGTTCACCCTCGCCGCGGCGCTCGAGGAGGGCACCGTCACGCCGGAGTCCGAGTACGAGATCCCGTACGAGGACTGGTTCGACGGCCACCGCATCAAGGATTCGCACCAGCATCCGGATCAGCAGCTCACCCTGGCCGGCGTGCTCAAGCACAGCTCCAACGTGGGCACCGTGCAGATCTCCGAGACGCTCTCCCCCGAGGTCCGCTACGACTACCTCAAGGCCTTCGGCCTGGGGGAGCGCACCGGAGTGGAGCTTCCGGCGGAGTCCGCCGGCGTCGTGCACCCGGCCTCGCAGTGGACGGGGCGCACGCGCTACACCACCGCCTTCGGCCAGGGATACAGCGTCAACGCCCTGCAGATGGTCTCCGCCATCGGCACCTTCGCCAACGACGGGGTGAGGGTCGAGCCCTCGCTGATCGCGGGCACCCGCCAGGACGACGGGTCCGTGCGCCCGCTGGGAGAACCCGAGAGCACCCGGGTGGTCTCGAGCGAGACCGCGCAGACCATGCGCGCCCTGATGGACAACTCGGTGGACGACGAGACCTCCTCGGCCGCCGTGACCGGCTACGCCGTGGGCGGCAAGACGGGCACCGCGCAGGTCGGCGACGGCACCTACACCGCCTCCTTCATCGGCTTCGCCCCCGCGGACGATCCCGAGCTGGTGGTCGGGGTGTTCATCTTCGGACTGAACTCGTTCATCTCCGGCAGCCGGTCCGCGGCCCCCGCCTTCTCCGAGCTGACCACCTTCGCCCTGCAGAACCAGGGCATCGCCCCGACCGGAGAGCCCGGTCGCGAGCTCGAGAACGAGTGGTGAGCGCGCCGTGACGCCGATCGTGGAGAACACCCCCGAACCTGCCCGCCCGCGCCACCCGCACGGCGCGACGGCGGCGGAGCTGGCCCGCGCCCTCGGCGCCGCGGCCCCCGAGGAGGATCTCGCCCTGCGGGGCGTGAGCCTCGATTCCCGCTCCGTCGAGCCCGGCGATCTCTGGTGCGCCCTGCCCGGTGCCACCGCCCACGGCGCGGAGTTCGCCGCCCAGGCCGCCGGCCGCGGCGCCGCCATGGCCCTCACCGACCCGGCCGGCCGGGAGCGCTGCGAGGCGGCGGGACTGCCCGCGCTGGTCGTCGACGATCCGCGCTCCGCCACCGCGCTCGCGGCCGCGCTGGTCCACGGCCGGCCCGCCGAGCGCCTCGCCACCATCGGGGTGACCGGGACCAACGGCAAGACCTCCGTGACCACCGCGATCACCCGCGCGCTGCTCGAGCTCGGCGTGCCCGCCGGGGCGATCGGCACCAGCGGCACCAGCTACCGCGCCGCCGACGGCAGCGACCACGCGATCGCGACCGTGCGCACCACCCCCGAGGCGCCCGAGCTGCACGGCCTCCTGGCCCGCATGGCCGAGGACGGCGTCGAGGTGGTCTCCATGGAGGTCTCCAGCCACGCCCTGGTGCTGCACCGCGCCGACGAGGTCGTCTACGACGTCGTCTGCTTCACCAACCTCACCCAGGACCACCTCGACTTCCACGGCACGATGGAGGCCTACTACGAGGCCAAGCGCACCCTGTTCACCCCCGCGCACGCCCGGCGCGGCGTCGTCTGCGTGGACGACGACTGGGGCCGCCGCCTGGCCCGCGAGGCGCAGATCCCGGTGACGACCTACGCGACCCGCCCCGGGATCGACGCCGACCACCGGGCCCGCGAGCACCGTGCGGACGGCTACGGATCGATCGTCGAGGTCGACGGGCCGGACGGCACCCGCACCCTGCACGCCGCCCTGCCCGGCCGCCACTACGTCGCCAACACCCTGGCCGCGGACCTGCTGCTGGCCGCGATCGGCCGCACCGGCGAGGACGTCGTCCAGGCGCTCGGCGAGGCGGGCACCGTCCCCGGGCGGATGGAGCCGGTGGCGCACACCCCGATCCGCGGGGTCGTCGACTACTCCCACACCCCCGACGCCCTCGAACAGGCGCTGCTGACCCTCCGGGCGGTCCCCGGCACCGGCCGGCTGCTGGTGGTCATGGGCGCCGGCGGCGACCGCGACCGCGCCAAGCGGCCTCTCATGGGCGAGGTCGCCGCACGCTACGCCGACGTGGTGCTCGTCACGGACGACAACCCCCGCACCGAGGACCCCGCGGCGATCCGCGCCGAGGTGCTCAGCGGCATCCCCGAGGGCACGAAGGCGCAGGTCCATGACGTGGACGGGCGCGGCGAGGCGATCGCCCTGGCCGCGTATCTCGCGGACGTGTCCGACACCATCCTCGTGGCGGGCAAGGGTGCCGAGACCGGGCAGCAGATCGGCGGTATCGTCCATCCGTTCGATGACCGCCTCCGACTGCGGGATGCACTGCGGGATGCGCAACCGGCGCGCGGGGGCGCCGACGACTTGGACGAAGGGCGCTGAGCATGCTCCAGACCACGGCACGGGAGATCGCTGCCGTCACCGGCGGCGAACTCGTGGGAGGCGCGACCGGTGACGAGCTCGTCACCGGCACCGCCCGCATCGATTCACGCGAGGTGGGCCCCGGAGACCTGTTCGCCGCCTTCCTCGGCGAGCACGTCGACGGCCACGACTTCCTCGACGCCGCCCGCACCGCGGGCGCCGCCCTCTCCCTGGTGACCGACGCCGCCGCGGCCGCCGAGCACTCGCTGCCCGCGGTGCGCGTCGACGACGTGCGCGACGCGCTCGCGGCACTCGCCCGCGCCCAGCTCGCCCGCGCCCGCCAGGAGAACCCCCAGCTGGTGGTCCTCGCCGTCACCGGCAGCGCCGGCAAGACCGGCACCAAGGACCTCCTCGGCACGATCCTGCGCAGCGCCGGGCCCACAGTCGCCCCCGTCGGCAGCTTCAACAACGAGCTCGGCCTTCCGCTGACCGTCCTGCAGGTGACGGGCGAGACCCGCTTCCTGGTGCTCGAGATGGGTGCCCGCGGCATCGGGCACATCGCCGAGCTCACCGAGATCGCCCGCCCGGACGTCTCCCTGGTGCTCAACGTCGGCTCCGCCCACCTCGGGGAGTTCGGGAGCGTCGACGCGATCGCCCGCGCCAAGGGCGAGCTGGTCGACGCGCTCGCCCCCGGCGGTCGGGCGATCCTCAACGCCGAGGACCGCCTCGTCGCCGCGATGGCCGAACGCTCCGCCGCCCCGGTCGTGACGTGGGGCTTCACCACGGGCGACGTGCGCGGCGCGGAGCTCACCCTGGACGAGCAGGCCCGGGTGGCGTTCACGCTCGAGGTGCCGGCAGGGCTCACCACGCTG
This sequence comes from Brachybacterium faecium DSM 4810, assembly GCA_000023405.1. Lineage (NCBI taxonomy): Bacteria > Bacillati > Actinomycetota > Actinomycetes > Micrococcales > Dermabacteraceae > Brachybacterium > Brachybacterium faecium. Next base: position 1,210,767 of record CP001643.1, read on the forward strand.
CACGGCGACGCCGTCGCACCGGGGTCCTTCCCGGTCCGGCCGGACCTGCTGGGCGAGCATCAGGCCGCGAACGTGCTCGCGGCGCTCACCGCCGCCCTGATGGCCGGGGTGGACTCCGCCTCGGCGACCGCCGCCCTCGACGGCGCGACCCTGGCCTCCGGCCAGCGGATGCAGGTGCTGCGCGCCGGCGGCGCGCTGATCATCGACGACGCGTACAACGCGAACCCCGACTCGCTGCGGCAGGCGCTGAAGACCCTCGCCCACCTCGGCCGGCGGCACCGCACCATCGCCGTGCTCGGCGAGATGCTCGAGCTGGGCCCCGACACGGTGCGGCTGCACGACGAGATCGGCCGCCTCGCCGTGCGCCTGAACATCGGGCAGCTGTACGTGGTGGGGGAGGGCGCCGCCCCGATCCATCACGGCGCGAGCCTCGAGGGCAGCTTCGGGGGAGAATCCGAGTATCTCGACACCGTCGAGGAGGCGATCGCAGTGCTGGAACGGATCGTGCAGCCCGGGGACGCCGTGCTGCTGAAGTCCTCGCGCGACGCGGGACTGCGGCGCATCGCGGCCCCGCTCGTCGAGCACCTCGCGCAGCGCCCCGCGGCCGAGGGCACGACGGGGACGGGAGCAGCGCTGTGATCGCGATCATCGTCTCCGGCGCCGTCGCGCTCCTGCTGTCGATCCTCGGCACCCCCCTGTTCATCAAGGTGCTCGAGCGCCGCGGCTACGGACAGTTCGTCCGCGACGACGGCCCCACCAGCCACGCCACCAAGCGCGGCACCCCGACCATGGGCGGCGTCGCGATCATCCTCGCGGTCCTGGTGGCCTACTTCCTCACCCACCTGGTGCTGTGGACCTCGCCCAGCGTGTCCGTCCTGCTGGTGCTGTTCCTGACCGTCGGGCTCGCCGTGGTCGGCTTCCTCGACGACTACCTGAAGATCTCCCAGCAGGACAGCACCGGCCTGCGCCCGCGGTACAAGCTCATCGGCCAGTTCGTGGTCGCGACGACCTTCGCGGTGCTCGCCCTGCAGTTCCCGGACGAGAACGGGCTGCGGCCCGCCTCCACCCAGATCTCGTTCGTGCGCGACATCCCGTGGCTCGACCTCGCCTTCCTCGGCACCGCCGTCGGCATCGTCCTCTTCGCGATCTGGGCGAACTTCCTGGTCGCCGCCTGGTCCAACGGCGTGAACCTCACCGACGGGCTCGACGGCCTCGCCAGCGGCGCGACGATCATCTTCACCGCCGCCTACCTCATCATCAGCTTCTGGCAGTGGCGCCAGGTGTGCAACGTCGACCTCGATGCCGGGGGACTGGTGCACTGCTACGACGCCCGTGACCCCCTGGACACCGCGGTGCTGTGCGCCGCGATCATCGGTGCCTGCGTGGGCTTCCTGTGGTGGAACACCTCGCCGGCGAAGATCTTCATGGGCGACACCGGCTCGCTCGCGCTCGGCGGCGCGATCGCGGGGCTCACGATCATCTCCCGCACCCAGATCGTCGGCGCCGTGATCGGTGGCCTGTTCGTGATCATCTCGCTGTCGGTCATCATCCAGGTCACCAACTTCAAGCTCACCGGCAAGCGGGTGTTCCGCATGGCCCCGCTGCAGCACCACTTCGAGCTCAAGGGCTGGAACGAGGTCACCATCGTGGTGCGCTTCTGGATCGTCGCCGGCATCCTCGCCGGCGTGGGCCTGGGCATGTTCTACCTCGACGCCCTGCCGAGGCTCACCTCATGAGCACCCCCGAGAGCGCCGTGACGCCCGCGGAGGAGCGGGCCTGGCCCGGCCTCGACGTGAGCGGCCTGCGGATCCTGGTCGCCGGCTTCGGGATCTCCGGCTACGCCGTCGCGGACCAGACCATGCAGCGCGGCGCCCACGTGCTCGTGGTGGACGGCGCCGACACCCCCGAGCTGCGCGAGCGCGCCCAGATCCTCGAGGTGCTCGGGGTCGAGGTCCGCCTCGGCGCGGAGCACCTGGACGGCCTCCCGCAGGACCGTCCCCTCGACCTGGTCGTCACCTCGCCGGGCTGGCGGCCCGAGCAGCCGCTGCTGCGCGCCGCGCAGGAGGCGGGGGTCCCCGTGTGGAGCGAGATCGAGCTGGCCCGCCGCATGCAGGCCGCCGACGGCCCCGCCTGGCTCGCCGTGACCGGCACGAACGGTAAGACCACCACGGTCACCATGCTCGAGTCGATCCTCCTCCGCGCCGGGCTGCGGGCCGTCGCCTGCGGCAACGTGGGCCTGCCCGTCATCGAGGCCGCGCTCGATCCCGCGGGCTTCGACGTGCTCGCGCTCGAGCTGTCGAGCTTCCAGCTGCACTGGACCCAGCACCTGGACTGCGAGGCCGCCGCGGTGCTCAACGTCAGCGACGACCACCTCGACTGGCACGGCGGCGCCGAGGCCTACGCCGCCGCGAAGGGCCGCATCTACGAGGGCGTGCGCACCGCCTGCATCTACAACGTCGCCGATCCCACCACGCTCCGACTGGTCGAGGAGGCGGACGTCCGCGAGGGTGCACGCGCCATCGGCATCGGCCTGAGCACCCCGGGGCTCTCCGAGCTCGGCGTGATCGACGGGATCCTGGCCGACCGGGCCTTCCTCGCCGAGCGGCGCACCTCCGCCGCCGAGCTCGCCACCCTCGAGGACCTCGCGCCCCTGGGACCGCAGGGCGCCGGTCCCCACGTCGTCATCGACGCGCTCGCCGCCGCCGCGCTCGCCCGCGCCCACGGAGTCGAGCCGTGGGCGGTCCGCGACGGGCTGCGCGCCTACCGCATGGGCAGCCACCGCGCCCAGCACCTGGCCACCATCGACGGCATCGGCTACGTCGACGACACCAAGGCGACCAACCCCGCCGCCGCGGCCGCCTCCCTGCGCGCCGCCGAGCGCGTGGTGTGGATCGCCGGCGGCGACGCCAAGGGCGCCGACCTCGGACCGCTGATCGCCGCCGCGCATGACCGCCTGGTCGGGGTGGTGCTCCTGGGCAGGGACGACGCCCCGTTCACCGCCGCCCTGTCACGACACGCGCCCGAGGTCCCCGTGCGGCGGATCGATCCGGGTGACACTGACGGCGTCGCCGGGAGGTCCCGGCTGATGGAGGACGCGGTGCAGGCCGCCCGAGCCCTCGCCGAGGCGGGGGACGTGGTGCTGCTGGCTCCCGCGGCCGCCTCCATCGACCAGTTCCGTGACTACGCGGAACGGGGGGATCTGTTCGCGGCGGCCGTGACCCGACTGCCAGGAGAACGTGCATGACCATGGAGGAGACCCGCCGCGACGCTCGCCGGGGCCCCCGCGGGGACGCGCGACGGGATGCCCGCCGGCAGCCGCGGCAGGATGCCCGCCGCTCCGCCCAGGTGGTGCGCCCCGACGAGGAGCAGCCGCTGGGCAACATCAGCGGGCGCGTCCGCGCCGGTGTCGCGGACTGGCTGAAGTCGCCGGCGCTGGACTTCTACGGCCTCATCGTCGTCGGCACCCTGCTGGTCGCGGTGGGTGTCGTGATGGTGCTGTCCTCCAGCTCGGTGACCAACATCTCCCGCGGCGGTTCGGGCTTCGCCGGGCTCGTGCGCCAGAGCACCTTCGCCGGTGTGGGGCTGGTGCTGCTCGTGGCCGCGGCCGCGCTGCCGCCGAGCTTCTACCGCCGAGCGGCCTGGCCGCTGCTCGGATTCGGGATCCTGCTGCAGTGCCTCGTCTTCGTACCGGGCCTCGGCGTGGCCGCCGACGGGAACCGGAACTGGATCCGCATCGCGGGCCAGACGCTCCAGCCCTCCGAGTTCCTCAAGCTCGCGCTCGCGGTGTGGCTCGGTGCGCTGCTCGCCGTCAAACGCCCGCTGCTGCACCGACCCGGTCATCTCCTGTTCCCTCTGGTCCCCGGCGTGGTCATCGCCCTCGGCATGGTGATGGCCGGTCACGACCTGGGCACCATGCTGATCATGGCGATGCTCGTCGCCGGCGCGGTCTGGGTGGCCGGAACCCCTCGACGCTGGTTCCTGATCGCGGGAATCGGGGGCCTGCTCGGCATCGCGGGGCTCACGATCACCAGCGCCAACCGGATGGCGCGCATCGGGAACTGGTTCCACGGCATCTGCGAGGGCGACTCCTGCTATCAGGCCGATCAGGGCCTGATGGGACTTGCTGAAGGAGGTTGGTGGGGGGTGGGGCTGGGAGAGTCTCGCCAGAAGTGGGGCCGCCTGCCCGCCGCGGAAGACGACTACATCTTCGCGATCATCGGCGAGGAGCTCGGCCTGATCGGCACCCTGGGCGTGGTGATGCTGTTCGCCGTGTTCGCGCTGCTGATGCTCCGCATGATCACCCGGCTGGACGACCACTTCATGCAGATCTCGGTCGCCGGGATCTGCGCCTGGCTGCTCGGCCAGGCCTTCGTGAACATGATGGTCGTCACCGGTCTGCTGCCCGTGATCGGCGTGCCCCTGCCCTTCATCTCCTCGGGCGGCTCCGCCCTGCTCGCCTCCATGACCGCGCTGGGCGTGCTGCTCTCCTTCGCCCGCCGTGAACCCGGCGCCTCCGAAGCGATCGGAGCCCGGCTCAGCGCGGTCCGCAGCTCGATCAGCGTGCTGCCCGCCCCGCGCGGCAGCGGCTCCGCGCCCGCCGGCCCCGCGAAGCGCTCACGGCGTGCGAAGCGCTCGAAGCGCTCTGCGCGTGCCGGCCGCGCGGGCACCGCAGCATCCCCGCGCACCTCGTCCTCCCGCTCGCGGCGCTCGGGCCGCGGCTCCGCCCCCTCGTCCCGAAGGTCCTGATGTCCACCACCACGCCCCGGATCCTCCTGGCCGGCGGCGGCAGCGCCGGGCACGTCTCCCCGCTGCTGGCCACCGCCGCCCAGATCACCCAGCGCTGCCCCGAGGCGGAGGTCATCGTGCTCGGGACCCGCGAGGGCCTCGAAGCGGATCTCGTGCCCGCCGCCGGGTACGAGCTGGTCACCATCGACAAGGTCCCCTTCCCGCGCCGGCCCGACGGTGCGGCGCTGCGCTTCCCGGGCCGCTTCCTCGGCACCCTCGGCCAGGTCCGCTCCCTGCTGCGCGACCGGGAGATCGACGTCGTCGCCGGGTTCGGCGGGTACGTGTGCCCGCCGGCCTATCTCGCCGCGGCATCGCGGCGCCGCCCGCTCGTGGTGCACGAGGCGAACCGTCGCCCGGGCCTGGCCAACCGGCTCGGCGCCCGCCGCGCCGCCGCCGTGCTCACCGCCTTCGAGGGATCGGCGCTGCCCCGGGCACGGCGGATCGGGATGCCGATGCGGGAAGAGATCGCCCACCTCGACCGCGCCGCCCGGCGCGATGAGGCGGTCCGCAGCTACGGGCTCGACCCGGCGCGCCCCGTGCTGCTGGCCACAGGCGGATCGCTCGGCGCCCAGCGGCTCAACACCGCCGTGGCCGAGGCCGCAGCGGCGTTCACCGCCGCCGGCGCGCAGATCCTCCACATCACCGGCCGCGGCAAGGGCGCCGACCTCCCGCAGCACGAGGGCTACCGCGCGCTCGAGTACGTCACCGCGATGGAGGACGCCTACGCCGCGGCGGATCTCGCGCTGACCCGCTCCGGGGCCGGGACCGTCTGCGAGCTCACCGCCGTCGGCCTGCCCGCCGTGCTGGTGCCGCTGCCCATCGGCAACGGCGAACAGGCGCTGAACGGCCAGCAGGTCGTCGCCGCCGGCGGCGCGCTGATGGTCCCCGACGCCGAGCTCGACGCCGCCCATCTCACCGGGCAGGTGCTGCCGCTGCTGCGGGACCCGGAGCGGCTGCGCACCATGTCCGCGGCGTCCCGCGGCTTCGGCATCACCGATGCGGCCGAGGTGATGGCCGATGTGGTGACCGGCGTCGCACGCCGAGCCTGACACGGGCGGGCGCTCGAGCGGATTACCGTGACCTCATGACTCCAGGCCTCGAGAACGGACCCCTGCCGCAGGCGGCGCCCCGCACGATCCTGCGCCCCGCCGAGGTGATCACCCGGGAGGACTGGCCCTCCGAATCGGCCGTCCGCTCGGTGCACGTGGTGCGCATCGGCGGGGCCGGGATGAGCGCCGTCGCCCGCCTCGCGCTCGAGTCCGGGCTCGCCGTCAGCGGCTCGGATTCCCAGGACGGCCAGTTCATCGCTCCGCTGCGCGCGGCCGGCGCCCGCATCGGCATCGGCTTCGACGCCGCCCTGCTCGCCGACGATGTCGACCTCGTCATCGTCTCCACCGCGGTGCGCGCCGACAATCCCGAGGTGCGCGCGGCCCGCGAGCGCGGCCTCCCCGTCATCCACCGCGCCGCGGCGCTCGCGGGGCTGCTGGCCGACCGCGAGCTGATCGCCGTCGCTGGCACCCACGGCAAGACCACCACCACCGGCATGGCGGTCGCGGCGCTGCGCGGCGCGCGCCGCGACCCGGCGTGGGCGCTCGGCGCGGCCGTGCCCGACCTGGGCCGCAACGCGGGGCTGTGCGCGGACTCGCCGGTCCCCGGGGAGACTCCGGGCGGGGGCACCGGTCTCGCGGTCGTCGAGGCCGACGAGTCCGACGGCTCGTTCCTCGCCTTCGCGCCGCACTCTCTCGTGGTCACCAACCTCGAGCCGGACCACCTCGACTTCCACGGGGATGCTGAGACGCTCACCGCGGCCTTCGATGCGCTCGTCGGCCGGCTCGCGCCCGGAGGCACGCTCGTGGTGTGCGCCGACGACCCCGGCGCGCGGGCGCTCGGGGAGCGCGCGGCGGACCAGGGCGTGGACGTGGTGCGCTACGGCGCGGTCGAGGACGCCCAGTGGGCGCTGCGGGAGGAGCGCAGCGGTGCCCGCGGCGCCGAGATCGAGGTGGACACGCCCCACGGCCCGCTCACGGTGCAGCTGGCCGTGACCGGCCACCACAACGTGCTCAATGCCCTCGGCGCCCTCGCCGCGACGGCCGCGGTCACCGCTGAGACGGAGGTGGCCGCGCTCGCCGCGGGGGTCGCGAGCTTCACCGGTGCCTCGCGCCGCTTCGACGTCGCCGGACTCGCCGGCGGGGTGACCGTCGTGGACGACTACGCCCACCATCCGCGGGAGGTGGCGGCGACCGTCGCCGCGGCCCGGGGCATCGTGGCGGCCCAGCCCGACCCCGGCCGGGTCCTCGTCGGCTTCCAGCCGCACCTGTTCTCGCGCACCCGCGCCTTCGCCGTGGACTTCGCCGCCGCGGTCTCGGCGGCCGATCTCGCCTGGGTGCTGCCGGTCTACGCCGCCCGCGAGGATCCCGATCCCACGGTCGACGCCTCGACCATCGCCGATCTGGCGGCGGAGTCGGTGGTGCCCGTCGGCGGTGCCGAGGAGCTCATCGAGCGGGTGCGCGCCGCCGCGCGCCCCGGGGACCTGCTGCTCATGCTCGGCGCGGGGGACGTCGTGGAGATCACCCCGGCGCTGATGGCCGCGCTGGACGAGCCCCGAGGGCGCGGCTGATGGCACGTCGTCCCCGCGTGCCCCGCCCTCGGCCGGGTTCGGTGGCGCCGTCGCACGGCGCGCCCTCGGCCGCCTCGCCCCGCTCTGCTCCCTCGGCCCCGTCCGCGCCCTCAGCCCGGTCCGCTCGGTCCGCGCCGTCCGCACGCAGCGCTCCGTCCGCCCCGTCGGCCCGCACCGCGCCCTCCGCCCCGTCGGCCCGTTCCGCGGCCTCCCCGTCGCCGCCCCCGCGCCCGCGCTCCCGCGCCGTCGGCCGGCCGCAGCCGGGCGCCGCCCCCGCCGCGCCCCCCTCCCGCCCCGAGGAGAGGGCCGAGGGCGGCCGCGTCGTGCAGGCCGCCGGCCGGTTCCGCGAGCTGGTCGCGGGCCGGCCCTGGCGGCGCCGCCGCCGCGCGATCATCGCCGGCGGCGTGATCACCGTCTTCGTGCTCGTCGCCGCTTTCGTCACGGCGATCTTCCTGCCCGCCCTCCAGGTGCGCGACGTGACCGTCGCCGGCACCGAGTACGTTCCGGAGGAGTCCGTGCTCACCGCCGCCGCCCCGCACGCCCACGGCAGCATCCTGCTGCTGCGCACCGGCGCGATCTCCCAGGAGGTCGCAGAGGTGCCCGGCGTCGACGCGGTCGAGGTCGAGCGGGACTGGCCCCACGGCGCCCGGATCACGATCACCGAGACGGAGCCGATCGCCGTGCTCGCCCGGACCGACGGCAGCACGGCCGTGGTCGATGCGCACGGCGAGGAGCTGCCCGCCGCCGCGGGGGAGGGGCGCAGCCTGGTCCCGCTCGCCGTCGAGAGCGGCGCGGCGGACCCGGAGGGCGCCGCCCGGGCGATGAGCGAGGTGCTCGCCGAGATGCCCGGCGAGATGCGCGGCGCCGTCCAGGAGGTCACCGCGTCGAGCACGAGCGACGTGACCCTCGAGATCGCCCTCGAGGACGGCGGCGCCAAGACGGTCGTCTGGGGCGACGCCCAGGATGCGCAGCTCAAGGCCGAGGTGGTGCAGGCGCTGCTGGGCCGGCCCGGCGGCGTCATCGACGTCTCCTCGCCGGTCGCCCCCGTCACCCGCTGAGCGCCGCGAGCCCGCCGGAGGGCTCCCCACGGTGATCTGGCCCGCGGTCGCACGCCGACACGCGCACTCGGTGTTTGCGTGCAGGTGCAGTCCTCCTTAGCGTCGAGGGAAAGGAGAGGCGCCCCGAAGTCCGAACCTCAAGTCGAGGTCGAGGGTTTCGGAAGTCCACGACCAGGTGCGACGCAGGCCCCTCTCCCCGGAGGAACGACAAGAGCAAGGACCCAAACGTGGCCGGAACCCAGATCTCACTCGCAGTCATCAAGGTCGTCGGCGTCGGCGGCGGAGGTGTCAACGCTGTCAACCGCATGATCGAGTCCGGTCTCAAGGGCGTCGAGTTCATCGCGATCAACACCGACGCCCAGGCGCTGCTGATGTCCGACGCGGACGTCAAGCTCGACGTCGGCAAGGAGATCACCCGTGGTCTCGGCGCCGGCGCGGATCCGGAGGTCGGCAAGCGGGCCGCCGAGGATCACGCCGAGGAGATCGAGGAGGTCCTGCGCGGGGCCGACATGGTCTTCGTGACCGCCGGCGAGGGCGGCGGCACCGGCACCGGCGGCGCGCCCGTCGTGGCCAAGATCGCCCGCAGCCTCGGCGCCCTGACCATCGGCGTGGTCACCCGCCCCTTCACCTTCGAGGGCCGCCGCCGCTCCACCCAGGCCGAGTCCGGCATCGCCTCCCTGCAGGCCGAGGTCGACACCCTCATCGTCATCCCCAACGACCGCCTGCTCTCCATCGCGGACAAGCAGGTCTCGATGCTCGACGCCTTCAAGAGCGCGGACCAGGTCCTCCTCTCCGGCGTCCAGGGCATCACCGACCTCATCACCACACCGGGGCTGATCAACCTCGACTTCGCGGACGTCAAATCCGTCATGCAGGGCGCGGGCAGCGCCCTCATGGGCATCGGCTCCGCCCGCGGGGACGATCGTGCGCTGCAGGCCGCCGAGCTCGCGGTCTCCAGCCCGCTGCTCGAGGCCTCGATCGACGGCGCCTACGGCGTGCTGCTGTCCATCCAGGGCGGCAGCGACCTGGGCCTGTACGAGGTCTCCGAGGCCGCGCGCCTGGTCCAGGAGGCGGCGCACCCGGATGCGAACATCATCTTCGGCTCCGTCATCGACGATGCCCTGGGCGACGAGGTGCGCGTGACGGTCATCGCCGCCGGCTTCGAGGGCGGCGGTCCCACCCCGCACCAGGACGTCACCCCGCAGCAGCGCCCCGCCCCGCGCGTCGAGCAGGCTCCCGCGCCGCGCGCCGCGCAGCCCCGCCCGGCCGTGCAGGAGCAGCGCCCCGCGCAGAGCGGTGCCGCTGCCGCGCCGGGGGCGTGGGGGCTGCCGCAGCAGTCCTTCTCCCCCTCGCGCCCGAGCTCGACCGAGCCGGAGACCGAGACGCTGGACGCGGCGGATTCCGAGGGCGGCCAGGGTGAGCAGCAGGCGCCGGTCGCCCCGCAGCCCGCACCCCGCGCTCCCGAGCGCGAGCCCGCCCGCCCGCCGCACATCGAGGAGCCCCCGGCGGACGACGACGACCTCGATCTGCCCTCCTTCCTCAAGTGAGCTCCTCCCTCGCTGCACGGGCCCCGCGGCTGCGCGGGGCCCGTGCCCTGTTCACGGGGCGCAGCGGGGGAGTGAGCATCGCCGAGCACGCCGGGCTGAACCTCGCCCGGCACGTCGGCGACGACGAGCACGCCGTCGAGCGCAACCGCGACCTCCTGGCCGCCGCGCTCGGCACCCCGGTGGTCTTCGTCGACCAGGTCCACTCCACCGACGTGCACGTGCTGCCGCGGAGGGGCGAGGTGCCGGTGGTCAGCGCCGACGCGATGGTCACCGACCGGGACGATGTGGCGCTCGCGATCATGGTCGCCGACTGTCTGCCCGTGCTGCTCTCGGACCCGCGCCGCGGCGTGATCGCGGCGGCGCACGCCGGGCGGCAGGGCCTGCTGGGCGGTGTGCTGCAGCGCACCGTGGAGGAGATGGCGGCCCTCGGCGCCCGGGCGGAGGATCTCGAGGCGAGCATCGGCCCCGCGATCTGCGGCGCCTGCTACGAGGTGCCCGCCGCGATGCGGGAGGAGGCCGCGGCGGTGCTGCCCGAGACCTGGGCGCGAACCTCTCGGGGCACGCCGTCCCTCGACCTGCGGGCGGGCGCCGTCGCCGTGCTCGAGGCGGCCGGGGTGCCGCGCACCGCGATCGATGCGGAGCACCCCTGCACCCTCGAGGACGAGCGCTTCTACTCCTACCGCCGCCACCCCCGCACCGGCCGCTTCGCCGGCGTGCTGCGCCGAGCCTGAGGCGTCTGCGGGGCCGGCGGCCCCCGGGCGGACACGCCCACGACACGCCGTGCACCTCCGCAGGTCGAGGAAACCCCTGCGGTACTTTCGGTGGGCAAGGGCTCCCGCGCACTCCCCGTGCTTCCCCGGAGCCCAGGTCAGCGTGAACAACAGACTGGGAGATCTGCGATGGGAACCTGGCGCAACGCCATGGTCGCACTCGGCCTCGCCAACGAGGTCGACGACGAGTACTACGAGGACGAGCGCATGCGGCACGACGAGGTCGCCGCGCCGTCCCGCCGCACCGAGCGGGGACCCGAGCCCGCACCCGAACGGGAGGCCCAGGTGACCCCGATCCGTCAGCATTCGAACGTGGTCGCCATGGCCCCGGCAGTGGAGGAGTCGATGCACCGCATCACCACGATCCATCCGCGGTCCTACAACGACGCCAAGGCGATCGGTGAGTCGTTCCGCGACGGCGTGCCCGTCATCATGAACCTCTCCGACATGCAGGACGGCGACGCCAAGCGCATGGTCGACTTCTCCGCCGGGCTGGTCTTCGGCCTGCGTGGCACCATCGAGCGCGTCACCTCCAAGGTGTTCCTGCTCTCACCGGAGTTCGTCCAGGTCGACGGGGACACCTCGGCCGACGAGGGCAGCTTCTACAACCAGAGCTGAGCGGCCCCATGCAGCTCATCGCGGGAGTGCTGTACCTCGCAGTCCTCATCGGCCTGCTGGTGCTCCTGGCACGCCTGGTGCTCGAGTGGATCCAGTCCTACGCGCGGGATTACCGCCCCTCGGGGCTGGTGCTGGTGCTGTTCGAGGTCGTCTACACGCTGACCGACCCTCCGGTGAAGGGTCTGCGACGCCTCATTCCGCCCCTGCGCATCGGCGCGGTCTCCCTCGACCTGAGCGTGATGCTCCTGCTCGTCCTCGGCTGGATCCTGCTGCGGGTGCTCGGCGGTCTGGCGATGTGACGCGGACCGGTTCGGGAACTCCCGCCGCATCCGCTACGCTTGTCGGCATCGCGCCCACCGCGCTTCTGACGTAATCACTAGGAAAAGGTGACCCATGGCTCTGATGCCCGAAGACCTGCAGAATCAGCGGTTCACCCCCGTTCGGTTCTCCGAGGGCTACGACATGGACGAGGTCGACAACTTCCTCGACAACGACGTCGAACCTCGTCTCAAGGAACTGATCGCCGAGAACGAGCGCCTGAAGAAGGAGCTCGAGGAGGCGCACAACCGCATCGCCGAGCTCGAGTCCGGCGCCCCTGCCGCGACCCCGGCCGCGGACGCCTCCGCGACCGGCGAGACCGCCGCGGTCATCGACACCGCTGCGGTCACCGAGGGTGCCGAATCCGCGGAGACGGAGGCCGAGGTCGCCGGCGAGAGCCAGGCCGTTCCCGCCGCGGAGGGGCCCGCCGCCCCGCAGTCCCCGGCGGAGCCCGCCGCCCAGGAGACCCCGGACCAGTCCGCCGCCGGCATCATCGCCCTGGCCAACCGTCTGCACGACGAGTACGTCCAGAAGGGCGAGGACGAGCGCGACCGCCTCATCACCGAGGCGAACGACGAGCACAAGCGCATCGTCGGCGAGGCCGAGGAGAAGTCCCGCTCGACCCTCGCCGCTCTCGAGGAGAAGAAGGCCGAGCTCGACAAGACCATCGAGGGCCTGCGCAACTTCGAGCGCGACTACCGCAACCGCCTCCGCAACTACCTGGAGAACCAGCTGCGCGATCTCGACACCAGCGAGACGCAGGACAAGCAGGCGAACTTCGGTCTGTGAACAGCGCTTCCTCCACGTCGACGAGCGCCGGGCCCGAGGGGTCCGGCGCTCGTCGCCGTCTGAGCCGGGTCCGGGTGCTGGGGCTCATCGCGGCGATCGCCGCGGTGCTCGCCGTCGTCGACCAGGTCACCAAGAACTGGGCGGTGGCGAACCTCGGGCTGCTGGAGCCGCAGCCCTTCCTGGGGGAGGTGCTGCAGCTGACGCTGCTGTACAACACCGGGGCGGCCTGGGGGATGGGCTCGGAGATCACCCCGGCGGTGACCGGTCTGCAGCTCGCGATCGTCGTCGGCGTGATCGTCTTCGCCGTCAAGGCCGTCCGCTCGCCGTGGTACGCGATGGCGCTGGGCCTGATCATGGGCGGTGCGCTCGGCAACATCCATGACCGGCTGCTGCGCGCCCCCTCGGCCTTCCACGGCGCGGTCGTCGACTTCCTCGAGCTGCCGCACTGGCCGGTCTTCAACGTGGCCGACATGGGCGTGGTGGGCGGCGCGATCCTCATCGTCGCCCTCGGCCTGTTCGGGGTCGCGGCGGACCCGGCCGCGGAGGATGCCCAGCCGGGCACGGACCCTGCGGCCGAGGGCGCCGCATCGGACGCGACGGACGAGGCCCCGCAGAGCGCGCGGGCGGACGGAGAGCAGCCCCCGGGCGGGACCTCCGCGGAGCACCGGACCTCCGAGGGGGACCGATGAGCTCCTCCCGCCTGCTGATGGTGCCGGACGGGCTCGCGGGCGAGCGCGTGGACGTCGGCATCTCGCGCATGCTGGGCCTGTCCCGCACCCGCGCCGCCGATCTCGTGACCGCCGGGCACGTGCTCGTGGACGGCCGCGCCCCCGCCCGCTCCACCCGCCTGGAGCCCGGGGTGATGGTGCACGTCGAGCTGCCGGACGAGAAGCCGGCCGTCGAGGTGCGCCCGCAGATCGCCGAGGGCATGAGCCTGATCCACCAGGACGACGACATCGTGGTGATCGACAAGCCCGTCGGCGTGGCCGCGCACCCCAGCGCCGGATGGAGCGGGCCGACGGTGCTGGGTCACCTCGCCGCCGCCGGGGTGGAGATCCGCACCAGCGGCGACCCGGAGCGACAGGGCATCGTCAGCCGCCTCGACGTGGGCACGTCCGGGTTGATGGTGGTCGCGCGCACCGAGCGCGCCTACACCACCCTCAAGGACGCCTTCCGCGCCCGGGAGGTGGGCAAGGTCTACCACGCGATCTGCCAAGGCACCCCCGATCAGCCGCGCGGCACGATCGAGGCGCCCATCGGCCGCTCCCCGCAGCACGACTACAAGTTCGCGGTGCGCGAGGACGGCAAGCACTCGGTCACCCACTACGAGACCCTCGAGGAGCTGCAGGGGGCGACGCTGCTGAGGATCGGGCTCGAGACCGGTCGCACCCACCAGATCCGCGTGCACATGTCCGCGCTGCACCATCCGCTGGTGGGCGACCCGCTCTACGGTGCGGACCCGACGCTCGCCGAGCGGGTGGGGCTGATCCGCCAGTGGCTGCACGCGATGGAGCTGACGTTCGTCCATCCCGCGACCGGGCGCGAGGTCACCTATACCTCGCAGTACCCGTCGGACCTGGCGCAGGCGCTGGAGGCGCTGCGGGGCCGCTGAGCCGCGCATGCTCCCGGCGCGTGATCCGGTACTGCGCACAGCGGGTGGGCTCGCCGAGGAACTCGTCCTCGTCCCCGGTGCCGGTGCGGCGCATTCCGAGCCGTTCGAGGATCCGCACCGAGGCGGTGTTCGCCGGAGGCGCCTCCGCCCAGATCTCCTCGAGCCCCAGCTCGTCGAATCCGTGGCTGAGCCCCGCTCGGGCGACAGCCGTGCCGAGCCCCTGCCCCCACCGCGCGCTCGGTCCGACCGCGTAGCCCAGCTCCCTCTCGGACGGATCGGCGCCGTGGAGGTCCGCGTAGCCGACGATCTCGCCCTCGAGCGTCGCCACGAGGCGCACCAGCTCACGAGGAGGCGCGATCGCCACGCCGTGCCAGAACTCGTACATCGTCGAGCGCTCGAGGTCGGGGCTCCAGCCGGCGTGCTCGACGAAGACCGGGTCCGCCGCCCATCCGGCGATGGTCCCGGCGTCGTCGGGGTGCAGGGGACGCAGGCGGATCACAGGGCTGCTCGACACAGGCACAGTCTGGCAGGCGGTAGCGTCATGGGCATGAGCGAAGAGCAGACCTCCGGCGCGCTGGCGCCGACCCGCCGCCAGGCCCTGGCCCGCCCCGACTTCCCCGTCGCGCGGGTCGCGCGGCGGCTGGGCGTGGATCCGGCACAGGCGGAGATCGTCCTGCACGACGACGAGAGGGCGCGTGCGGCGATCGCCCGCTCGGTCGAGGAGTTCCTGGCCGCCGACGACGAGCGGCGGGCCGGCCGCGCCCCCTCCACCGCCCTCGCCCTGGACCCGGACTTCCCGACCGGCGTGGGGATGGCACTGGTGGGCGCCGCCGTGCTGTGGGATGCCCGTGACCTGGTGCCGCGTGTCGCGCTGCGGGTCGCGAAGGACCACTACGAGGACGGTGCGGACGAGCTCGCCGCGAGCTACCTCGCGCTGGTGCAGGAGGCGATCGAGCCGGGCGAGGACAGCGGGGACGACGCTCTCGCCTGGGCGGCGCAGTCGCTGCTGGTCTCCGTGCTGCAGCGCTCCGGCAGCGCCGTGCAGGCCGATGAGATCGCCCGCGACCTGGCCGCCCATTCCATCCCGCTGGACCTGTGGCGGGACGACGACCCGTCCCTGCCGGACAGCTCGATGGCCTGGCACGGCGGCGCCTTCGTCGGCGGGATCCCGCCCCGCCGCGACGAGCGCTCGCTGAGCTTCGAGGACGTCCACGACTACATGAACACCCTGCTGGCCGACATGCACCGCGAGCAGGAGGCGGAGGACGACGCGGGCTGAGCCCCGTGCTGGCCGGGGTCGCCCGGGCGGCGCCGGGCATCCGGCCGCTCCTCGGACGGCGGCGCGGCGGTCGATGATACGCTTTCTAAACCGCTTAAGGTCGGCCGGGTCGTCGCCGCTCCGGTCCGGCCGTCCCCTGCCGCTCCGTCCCCACAGCAAGGTGGTCATCGATGAATTCCGCCGCCCTCGGCGTCAACTACACACCCCGCGCGGGATGGTTCCACTCCTGGAGCGACCTGGATCCCTCAGCGGTCGGCGAGGATCTCGCGCAGATCGCCGACCTCGGCCTCGACCACGTGCGGATCTTCCCGCTGTGGCCGCTGCTGCAGCCCAACCGCACGGCGATCTCCAGCGCCGCGGTCGACGACCTGCTGACGGTGGTGGACCTCGCCGGCCAGCACGGTCTGGACATCTCCGTCGACCTGCTCCAGGGCCACCTGTCCAGCTACGACTTCCTGCCCTCCTGGGTCTCGACCTGGCACCGGCGCAACATCTTCACCGACGCCGAGGTGGTCGCCGCCCAGCACGAGCTGGCCCGGGTGCTCGGCGGCGAGCTCGCCGACCGCCCTCACGTCACCGGCATGACGCTCGGCAACGAGATCGGGCAGTTCGCGGTCTCGTACCACCCCGACCCGCACCCGGTGACCGACGCGGAGGCCACCGCGTGGACGCGGGACCTCATCGCGACCGTCGACGCCGCGCTGCCCGGCCGGCGCCACCACCACAGCTTCGACGACTGCCTCTGGTTCAAGGACGACCACCCCTTCACCCCCGCGGACGCGGTGACCCTGGGCGCCTCGACCACCGTGCACTCCTGGGTGTTCACCGGCGCGGGCCAGCAGCTGGGCGCCGGCCATCCGGGCCTCGGCCTCTTCGGTCGGTACCTGATCGAGGTCGCCGCCCTCTGGCAGCGGATGCTCGACGTGCCGGCCGATCGGCGCATCTGGCTGCAGGAGGTCGGCGCGCCGACCCCCTGGATCAGCGGGGAGGACGCCGCCTCGTTCGCGGACACCAGCATCCGCAGCGCCCTGCGCCACCCCGCGGTCGAGGCCGTCACCTGGTGGTGCTCCCACGACGTCAGCCGCGAGCTCGCCGACTTCCCGGAGGTCGAGTACACCCTCGGCCTGTTCGACGAGCACGGCGCCCTCAAGCCGATCGGCGAGGCGGTCTCGCGCATCGCCCGCGAGCAGGCGTCCGGGGAGGGCGCCGACGCCGCGCCGGAGCCATCCGCCGCGGTGGAGCCGCTGCAGGTCGACGGACTCGACCCCGACGGCAGCAACCGTTCCGTCCTCTCGCCCCGCGGCGAGATCTTCACCCGCTGGATCGAGGACGCGCTCGCCGGCGACGTGCGCCCCCTGGCCGTCGGCACGGGCGGCACGTCGGAGCTGCACGCCGTCGATCACAACGCCAGCCCCGTCATCGGCCGCTGAGGCCCAGAGACCGGACACCGTCCCCCTTCCGAGGAGTTCCCATGCATGACAACCGCCCCACCAGCGAGGACCGGGTCCGCCGGTTCCTCCGCGAGCAGCTGCCCGCCCGCCGCCACCTGGCCACCGCGCCGCTGACCATCGAGGCCTGGGAGGTGCCGGACGAGCCGGTCCCCTTCGAGGAGGCCCGCCGCCAGACCTACACCCCGGTCTCCGTCGGCGACCGCTGGGGCCGCCCCTGGTCCACGCTCTGGCTGCACGTGACCGGCCAGGTGCCCGTCTCCTGGACCACCGGCGAGGACCGCGACATCGAGCTCCAGCTCGACCTGTCCTTCACCAACATGCCCGGCTTCCAGGCCGAGGCCCTCATCTGGACCCCCGAGGGCGAGACCGTCAAGGCGATCAACCCCTACAACCAGTACCTCACCCTCGAAGCCGGCCAGGAGGTCGACTTCTACCTCGAGTGCGCCGCGAACCCCAACGTTCCCGGTGACTGGACCTTCGCCCCCACCGCGCTGGGGGACAAGGCCACCGCGGGCGAGGATCCCATCTACGACCTCACCCAGCTGCGGCTGGCCTGGCGCTCGAAGACCGTCTGGGAGCTCGAGCAGGACATCGTCGCGCTGAACGGCCTCATGCACACGCTGCCCGAGCAGTCGGCCCGCCGCTTCGACATCCTCCATGCCCTGGGCAAGGCGCTGGATGCCGCGGACCCCGACGATCTGCACGGCACCGCCGCGGACGCCCGCGGCGAGCTGCGCGGCGTGCTCGACGCGCCCGCGAACGCCTCGGCCCTCACCGTCGTCGCGACCGGTCACGCCCACATCGACTCCGCCTGGCTGTGGCCGGTGCGGGAGACCAAGCGCAAGTGCGCCCGGACCTTCTCCAACGTCTGCTGGCTGCTGGAGCACTACCCCCAGCTGGTCTTCTCCTGCTCCTCCGCCCAGCAGTTCCAGTGGATCCGCGACGAGTACCCCAGCCTGTTCCGCCGCATCTCGGAGCACGTGGCCGCGGGCCGCTTCGTGCCCGTGGGCGGCATGTGGGTCGAATCGGACACGAACATGCCCAGCTCCGAGGCGATGGCGCGCCAGTTCATCCACGGCAAGAAATTCTTCCTCGAGGAGTTCGACTTCGAGACCAAGGAGACCTGGCTGCCGGACTCCTTCGGCTACTCCGCCGCGCTGCCGCAGATCTGCGCGCTCGCCGGCAACGATTCCTTCCTCACCCAGAAGGTGTCCTGGAACCAGTACTCGACGTTCCCCCACCACACCTTCCAGTGGGAGGGCATCGACGGGACCACCCAGTTCACCCACTTCCCGCCGATCGACGCCTACAACGGCCAGCTCACCGCCGCCGAGCTCGCGTACTTCGAGAAGAACTTCAAGGACAAGGGCGCCAGCCACATCGGCCTGACCCCCACCGGCTGGGGCGACGGCGGCGGCGGCCCCACCCGCGAGATGCTCGCCTCGCAGGAGCGCTTCGCTGATCTCGACGGCGCCCCGAAGGTCGAGTGGTCCACCTCGCAGGACTTCTTCGCCCGCGCCCGTGAGGAGTACGTCGACGCGCCCGTCTGGAACGGGGAGCTCTACCTCGAGCTGCACCGCGGCACCTACTCCTCGCAGATCCTCGGCAAGCAGGGCAACCGCCGCACCGAGGCGCTCCTGCACGACGTCGAGCTGTGGAGCGCCACGGCGGCCCGTCTCGTCGACGGCTTCGCCTACCCGTACGAGGAGATCGACTCGCTGTGGGACAAGCTGCTGCTGCTGCAGTTCCACGACATCCTGCCGGGCTCGTCGATCGCCTGGGTGCACCGCGAGACCGAGCAGTCCTACGACTACATCACCGAGCGGGGCGAGGCCCTCGTGGCCGCGGCCCTCGAGGCGCTCGGCGACGACTCGGGCAGCACCGTCACCGCGAACTCCGCGGCCCGGGCGCGCCACGGCGTCGCGCCGCTGACGATCGCGGCGCCGGCCGGCCCGGGGGCGGCGCCCGCGGTGGCGCAGGCGGGGGGCGCGATCACCGTGACCACCGACGCCCTGCACGTCGAGGTCGACGAGCGCGGCCTGCTCACCTCGCTGCGTGCCGGGACCGACGGGCGCGAGGCGATCGCGCCGGGTGCGTCCGGAGCCCTGCTCCAGCTGCACCGCGACGCCCCCAACGCCTGGGACTCCTGGGACATCGACGAATTCTACCGTCACGTGCACCGGGACCTGGAGGCCGAGGGCGCGCCCGTGCTCTCCCACGACGAGGACGGCACCGTCCGCATCGCGGTCACCTACCGCACCCGTGAGGACGGCGCCGCCGAGCGCCCCTTCGAGGGGATGCCCTCGGTGGGCACCGGGTCGCGCATCACCGTGACCTACTCGATCGCCCCGGGCGCCGAGGCGCTCGGCATCGACCTGGACGTGGACTGGCACGAGCGCAAGAAGGTGCTCAAGCTGGCGTTCCCGCTCGATGTCCGCGCCGCCGCGATGAGCAGCGAGATCCAGTTCGGGTACATCGACCGTCCCATCCCCGTGAACACCAACGAGGACTTCGGCCGGTTCGAGACCTGCGCCCATCGCTGGGTCCGCGTGGCCGAGTCGGACTACGGGATCGTGCTGGCCAACGACTCCTCCTACGGCCACGACGTGCGGCGCGTGCTGCGCGAGGACGACGGCGGCACCACCACGGTGGTCCGTGCGACCGTGCTGCGGGCGGCGGAGTTCCCGGACCCTCAGGCCGAGGAGGGGCAGTACTCCCTGCGCTACGCGATCCGTCCCGAGGCGGACCACGGGGACGCGGTGGATCTGGGCGAGGAGCTCAACCAGCCGCTGCGCCCGGTGCAGCGTGCGGAGGAGCTCGCGCCGGTTGCGCAGCTGGTCGGCGCCGACGGCGGGGCCGGCAGCGCCCGGATCCAGACCGTCAAGCTCGCCGAGGACCGCTCGGGCGACCTCGTGGTGCGCCTGTACGAATCCGAGGGCCGCCGCACCGCGACCTCGCTCGAGGTGCCCGGCGCCAGCTCGCTGACGGTGGTCGACCTCCTCGAGCGTCCGCTGACGGAGCAGTCCCCGCTGGGGCACCGCGCAGCGACCGTCGAGGACGACGCGCTCGCCCTCACCCTCAAGCCCTTCGAGATCACGACGGTCCGCGCGACCTTCTGATCCGTCGGGCCTCGGCACGACCGCCGCATCCTGCGGCACCGCTTGACCGTTCCGCCCACTGCCGGGCCGCCCGCTCGGGCTGCCCGGCAGTGACATCCTCAGTAGGACCCTGCACATGACAGCGACGCGCCGCACCGCGCTCGCCGCCGGAGGAGGGCTCACCGCGCTCGCCCTCGCCGGCTGCGGACTGCGACCCACCGGCCGACCCTCGGCCGACATCGTCCAGGAGGCAGCCGACGGCGACATCGGCGGAGACATCGTCTTCCAGACCTGGTCCCTCAGGAACGACACCTTCACACCGTTCTTCGAGCAGGTCATCGACGACTTCGAGGCCGAGCACCCCGGCACGCGGGTGCACTGGATGGACCAGCCGCCCGAGGGCTACGAGGACAAGCTCCTCGCCCAGGCGAACTCCGACTCCCTGCCGGACGTCATCAACATCGCGCCCGACATCGCCTTCGCCCTCGCCCGGGCAGGACTCCTGCTGGACATCGGAGCGCTCTACGACGACCTCGAGGACGAGTACGTGGCCGGGGCCGTGGAGTCGTTCCGCTACGACCAGGTGGAGGGCACCTTCGGCCTGCCCTGGTACCTCGGCACCGACATGAACTGGTGGAACCTCGACGGGCTCGCCGAGGTCGGCGTCGACGCCTCGTCCCTGCCGACCACGATCGACGAGCTGTTCGAGGTCGCGCGGGCGGTGCACGAGTCGGGCGGGCGCAACCCCGTCGTCTCCAACATGCCGGACTTCGCGATCACCAGCGAGGGCGACCGGTTCACCTTCGCGACCGAGGAGAACGTGGAGCTGCTGGCGGGCTACGCCGAGCTGTACCAGTCCGGGGCGATGCCGCCCGAGGTGCTCTCCGGCGCCGAGACGGGCAACACCGACCTGTTCATCCAGGACAAGGTGCTGTGGACCACGGCGACGTCGACGTTCGCGAGCGATCTCGAGAATCAGGCGCCGAGCCTGTTGGAGACCACTGCGGTCTCCGAGCGCCTGGGGACCCCGCCGCTGTTCGCGCAGGGCATCTCCGTCCCCTCGACCTCGAAGAATCTCGCCACGGCTCTCGCGTTCGGGCGCTTCCTCACCTCCGACGAGTATCAGATCGGCTTCGCGAAGCTCGCCCCCGGCTATGTGCCCGGCACCCAGGCGGCCGCCGCGGATCCGTCCCGCTATGCGGTCCAGGACGGCGGCGAGCTGCTCGAGCAGTCCGTGGAGATCGCCGCGACCTCCATGGAGACCGCGGAGGTGCTGTCGAACCCGCTGTGGACGCCCGACATGAAGACCACCCTCACCCAGCTCATCTCGCGGGCCATGACCGGGGCGATCTCCCCGCGCCAGGCGCTCGAGGAGGCCGTCGAGTACGGCAACCTCAACCTCCAGTAGCGCCCGCCCGCTCGTGACCGTCCCCCTGCACCACCGATCCGACGAAGTCTGAGGAATATGCGCGCCTACCGTGCCCACGTCCCCTGGCTGCTCGCAGGACCCGCCCTCCTCTGGGTGTGCGTCTTCGCGCTCTGGCCGTTCATCAACACCGTCGTGCTCTCCTTCTCCGATGCGCGCCCCCTCGCGGGCGGCTCGTTCATCGGCCTCGAGAACTACGCGGCCCTCCTCCAGGACTCCCGGTTCTGGAACGCCCTGCTCACGAGCCTCGTCTACGCGGTCGTCTGTGTGCCGCTGCTGACGTTCCTGCCGCTGCTGATCGCGATCCTCGTCGAGTACCGGATCCCGTTCATCTCGGCGTTCCGGACCACGTTCTACTTCCCGGTGATCGCCTCCGTCGTCGTGGTCGGCCTGATCTTCAGCTGGCTGTTCGACTCGCGCGGCATCGTCAACGAGGCGTTCGCCTTCGTCGGCCTGATCGACCAGCCGATCCCGTTCCTCGCGAGCCGGTGGGGGATCACCCTGACCGCGATCCTGCTGACCGTGTGGAAGGGCCTGGGCTACTACATGGTCGTCTACCTCGCGGCGCTCGGGAACGTGGGCCGCGACCTGCACGAGGCCGCCGCGATGGACGGCGCCGGCGCGTTCCGACGCTTCTGGAGCATCACCGTGCCCGGCGTGAAGGGTGCGATGTTCCTGGTCAGCGCGATGGTGACGGTCGCAGCGATGCGCGTGTTCACCGAGCTGTACGTCCTCTCGGAGGGCTCTGGCGGCCCCGGGGGCGACGCCATGAGCCTGGTCATGCTGGTCCAGCAGACGGGCAGCGGCCTCCAGGGCCGCCTGGGCTACTCCTCCGCGTTGAGCGTGGCCCTGTTCGTCGTGACCATCGGCCCGCTGCTGCTGGTCGCCTACATCAACAACCGCGGTGACGCGGCGGTCGCCAAGGAGGGTGCATGAGCATCGACGTCCAGGAGAACCTCTCGGCGCAGACGTCCGAGACGCAGCGTCCTCCCGCCCCGAGGGCGCCCCGTCGTGACCGCCCGTACCGCACGAAGGGCGCCGGCGGGTTCGGCAAGCCCACGCTCGCCGGTCTGATCCTGCGCTATGTGCTGCTGGTGGCGGTGCTCGTGCTCGCCATCGGCCCGTTCGTGTGGCAGCTGTCGACCTCTCTCAAGGGGCCGATGGATGACATCTACTCCTTCCCGCCGTCGCTGATCCCCTCCGACGGGACTCTGAAGAACTACACGACCGTCGCCTCGACGATCCCGATCCTCAACTACGCCTGGCATTCGCTGATCGTCGCCGTCACCCTCGCGATCGGCAACGTCATCCTGGGGACCATGGCGGGCTACGCGCTGGGCTGCCTGCGGTTCCGGGGCAAGAAGATCGCGATGGGCATCCTGCTGGCCACCCTGCTGCTGCCGGGCGAGGTCACGATCATGAGCCAGTTCCTCACGATCAAGTCGCTGGGGCTGGCCGACAGCCTGGGCGGCGTGATCGTGCCGGGGCTCGTCGGCGCCATCAACGTGCTGCTGCTCACCGCGGCCTGCCGCGCGATCCCGCAGGAGCTGCTGGAGGCGGCCGTGCTCGACGGGGCGAACACCTGGCAGGTGCTGCGCCACATCGTCTGGCCGAGCGTGCGGGGGATGGCGAGCGTCGTGGCGATCTTCGCGTTCATCGGCGGCTGGGACGACTTCCTGTGGCCGCTGGTGGTGCTGTCCGATCCGGCGAAGTACACCCTCACCGTCGGCATGGAGTACCTGAACTCGAACTTCGGCTCGGATCCGCGCGTGGTCGCCGCCGGCACCATGATCGCGCTGGTCCCGATCATCGTGTTCTTCGCGTTCTTCCAGAAGTTCTTCTTCCAGGGCGTCGAGGACGGCGCGGTCAAGGGCTGATCGGGCCGGCCCCGCGCCTCGTGCGCGGGGCCGCCCCGTACGCTGGGATCATGATGAGAACCCGAGGTGCCCTGCTCACCGGCAGCGTGAACTACGACGATGCCGAGACCACGATGCGCACCGTCGCCGAGATCCTCGGCGACCATGTGCGTCGCCTCCCCGACGGGGAGGTGGGTGAGAGGTTCCACTGGATCATGTTCCAGCCGGACGTGCTCGGCCAGGCGGACGGCATCGAGCGGGTGGGGGAGCAGCCGATCCCCTTCGGCGCCGGGCTGGACGTGCGTCCGCTGCGTCTGGCGGACGGGGCGGAGCCGGCCGCGATCGAGCTGCCGCCCCTCGGATACGCCCGGGCCGCGGAGGAGTCCTACGCACTGTTCACCAGGCTGCGTGAGGAGGGCGTGATCGGCGAGGGGGTCCGCTTCCAGGTCTCCCTGCCCACCCCGGTGGCCGTGGTCTCCTCCTTCTTCGGGGGCGAGGACCGCGTCGCGATCGAACCCGTCTACGCCGATGCGCTCCTGTCCGAGCTCGAGCAGATCCTCGAGAGCGTCCCGCACCGCGATCTCGCGATCCAGTGGGACGTGGCCAGCGAGATGGGCATCCTCGAGGGCGCCTCGGGCTACGGCTCCGTGATGGAGCACTGGTGGGCCGGGGGCGTGCTCGACGGGATCGTCGCGCGCCTGGCCGCGCTCGTGGACGCGGTCCCGGCCGAGGTCGAGGTCGGGGTGCACCTGTGCTACGGCGACGCGGGGGAGAAGCACTTCGTCGAACCGGTGGACACCGCGAATCTGGTGCGGGTCGCCAACGCGGTGATCGCCGCCGCCGCGCGTGAGCTGACCTGGCTGCACCTGCCTGTCCCGATCGATCGTGATGACCAGGCCTACACCGCCCCGCTCGCCGAGCTGCACGAGGTGGGCGAGCTCTACCTCGGCCTCGTGCACCGCGAGGACGGGGCCGACGGCGCCCGGCGGCGCCTCGCCGCGGCCGCGCCCTCCCTCCGGCAGGACATCGGGGTGGCCACCGAATGCGGGATCGGCCGCGCACCCGCAGGCACCACCGAGGGGATCCTGCGCACCCATGCCGAGGTCGCCGAGCCCCTCTGAGCCTCCGACCGCGCAGGGGCCGCCCGGTCGCCGCGGCACCGCCCCTCGGCCGACACGCCGGACGCGCCGAGGTGACCTCTCCGACCCGTCCCCGACGGCGCGGAGCGACCCCGCGCGGCTACCCTGGAGGGCATGGCTTCCTCGTCCTCCGATGACTTCGTGCACCTCCATGTCCACACCGATTACTCGCTCCTGGACGGGGCTGCGAAGATCGACAAGCTCGTCGCCGAGACGGTGCGGCAGGGGCAGCCGGCCGTGGCGATCACGGACCACGGCTACCTCTTCGGCGCCTACGAGTTCTACAAGGCCGCCAAGGATGCCGGGATCAAGCCGATCATCGGCATCGAGGCGTACGTGACCCCCGGCACCAGCCGGCACGACCGCACCCGCACGCAGTGGGGCACGCGCGAGCAGCAGCTGGCCGGGGACGACGTCTCCGCCCGCGGCGCCTACACCCACATGACGCTGCTCTCGCACTCCACCACCGGGATGCACAACCTCTTCCGCCTCGGCTCCGCCGCCTCCCTCGAGGGGCAGATGGGCAAGTGGCCCCGCATGGACCGCGAGATCCTCTCGCAGTACTCGGACGGCCTGATCGCCACCACCGGCTGCCCCTCCGGGGAGGTGCAGACGCGGCTGCGCCTGGGCCAGTTCGACGAGGCGGTCAAGGCCGCCGGAGAATTCCAGGACATCTTCGGCAAGGAGCATTACTTCGTCGAGCTGATGGACCACGGCCTCGACATCGAGAAGCGCGTGTCCAAGGACCTGCTCGAGGTCGCCAAGGCCGTCGGTGCGCCGCTGCTGGCCACCAACGACCTCCACTACGTCACCGAGCAGGACGCCACCATCCAGGACGTCCTGCTGTGCATCAACTCCGGCTCGCGCCTCAACGATCCGGACCGCTTCAAGTTCGGCGGCTCCGGCTACTACCTGAAGTCCGCGCAGCAGATGCGCGAGCTGTTCCGCGAGATGCCCGAGGCGTGCGACAACACGCTGCGCGTCGCCGAGATGTGCGATGTCGAGTTCCGCACCACCGCGGAGGGCGCGAACTACATGCCGCACTTCCCCACCCCGCCCGGGGAGGACGAGGAGTCCTGGTTCGTCAAGGAGGTCCAGCGCGGGCTCGAGTACCGCTATCCGGCGGGCATCCCCGACGACGTGCAGAAGCGTGCGGACTACGAGGTCTCGGTCATCCTGCAGATGGGCTTCCCGGGCTACTTCCTGGTGGTCTCGGACTACATCAAGTGGGCCAAGGAGCAGGACATCCGCGTGGGCCCCGGCCGCGGCTCGGGCGCCGGCTCGATGGTCGCCTACGCCATGCGGATCACCGACCTGGACCCGCTCGAGCACGGTCTGCTGTTCGAGCGCTTCCTGAACCCGGACCGCGTCTCCATGCCCGACTTCGACGTCGACTTCGATGACCGCCGCCGCGGCGAGGTCATCGAATACGTCGAGCGCAAGTACGGCGACGACCGCATCGCCCAGGTCGCCACCTACGGCGTGATGAAGACGAAGAACTCCCTCAAGGACGCCGCGCGCGTGCTCGACTACCCCTTCTCGATGGGCGACCGCCTCTCCAAGGCGCTGCCGCCCACCGTGATGGGCAAGGACATCTCGGTCAAGGGCATCTTCGACCCCGAGGACAAGCGCTACGCCGAGGCGGGCGAGTTCCGCCGCATCCACGACGAGGACCCCGACGTGCAGAAGGTCGTCGAGATCGCGAAGGGCGTCGAGGGCCTCACCCGCGGCTGGGGCGTGCACGCCTGCGCCGTCATCATGTCCAGCGACCCGCTGGTGGACATCGTCCCGATGATGCGCCGTCCCTCCGACGGCCAGATCATCACCCAGTTCGAGTACCCCACGCTCGAGACCCTCGGCCTGCTGAAGATGGACTTCCTCGGGCTGCGCAACCTCACCGTCCTCTCCGACGCGGTGGCGAACATGGCGCGCAACGGCAAGACGCCCCCCGATCTGGAGACCCTCCCCTTCGACGACCCGGCCACCTACGAGCTGCTGCAGAAGGGCGACACCCTGGGCGTGTTCCAGCTGGACGGCTCCGGCATGCGCACCCTGCTGCGGCAGATGAAGCCCGACCAGTTCGGGGACATCACCGCCGTCTCGGCGCTGTACCGGCCGGGCCCGATGGGCATGGGCTCGCACACCAACTACGCGCTGCGCAAGAACGGCCTGCAGGAGATCACGCCGATCCATCCCGAGCTCGAGGAGCCGCTCGCGGAGATCCTCGACGAGACCTACGGCGTGCTCGTCTACCAGGAGCAGGTCATGCAGACCGCGCAGAAGGTCGCCGGGTACAGCCTCGGCGAAGCGGACATCCTGCGCCGCGCCATGGGCAAGAAGAAGAAGGCGGAGCTGGACAAGCAGTACGTCTCCTTCGAAGCCGGCATGAAGAGCAACGGCTACTCCGACGCGGCCGTGCAGGCGCTGTGGGAGACGCTGCTGCCCTTCGCCGACTACGCCTTCAACAAGTCCCACTCGGCCGCCTACGGCGTGGTGTCCTACTGGACCGCCTACCTCAAGGCGAACCACCCCACCGAGTACATGGCCGCGCTGCTGACCTCCACGCAGGAGAACCGTGACCGCCTGGGCCTGTACCTGGGCGACTGCCGGCACCGCGGCATCACCGTGCTCCCGCCGGACGTCAACGAATCGGATCTGTACTTCTCCGCCGTGGGCGAGGACATCCGCTTCGGGCTCTCCGCGATCCGCAACGTGGGCGCCCACGTGGTCGAGGAGATCATCAAGACCCGCGAGGAGAAGGGCGCCTTCACCTCCTTCACGGACTTCCTGGACAAGGTGCCGCTGAGCGTGTGCAACAAGCGCACCATCGAGTCGCTCATCAAGGGCGGCGCCTTCGACGAGCTGGGCGCGAACCGTCGCTCGCTCGTGCTGATCCACGAGGACGCCGTCGACTCCGTCGTCGACGTCAAGCGCAAGGAGGCCCAGGGCCAGTACGACCTCTTCGCCGACATGTTCGCCGGCGCGGGAGGCGACGGGGAGGAGTCGATGGCCTCCGGCTCCGCCGCCACCATCACCGTCCCGGACCTGCCCGAATGGGATCGCAAGGAGAAGCTCGCCTTCGAGCGGAACATGCTGGGGCTGTACGTCTCCGATCACCCGCTGTACGGGCTCGAGCACGTCATCGCCCAGAACTCCTCCACCTCGATCAGCGCGCTCGCCGACGACGGCGCCGTCCAGGACGGCACGATGGTGACGATCGCGGGGCTGATCACGTCCCTGCAGCGCAAGACCACGAAGAAGGGCGACATGTGGGCGATCGCCACGGTCGAGGACCTCGAGGGCTCGATCGACTGCCTGCTGTTCCCCTCCACGTACCAGACCGTCGCCACCGAGCTGGCGGAGGATCTCATCGTTTCGATGAAGGGCCGCGTGGACAGCTCCAAGGGCATGCCGGAGCTGCGGGTGATGGAGATGATGATCCCGGAGACCGGGGGAGGGGCCGACGGGCCCGTGGTCATCGCCCTGCCCGCGATGCGTGCGAACGAGCGCGTGGTCCAGGACCTCCGGGGCGTGCTCGAGGACAACCCCGGCGGGAGCGAGGTGCGCCTGCGGCTGCAGGAGCCGGGCCGCACCACGCTCATGCAGCTGGACAAGCGCCTCTCGGTCACCCCGTCCGCCGCGCTGTACGCCTCGCTGAAGACCCTGCTGGGACCCGGATGCCTGCAGTGACGCGATGACCTCGTGGCGGGTGGCGACCTTCAACATCCGCCACGGCCTCGGACCCGACGAGCGCGTGGATCTTCCGCGCCTGGCCGGGCAGATCGCCGCGCTCGACGCCGACGTGATCGGCCTGCAGGAGGTCGACGTCCGCTTCGGCGACCGCTCGGACCACGCCGACCAGGCCGCACGGCTCGGCGAGCTGCTGGGGATGCAGGTCCGCTTCGGCGCCGCGCTCGACCTGCCCCCGGAGGCTCCCGGCGCTCCGCGGCGGCAGTACGGACTCGCGCTGCTGACCCGCCACGAGATCCTCACCCAGCAGATGCACCTGCTGCCCGACCACCCCGCGGGCCCGCCGTCGCGGGAACCGCGTGGTGTGCTCCATGCGCGGCTGCGGCACCGCGGGGGCGAGGAGCTCGACGTGCTCGTCACCCACCTCGACGACGCCGCGCGCGAGCACCGCACCGCGCAGGTGCAGGGCATCCTCCGCCTCGCCGAGCAGATCCCGGGCCCGGCGGTGCTCCTGGGAGACATGAACGCCGATCCCTCCGCCCCGGAGCTCGCAGCCCTCTCCGCCACCGGGTGGCGCGATGCCGCACAGCACGTGGGCCTCGACGCCGCACAGCACGTGGGCCGGGCCGCCGCGGAGGGGACCGGCCCGGGGGAGGGCTCGACCGCCGCGCCGCCGCGCACCGCCCGGCGGCGCGCCGTGCCGCCCGGCATCGCCCACGCCGCGCGGTCCCTGCTCGCGCTCGCCGGCCGGGACCGCGGCACGGCCCCGCGCGCCACCCATCCCGCGCAGTTCCCGGTGCGCCGCATCGATGCGCTGTGGCTGCGCGGCGGGATCACGGCCTGTGCCGTGACCGTCGGCCCGAGGGGCAGCTCGGACCACCGCTCGGTGGTCGCCACCGTGCACCTGGAGCCCCCGCCACCCGGCGCCCCGCACCGAGGAGCGCGCAGGGGCTAGCGTGACCTCATGAGCATCATCGCCGAGGACTTCCTGCCCGACTCCCTGCTGGACACCTTCCGCGAGCGGGCGGTGGTCCACGACCGGGAGAACACCTTCCCCGAGGAGGATCTGGCCGATCTGCGCGCCCGCGGTTACCTGCGCCTGCTGGTGCCCACCGCGCTCGGCGGGCTCGGGGCGAGCCTGCTCGAGGCGGGCCGCATCCAGCGCCGCCTGGCACAGGCGGCACCGGCCACGGCCCTGTCGATGAACATGCACCTCGTGGTCACCGGCGCGGCCCTGCACGCCCACCACAGCGGTGTCGAGTCCGTGCGCGGCCTCCTCGAGGACGCCGCCGCCGATCAGCTCTTCGCCTTCGGGATCTCCGAGGCGGGCAACGAGGCGATGCTCTTCGACTCGGCCACGCGCGCCGTCGCGCAGGAGGACGGCGGGTTCGTCCTCACGGGCACGAAGATCTTCACCTCCCTCGCCCCGGTGTGGGACCGCCTGGTGGTGCACGGTCGGGTCGCCGAACCCTCGGAGGCCGATCCCCGACTGGTGTTCGGCGTGCTCGAGCGCACCGAGGAGGTCGAGACGCTGGACGACTGGGACACCCACGGCATGCGCCCCTCCCAGTCCTGCACCACCCGCCTGCACGGCGCACCCCTCGCCGCCGATCGGGTCGTGACCACCACCCCCGTCGGCCCCAACCCCGATCCCTTCGTGCTCGGGATCTTCGGCGCCTTCGAGCTGCTGATCGCCTCGGTGTACACGGGCATCGCCGAGCGGGCGATCGCAGTCGGCACCCGGGTGGCCACCACGCGCCGCAACGCCACCAAGGGCATCGTCCACGCCGACGACCCCGACATCCGCTGGCGCCTGGCCGATGCCGCGATCCAGGTGGACGGCTCGGTGCTGCAGATCGAGAAGCTCCTGGCCGATCTCGACGCGCTGGGCACCGGGGAGGCGGGTCCCGGCCTCAGCGACCACGGACCGCGCTGGTTCCTGCACTTCTCCGGCGTCAAGGCCCGCGCCACGGAGGCGGCGCTGGGCGCGGTGGACCAGGTGCTGCGCGCCAGCGGCGGGGCCCAGTACTTCCGGCGCAGCGAGCTCGAGCGGCTCTCGCGCGATGTGCGCGCCGGCATGTACCACCCCTCCGACGAGGAGTCCGTGCACGCCGCCTACGCGAAGGCGCTGCTCGGCGAGATCGGTGCGTCCTCGGCGGGGTGATCAGCCGAAGAGCACCTCGGCCTCGCGCCAGCGGGACTCCGGCACGCGCTTGACGCTGTCGATCGCCTCGGTGAGCGGCACGTCCACGATGTCCGTGCCGCGCAGCGCGACCATCCTGCCGAAGCCGCCCTGGTGCGCGAGGTCCAGCGCGGCCGTGCCGAGACGGGTGGCCAGGACGCGGTCGTATCCCGTGGGCTCGCCGCCGCGCTGGATGTGGCCCAGCACCGTCGCCCGGGACTCGATCCCCAGGCGCTGCTCGATCAGCGGGGCGAGCACCTCGGCGATCCCGCCGAAGCGGGGCCGGCCGAACTCGTCGAGCTCGTAGTCGATGAAGCCCTCCGGGGCGTCCGCGGGGACGAACCCCTCGGCCACGACCACCAGCGGTGCTCGGCCGCGCTTGAAGGCAGAGGTCACATAGGTGCAGATCTCGTCGAGGGTGAGCGGGAACTCGGGCAGGCAGATCACGTGGGCGCCTGCCGCCATCCCCGAGTGCAGCGCGATCCAGCCCACGCTGCGCCCCATCACCTCCGCCACCATGCAGCGGTGGTGGGAGTCGCCCGTGATCCGCAGGCGGTCCAGCGATTCGGTGGCGATCTCCACGGCGGTGTTGAAGCCGAAGGTGTAGTCCGTGGCGTCCAGGTCGTTGTCGACCGTCTTGGGGACGCCGATCACCGGGATCCCGGATTCGAAGAGCCGGTTCGCGGTGAACAGGGTGCCGTCCCCGCCGATCGCGATGATCCCGTCGATGTCGTTGTCCTCCATCTGCCGGCGCACGATCTCCGCGCCGTCCTCCCCGTCAGCGAAGGGGTTAGAGCGGGAGGTGCCCAGGATCGTGCCGCCGATCCGGCCGATGCCCCGCACGCGCCGGCGCGGCAGCGTCATCCAGTCGTCGTCGATGACGCCGCGCCATCCGTCGCGGTAGCCGATGAACTCGTCCTCGAACTGCTGATCACCCTTGAGCACCGCGCCGCGGATCACGGCGTTCAGGCCGGGGCAGTCGCCGCCGGAGGTGAGGATTCCGATCTTCATGGGGGTTCTCCTTCATCGACGAGCGCCGGAGCGGCGAGCGGCACAGGCCCCGGGGAGGCCGCTGACCACTCTATGCCCGCCGCGCGTCTCAGGATGCGATCGGGCGGTCCGGATGATGGAACCTCGGGTCTAGGGTCGCCGGTCGTGAACGTCGCCCAGCCTCCAGCCCCCGCCCCCGCGAACGACTCTGCCCAGGCGCCCCCGGCGGCACCGGCCAACACCCGCGGGCGGGTCATCACCGCCTCGATGGTGGGCACGACGATCGAGTTCTTCGACTTCTACGCGTACGCGACCGC
Organism: Brachybacterium faecium DSM 4810; assembly: GCA_000023405.1. Classification (NCBI taxonomy): domain Bacteria; kingdom Bacillati; phylum Actinomycetota; class Actinomycetes; order Micrococcales; family Dermabacteraceae; genus Brachybacterium; species Brachybacterium faecium. The sequence continues at coordinate 1,242,309 of CP001643.1, forward strand.
CGCCTCGCTGGTGTTCCCCGCGCTGTTCTTCCCCACCCAGACCCCCGCGAACCAGCTGCTGAGCTCGTTCGCGGTCTTCGGCGTCGCCTTCGTGGCCCGCCCGCTGGGCTCGCTGATCTTCGGCCACTACGGGGACCGTGTGGGGCGCAAGACCACGCTCGTGGCGAGCCTGCTGGTGATGGGCATCGCGACCTTCCTCATCGGGGTGCTGCCCACGGCCTCCACCCCCGGATTCTCCCTCCTCGCCCCGGCGATCCTGGTGCTGCTGCGCTTCTGCCAGGGCATCGGCCTGGGCGGCGAATGGTCCGGCGCGGCGCTGCTGGCCACGGAGAACGCCCCGCCCGGCAAGCGCGCCCTGTACGGCACCTTCCCGCAGCTCGGCGCCCCGATCGGGTTCATCCTCTCGAATCTGCTGTTCGTGCTGCTCAGCGTGCAGATGACCGATGAGCAGTTCATGAGCTGGGGCTGGCGCCTGCCGTTCCTGCTCTCGGCCGCGCTGGTGGTCGTCGGCCTGTGGGTGCGGCTGAAGCTCATGGAGTCCCCGGCCTTCCAGAAGGTGATCGACGAGGAGCGGGTGGCCGCGGTGCCGATCGCCCGCGTGTTCCGCACCGCCTGGCGGCCGCTGGTCCTGGCGACCATCGCCATGGTCGCCACCTATGTGCTCTTCTACCTGATGACGGCGTTCCTCATGGTCGTGGGCACCACCGCCGCCGACGAGGAGACCGCCCGCGCCGCAGCGGAGGCGGCCGGGAAGGCGTTCGACGCGAAGGGCTTCGCCCCCGGTCTCGGCTACGACCGCACCGACTTCCTCACCATGCTGATCATCGGTGTCGTGTTCTTCGGGGGCTTCACCGTGGTCTCGGGGCCGCTCGCGGACCGTCTGGGCCGGCGCCGGCTGCTGCTCGCGGTCACGGCGGGGATCGGCGTGTTCGGGCTGCTGCTCGAGCCGCTCATGCGGGGCGGCACCGTGGGCGTGATGACCGCGCTGATCGTCGGCTTCACGCTGATGGGCCTCACCTTCGGCCCGATGGCGGCCTTCCTCCCGGAGATGTTCCGGGCCGACGTGCGCTACACCGGCAGCGCGGTCAGCTACAACATGGCCTCGGTGATCGGTGCCGCGCCCGCCCCGTACGCGATGATCGCGCTGTGGCAGTGGCTGGACGGCCCGCTGTGGCTGGTGGGCGGCTACCTCACCCTCGCCGCCGTGATCACGACCGCCGCCCTGCTGATCGGCACAGAGACCCGCGAGGTCGACTACCTCGCCTGATCGACGTGCTGGCGAGGGACGAGCCGGTAGGAGATCAGGCAGTCGGCACGGCCTGATCGACGTGCTGGCGAGGGACGAGCCGGTAGGAGATCAGGCAGTCGGCACGGCCTGATCGACGTGCTGGCGAGGGATGAGCCGGTAGGAGATCAGGCAGTCGGCAGGGCGTGATCGACGTGCTGGCGAGGGATGAGCCGGTAGGAGATCAGGCAGTCGGCAGGGCGTGATCGACGTGCTGGCGAGGGATGAGCCGTTCATCGGAAGCGAGAACACCGGGCCGCGGAGGCATTCGCCTCCGCGGCCCGGTGTTCTCGTTCGGCTCAGCCTTCGCGGTGCGCGCGGTAGTAGCGGATCAGCCCGGCGGTGGAGGGATCCTCCGCGGAGATCGCCGCGTCGTCGCCTGCGACCGCGCCGGCCAGCTCGTTCGCCAGCTGCTTGCCGAGCTCCACACCCCACTGGTCGAAGGAGTTGATCCCCCACACCACGCCCTGCACGAAGGTGATGTGCTCGTACAGGGCGATGAGCTGGCCGAGCACGGACGGCGTCAGCTGCGGGGCCATGATCGAGGTGGTGGGGCGGTCACCGGAGAACTCGCGGGCCGCGACGAGCGGGCCCTCGGTGCCCTCGGCGCGCACCTCCTCGGCGGTCTTGCCGAAGGCCAGCGCCTTGGTCTGGGCGAAGAAGTTCGCCAGGAACAGCTCGTGGACGTCCTGCTCGCCGTCGACCAGCGCGTGGTTCGGGGTCGCGAAGGCGATGAAGTCCGCCGGGATCACCCGCGTGCCCTGATGGATCAGCTGGTAGAAGGCGTGCTGCCCGTTGGTGCCGGGCTCGCCCCAGAAGACCTCGCCGGTCTCGGTGGTGGCGAGCGAGCCGTCCCAGCGCACGGCCTTGCCGTTGGACTCCATGGTGAGCTGCTGGAGGTAGGCGGGGAAGCGGTGCAGGTACTGGGAGTAGGGGAGCACCGCGTGGGTCTCCGCCTCCAGGAAGTTCACGTTCCACACGTTCAGCAGGCCCATCAGCAGCGGCACGTTCTGCTCCGCCGGAGCGGTGCGGAAGTGCTCGTCCATGGCGTGGAAACCGGACAGCAGCTCCTCGAACACCTCCGGCCCGAGCACGGTGGCGAGCACGGTGCCGATCGCGGAGTCGACCGAGTAGCGGCCGCCCACCCAGTCCCAGAACCCGAAGGCGTTCTCGGCGTCGATCCCGAAGTCCTGCACCTTGTCCAGCGCGGTGGAGACGGCGACGAAGTGCTTGGCCACGGCCTCCTTCTCCTGCTCGGCGGTGAGGCCGGCGTTCTCGCGCAGCGCCCCGAGCAGCCACTGGCGCACCAGGCGCGCGTTGGTGAGGGTCTCGAGGGTGGTGAAGGTCTTCGAGGCGACGATCACCAGGGTGGTCTCGGGATCGAGATCGTGCGTGGTCTCGTAGGCGTCGGTGGGGTCGATGTTCGACAGGAAGCGGGCCTCGAGCCCGTCCTGGGCGAGCGGCTTCAGCGCCTCGTAGACCATCACCGGGCCCAGGTCGCTGCCGCCGATGCCGATGTTCACGACCGTCCGGATCCGCTTGCCGGTCACGCCGGTCCAGTCGCCGGAGTGCACCTTCCGGGCGAACTCGTAGACGCGGTGCAGGGTGCCGCGCACGTCCTCGTCGATGTTCTGCCCGTCCACCTCGAGGGAGGGGGAAGAGCCGGCCGGTCGGCGCAGCGCGGTGTGCAGCACGGCGCGGTCCTCGGTGGTGTTGATGTGGGCGCCGGCGAACATCGCGTCGCGGCGCGCCTCGACCCCCACTTCGCGGCTCAGCTGCTGCAGCAGCCGCATCGTCTCGGGGGTGACGAGGTTCTTGGAGAGATCGACGTGCAGATCTGCGGCATCGTGCGTGAAGCGCTCCGCACGCTGGGGGTCGGCGTCGAACCACTCGCGCAGGGATCCGTCGAGCTCGAGGTTGTGGGCTTCGAGCTCGGCCCAGGCGTCGGTGGTGGTCGGGTCGAGGGGTGCATCGGAAGAGGCGGGAGCAGTCATACGGCCATTGAACACCGCCGGAGCGGGGGATGGGTGGTCCTGCCAGGGGTTCCCGCGCGTCGAGACAGATGGTTGAAAACGGTCCGAGACCGAAGTGTTACCGCCAGATGGACCGTGGTTGACAGAGCAGGGTGCACACTGGGGCGAGACCGCCCTGCAGTGGCGCGGTCCACACTCACGAGCCCCTACAGGAGTTCCCATGGCCATCTCGCGCCGATCAATGATGCTTGGTACTGCCGCCGGTGGCGCTGCCGCCCTGACCCTCGCCGCCTGCGGCTCCGAAGACGGCGGGAACGGCGGTGGTGGCGGCGCCGGTGGAGAGGGCGGCAGCGGCGAGCCGATCTACGCGAACACCACCGAGCCCGAGAACCAGCTGATCCCGACCGACACCGGTGAGGTCGGCGGCGGCCGCATCATCGTGATGATCTTCGCCGGCCTCGTCTACTACACGGCGGACGGCACCGCCGAGAACGACATCGCGGAGTCGATCGAGTCCGACGACAACCAGAACTGGACCATCACGATCCGCGAGGGCCTCACCTTCTCCGACGGCTCGACCCCGATCACCGCCCAGGACTTCGTCAACGCGTGGAACTTCGGCGCCAACGCTGCCAACGCCCAGCTCGGCCAGTACTTCTTCGAGCCGATCGAGGGGTACGACGAGCTCTCCGCGGACGGCGTCGCGGAGGATGCGACCCTCTCCGGCCTCGAGGTCGTCGACGACACCACGTTCACGGTCCGCCTCGTCTCGCCGCAGTCGGACTTCCCCACGCGCCTCGGCTACTCCGCGTACATGCCGCTGCCGCCCTCGGCCTTCGACGACATGGAGGCGTACGGCGAGGCGCCCCTCGCCAACGGTCCGTACAAGCTCGAGTCCTGGACGCACGAGCAGTCGCTCGTGCTGGTGCCCAACGAGGCCTACGACGGCCCGCGCACCGCGCAGAACGCCGGCATCACCTTCACGGTGTACCAGGACCCGGAGACGATGTACCTCGATCTCCAGTCGGACAACGTCGACGTAGTCGACCAGCTGCCGGGCTCGGCCCTGGCGACCTTCGAGGACGATCTCGGCGACCGGGCCGTCAACGCGCCGGGTGCGCTGTTCCAGTCGATCACCCTGCCGGAATACGATCCGAACTTCGAGGGCGAGGCCGGAGCGCTGCGCCGCCAGGCGATCTCCCGTGCGATCGACCGCGAGACGATCTGCGACAGCCTCTTCTTCGGCACCCGCACCCCGGCCACGGACTTCGTCTCCCCGGTGATCCCCGGCGGCGGCGCGACCGACATCCCGGGCGCCGAGGTGCTCGAGTTCGACGAGGCCGAGGCGAAGAAGCTGTGGGAGGAGGCCGAGGGGATCACCCCCTTCGAGGGCCCGCTGACTCTCGCCTACAACGCCGACGGTCCGCACGCGGACTGGGTCGAGGCCGTGTGCAACTCGCTGATCAACGTGCTGGGCATCGAGGCGAAGCCCACGCCGTTCCCGGCCTTCGGCGAGATGCGCGAGCAGATCCGCAACCGCGATCTCGAGGGCACCTGGCGCTCGGGCTGGCAGGCGGACTACCCCTCGGCCTACAACTTCCTCGGCCCGCTCTACGGCTCCTCGGCCGCCGACGGGAAGGGCTCGAACGACGGGGACTACAAGAACCCCGAGTTCGACCAGCTGCTGGCCGACGGCCTCGCCGCCGACTCCGAGGACGAGGCGATCGCCCTGTGGCAGGAGGCGGAGGCGCTGCTCATGCGCGACCTGCCCGTCGTGCCGCTGTGGTACCAGAACACCATCGGCGGCTACTCCACCCTGGTCTCCGACGTGGAGTACGGCTGGGACACCGTGCCGCTGTACCACCAGATCACCAAGTGATCCGCTGACCCCATCGCGACAGCGGGAACCGGCATCGCCCGGTTCCCGCTGTCGTACGCCCGGGCCGCCGGGCCGCCTCGTCCCGACTGACGAAAGAGAACCCCGTGCTCTGGTACATCGCGCGGCGCCTGCTGCAGATGATCCCCGTCTTCCTCGGCGCCACCCTGATCGTCTACCTGATGGCCTTCTACACCTCGGGCGACCCGATCCTCGCCCTCGCCGGTGACAAGCCCATCTCCCCGGCGGTCGAGCAGCAGCTGCGCGAGCAGTACAACCTGGACGAGCACGTGGTCGTGCAGTGGCTGCTCTACCTCAAGAGCGTGCTCACCTTCGATCTCGGCGTCGGGTTCAACGGCCGCCCGATCATGGACCAGATCGCCGCCGCGTTCCCCACCACCGCCAAGCTCGCGATCATCGCGGTCGTGGTCGAGTCGCTCTTCGGGGTCATCGCCGGTGTGATCTCCGGGCTGCGCAAGGGCAAGCTGATCGACACCACGCTGCTGATGCTCTCCCTGCTGCTGATCGCCACCCCCACCTTCGTGCTCGGCTTCCTGGCCCAGTTCGTCTTCGGCCTGCAGCTCGGCATCGCCCCGATCAACGTCGGCCGGGACCCGTCCTGGCAGAACCTGCTGCTGCCCGGGTTCGTGCTCGGCGGTGTCTCCTTCGCCTACGTGCTGCGCCTGACCCGCACCTCCATCGCCGAGACCGCGACCGCCGACCACGTGCGCACCGCGACCGCGAAGGGCCTCTCCCGCGGGGGAGTGGTGGGCCGGCACATCCTGCGCAACTCCCTGATCCCGGTGATCACCTTCATCGGCGCGGATCTCGGAGCGCTCATGGGCGGGGCGATCGTCACCGAGCGCGTGTTCAACGTCCCCGGCATCGGCACGCTGCTGTTCAGCTCGATCACCAGCGGGGAGGCCCCGATGATCGTCTCCCTGGTGACGCTGCTGGTCATCATCTTCCTGCTGTCCAACCTCGTCGTGGACCTGCTCTACGGCCTGCTCGACCCGAGGATCCGCTATGCGAAGTGACGCCGCCCCCACCCGCCGCCCCCGGTCGGAGCACTGGGTCGCACCGCTCGAGGAGACCCCGCTGCAGGCGGTCGACGCCGCAGACACCTCCACCGCGCCCCGCTCCCTCTGGGCCGAGGCGGGGCACAGCCTCGTGCGCAACCCCGTGTTCGTGGTCTCCGCGCTGCTGATCCTATTCGTGCTCTTCGTCGCCGCCTTCCCCCAGGTGTTCACCTCGCAGGATCCGCGCTACGCGGATCTCACCACGGCGAACCAGCCGCCCGGCGCCGGGCACCCCTTCGGCACCTCCCGGCTCGGGTACGACATCATGGCCCGCACCTTCTGGGGCGCCCGCACCTCGGTGGTCATCGGCTTCTTCGCCATGATCGGCTCCACCCTCATCGGCGGCACCATCGGCGCGCTCGCCGGATACCTCGGCGGCTGGTTCGACGAGGTCATCTCGCGGGTGACCGACGTGTTCTTCGCGATCCCGCTCATCCTCGGGGCGATCGTCGTCTACACCCGACTGGGCGAGATGAACCTGTGGACCGTCATCGCCGTGCTGAGCGTGTTCGGGTGGACGAACGTCGCCCGCATCATGCGCGGTGCGGTGATCTCGACCAAGAGCCAGGACTTCGTCACCTCCTCGATCGCGCTCGGCGCCTCGAGCCCCACCGTGCTGCTCAAGCACGTGATCCCCAACGCGATCGCCCCCGTGATCGTCACCGCGACCGTCAACCTGGGCGTGTTCATCGTCGCCGAGGCGACGCTGTCGTTCCTCGGCGTGGGCCTGCCCACGAGCGCGGTCTCCTGGGGCGGCGACATCTCCGCCGCCCGCGACGCGCTGCGGACCCAGCCGTCGATGCTGTTCTACCCGTCCGTGGCGCTCGCGGTCACCGTGCTGAGCTTCATCATGCTCGGCGACGCCGTGCGCGACGCCCTGGACCCGAAGGCGAGGAAGCGATGACCACCACCTCCACCACCCCGGCGGGCAGCGAGGCGGGGCCCGCCCAGCCGCTGCTGGAGATCCGCGACCTGGAGATCACCTTCACCACCTCGAGCGGCCCCGTGCAGGGCGTGCGCAGCGCGAACCTCGAGGTGTATCCCGGCGAGACGGTCGCGATCGTCGGCGAATCCGGTTCCGGCAAGTCCACGACCGCGATGGCGATCGCCCACCTGCTGGACAAGAACGGGGCGATCACCGGCGGGCAGATCCTCTTCGAGGGGCGCGACATCACGCACGTCTCCGAGAAGGAGATCCGGGTGCTGCGCGGGGACCAGGTGGGGCTGGTGCCCCAGGACCCGATGAGCAACCTCAACCCGATGTGGCGGGTGGGCGCGCAGATCCGCGAGACGCTCCAGGCCAACGGGGTCGCCAAGGGCGCCGAGGCCCGCACCCGCACCGTCGAGCTGCTCGAGGAGGCCGGGCTCGCGGACGCCGCACGTCGCGCCCAGCAGTACCCGCATGAGTTCTCCGGCGGCATGAAGCAGCGCGCGCTGATCGCGATGGGCCTCGCGGCCCGCCCCAAGCTGCTGGTGGCCGACGAGCCGACCAGTGCGCTCGATGTGACCGTGCAGCAGCAGATCCTCGACCATCTCGACTCCCTCACCGCGGAGCTCGGCGTCGCGGTGCTGCTGATCACCCACGATCTGGGCCTCGCCGCGGAGCGGGCCCAGCACCTGGTGGTCATGTACAAGGGGCAGGTCGTCGAATCGGGCCCCGCGCTCGAGCTGCTGCAGAACCCGCAGCACCCGTACACCCAGCGGCTGATCAGCGCGGCCCCTTCCCTGGCCTCGCGACGCCTGGTCTCCGCGGCGCAGCGCGCGGAGGTCCGCGAGCAGGCGCGCGAGAGCGCCCAGGAGGCGGCAGGCATCCCCGAGGCCTCCGAGCCATCGGCCGACGCCGGGCCCTCCGCCCCGTCGGCGGCGCCCGCCGCCACGGCCGACGAGCCCGTCCCGGAGCTCGGGGGCTCGCGCACCGCCGCGGACCCCGTGATCCAGGTGCAGGGGCTCACCAAGTCCTTCCCGATCCGCGGCAGCGTCCCGTGGCGCACGACCCCCTTCCTCGCGGTGGACGACGTCTCCTTCGAGATCGAGCGCGGCACCACCACGGCGATCGTGGGGGAGTCCGGCTCGGGCAAGTCGACCGTGGCGCAGATGGTGCTCAAGCTGCTCGAGCCCACCGAGGGCCGGGTGCTCTTCGAGGGGCGCGACGTCACGACCTTCACGGGCCGCGACCTGAAGACGCTGCGCCGTCGCGTCCAGCCGATCTTCCAGAACCCGTACGGGACCCTGGACCCGATGTACTCGATCTTCCGCACGATCGAGGAGCCGCTGCGTCTGCACGGCATCGGAGACGCGAAGAGCCGGGAGGCGAAGGTCCGCGATCTGCTGGACAAGGTCGCGCTGCCCTCGGCGATGATGCGCCGCTACCCCAACGAGCTCTCGGGCGGTCAGCGCCAGCGCATCGCCATCGCCCGCGCTCTGGCGCTGGATCCCGAGGTGGTGATCTGCGACGAGGCCGTCTCGGCGCTGGACGTGCTGGTCCAGGCCCAGGTGCTCGAGCTGCTCAACGACCTGCAGGCCGAGCTGGGGCTGTCCTACCTCTTCATCACCCATGACCTCGCCGTGGTCCGCCAGATCGCGGACAGCACCGTGGTGATGGAGAAGGGGAAGGTCGTCGAGCAGGGCACCACCGACGAGGTGTTCCACTCCCCGCAGCAGGACTACACCAAGCGCCTGCTCGCGGCGATCCCCGGCGGCTCGATCCCGCTGGCCGGCTCCGAGACGATCGACGTCGAGGCCCCCGAGGGGCTGGCCGATGAGAGCGGCGACGAGCGCGGCGAGGGACCGGACGACGTCATCGACCCCTTCGCCCAGGCCGGGCACGTCTGAGCAGCTCGCGCACGGGCGGTCCGTGCCCGAGACCGCCCGCACCGCACCCCGGCTCGCGTCGCGGTCCCGCCCCGAGCGCCCGGACGCCCCGGCCCGTCCCCGGGGCGTCGAACGTCTCATCCCCGGTTCTCGGAACTCGGTCCCTGGGCGGATAGACTCGACGAGGCCCTGGAGCGGGCCGCACTCGCTGCGGCCAGGCGCTGCTCGGTCCACGACCCGCCGCGCACATTGAAACGAGCACCTGCGTATGACCATCCAGCACCGCACCGACCTGCGAAACGTCGCCATCGTCGCCCACGTCGATCACGGCAAGACCACCTTGGTCGACGCCATGCTCACCCAGGGCGGAGCCTTCGGCGACCGCGACAAGCACGACGAGCGGGCGATGGACTCCGGCGAGCTGGAGCGCGAGAAGGGGATCACGATCCTCGCCAAGAACACGGCGATCCGGTACACCGGGCCGTCCGCGGCGGCGATCGGCGAGACCGACGGCATCACCATCAACGTCATCGACACCCCCGGCCACGCCGACTTCGGCGGCGAGGTCGAGCGCGGCCTGTCGATGGTCGACGGCGTGGTGCTGCTGGTGGACTCCTCCGAGGGGCCGCTCCCGCAGACCCGCTTCGTGCTGCGCAAGGCGCTCGCGGCGAAGCTTCCGGTGATCCTCGTGGTCAACAAGGTCGACCGGCCGGACGCCCGGATCGAGGAGGTCGTGGGCGAGGCCACCGACCTGCTGCTCGGGCTCGCCTCCGACCTCTCCGAGGAGATGGACGACATCGACCTCGACGCCGTGCTCGACGTCCCCGTCGTCTACGCCTCCGGCAAGGCCGGCCGGGCCTCCACCACGCAGCCGGCCGACGGCACCCTCCCCGAGGAGGAGAACGTCGAGGCGCTGTTCAAGACCATCCTCGAGTCGATCCCGGCCCCGAGCTACGACGACGAGGTGCCGCTGCAGGCGCACGTCACCAACCTCGACGCCTCCCCGTTCCTGGGCCGCCTGGCGCTGCTGCGCATCAAGAACGGCGAGCTCAGCAAGGGGCAGCAGGTCGCCTGGTGCACCCAGGACGGCACCGTCAAGCAGGTGAAGATCACCGAGCTGCTGGAGACGAAGGGCCTGGCGCGCGAGCCGATGACCCGCACCGCGCTGCCCGGCGACATCGTCGCCGTCGCCGGGATCCCCGAGATCATGATCGGCGAGACCCTCGCCGATCTCGCCGATCCGCGCCCGCTGCCGCTCATCGCGATCGACGATCCGGCGATCTCGATGACCATCGGCATCAACACCTCCCCGCTGGCCGGCAAGAACGGCAAGGGCCACAAGCTCACCGCCCGCCAGGTGAAGGACCGCCTGGACGCCGAGCTGGTCGGCAACGTCTCGCTCAAGGTGCTGCCCACCGAGCGCCCCGACGCCTGGGAGGTGCAGGGCCGCGGCGAACTGGCCCTGTCGATCCTCGTCGAGCAGATGCGCCGCGAGGGCTTCGAGCTGACCGTCGGCAAGCCGAAGGTGCTCACCCGCGAGATCGACGGGAAGGTCCACGAGCCCGTCGAGCGGATGACCGTGGACGTGCCCGAGGAGTACCTCGGCACCGTCACCCAGCTGATGGCCTCGCGCAAGGGCCGCATGGACACCATGAGCAACCACGGCTCCGGCTGGGTGCGCATGGAGTTCGTGGTGCCCGCCCGCGGCCTGATCGGCTTCCGCACCCGGTTCATGACCGAGACCCGCGGCAACGGCATCGCCTCCTCCTACGCCGACGGCTTCGAGCCGTGGATGGGGGAGATCGAGTTCCGCTCCACCGGCTCCCTGGTCGCCGACCGCGCGGGCAGCGTGACCCCGTTCGCGATGATCAACCTCCAGGAGCGCGGCTCCTTCTTCGTCGAGCCCACCTCCGAGGTGTACGCCGGTCAGATCGTCGGGGAGAACTCCCGCAACGAGGACATGGACGTCAACATCACCAAGGAGAAGAAGCTGACGAACATGCGCGCAGCCTCCTCGGACACCTTCGAGAACCTGGTGCCGCCGCGCCGCCTGACCCTCGAGGAATCCCTCGAGTTCACGGCCGAGGACGAGTGCGTCGAGGTGACCCCCGAGGTGGTGCGCATCCGCAAGGTGCTGCTGGATGCGAACGAGCGTCGCCGCGCGCAGTCCAAGGCCAAGTCCGGGAAGTGACCCGGTGACCTCCACGCAGCCGCCGACGGAGCGGGCTCACCGGCCCGCTCCGTCGGCGCGCGCGGGGGACGGGCGGCGCGAGGTCGACACCGACTCGCTCGCCGCCCGGTTCGCGCAGGCCGCGATGGCGATCGTGCTCGCGATCGTCTCGGTGCTGCTGCTGCTGACCACCCACCGCATGCAGCTGACGGTGCTCGGGGCCGAGCTGCCCGTCGGCCTCCTCTTCGGCGCCGCATTCCAGACCCTCACCTGTGTGTTCCTGTGGGCGGCGACCGGGTCGCGGTTCCCGCTGCTGGTGCTGGGCTGCCTGTGGGGTGTGCTGGCCACCCCCTTCCTCGGGGAGGGCGCCGGCGGCGGCGTGCTGCTCCCGGCGGTGATCGCCGACGTGCCCCAGCTGTCCGGATGGATCGTGCAGGGCATCGGGCTGATCATCCCGTTCCTCGTCGTCGGGCTGCTGACGGTGGTGGGACGGGCCCGTTCTCGGGCACGCTGAGCACATGAGCGCACCCTCCCGCCCCGACTGGGCGACGATCCCGAATCTCGTCACGCTGCTTCGCTTCGCGCTCCTGGCACCGGTGTGCGTGCTGCTGCTGGACGGGCCGGCGACCCTCGCGGTGGTGCTGATGCTGGTGTGGGCGTCGACCGACTGGGTCGACGGTCTGCTCGCCCGCGCCCTCGACCAGACCAGCCGCACGGGCGCGATCATCGACCCGATCGCGGATCGGGTGGGCCTGGCCGCGATCGTGCTCTCCCTGGCCGTGGCGGGCCTCCTGCCCTGGGCGGCGCTGGTGATCATCGTGGTCGTGGACGTCGCGATGGTGGTGCTCGCCACCGGGGCCGCGCTCGGCGGCCGGATCTCTGTCTCCTGGCTCGGCAAGATCCGCACCTTCGTGCTCATGTCCGCCGTGTTCCTGCTGGTGGCCGTCGCGGCCTGGTGGCCGTCCCTGATCCCCGCCGCGCAGGCCCTGCTGTGGGGCGGTGTGGTGCTGCACGTGCTCTCGGGCGCCGACTACATCCTCAGGGCTCGGCGCGCCCCCGCCGCCGCTGCGGCGGAGGCGGCACCTCCTTCGCCGCGATGACCAGCACGCGCGGGATCCGCATCTCGCCCCGGCGCGTCATCACCGTCACGCTCTCCTCGTCCGCGCTCATGATCGTGCCCAGCGCATCGCTCATCGACTCGCCGTGCGGGGAGCGCTCGGCATCGATGCCGTAGCGCAGCACCACGCGGCGCCCCTCGAGCAGGAAGGGCGCCCAGCCGGCGCGGACCCGGTCACCGTCATGCGTGGACATCCTCCGAGGCTATCCCCGTGCCGCGGATCCCGGTCCTGTGCGTCCCGGCCCGGCGGGCTCCGTGTGCAACCTGTCACCTCGCGGGCGGCCCGTCCCGTGGAGCGGGTGCCGGGAGGGGCGGGATGAGATGATGGGAGCCGTCTCCGACGGAAGGAAGCCGCCCATGACCTACGTCATCGCCCTGCCCTGCGTCGACGTGAAGGATCGTGCCTGCGTCGACGAGTGCCCCGTGGACTGCATCTACGAGGGCAACCGGATGCTCTACATCCAGCCCGACGAGTGCGTGGACTGCGGCGCCTGCGAGCCCGTCTGCCCCGTCGAGGCGATCTACTACGAGGACGACACCCCCGACCAGTGGGCCGAGTACTACAAGGCCAACGTCGAGTTCTTCGACGACCTCGGCGCCCCCGGCGGGGCGGCGAAGATGGGCGTGATCGACAAGGACCACCCCCTCATCGACGCGCTCCCGCCGCAGCCGAACCCCCTGGCCTGAACGATGGCAGCGACCCCCTCGACGCCCCCGACCGCCACCCGCCCCGCCACGGCACGAGCCGGCCTGGCCCCGCGCCTGCCGGACTTCCCCTGGGACTCGCTGCTGCCCGCGAAGCAGCGCGCCGCGCAGCACCCGGACGGCCTCGTCGACCTCTCCGTCGGCACGCCCGTCGATCCCACGCCGGCCGGGGTGCAGGAGGCTCTCGCCGCGGCGGCGGACAGCCCCGGCTACCCGAGCACGACCGGCACCCCCGCCCTCCGCTCGGCGCTCGTCCGGTTCGCGCGCCGCCACCGCGCCGCCCCGCCGATGCTCGACGAGGACGGCGTGCTGCCCACCGTCGGCTCGAAGGAGCTGGTCGCCCACCTCCCGTTCCAGCTGGGACTCGGACCCGGGGACGCCGTCGCCTTCCCGCACATCGCCTACCCCACCTACGACATGGGCGCCCGCTTCGTGGGAGCCGAGCCGATGGGGGTGGACATGGCGCAGCTGGCCGTCCACGGCGACGCCGCGCTGCCCGACCCGTCGGCCGCGGGGCGGATCCGCCTGCTCTGGCTGAACTCGCCCTCGAACCCCACCGGCGAGGTGCTCGACGTGGCCCAGCTGGCCGCGATCGTGGCCTGGGCCCGCGAGCGGGGGATCGTGGTGGCCTCCGACGAGTGCTACGCGCTGCTGCCGTGGACGGTCCCGGAGGTCCCCTCGGTGCTGGACCCGCGCGTGAGCGGCGGCTCGCTCGAGTCGCTGCTGTGCGTGTACTCGCTGTCCAAGCAGTCCAACCTCGCCGGCTACCGGGCCGCCTTCGTGGCCGGGGATCCGGCGCTCGTGGGCGAGCTGGTCGCGGTGCGCAAGCAGGCCGGGATGATGCTCCCCGGGCCGCTGCAGGCCGCGATGACCGCCGCCCTCGGCGACGACGAGGCCCCGGCCGCGCAGCGTGAGATCTATCGCGCCCGCCGCGCCGCCCTCGAGCCCGCGCTCGTCGCGGCGGGCGGCACGATCCACGGCTCCCAGGCGGGCCTGTACCTGTGGACCACCTTCGGCGAGGACGCGATGACCAGTGTCGAACGCCTCGCAGACGCCGGTGTCCTGGTGGCACCGGGGATGTTCTATGGTGTCGGTGGCGGGAACTTCGTCCGGGTCGCTCTCACCGCGACCGATGAGCGGATCGCTGCCGCCGTCCGGCGCCTCGAGCGTCTCTAGACATTCCGGCGCCTGTGAGCGCCGCCCCGGTCCCACCACGCACAACGGAGAGCCCATGGATCACGAGACGACGTCTGCACAGCTCACCTCGGGGGAGAAGACCCTCGACCTCCCGATCATCCCCGCGGTGGAGGGCAACGCCGGCATCGGGATCGGACCGCTGCGCAAGGAGACGGGCGCGGTCACCTACGACCCCGGCTTCATGAACACCGCGAACGCGAAGTCGTCGATCACCTACATCGATGGTGACGAGGGCATCCTGCGCTACCGCGGCTACCCGATCGAGCAGCTCGCCGAGAAGTCGAGCTACCTCGAGGTGGCCTACCTGCTCATCAACGGCGAGCTGCCCACGAAGGGGCAGCTGGACAACTTCGTCGCCCAGGTCGAGCGGCGCACCCTGCTGGACGAGCGCTTCAAGCGGCTCTTCGACGGCTTCCCGCGCGACGGCCACCCGATGGCGGTGCTGCAGGCCGGGGTCTCGGGCCTGTCGACCTTCTACCAGGATTCGCTGGACCCCTTCGACGAGGAGCAGGTGCGCATCTCCGCGGTGCGGCTGCTGGCGAAGCTGCCCACGATGGCCGCCTACGCCCACCGCATCGCCCAGGGCCATGCCCTGCTCTACCCCGACAACCGCCTCTCCCTCATCGAGAACTTCCTCCGCCTGACCTTCGGCTTCCCCGTCGAGGAGTACGTGGCCGATTCGGTCGTGGTGCGGGCGATGGAGCAGCTGCTGATCCTCCACGCCGATCACGAGCAGAACTGCTCGACCTCGGCCGTGCGCCTGGTGGGCTCCGCCCAGGCGAACCTGTTCACCTCGATCTCCGCCGGCATCGGCGCGCTGTCCGGCCCCGCCCACGGCGGCGCCAACGCCGCGGTGATGGAGATGCTCGACCAGATCCAGGCCGGCGGCATGGACCCGCGCGACTTCATGGAGAAGGTCAAGCGTAAGGAGGACGGGATCCGCCTGATGGGCTTCGGCCACCGGGTGTACAAGAACTACGATCCCCGCGCCCGCATCGTCAAGAAGATCGCCGACGACGTGCTCGAGCGCCTCGGCGTCCACGACGAGCGCCTCGAGCTGGCCATGAAGCTCGAGGAGATCGCGCTGAAGGACGACTACTTCGTCGAGCGCCGCCTCTACCCGAACGTCGACTTCTACACCGGCATCATCTACAAGGCCATCGGCTTCCCCACCGAGATGTTCACGGTGCTGTTCGCGATCGGTCGCCTGCCGGGCTGGATCGCCCAGTGGGAGGAGATGATCCACGACCCGGAGACCAAGATCGGACGTCCGCGCCAGATCTACACCGGCCACGCGGAGCGCGCCTACACGGAGATGAGCGAGCGCACCGGCACCAGCGAGCTGCGCCTGGCCGAGCTGCAGTCCGACATCGCCAAGCGCGGCTGAACCGCTCCACCGAGCTCCTCGGGGCGACGCCCCGGTCACGGTCCCATCCCGCAGGGTGGATCGCGGCCGGGGCGTCCTCGTCAGCGCCCGCTGACCAGCACCACCACCCGGTCCGGAGCGCCGCCCTCGGCAATGCCCCAGCCCTCGGCCTCCTCGCCCCGCAGCGAGCGGTCCCAGACCCGGCCGCGATAGGACACCTGGACCACCCCGTCCTCGGCCGCCCGGGCGACCGCCCAGTTCGCGAGCGACCAGCCGAGGGTCTCGTCGCCGCCCGGATCGATCACGAGCGCGGTCGCCCCCGCCCCGGCCGGCAGCTGCGGATCGGTGCGCGAGGCGGAGGCGAGCGCGGTGCTGAACCGGCCCGACTCCGCGGCCCGCGGGAACTGCCGCAGCAGCTCCGCGCGCACCTGCTCGGGGGAGACGGTCGAGCCGACGTCCCCCAGGGTGCACACCAGGTTCGCCCCGCTCTGCCCGGTCAGGGCCGAGGCGTACAGGCGCCCCTCGGTCTCGTGGTCGCGATACGCCTCGGGGTGGCCGGAGCGCTGGACCCGCTGGGCCACGTCGTTGATGTCGCCGCTGGAGTAGTCGGGGATGGTCTCCAGCACGTCGTAGAACGCGTTGGTGGAGTAGATCGGGTCCATGATCTCCTCCTCGCTGCCCCAGCCCTGGGAGGGACGCTGCTGGAACAACCCCAGAGAGTCCCGGTCGCCGTAGTCGATGTTGCGCAGCTGCGACTCCTGATACGCGGTCGCCAGCGCGATCGAGGCCGCCCGGGGCGGCAGCTGCCGGTCCACGGCGGTCGCGCTGATGAGCGCGGCGCTCGCGACCCGGTCGGTGGAGTAGCGGTGGCTGGTGCCCAGCCCGGTCGCCACACAGGTTCCCTCATGGGCAGGGGAGCCGTACCGCTGCAGCGCCACGAAGCTGCCACCGGCGATGCCGGCGACCAGCAGCACCATGACCAGGGGGACCGCGAGGTGCCGCGTGACGGAGCGTGACCGTCCCGTGCGCCTGCCTGTGCGTGCCGCCACCTCGGCTCCTCTCTCCTCGCGGGATCCGTCGGGGCCGGTCAGCGGGCGTGCAGCGCGGGGTTCAGCGCGACGGTCTGGCCCTCGCGGGCCACGGCCTGGACCGCGCCGGTGAGCGAGCTGCGGCGGAACAGCAGGTTCGGCACGCCCGAGAGCTCGCGGGCCTTCACCACGTGCGGCTGCGCACCGGCCTGCCCGAGGAGCTCCACCTTCGTGCCGGCGGTGACGTACAGCCCCGCCTCCACCACGCAGTCGTCGCCCAGCGCGATCCCCACCCCGGCCTCCGCGCCCACCAGGGCACGCCGCCCGATGCTCACCCGCTCGGTGCCGCCCCCGGAGAGGGTGCCCATCGTCGAGGCGCCGCCGCCCACGTCGGAGCCGTCGCCGACCACGACGCCCTGGGAGATCCGCCCCTCGATCATCGAGGCGCCGAGCGTGCCGGCGTTGAAGTTCACGAAGCCCTCGTGCATCACGGTGGTGCCCTCGGCGAGATGGGCGCCGAGGCGCACCCGGTCCGCGTCCCCGATCCGCACCCCGGCCGGCAGCACGTAGTCGAGCATGCGGGGGAACTTGTCGACGCCGAGGACGACGGGGGTGCGCCCCGCGGCCCGGAGGCGCAGCCGGGTCTCCTCGAAGCCGGCCACCGCGCAGGGGCCCTCGGAGGTCCACACCACGGTGGCCAGGATCCCGTACAGCCCCTCGAGGTTCGCGCCGTGGGGCCGCACGAGGCGGTGCGAGAGCAGATGCAGCCGCAGGTAGGCGTCGGCCGCATCGGCCGGGGCCTGCTCCAGGGTGATCGCGCGGACCGCGATCTCCTGGGTGGTGCCGCGCACCTCGTCGGCGCGGGCGGCGGCCGCGAGCCGGGCATGCAACGGATGGGTCTCGATGTCCGAAGGAGCGTCGCCGAGCTGGGGCGAGGGATACCATGCGTCGAGGACAGAGCCGTCGGCGGCGAGGGTGGTGAGTGCGATGCCCCAGGCCTTCGCGGCGGGGGAATCCGTGGTCATGCCCATGGAGGAATTCTACGGAGCGCGGCGCCGCCGGCGCCCTCCCCACCGGCCGGGCGGGGCGAACAGCACACCCCGGCCAGCGGTCCCGGCGGCATGACGGGCCCCGCGGACCCACCGCCGCTGCGCCGCACTCCGGAATACCTCAAGTGGCTCGCCGGCGATCTGCTGCTGGACATGGGCACCGGGATCGGCGCCTTCGCGTTCCCGCTGGTGACCTTCGCGGTCACCGACTCGCTCGGCGCCACCGGGATGGTGGCCCTCGTGCAGGGGCTGGGCGCGGTGATCGGGATCGTTCCCGGAGGTCTGCTCTCCGACCGGGTCGAGAGGCGCCGGCTGAGGTTGCTGGCCGGGGCGACCGGGGCGCTCCTCCAGGCGGTGCTCGTGGCGGTGCTGCTGGCCGGCGGGGCCGGCGCAGCGGTGCTGGCCGTCATCGCCTTCCTGGACCGGCTGCGCGGCTCCCTGCTGGGCAACGCCTCGAACGCGATGCTCAAGCAGCTCGTGCCCCGGCGCTGCTGCCGCGGGCGGTGTCGGTGAACCAGGGCCGGGAGGCCGCCGTCGAGATGGGCTCCGGGCCCGCCGGAGGCGCGCTGCTCGGCCTGTCGATCGCCTTCCCGCCGCTCGCGCAGCTGCTGGGCAACCTCGGCTCTCTCGTCGCGACCCTCACCATGCGCCGCAGGTACCGGCCACGAGCGGAAGGGGCCGCGCCCACCCGGTGGCGGGACGATCTGCGTGATGCGGTCGCCTGGATGGGCTCCCAGCCGATCCGGCTGCAGATGCTCGCGATCGCCTCCTCCGTCAACCTCGGCGCGAACGGTCTGATCTTCGCGGTGCTGCTGGACCTGGCGGACGCCGGGGTGTCGGCCACCCGCATCGGTCTGCTGAACACGGTGCTGGCGGCAGCGATCCTGGTGGGCGCCTTCGCCGCGCCCCGCCTGGTCGACTCGGTGCCCACGGGGATCCTCACGATCGCCCCCGTGCTGCTGATGGCGCTGGTGGGGGCGTTCCTGCCCTTCGCCCCCAGCATGCTCTGGATCGGTGCCGCCTATGCGGTGCTGGGGATCGGTCTGCCCGCCATCAACGCCTCCAGCCAGGGGTTCTTCACCCACATCACCCCGGTGTCGATGCAGGGCCGGGTCAGCGCGCTGATGCGACTGGTCTCCTCATCGCTGACACCGCTGGCGCCCGCGGTCGCAGGCTGGGGGCTCGAGCTCGTCGGCACGCTGGGCACCATGCTCGTGTTCACCGCGGTGCTCGTGGCGGGTGCCCTGGTGGGCCTGCTGGGACCGGACCTGCGCCGGGTGCCGACCGCACCGCAGTGGGAGGGCTATGCCCGCGCGGAGGGGCTGGCCGTCGAGGAGCCGCGCGAGGAGTGAGGGCGGCGTCGCCGCGGCGCTCAGCGCACCGCCGCTCCCGCGCTCACAGGGCCGGCGGCTCCTCGCCGGGCGGCGCATGCCCGATCCATTCGCAGGCGCGGGCCCTGCGCGCGCTCTGCAGCTGCCGGCGCGAGCGCAGATAGACGATCAGCACCGCCGCGACCAGCGAGGCGGCACCGCCGCCGAGCATCCACGGCGACCAGCGCGCCATCTCGCCGTCCTCACCCCGCATCAGGGTGATCAGCAGGACCGCCGCCCCCGCGACGATCGCGAGCACCCCGGCGCCCACCAGCAGCGCCGGGCCGAGCGCGCGCACGAGGGCCGGCCCCGCCGACTCTCCCTGCAGCGGTCGACGCAGCGGCAGTCCGCGACCGAGCTGGCCGGGGCGCGAGACCGCCCAGTCCAGCAGGATCCGGTCCCGCCGCCGGGTGGCGACGGCGCCGACGACCGCCGCCAGGAGTGCTGCGACGAGCATCGTCACCAGCAGCGCCAGCGCGTTCTCGGGGATCCGCTCCGCGAGACCGCCGCCCTCCGCGCGCACGCCCTGCACCACCGTGGCGGCGAAGGCGCCGACCACCACCAGCAGCAGCACGCCCTCGACCACCCGCAGCGGCAGCTGGCGCGCCCCCGCCTCGGCCTCCGCCGCGGAGTCGAGCTCGTCCGCGACCGCGTCGGCCCCCTCCTCGAGCACCACGCGGCGCTCATCGGCCAGGCGCTGGATGAACTCCTCCGCGTCGGGGCCGGAGCGCAGGGACGGGGCGTACTGCGCCCGCTGCGCCGCGGTGAGCCAGGCCGTCATCACCATCGCGTCGGCCGAGGCGCGCTCCTCGGGCAGCAGATCGGCGTTGACGATCGCGCGCACCTTCGCGGCCTGGCGCCCGCCGAACAGACCGGCGGCAGTGCCGGAGCTGTCGGGCGGGAGATGTCTCGGCGACGGCGGGGAAGTCGACATGGCGACATCGTCCCAGATCGAGGCCTGCGGTGCGCGGGCCGGTCCGGGCCCGACGGTGCGCGATGTGGACCTCGCCGCGCTCCGCGCCATACTGGAACGATGACCGCAGCCTCCGATCCCGCCCGCACCGTCGCCGTCGTCGGAGCGGGGCCGCGGGGCACGGCGATCATCGAGCGGCTGGTCGCCGCCTCCACCACTCCGCAGTGGCACGGATCCCTCACCGTGCACCTGATCGACCCGCTGGTGGGCCACGGCGGCGCGGTGTGGCGGGACGACCAGTCCGAGGTCCTGCTGATGAACACCACCACCTGCCAGACCACGATGTACCCCGACGAGTCCTGCCATGCGCTGCTGCCCGTGCCGCGCAGCGAGACGCTCGCCGAGCATCTGGCGGGCGAGGGCCTGCGCCCCACCGACTTCGCGCCCCGCGCCGCCCACGGCCGCTATCTCGCCCACGTGCTCGAGACGGCGAAGGCCGCCGCCGCGCCGGAGCGGCTGCGGATCGTCGAGCACGCCGCCGAGGCGGTCGACGTGACCGGCCCGGCCGACGGGACCCAGCGGGTGCGGCTGTCCGACGGGCGCGTGCTGCGCGCCGACGCGGTCGCCCTCGCGCTCGGCCACCTGCCCACCGCGCTCGGCCCGCGCTCGCAGCAGCTCGCCGATGCCGCCGAGCGCCACGGGCTCGTGCACCTGGGCCCCGCCAATCCGCTCGAGGTGGACTACGCGGCGCTGCTGGGGCGCGATGCCGTCGCCGTGCAGGGCATGGGCCTGAACTTCTACGACGCCATCGGCATGCTCACCCAGGTCGCGGGCGGGCGCTTCGAGCCCGACTCCGCCGCCGCCTCCGGGCTGCGCTACCGGCCCGGGGGCGGGGAGCCGCGGCTCGTGGTCGGCTCCCGCTCCGGCATGGTCTACCGGCCCAAGCCCGACCTCGGCGACCGCCTGCCCGCGCCGTGGGTCCCGCAGGTGCTCACCGGCGAGAGGGTGCTCGAGCTCGCCGTCCGGCCCGCCGGCGTGGACCACGAGCGCGAGGTGATGCCCCTGCTGCTCGCCGAGCTGCGCCGGGCGCTGCGCGATGCCGGGCACCACGAGCTCGCGGACGATGCGGCGCTGATCGCGCTGCTGTTCCCCTTCGGGCGGCGCGGTGGGGGACCCCTCGGGGCCGGCGCCGACCCGCACCGGCGCACCCGCGACGTGCTCCGCGCCGCCCTGCAGGCGGCGACGGCACCGGATCCCGCGTGGGTGCTCGTCTACCGGGTTCTCATCGCGCTGCGCATCCAGGTCAACCGGCTCACCGACCTCGGCGCGTACACCACCGAGTCGGTGCGCCGCGACATCGACGGGCACCTGCGCAACGCCTTCGCCTCCTGGGCCTCGGGCCCGCCGGTGCTGCGGGCCCGCCAGGTGCTCGCCCTCGAGGAGGCGGGCCTGGTGCAGTTCACCGGCCCTCGCATGCACCTGGACATCGACGAGGAGGCCGGCCGCTTCGCGGTGCGCGGCGGGGAGGGCCCGGTGACGATGTGCGACGGGGTGCTCGAGGCGCACCTGCCCCCGGTGGACCTGCCCGCCTACCGCAGCCCCCTGCTCGGCGCGTGGCGGGAGCGCGGCGAGGTGCAGAAGGACACCTGGGCCTCGCGCGGCACCCGGCGACGGATGCTCACCGGCTCGATCGCGGTGGACGGCCTGTACGCGCCGGTCGGCGTCGACGGGACCGTGCACGAGCGCCGGCTGCTGGTGGGCGTGCCGGTGAGCACCGCGCAGCCCGGCTCCGCGATCACCGCCGAGCCCGGCAGCTCCCCGCAGCTGCTGCGCCACGCCGAGGCCGTCGCCCTGCGGCTGGCCCGCGCCGGCGGCGCGCTGGAGGAGGAGACCTCCCGCTGAACCGCATGGCACGATGACGCGCATGAGCAGCCGGGCAGCCACCACCCTCGACCCCCATGCCGACATCGCCGAGCTCACCGCCGCGATCGTCGACATCGAATCCGTCTCCGGGAACGAGGAGGCGCTCGCCGACGCGATCGAGCAGGCGCTGCGCACCCACGCCCCGCACCTCGAGGTGCTCCGCGACGGGGACACCGTCATCGCCCGCACCCACCGGGGCCTGCCCCGGCGGGTGCTGCTGGCCGGCCACCTGGACACCGTGCCCGTCGCCGCGAACCTGCCCTCCTCGCGCCGGGTCCGCGACGGCCGGGAGGAGCTGGTGGGCCGCGGCAGCTGCGACATGAAGGGCGGGGTCGCGGTGTTCCTCAAGCTCGCCGTCGAGGCGGTCGCGGCGCCGGTGGACCTCACCTGGCTCTTCTACGACCATGAGGAGGTCGCGGCGGCGCAGAACTCGCTCACCCGCCTCGCCGCCGAGCACCCGGAGCACCTCGCCGCGGATTTCGCCGTCCTCGGCGAGCCCACCTCGGCCGGCGTCGAGGGCGGCTGCAAGGGCACCATGAAACTCGAGGTGACCGCCCGCGGCACCGCCGCCCACTCCGCCCGCGACTGGGTGGGGGACAATGCGATCCACGCTCTCGCGCCCGTGCTCGAGCGGCTCTCCGCCTACCGGCCGCGCCGCGCCGTGATCGACGGGCTCGAGTACTGCGAATGCCTCAACGCCGTCGCGATCTCCGGCGGGATCGCCGGGAACGTGATCCCGGACCGGGCGAGCGCCACCCTCAACTACCGCTTCGCCCCGGACACCACCGTCGCGCAGGCCGAGGCGCATGTGCGCGAGGTCCTCTCCGGGCTCGAGCTGGAGATCGAGGTGACCGACGCGGCCGGCGGCGCGCTGCCCGGCCTGGACCATGACGCCGCCCGCGACTTCCTCGCCGCTCTCGGCGGGGCGGTGCCCGTCGCCGCGAAGCAGGGCTGGACGGACGTGGCCCGCTTCGCGGCGCTCGGCACCCCGGCCGTGAACTTCGGCCCCGGGGACCCTCTGCTCGCCCACACCGATGACGAGCACGTGCCGCTCGCCGACCTCGAGACCGCGCTCGCGGGGCTGCGGCGCGTCCTCAGCGCCTGATCCGCCCCCGGGGCGGGCCCTCCCGCGCCGGCCGCGTCCCCGAGATCCCCGGGCCCGCGCAGGCCAGGGCGCTACGCTCGGTCCATGACTCCTGAGGAACGACAGCACCACCGCACGGGCCCCGTCACGCTGCGCGGGCCCCTGCGGCCCACCCGCACCACCGACCAGCAGCTCCTGGAGCAGGACGGCCCGGCGGAGTGGGCCCACAAGGATCCGTGGCGGGTGCTGCGCATCCAGTCCGAGTTCGTCGAGGGGTTCGAGGCGCTCGCCGAGCTCGGCCCCGCCATCTCCATCTTCGGCTCCGCCCGGCTGGGGGAGGACAGCCCCTACTACGGCTGCGCGATCGAGGTCGCCAAGGGCCTGGTCGACATGGGGTACGCGGTCATCACCGGCGGCGGTCCCGGGATCATGGAGGCCGGCAACCGCGGGGCCCAGGAGGCCGGCGGGGTCTCCGTGGGCCTCGGCATCGAGGTGCCGCATGAACAGGGGATGAACGAGTACGTCGACCTCGGGGTCGACTTCCGCTACTTCTTCGCGCGCAAGACGATGTTCGTGAAGTACTCCAGCGGATTCGTGGTCATGCCCGGCGGTCTCGGCACCTTCGACGAGCTGTTCGAGGCGCTCTGCCTGATGCAGACCCACAAGATCGATCTGTTCCCCGTGGTGCTCGTGGGCCGCGAGTACTGGCAGGGTCTGCTCGACTGGCTGCGCACCGCCGTGGTGGACGGCGGGATGGCGAATCCGCTGGACATCGACCTGATGCGGGTCGTGGACACCGCGGAGGAGGCCCTCGAGGTGCTGCGCGAATACACCGGGCAGGACCCGGCCGCGGGCGAGGTGGGCGGCCCGGTCGGGGACCCGGCCCGCGCCGCGGCCGAGAGATGAGCGCCGTCAGCCCGATCGTGCTGCTCCTGCTGCTGGTCGCCCTGCTCGTCGCGGTGCTCATGGTGGGGGTCGCGACGGGTCGGATCGGGGACGGGATCGACCTCCCGGACAGGCCGCGGCGGGCTCGACGTGCGCGCCGGTCCAGAGACCTGAGATAATGGCCACCGTACGCGCATTGTCCGAGGCCCCGTCCGGGGGAGCCACGCAAGGGCAGTGACACATCAAGGAGGCACGATGGCTGCTATGAAGCCGCGCACCGGTGACGGTCCGCTCGAGGTCGTGGAGGAGGGTCGCAGCATCATCATGCGGGTCCCGCTCGAAGGGGGCGGCCGTCTGGTCGTCGAGATCGCCGCATCGGAAGCCGTGGAGCTGCGCGACGCCCTCGAGGGCGTCATCAAGTAGCAGGTCACCAGCCCTGATCTCAGCCCCGCACCGCTCGGTGCGGGGCTGAGGCCGTCTCAGGGCCGCAGCACGGCGGCGAGCACCCCGTCGCCGCTGCCGGTGAGCACGGCGACGAGATCCTCCGCCTCGGTGACGGCGCGCAGCAGCGCGCGCACCGCCTGCGTGGTCGCATCCCGTGCCGTGGGATCCGCGACCCGGTCGTGGAAGAGGGCGTGCGGGATGACCAGCACGCCGCCGGGGCGCAGCAGCCGGCGTGCGTGCTCGAGCAGGTCCAGGGCGTGCGGGGCATGCGCCGGGAAGCACACCAGATCGTAGGCGTGATCGGTGAGGCGGCCGACGACGTCCCGCGGCCGGCCGGCGATCGTGCGCACGCGCGGGGAGCGGATCCCCGCCTCGAGGAAGGCCTCCCGCGCCGCCCGCTGGTTCTCGACCTCCGTGTCGATGGTGGTCAGCACGCCGTCGGGATGCATCCCGGACAGCAGGTAGAGGGAGCCGACACCGCTGCCCGTGCCGATCTCGACCGCGGAGCGCGCGTGCACCGCGGCGGCGAGCACGCGCATCAGCGCGCCGGCCCCCGGCAGCACGGGCGCGGCCCCGAGCTCGTTGCCGCGCTCCCGGGCGCGGGCGAGGACACCGCCGTCGGAGAAGAGGCTCGCCTCGTCGACGAATTCCTCACCGTGGGCCCAGCCGGCCACCTTTCCCGACGACATCTGCGCATCCTCTCCGTTCACCGTGCGATCTGGCGATCCTACGACAGCCCCCGCGCCTGTGAGCCCCGGAGGCCGTGCGATGCAATAATGACAGCGCATCAGCGGACCTCGAGACGTACAGGGTGGACAATGGGCGGCACCGGATTCATGGGCCTCGGCGGCTGGGAGCTCGTCGTCCTGCTCATCGTGTTCCTGGTGATCGTGGGGCCCCAGCGGCTCCCGGAGGTGACGCGGCAGCTGGTGCAGTGGGTGCGCCAGGCCCGCCGCTGGGTCGAGGATTCCCGCAGCACGGTCGAGGACGAGATGGGCATCGCCATCGAGGACCTCAGGAAGTACGACCCGCGCCAGTACGACCCGCGCCGCATCATCCGCGAGGCCTGGGGCGACACCGACATCGACGAGCTGCTGCCCAGCAAGGACGCGATGAACGTCGCCGCCGGCGGTGCCGCCGGCGCCGCCGCGTCCAGCTCGCGCCGCTCCTCCCGCTCGAAGAAGGACGAGGGCCCCCAGCGGGCGCCCTTCGACGACGAGGCCACCTGAGGCGGCGCCCGGCAGAGCCGGTATGAGCGCCGGGCCCCGGAGCGCGGGCCTCAGGAGCGCTTGACGCTCAGCGGCAGCTTCATCCCGCCCAGCCCCCGCGGCTTGTGCACGAGGGCGCGGGCGATCTGCTGGAGCGCCTGTGCGGTGGGGGAATCCGGCTCCGAGACCACCAGCGGCACGCCCCGGTCGGCGCCCTCGCGCAGGGCGGGATCCAGCCCCACCCGGCCCAGCACCGGCACGTCGTGCCCCACGGCGCGGGCCAGCGTGGCCGCGACCCGGTCGCCGCCGCCGGTGCCGAACACGTCCATCACGGAGCCGTCGGGCAGGGTCAGGCCGGCCATGTTCTCGACCACCCCGGCGATCTCCTGCTCGGTCGAGGTGGACAGGGAGCCCACCCGCTCGGCCACTCCCGAGGCGGACTGCTGCGGCGTGGTGACCACGACCATCTGCGCGCCCGGCAGCAGCTGCGCCACCGAGATCGCGACGTCGCCGGTGCCGGGCGGCAGGTCCAGCAGCAGCACGTCCAGATCGCCCCAGAACACGTCCGAGGCGAACTGCTCGATCGCACGGTGCATCTTCGGGCCGCGCCACACCACGGCCTGGCCCTCGGGCACGAACATGCCGATGCTCATCACCGCGACCCCGTGCCCCGTGGGCGGCATCAGCAGGTCGGAGACCTTGGTGGGCTGATCGGTGATCCCGAACATGCCGGGCATCGAGAACCCGTGGATGTCCGCGTCGATCACGCCCACGCGCAGCCCGTCGGCCGCCATCGCCGCGGCGAGGTTCGCGGTGACGGTGGATTTGCCGACCCCGCCCTTGCCCGAGGAGATCGCGAAGATGCGGGTGAGCGAGCCGGGCTGGTTGAAGGGGATCTGGCGGCGGCCCTGGCGCAGGCGGTGGGTGAGCTCGCGGCGCTGCTCCTCGGACATCGCGCTGGTGGAGACCTCCACCCGCGACAGGCCCGGGACGGTCGCGGTGGCCTCCGCCGTCTCGCGTTCGATGCGGTCCCGCATGGGGCAGCCCTCGATGGTGACGAGCACCTGGACGCGGGCGACGTCCTCGGCGTCGATCTCGACCGAGTCGATCATGCCGAGCTCGGGGAGGGGGCGGTGGATCTCGGGATCCATCACGCCGTTGAGCGCTTCGTGGATCCGGGCGACGCGGTCGTCGTCGCCGTGGGAGGGGGTGGTCACTGGGTGTGCTGCTCCTTCGGTGGTGTGGGGGCGCCGGCCGGCGCCCGACGGTCCAGGGCCGCCTCGACCTCCTCGCGCAGCAGGCTGCGCAGGGCCTCGGCGTCCCGGGTGGGAGGGTCCTCGAGCTCCTCGAACAGGTCGCGCAGCTCTCCCCGCACGAAGTCGCGCGTGGCGACGTCGTTCAGGGCGAGGCGCAGCGAGGCGATCTCCCGGGTGATGAAGTCGGTGGTGGCGTGGTTGCGGTCGTTGGACTGGCGATCCTGCTCGGCCTGCACGCGGTCGCGGTCGTCCTGCCGGTTCTGCGCGAGCAGCAGCAGCGGCGCGGCGTAGGAGGCCTGCAGCGAGAGGATCAGTGTGAGCAGGGTGAAGTTCAGGGCGCGGGGGTCGAACTGCGCCGATTCCGGCATCACCGAGTTCCAGGTCAGCCACAGGGCGCAGAAGATCGTCATCCCGACCAGGAACGCCGGGGTGCCCATCATGCGGGCGAAGGCCTCCGCGCCCCGCCCGAAGGTGTCGCCGCGCAAAGGGTTGCGCAGCAGCTGCCGCCTGCGCGGCGCCGGGTCGTCGAGCGGTGCGATGTGGTGCTCTGCCATGCTCAGTCCTCCGTCGCGGCGTCGTCCTCGGCGTCCCGGGCCGTGGCCCGGGCGATCTCCGACAGGTCGATCTGGCCGGTGGTCGGCGGGGGCTCGTCCTGCTCGCGCCAGTCATCGGGCAGCACGTGGTCCAGCACGTCGTCGACGGTCACCGCGCCCAGCAGCCGGCCGTCCTCGTCGATCACCGGCATCGAGACCAGGTTGTAGGTGGCCATCTCGCGGGTCACGGTGGACAGCGGCGCGGTGGGCTCGACGGCGACCTTGTCCTGGTCGATGATCTCGCCGACGGGCCGGTCGGGCCGTTCGCGCAGCAGCTGCTGGAAGTGGACGATGCCCAGGAGCTTCCCGGTGGGGGTCTCGAGCGGGGAGCGGCACACGTGCACGGTCGAGGCGAGCGCCGCGTGGATCGCCTCGCGGCTGATCATCGCCAGGCAGTGCGCGACCGGGGTCTCGGGAGCGACGATGAGCGGCTCGGTGGTCATCATGCCGCCGGCGGTGTACTCGTCATAGGCGAGCAGTCGGCGGACGTCCTCCGCCTCCTCCGGCTCCATGAGGTTCAGCAGATGGGCGGCGACGGAGTCCGGCAGCTCCTGCACGAGGTCGGCGGCGTCGTCGGGGTCCATGACGTCGAGGATGTCCGCGGCGCGGGTGGCGTCCAGCCCGGTCACCACCTCGACGCGGATGTCCTCCGGCAGCTCCTCGATGACGTCCGCGAGACGCTCGTCGGCCAGCTCGCCGGCCAGCTCGATGCGCCGCTTGGGCGCGAGCTCGTGGATGATCTCGGCGAGGTCCGCCGGGTTCAGGTCCTGGTACGAGGCGGCCAGCAGGTGCGCGGACTGCTCCGCCTGGGAGCCGTACAGCCCGGAGACCTCGGCCAGCTCGACGGTGAGGGTCTCGCCGCGGCTGACGAGCCGGCTCAGGGAGGAGCCCCGGCGCCGACGGCGCAGGTGCAGGCGGGAGACGTTCCAGTCCCGGTGGCGGTCCTGGTCCAGCGCGATGTCCAGCACCGTCGCCTCGCCGCTGCCGTCGTTCAGGGTCACCGCCCGGTCCAGCAGCTCGCCGATCACCAGCAGCTCGCCGGTGCGCTTCTCGAAGCGGCGCACGTTGAGCACCCCGGTGGAGATCACCTGGCCGGGGGAGATCGAGGTGACCCGGGTGATCGGCAGGAACACCCGCCGCTTCGCGCTGACCTCCACCACCAGGCCCACCGCACGGGCGCTGGTGCGGCTCTGCGGCACCACCACGACGTCCCGGACCTTCGCCACCGCGTCCCCGATCGGGTCGAAGACGCTGGTGCCGGCCAGCCGGGCCGCGTAGAAGCGCGGCTGCGCGGTGCTGCTCACCGCTGCAGCTCGGAGATCCATCGCTCGACGTCCTCGGCACGGCGCGGCGCGGCCGCCGAGAGGTTCTCGACGCCGTCGGCCGTCACCAGCACGTCGTCCTCGATCCGCACACCGATCCCGCGCAGCTCCTCGGGGGCGAGCAGATCGTTCTCCTTGAAGTACAGCCCGGGCTCGATGGTGAAGACCATCCCCGGCTCCAGCTCGGCGTCGAGGTACATCTCGCGGCGCGCCTGGGCGCAGTCGTGCACGTCCATGCCCAGGTGGTGGCTGGTGCCGTGCGGCATCCAGCGGCGGTGCCACTGGCCCTCGGGGGAGAGGGACTCCGCGGCGGTGCCGGGCAGCAGCCCCCACTCCTCGAGCCGGTGGGCGAGCACCTCCATCGCCGCGGCGTGCAGCTCGCGGAAGCGCAGCCCCGGACGGGCCACGGCGAAGGCGGCCTCGGAGGCCTCGAGCACCGCGTCGTAGACCTTGCGCTGGGCGGGGGAGAAGGTGCCCGAGACCGGCAGGGTGCGGGTGACGTCCGCGGTGTACAGCGAGTCGATCTCGACGCCGGCGTCGATGAGCACCAGCTCGTCGGCGCGCACCACGCCGTTGTTGCGGGTCCAGTGCAGGGTGCAGGCGTGGTCGCCGGCCGCGGCGATGGTGTCGTAGCCGACCCCGTTGCCGTCGGCCCGGGCGGTGGCCGCGAAGACGCCCTCGATGACCCGCTCGCCGCGGGGGTGGCCGACGGCCTCGGGCAGATGGCGGATGATGTCCTCGAAGCCGCGTAGGGTGGCGTCCACGGCCTCGCGCATCTGCCGGATCTCGTACTCGTCCTTCACGAGGCGCTGCTCGCTCGCGGCCTCCTTGAGCGCCGCCGCCTCCGCGGCCGCGTCGTCCCCGCCGGGCAGGCCGTTCTGGGCGCGGATCTCCTCGACCATCGCCTCGACGGAGGCGTCCACCTGCGGCATCACGGTCAGCGACAGCTGGGCGCCGACGTCCTTGGCGAGGTGGTCGCGCAGTTCGTCGATGTGGCGCACCTCGATGCCCAGGCGCTGCGAGGCCTCGGCGAGGGTGGGGCGGCGCCCCACCCACATCTCGCCGTAGCGGGCGTCGGCGTAGAACTCGCTGGTGTCGAAGCCGGCGCGGGGGCGGAAGAAGTACGTCGCCTCGGCGCGCTGCGGATCCTCCGCCGAGGGCTCGACCACGAGCACGCTGTCCGGTTCCTCGTCGGTGCCCAGCCCCGCGTAGTACGCGAAGGCGGTGTCCGGGCGGAACGGGTAGTCGGTGTCGTTCGAGCGGACCTTGAGCACACCGGCGGGCAGCACCAGGCGTGCGGCGGGCAGGCGGCGCACTAGCGCGTCACGGCGCGCCGGGGTGAAGTCCGCGGCCTCGCGCCGTTCGGCATCGGGGACCGTCTCGTCCCATCCGGAGGAGATGAATTCGCGGAAGGCCTCGTTGTTCGGGCGCTGCGAGCGGGAGTCCCCGCGGGAGGCGAGATCTGCCATCCGCTCGGTGCCCTCGGTGGTGCCGGTGCTCTCGGTGCTGCTGTTCTCGGTGCTCACCCCTCGATGTTCTCATGGCGCGGTCTACGCTGGGCCTATGAGTGAGAGGTCCGACCCCGGCACACCGCAGCGCATCGATCTGCACGCGCACAGTGCGTGCTCCGATGGCACCACGAGTGTCGAGGAGCTGTTCGCGCAGGCCCGCACCGCGGGCCTGGACGTGCTGGCGCTCACCGATCACGACACCGTCGCCGGCTGGTCGGAGCTCGCCGGGGCCGTCGCCGCGAGCGGGGTCGCGGCGGTGCCCGGGATCGAGGTCTCCAGCGAGGACGACTCCCGCAGCGTGCACCTGCTCGCGCTGCTCGTGGACCCCTCCTCCGGGACCGAGCTCGACGCCGAGATGGCCCGCGCCCGCGCCTCGCGCATCGAGCGGGCGCGGCGCATGGTCGAGCTGATCTCGGCCGACCATCCCGTCCGTTGGGAGGACGTGGAGGCACGGGTCGCGGGGGACAGCACCGTGATCGGCCGGCCCCACATCGCCGATGCCCTGGTCGCCGCGGGCGTGGTGCCGGACCGCTCCGCGGCCTTCGCCGAGATCCTGCGCCCCTCCGGCCCGTACTACGTGCCCTACTACGCCCCCTCGCCCCAGGCGGCGGTGCGCGCGATCCGGGAGGCCGGGGGCGTCTCCGTGCTCGCCCACCCCGGCTCCGTGACCCGTGACGACGACCTGCCGCTCACGCTGCTCGAGGCGCTGGTCGAGGCCGGGCTCGACGGCATCGAGGTCGACCATCGCGAGCACGACGAGGAGGAGAAGGCGCGGCTGCGGGAGTTCGCGCGCAGCCACGACCTGCTGATCACCGGCGGCAGCGACTATCACGGCACCGGCAAGCCGAACCAGCTGGGGGAGAACCTCACCGCTGCGGAGGTGCTCGCCGAGATCGAGGCCCGCGCCACCAGCGGCACGCGCGTCCTCCGCCCCTGAGCAGCGCACAGCCCCCGCACAGCGCAGCGGCCCGTGACCTGGAGGGTCACGGGCCGCTGCGTCAGCGCGGGGGCGGAGGGGCTGCGCCGGTGCGGAGGGTCAGCTCTCCTGCGGTGCGCCGGCCTGGCCGGAGCCGCCGCCGGAGCGTCCGCGGCCGCCGCGGGAGCGGCGCCGACGAGGACGACCCTCGCCCGCGGGCTGCCCGCCCTTCTCCTCGGACGAGGAGGCGACCACCTCGCCGTTCACCCGGCGGGTGCGGGAGCGGGTCCGGCTGCGGCGCGGGCGCTCGCCCGTCGCCTCGTCGCCGAGGGGCTTCTCGGTGCGGGCGGGGCGCTCGGCCTCCCGCTCGCTGCGGTCGGTGCGCTCGCGATCACCGCGCTCGCTGTCGCGCCCGCCGCGGCCGCTGCGCCCACCGCGCTCGCCGCCGCTGCGACGCCCGCGGTCACCGCGCTCGCGCCGGCCGCCGCTGTCCTTCGCACCGCGGCCGCCGTCCGGACCGCCCAGGTCCTCGAGCTCCTCGGCCTCCAGGCCCTCGCGGGTGCGCTTGTCCTTGGGCAGCGTGCCCTTCGCCTCGGTGGGGATGTCGAGGTCGGCGAACAGGTGATCGGAGGTGGAGTAGGTCTCCACCGCCTCGGTGGACTCCAGGCCCAGCTGCCGGGCGATGAGCGCCCAGCGTGCGAGGTCCTCCCAGTCCACGAACGTGATCGCGGTGCCCTTCTTGCCCGCGCGGCCGGTGCGGCCGGTGCGGTGGAGGTAGGTCTTGTCGTCGTCGGGGCAGTTCCAGTTCACGACGTGGGTGACGTCGGTGACGTCGATGCCGCGCGCGGCGACGTCGGTCGCCACCAGCACGTCGATCTTGCCGCTGCGGAAGGCGCGCAGCGCCTGCTCGCGGGCGCCCTGGCCGAGGTCGCCGTGCAGCGGGGCCGCGGCGAAGCCGCGGTCGGCCAGGTCGCCGGCCACGCGGTCCGCCTGGCGCTTGGTGCGCATGAAGATGATCGACAGGCCGCGGCCGCGGGCCTGCAGGATGCGGGCCATCACCTCGATCTTGTCGAGCTGGTGCGCGCGGTAGACGACCTGCTTGATGTCCGCCTTCGTGCGGGACTCATCGCCCGGGTCGTGGGCGCGGATGTGCGTGGGCTGCTTCATGAAGCGCCGGGCCAGCGCCATGATCGGGCCGGGCATGGTGGCGGAGAAGAGCATCGTCTGGCGCTTCACGGGCACCGCCTGGAGCAGCTTCTCGATGTCCTCGAGGAAGCCGAGGTCGAGCATCTCGTCGGCCTCGTCGAGCACCGCGGTGCGCACCTGGGACAGGTCCAGGTACTTCTGGCGCATCAGGTCGATGAGCCGGCCCGGGGTGCCGACCACGACCTCGACGCCCTTCTCGAGCGCCTCGATCTGGGGCTCGTAGGCGCGGCCGCCGTAGACGGTGAGGATCCGGATCGGGCGCTTCGCGGAGGCGGTCTCCAGATCGTGCGCGACCTGCACCGCGAGCTCGCGGGTGGGCAGCACGACGAGCGCCTGCGGCGTGCCGATCGGGCGGTCGGCGGGGTTCGGCTCGCCCGGGGCCACGGAGTTCTGCAGCAGCGGGATGCCGAAGCCGAGGGTCTTGCCGGTGCCGGTCTTCGCCTGCCCGATGATGTCGCGGCCGCGCAGGGCGACCGGCAGGGTCAGGGACTGGATCGGGAAGGGGGTGGTGATGCCCTTCGCGGCGAGGGCCTCGACGATGTCCGTGCGGACGTCGAAGTCGGCGAAGGTGCGCTCCTCGACGGGGGCGGCGGCGCCGGAGCTCTGCTCGACGGCGGGAGAGGCCGACACGGCCTCTTCGGTGTGCGGGATTGTGTCAGGCACAGTTCAACTCTCTGATCATGGATATGCACGGCCATCGTAGCCCCCGGGACCGTGCCGGGGCCCGGGCACGCGGTGAGCCTCACGCGCGCCGGGCCCCGCCCGCCCCGCGCCTACCCCTCGCCGCCGTCGCTCGCGGGCAGCGGGCTGACCGGGTCGGTGGGCGTGACGCGGTCCTCGTCCGGCAGGCCCTCGCCGGGCTCGACCTCCTGCTCCGGCGGGATCGTGGACTCGGGCGTCTCGGCGCCCTCGGGGATCTCGAGCTCGGGGGCCTCGTCGGGCATCTGCGAGCGCTGGATCGAGACGGAGACCAGGCCCAGCCCGCCCATGACGATGTCGTCGTAGGCGACCAGCCGGCGCGTGTCCGCGTCGAAGTAGAGCATCCGCGCGGTGAGGTCCAGCGGGTCGTCGCCCTGCAGGACGGGGGCGACCCCGCCCGAGGCGAGCGCCCCGCCGGTCGAGCCGACCGTCAGCCAGTCCGTGCCGGAGTCCTCGCGGTCGAGCTCGACGTCGGAGGTGTGCATGTGCCCCGACAGCACCAGCGGCACCCGTCCGAGGAGGCCCTCGGGCTGGGTCGGGTCGTGGATCAGCGCGACGTCGACCGGATCCTCGGGATGCTCCTCGTCATAGCTCTCGATCGTGTCGCCGAGCTGGAAGATGGCGGCGTTGACCGCCTCGTCGCCCTCGCGCCAGCCGCCGGCGTCCGAGTCGTCGTCGGCCGCGAAGCGGGGGTCGCCGATGCCGGCGATCCGCAGGCCGGCCACCTCGACCACCTCGTTCTCGACCACGGTGGCGTTGGGCTGGGCGGCGATGGTCGCGGCCGCGGCGGCCCCGTCGTGGTTGCCGCTGACGTACACATACGGGATGTCGAGGGTGCCGATGCGGCGCAGCAGCTCGTTCTCGAGGGGGGTGCCCCACGAGACGATGTCGCCGGTGTCGATCACCGCGTCGATCGCGAACTGGGTGTGCAGCTGCTCGATGACGTCGTAGGCCTGCGGGTTGTCGTGGATGTCCGAGACGTGCAGGACCGTGATCACGTTCTCCTGGTCCAGGCCCACCGGCAGCGAGTCCGCGGCGATGTACAGCGCGGAGACCTGCCCCACGAACTCGGCGAGGGTGTCGCGGTAGCTCTGGTAGTCGATCACCGTGCCGTGGCTGAGGTCCGCGATGTACGCGGCCTGGGAGAGCAGGCCCTCGAACTTCGGCTGGTTCAGCGACTCGGGGGAGAACGTCGCGGAGGTGGTGGCGAGGGAGGCGCCGACGACGGCGACCGCGCTGCCGCCGGCCAGCACGGCGCGGCGCACGCGGCGGAACGTCAGCCCCACCGCGAGGCCCGCCCCGGCCGCGGCGAACAGGGCGTTCAGGGCGGAGTTCTTCGCGGCGGCGGCGGCGAGGCTCTCGGGGGCGGACTCCTGCAGCTCGGCGAAGCCGGAGTCCGCATAGAACAGCGCCTCGGCCTTCTCGACGTCGACGCCCTTGATCCGTGCCTCGATGCGCACCGGCGCGGTGTGCGAGTCGAAGGCGACCTGGCCCACCGGGGGCAGCAGGAGCACCGTCTCGGAGCTCAGCGAGGGCCGCACGTGCACGCTCGCGGTGAGCGGACCCACCTCGACCGTCGTCGGCGGGACGAGCAGCAGGCCGACGATCCCGCCGAGCACCGCCACCACCGCGGTGGTGGTGATGTGCAGCAGGCGGGCCCTGCGGCGTCGCAGCCGCCGGCGGCGCACCGGCGTGCTCTCCGCCGACGACTCCGTCGGCTCGCCACCCGGGGACCCGGCATCGGTCGACTCAGGAACGCTGGACTCAGGATCGGTCGACTCAAGATCGGCCGACTCAGGATCTGTCGGCACCGGCTCCCGGCCGGGCTCGACGGGATCCTGCGGCGGGTCGGCGTCGGTCGAGCTCACCGGCGGCTCAACCGAGGAAGCCGACGCGGCGAGGCTCCTCGGTGGAGACCTCGGCGTAGGCGACCTTCTCGCCCGGGATCAGCACGGTGCGGCCCTTGTCGTCCACGAGCGAGACGGGGGTGCCGTCGGCGATCGCGCCGCTGAGCCGCTCGAGGAGGGCGTCGGCCTTCTCCTCGGACTCGATGACGATCTCGCGGGGGGAGTGCTGGATGCCGATACGGATCTCCATGACCTGACCTTCCCTCCGCCACCGGGGCGGGGACGTTCGTTGCTGTGCTCCCGGGGAGTCTACGCGTCCGCGGGCGGCTCGGCGG
The DNA here is from genome assembly GCA_000023405.1 of Brachybacterium faecium DSM 4810. Lineage (NCBI taxonomy): Bacteria > Bacillati > Actinomycetota > Actinomycetes > Micrococcales > Dermabacteraceae > Brachybacterium > Brachybacterium faecium. The sequence continues at coordinate 1,277,477 of CP001643.1, forward strand.
CGTCGTCCGCCCCCAGCACAACTCCCGCGATCCGCGGCTTGTCCAGCGGCGCGAAGCCCGTCAGGCCGTGCACGACGGCCGTGGTCATGGTGGCGAGGATCGACTCGCGCTCGGCCTCGTCCCTCGCCCCCTGCAGCAGCTGCGCGGTGGTCTGCGTGATCGCGATGACCCCGCGCCCCAGCACCCGCGACTCCTCGGCGCCGATCCGGCGGGAGGCGGTGAGCACCGCCGCGAGCTCGACGGCCATGCGGTCCAGCACCCGCACCACCCGCTCCTGGACCTCCTCGGAGATCACCTCGTGACCGGTGAACAGCCGCAGCGAGTTGTCCAGCGCCACGAACTCGTAGAAGCGGTGCAGTCCGTCCCGCACCCGGTCCACGGTGGTGCCGCCCTGCTCGCCGATCTCCCGCACCTCGAGGATCATCGCCTCGGCGAGCAGGTCGAGCACCTCGACGTAGAGCGTCTCCTTGGACTCGAAATGCTGGTAGAGCACCGGCTTGGTGACCCCGGCCGCGGCGGCGATGTCATCCATCGAGGTGGCCTGGAAGCCCTTCTCGGTGAACACCTGCGTGGCCAGGTCGAGCAGCTGCGCACGGCGCTGCGCGCGCGGCATCCTGGGAGTGGACGACGTGGACATGGCGCTGGCCTCCGATCCGATGGCAGCGGGACGAGTGCACTGCGGGGCAGTATCGGGATCCTCGTGATCCCGGACACTCTACCGCCGAGAGCCGCCGGTGCCGGGACCGACGGGCGTCTCACCGGTGAGGTGGAATAGGGGCATGCGAACGACGGGCCACATCACGGGGGAGGGCATCCGCCTGCTCGGACCCGACCTCGAGGCGCTGCCCGCCCTGCTCCCGGCCGAGGATCTCGATGCCGCCCAGCGGCGCGCCCTGGACCGGTTCCTCGCCGGCGGCGACGTGCTCGTCCACGGCGGGCCCGGCAGCGGCCGCACCGCCCTCGCCCTCGCCGCGGCCGAGCGGACCGGGGAGGGCACGCTGCTGCTGGCGCCCCGCCGCACCGCCGCCGGCCGGCTGCGCGACGCGCTCGCCGTGCACGGCGCGGGCGAGGCGCGGGCGATGACCCCGCCGGCCCTCGGCCACGCGCTGGTGCGCGCCGACGCGCTGCGCCGCGGCCTGGGCGAGCCGACCCTGGTCACCGGCGCCGAGCAGGACGCCCTGCTGGCCGAGCTGATCGCGCAGCGCGAGGCCTGGCACCTCGAGGTCGACCCCGGCGCCCGCACGCTGCCGGGCTTCCGCACCGAGCTGCGCGACCTCATCACCCGCGCCGCCGAGCTGGGGCTCACCCCGGCCGATCTCGAGGAGCTCGGGCACGAACGCGGCCGGCCGGCCTGGGCGGACGCCGCGGCGATCCTGCGCGACTACCTCGGCGTGCTGGACCTCGAGGCCTCCGCCGCCCTGGACGCCGGGCCCCGCCTGGACTCCGGTGCTCTCGTGCGCCGCGCCGTGCGCCTCCTGGCGGATCCCTCGACCCCGGCGCCCTTCCGCGCCGTCGTGGTCGATGACGCGCAAGACCTCACCGCGGCCGGGATCGACCTGGTGGCCGCGCTCGCGGCCGCCGGCGCCCGGGTGCTGGTGTGCGCCTGCCCCGACACCGCGGTCGACACCTTCCGCGGCGCGCTCCCGGACGCCGCCGACCGCCTGCACACGCTGCTGCCCCGCCCGGTCGAGGCGATGGTGCTGGACGGTGCGCACGCCCAGACCGCGCCCCTCACCGCCGCGGTCGACGCGCTGCGCGGGCGCCTCCCGCTCGCCGGCGCCCCGGCCGAGTCCCGTCGGCCCCGCGCACCGCGGCCCGGGGCGCTGGTGACCCTGCGCGCCCAGGACCCGCTGGACGAGGCGCGCCTGATCGGCTCCGCCCTGCGCGACCTCCACCACCGCGAAGGCGTGCAGTACGACGACATGGCAGTGGTCTGCCGGTCCGGCGCCGCGGTCGCCGACCTCGCCGATCTGCTCTCCCGCACCGGGCTGCCCGTGCGGGTCCCCCGCCGCCCGCAGCCGCTGCGGGAGGTGCCCGCGATCGCGGACCTGCTGCGGATCCTCGAGATCGGGCTCGCCCCGCAGGACGCCCCGCTCGACCCGCGCCTCGCCACCGAGCTGCTGCGCGGACCGTTCGGCGACGCCGACACCCTCCGCCTGCGCCGCATCCGCCGGCTGCTGCTGGGCGCGCACCGCGCCGCGGAGCCGGACAGCGAGACCCCCAGCGAGCAGCTCCTCGCCCGCGCCCTGGTCGACGAAGAGGTCCCCGGGCTGCCGGCCCCGGAGGCCCGTGACCGCGCCGCCGCGCCCATCCACCGGGTGCGGGAGATGATCCGTGCCGTGCGGGAGCACCCGGAGGCCGATGCGCAGCAGGTGCTCTGGCACGCCTGGAACGCCTCGGGCCTGGCCGGCGGCTGGCGCCGCGCCGCGCTCGGCAGCGCCGGGGACGTGGACGGGGCGCGCTCGCGCCTGGCCGCCTCCCGGCTCGATGCGCTGCTGGAGCTGTTCGCCGCCGCGGAGCGCCTCACCGATCGCCGCCCCGGCGCCGGGGCGCTCGAGCTCGTCGAGCAGATCCGCGGGCAGGCCGTCGTCGAGGACACCCTCGCCCCGGCCGCCGCCGCCCGCGGCCGTCTCGCCGTGCTCACCCCCGCCCAGCTCGCCGGCGAGCACCGGGACACCGTGGTCCTCGCCCGCCTCCAGGAGGGCGCCTGGCCGGACCTGCGCCTGCGCTCGACGCTGTTCGGCGCGGCGGAGCTGCAGCTGCGGGCCGGTGCGCGGCGCGGCGCGGAGCTCCCGATCGAGCCCGAGGCCGTGCGCGCGCTGCAGCGGGAGCAGGTGATCGCCGACGAGCTGCGCCTGGCCGTCAGCGCCCTCGCCCGCGCCCGCCGGCGGGTGCTGGTCACCGCCGTGCAGGACGAGCAGAACGAGCCCTCCGCCCTGTTCGAGGCGTTCGAGGGCATGGCCGCCGATCCCTGGATCGACCTCGAGACGCTGCGCCGCGATCCCGGCCCGGCCCCCGACGCCCGCCGCCTCGTCGCCGCGCTGCGCCGCCGCCTGCGCGGTGAGGACCCGCAGACCGTCCGCGACGCGGCCCTCGCCCTGGACGCCCTCGGCCGGGCCGGCGCCCCCGGCACCGATCCGGGGCGCTGGTACCACCAGGAGCCGAGCTCCACCGCGCCGCTGCACGAGGACGACACCCCGATCCGCCTCTCGCCCTCCGCGCTCGAGCGCGCCGTGGACTGCCCCCAGTCCTGGCTCATGGAGCGGGCCGGCGGCACCCGCGCGGGCGGGCCCGCCCAGCTCATCGGCACCGCTCTGCACCACCTCGCCCAGGTCCACCCCCGCGGCCCCGCCGACGCGGAGGAGGATCTCCTGGCGGAGCTGCACACCCTGTTGCGCGCCGTGCCCGGCACCGAGACCTGGTCCGGCCGGCGCCGCGTGCGCCGCGCCGAGGACGCCGCCCGCCTGCTCGCCGCGCACCTGCGCAGCGCGGGGGAGCCGCTCGCCGTCGAGGCCCCCTTCGAGGTGGAGCTCGGGCGGGTGCAGCTGCGCGGCAGCATCGACCGCATCGAGGGCGACCCGACCGGGCTGCACGTGGTGGACCTCAAGACCGGCCGCGCCGCGAAGAGCGCCGCGAAGGCCGAGGAGGATCTGCAGCTCGCCGCCTACCAGGCCGCGGTGCGCGAGGGCGCTCTGACCGAGCAGCTCGGGCCCGACGCCCCCGAGCGGCTCATCGGCGCGCAGCTCGTCTACGTCGGCACCGGCGGGAAGAAGGCCGCGGTGCGCACCCAGACCGCCCTGTCCCGCGCCGAGGACCCCGCCTGGTTCGACGACCTCGTCCAGCAGGTCTCCCGCGAGGTCTCCGGCACCGCCGTCACCGCCCGGGTCAACGCCCACTGCACCCACTGCGCGGTGCGCAGCAGCTGCCCCCTGCAGCCGGAAGGAGACCAGCTGTGACCACCCCGCCGCCGGATGCCCCCGTCCGCCATTCCGCCGCGCGCCTGGCCGCGCTGCTCGAGCAGCCTCCGCCCACCGCGGAGCAGACCGCCGTCATCGAAGCGCCGCTGGCACCGATGCTCGTGGTCGCCGGCGCCGGCTCCGGCAAGACGGAGACCATGGCCTCGCGGGTGGTGTGGCTGATCGCCAACGGCATCGTCGAGCCCCGCCAGGTGCTGGGCCTGACCTTCACCCGCAAGGCCGCCCACGAGCTCGGCGAACGGATCGGCGCCCGGCTCGGCGCGCTCGCCGCCGCGCTGCGCGCCGAGGGGCTCGCGCTGCCGCGCGGTCTCGAACGCGGCGGCGACGACCTCGTGGGACAGCGGCCCGTGGTCCACACCTACAACGGCTTCGCCCTCGACCTGGTGCGCGAGCACGCGCTCGCCGTCGGCATCGATCCCGAGCTGACCATGATGTCGACCTCCGCCTCCTGGCAGCTGGCGCACGAGATCGTCGAGGGCTGGGACGACTCGCTGGACCTCGAGGCCTCTCCCGCGACCCTCACCGCCGCGCTGCTCTCGCTGACCTCCTCCCTCGCCGATCACCTGGTCACCCCCGCCCAGCTGGAGGCGCACCTGCGACAGATCCGCGACCACCTCGCCGGCATCCCGCTGCAGGTCGAGGGTCGGCGCCGCACCACCCCGAAGGACGTCGCGAAGGTGCTCGGCGCGCTCGAGTCCCGCCTCGCGCTGCTGCCGCTGCTCGAGCGCTTCGCCGAGATCCGCGCCGCGGACTCCGCCCTGGACTTCGCCGACCAGGTCTCCCTCGCCGCCCGCGTGGCGCGGGAGGTGCCCGCCGCGAGCGCCCTGGCGCGGCGCATGCACCGGGTGGTCCTGCTCGACGAGTTCCAGGACACCTCCGTCGCCCAGCTGCAGATGCTCACCGACCTCTTCGGGCCCGGCCACGCCGCCTGCGCCGTCGGCGACCCGCAGCAGGCGATCTACGGCTGGCGCGGTGCCTCTGCCGCCTCCCTGGCCGGCTTCGCCACCGCCTTCGCCGCTCCCGAGCAGCCGGTGCTGCAGCGCACCCTGTCCACCTCGTGGCGCAACGACGAGGCGGTGCTGGCCGCCGCGAACCGGCTCGCCTCCCCGCTGCGCAGCGCCGAGACGGGAGTGACCATCCCCGAGCTGCAGCCCCGCCCCGGCGCGGGGGAGGGGGCGTGCGAGATCCTCGAGGCCGCCGACGAGCGCGCCGAGGCCCTCGCGATCGGCCGCTGGATCCTGGAGCGCCGCGCCGAGCAGGAGGAGGACGCCCCGCCCGCCTCGGCCGCGGTGCTGGTGCGCGCCCGCCGTCAGATCCCCGCCCTCGTCGACGGGCTCGAGCGCAGCGGGCTCGCGGTCGCGGTGGTGGGCCTGGGCGGGCTGCTGCACCGCCCCGAGGTCGCCGATGTGCGGGCCGTGCTCGAATGCGCCCACGACCCCGGCCGCGGCGATGCGCTGATGCGCCTGCTCACCGGGCCGCGTCTGCGCCTCGGCGCCCGCGACCTCGCCGTGCTCGGCCGCTGGCGGGACCGGCTGGGAGCGCGCCTGCGCCGCGACGGGGAGACCCCCGGCGGCCAGGACGAGGCGGAGTCCGTCTCCCTCGTCGACGCGGTCGACGACCTCCCGCCCGAGGACTGGACGGACCCCTCCGGGCGGGGGCTGTCCGGCACCGGCCGGGAGCGGCTGCTGCAGGTCCAGCAGATCCTCCGCGAGATGCGGCGCCTGCTGCCGCTGCCCCTGCCGGACCTGGTCACCGCGGCGACCCGGCTGCTCGACGTGGACCTCGCCCTGCTCGAGTCCGAACCCGACTCCCGCGCGCTCGCCGACCTCGAGGCCTTCCGCGACCACGCCGCCGCCTTCGACCGCACCGCCCGCCGCGGAGGGCTCGGCGCCTACCTCGACCTGCTCGAGATCAGCGAGGACGAGGAGGCCGGGCTCGCCGTCACCGCCGCCCCGGAGGCCGCGCACGATCCCGCCGCCGTCACGATCGTCACCATGCACTCCGCCAAGGGCCTCGAATGGGACCTGGTCGCGGTCGCCGGGCTCACCGAGGGCACCGTGCCCTCCTACGATCTGCGCCGCGCGAAGACCGACGAGGCGGGGCGGGTGCGGGTCCCGGCCGACGGCTGGCTGGGCACCCTGGCGAACGCGGCCGTGCCCACCGCCCTGCGGGGCGATGCCGACACCCTGCCCGAGCTGGCCTGGGCGGAGGCCGACACCCAGGTCGACGCGGAATCGCTGATCCAGGAGTTCCGCTTCGCCCAGGGCGAGGAGTCGCTGCGCGAGGACCGCCGGCTGATGTACGTCGCGGTCACCCGGGCGCGGCGTCGCCTGCTGCTGACCTCCGCCGCCTGGCGCACGGGCCTGAGCTCGGCCCGGCCCCGCTCGCGCTATCTCACCGAGGTCACCGATCTGGTCCCGGAGTCCTTCCGCACCGTGCAGGAGGTGCCCGAGACGAACCCCCTGGAGAGCGAGCGGCCGCAGGCGCAGTGGCCGCCCCGGCCCGGGGAGCCGGAGCAGGCGCGGGCGCGCGCCGCGGCGCTGCTGGCCGAGGTGGCCGGGCAGGACGACGCCCCGGCCGATCCCGAGCTCGCCGAGCTGGTGCGTCGGGCCGTGGTGGATCTCGAGCAGCAGGCGGCCCCGCCCATGGTGCACTCGCCGCCGCGGCTGTCCGCCTCGCAGGTGGTGCAGCAGGCCCGCTCCCCGCAGGCCGCGGCGCTGGACCTGCTGCGGCCCCTGCCCCGCCGGCCCTCGGCCGCCGCGGCCCGCGGCACCGCCTTCCACGCCTGGCTCGAGTCCCGCTACGACAGCGCGACCCTGCTGGACCTCGAGGACGTCCTGGACCTCGAGGACACGCCCGCCGACGAGGCGGAGACGGACCACCGGGCCCTGCGGGAGGCGTTCACCGCCTCCGAGTGGGCCGAGCGCTCACCGCTCGTGGTCGAGCAGCCGGTCCACACGCGCATCGGGCAGATCGCGGTGCGGGGCGTGATCGACGCGGTCTTCGCCGATCCCGAGGGCACCGACGGCAGCGAGGGCGTGATCGTCGTGGACTGGAAGACGGGCCGCGTGCCCCGTCCCGCCCAGCTGCGCGAGCGTGCGCTGCAGCTGTCGCTGTACCGCCTGGCCTGGCACGAGCGCACCGGTCTGCCGCTCGCGCGGATCCGCACCGCCTTCCACTTCGTGGCCGACGGGATCACGCACGAGGTGCGCCGCCACCCCTCGCGGGAGAGGATCGCGCAGCTGCTCGCCGGCGAGTGACCGCCCGCCCTGGTGCCGCCTTCCGTGGGAGCGCTCGCCGTGGGAGCGCCCGGACGACGGGAAGGTGCGGGTCGACGCGACGGCCCCGGGCGACGGGGCGGTTCAGATCGCGCCGTCCTCCCGGGAGCTCATCTCCTCGTAGGTGCGCTCCGCCTCGTCGCGCGCGAGCTGCGCGAGATCGGCATCGAGATCGGCGATCATGCCGCGCGCGTCGGCGACGATGTCCGCGTCGTCGATCTCCAGGCCGTGGGCGAGCCATTCGGCGACCGCGAACTCGCCGAGAGCCTGCGCGCGCTCCATCAGGCGCGGATGCGTCGAGGTGGGCAGCTCCTCTCGGTAGGCGGCGTACAGCTCGTCGAACCGCTCGGGATCCAGCGAGGAGATCAGCCAGGCGAGGTCGGTCGCGGCATCGGCGACCTTGGAGGAGGACCAGTCGCGGATCGCGCTGATCTGCTGCCCCGTGACGAACAGGGACTCCTCCGAGAGGTCCCCGTGCACGAACTGCGGGGTGAAGTCCCACAGCTCCTCGTCCTCGAGCAGCGCCTGCCAGCGCTGCGCGACGGCGGCGGGCAGATGGCCGGCCTCCGTGACCTCCCGGATCCGGGTGCGGTGCTCCGCGTGCAGCACCTCCGCGGTGAAGGACTCCACCCCGGCGGCCTCGGCGGCGTAGCGGGGCACGGTGTGGATCCGGGCGAGCACCTGGCCCAGCGAGCGGGCGAGATCCGGCCCGCCCGCGAGATCGTCGAGCATCAGCGGGCGGCCGACGGGGGCCTCCGTCACGGCGCAGCGCCCGCCCTCGGTGAGCTTCACGAAGCCGAGCACCGGCGGGGTCACACCGCCGAGCGAGGTGCCGGAGAGCGCGTCGGCCACCTTCAGGTCGCGCTCGAGGCGCACACCGGCGGCGGTCGAGGCGGGGGAGAGGGCCATGACCCGTCGGCCGTCCTCTCCCACGATGCCGGCGACGTCGAGATCCTCCACCGGGGTGGCGATCGGCATGGTCCTCACCGGGACCAGCCCGGGGACCGCCGCCGCGGCGAGGGCAGCCAGGGAATAGGAGTTGCGATGCACGCGTCCACCGTACCCGGCGAGGGTGCCCGCTCCGCGTAGGCTCGGACCATGGCGACGCTCCGTGGACCGCACCTCCGTACCCCTCTGACCCTCCTGGGGTCCGACCGCGACGCGCTGCTGCGCAGCGACCCGGGAGCGGTCGCCCCCGGCGAGGATGCCCGCTACCTCGTCACCCGTGCCGGCGCGGTCGCGCTGCGCGAGGACGCGGACGGCTCGCTGCACGCCGTGCTCGAGAGCGAGGACCCCCGCGGCGGCACCCAGCAGCCGCTCGTGCTGCTGGGACGACGTGACGGATTCCGCGTTCTCGCGGTCGAGATCCCGGAGCCGAGCGCCGAGCTCGACGACCCCGGCCGTGATCTGCGCGACCTGCGACGAGTGGCCGATCAGCTGGTCGACAGCGACGCGGATCTCGCCGCCGCCGCGGTGGCGATGGGGTTCTGGCACCGCTCCATGCGGCACTGCCCGGGCTGCGGCAGCGTGCTCGAGGCCGAGATGGCCGGCTGGGTGCTGCGCTGCCGCGAGGAGGGCACCGAGCACTTCCCCCGCACCGACCCCGCGGTGATCATGGCCGTGCGCGATGGCGGCGATCGGCTCCTGCTGGCACGCAACGCCCACTTCCCCAGCCGCTTCCACTCGGTGCTGGCCGGCTTCGTCGAGCCGGGGGAGAGCCTCGAGAACGCGGTGGCCCGCGAGGTCGCCGAGGAGGTCGGCGTCGAGGTCGAGGCGGTCGAATACGTGGGCAGCCAGCCCTGGCCCTTCCCGCGCTCGCTGATGCTCGGCTTCCGCGCCTGGGCGCCCGGCGCCGGCGAGCTCACCCTGCAGGAGGAGGAGATCGCCGAGGCCCGCTGGTTCACCCGCGAAGAGCTCGCCGCCGCGCTCGAGGCGGAGGAGATCGCGCTGCCGGGCGCGGCCTCGATGGGGCGCGCCCTCATCGACGACTGGTTCGGCGACCTCGGCGCACGCTGACCCCTCGGCGCTGCGCGGCGCCGCTCGGGCGGCGGTGGTGTGAGGCACCCGCCGTCCACAGCCGCCCGCGACTCGTCGCACCGCCCTGGCAGGATGAACGGTGATGACCGACCATGCCGCCCCCACCGATGCCGCCCTGTCCGCCCCCTCCGCGCCCGAGGACGCCGAGTCGCTGCTCGCCGCCCTCGACCCCGAGCAGCGCGAGGTGGCCCGCAGCTTCGGCACCCCGATGTGCGTGCTCGCGGGCGCCGGCACCGGGAAGACCCGCGCCATCACCCACCGCATCGCCTACGGCGTCGCCACCGGGCAGCTGAACCCCCGCCACGTGCTCGCCGTGACCTTCACCGCGAAGGCCGCGGCCGAGATGCGCTCGCGCCTGCGGGACCTCGGCGTGCCCGCCGTGCAGGCCCGCACCTTCCACTCCGCCGCCCTGCGCCAGCTGCGCCACTTCTGGCCGCGCGTGGTGGGCGGCGCGATGCCGGATCTGCTGACGAACAAGTTCGCCGGCGTCGGCGAGGCCTGCCAGCGCCTGCACCTGAGCGTGGATCGTGCGGCGCTGCACGACATCGTCGCCGAGGTCGAGTGGTCGCGCGTCTCGATGCTCACCCCCGAGTCCTACCCCCAGGCCGCGCAGCAGGCCCGTCGGCCGGGCGTGGCGGGCTTCGACGCCCGCTCGATCTCCCGCATCCTCACCCAGTACGAGGAGGTGAAGAAGGAGCGCGGGGTGATCGACTTCGAGGACGTGCTGCTGCACATGGTCGGCTTCCTCACCGAGCGCTCCGACGTGGCCCGTGAGGTGCGCGGCCAGTACAAGCACTTCGTGGTCGACGAGTACCAGGACGTCTCCGCGCTCCAGCACTCCCTGCTGCGGCTGTGGCTGGGCACCTCGGACGACCTGTGCGTGGTGGGGGATGCCGCCCAGACCATCTACACCTTCGCCGGCGCCCGTGCCTCCTACCTGCTGGACTTCCGCAAGGAGTTCAAGCGCGCCCGCACCATCCGGCTCGAGCGGAACTACCGCTCCACCCCCGAGATCGTGCGGATGGCCAACACCGTGCTCGACGGCGCGCAGGGACGCACCCGGGAGACGCGCCTGACCCTCGTCTCCCAGCGGGAGGGCGGCCCTCCGCCGCTGGTCGAATCCTTCCCCGACGACCCGGCGGAGGCCGACGGCATCGCCGACCGGATCGCCGATCTGGTCTCCCAGGGCCGGCCGGCCTCCGAGATCGCGATCCTGTTCCGCACCAACAGCCAGTCCGAGGCGTTCGAGCAGGCGCTGACGTTCCGCGGCATCGGGTATCTCGTGCGCGGCGGGGACCGCTTCTTCGAACGCCAGGAGGTGCGCCGCGCCATGGTCTCGCTGCGCGCCGCCACCCGGGTGGAGCAGCTCGATCCGGCCCGGGCCGTGCGCGACATCCTCTCCCAGCAGGGCTGGTCGCCCACCGCCCCGGAGACGACCGGCGCCGTCCGCGACCGCTGGGACTCGCTGAACGCGCTGGTGGGCCTCACCGACACGGTCACCACCCGGCCCGGCACCACCATGGTCGACGTGGTCCGCGAGCTCGAGGAGCGGGCCGAGGCCCAGGCCGCGCCGGTGGTCGACGGGGTCACCCTCGCCTCCGTGCACGCCGCCAAGGGCCTGGAATGGCCGGTGGTGTTCGTGGTGGGCGCGAGCGACGGACTGCTCCCGATCTCGATGGCGAAGACCCCCGCCGAGGTCGAGGAGGAGCGGCGACTGTTCTACGTGGCCCTCACCCGCGCCCGGGACCTGCTCACCGTGAGCTGGGCGGCCGCCCGCACCCCGGGGGCGCGCGGCTCGCGCAAGCCCTCCCGCTTCCTCGACGGGGTCCTGGACCATCCCGACGCCCCGCGCCCGTCCCCGGGGGCGGGTCCTCGCCGCACCGGCCGCCGCAGCGCCACCGTGTACGCGGAGTGCCGCGTGTGCGGCCAGGGCCTGGTCTCCCCGCGCGAGCAGCGTCTGGGCCGCCACGAGGGCTGCCCCTCGGCCGCCGGGCCCGACCTGCTCGCGGCGCTGCGCACCTGGCGCCGTGAGCAGGCCCGCCAGCAGGGCACCGCGCCCTACGCGATCCTCACCGACGCCGCGCTCGACGCGGTCGCCGAGCGCTGCCCGCGCACCGAGGAGGAGCTGCTGGCCGTGCCGGGGATCGGCCCGGGCAAGATGGCGAGCTTCGGCCAGGAGCTGCTCACCCTGCTCGCCGACCACTCCGGGAAATGATGAAACTGCAGGTCAAAAAATACTTTTGCCGCTGACTGATCGGGTGTAGAGTCATCCACGTCAATCGTCCACGTCGTGGTCCGGGACACCGGAGCGCGCGCTTGCGAAAGGGGGTGGCCTCGGTGATCAACAACTGGAATCTCGCAGGAGACGGCCTGCGCCCCACCGGCGCGCCCTCCCTTCTGCCGCGCGATCGGGGCAATGCCCCCGCGGTGCCCAGCCTGAGCTGACGAGGTCCCCCTCGCTGCCGGCGCGGCACCGCCGCCGCGCCCCCGCCCTCACCGGGCACGTCCTTCCCGACGGACTTCGAAGCAGCGAGACGATGACTACTCTTCTGACCACATTCCTGAACCCCGCGGTCGCCACCGCGAACATGCTGCCGTGCCACGACACGGATGCCGCCGACCTCTTCTTCTCCGAGCGCCCGGCCGACCTCGAACAGGCCAAGGCCCTGTGCGCAGGATGCCCGCTCATCGAGGAATGCCGCCAGGGAGCCCTCGACCGTGGCGAGCCCTGGGGCGTCTGGGGAGGGGCGATCTTCGACGCCGGCCGCATCATCGCGGTCAAGCGCGGCCGCGGCCGGCCCCGCAAGAACCGGGACCAGGACGTCGCCTGACCCGGCCCCCATGAGCGCAGGCCCCGGACCATGAGGTCCGGGGCCTGCGTGAAGCTCAGGGGCGCAGCGCGTTCGTGCTCGTCCTCCGCAGTGCGTCGGTCAGGCCTTGCCGAGGATCCGGTTGAGCTTGGTGCCGCACTCCGGGCACACGGCCTTGGCCATGCGACGGCCGTTGGAGACGACGACGTTGCCCTCGGCCTCCCGCTTCTCGCGGCACTTGACGCAGTAGAACTCTCCGGCATAGGTCTCGTCGGCCATATCCGCTCCTCGTTGCTCGTCGGTGATGTGCGTTCCCGGACGCGCGGCGCTCGCTGCGAGGCCGGGACCGATCCACTGTAACGGGGCGGGAACTCGCCGCACGAATCAGGGGGCGGGGATGTGGCCCGATCGGGGCGGCCCGTCGCGCGCTTCGGGATCAAGGGGGCTTCGCGAGGAAGCCGAGGAAGTGCGCACGACGAGCCGACATCGGAGGCCCCGAAGGCGGCAAGAGACCTCATAGGGCCGTGGAACCCCGGGGGCGCTCAGCACCACGCGCACCTTCCCCGTGTGCGTCCTGCTAGTTATCCCGGGCTTCCACGTGGAGGGAAACCTAGCGCCTGCGGCACGACCGGGTCAAAGAACGGACGGGGACCGACTGTGGACAACCGTCCTCTCGCTGTGGACAGGCTGCCGATAACGGTGCGACCGGTTGTGGAGGGAGAGACGTCTCCGCCGGTCACGAGCGTCTGACCGGCCACGTCGCGGTGCACAGGTGTGGACGAACTTTTTCTGTCCGGTGAGCGTGGGAGGCTGTGATCCATGAACGATCTGGTCCTCCACGAGCACGTCACCGGTCCCCGGGGAGAGCGGGTGCTGGTGCGCCGCAGCGCCCGGCGGCGCCGCACCGTCTCGATCTCCCGCCGCGAGGGAGATCTGCTGATCGCGATCCCCGCCACCTTCAGCGCCCGGCAGGAGCGGCAGTGGGTGACCAAGATGGTCGACCAGCTGGTCAGCAAAGAGGCCCGCCGGGCGCCCACGCGGCGCAGCGACGAGACGCTGCTGCGGATGGCGCGGGAGGTCAGCGAGAAATATCTCGGTGGGCGCGCTCACCCCTCGTCGGTGACCTGGTCCTCGCGACAGAACCAGCGCTGGGGCTCCTGCACCCCGACGGACGGCACCATCCGGCTGTCCCATCAGCTCCAGGGGATGCCGGACTATGTGGTGCGGTCGGTGATGATGCATGAGCTGATCCACCTGCTGGTGCCCGGGCACGGGCCCGAGTTCACGGCGCTCATGGAGAACTACCCGCTCGCGGAGAAGGCGCAGGGCTTCCTCGACGGCGTCTCGTGGTCGAAGAACGTGCCGGAGGGCGGCGAGATCGACGACGGGGGCGGTGGGGACGGCGCCGCAGCCGGCGGTGGCACCGGCCCCGGGTGGGCCGAGGACCGCGGAGCCGAGGACCGCGGGACCGACGACCGCTGACGCCGACCGGGAGCACGGGAGCCGACGGCACAGGCTCTGGCCCGGCGCGGCGCGGACGCGGGTCAGGCGCTCCAGCGGGCCAGGTGGCCGGCCAGGGCGTCGAGGGTGGCCGCCAGATCGGGGACCGTGCCCTCGGGCAGCGCGGAGGTGTCCCGCTCGGGGCCGGACCCGCGCAGCGGCCAGGGCACCCACCGCACCTCGACCGACTCCTCGCTCACGGTGAGGGGGAGCTCCGCGGCCGGTGCCGGGGCCCGCAGCAGGTACTGCACGTCCCAGTGCTCGGCGCAGCTGCCGAACGCCGCATCCAGACCGTGGCGATGCAGCATCGCGGGGCCCTCCCCGAGGCGCTCGAAGCCCGTGATCCCGATCTCCTCGGCGACCTCGCGGCGCGCGGCGAGCTCGAGGCTCCTCTCGCCCGGGTCGAGGTGGCCGCCGGGCTGCACCCAGAACCGCCCCTTGCGGTGCCACACCAGCGCCACGTGATCGCCCGGGCGGTCGATCACGATCGCGCTCGCGGTGAGATGTCGCGGCCCGCCGTCGCGGTACAGCGCGCGGGGGTTCCCCCGCAGCAGCTCGCGGAACTCGCGGGCGCGCTGCGGGCCCGAGACCGCGGCGTCGGCCTGCTCCAGCTCGGCCAGCGCCGTCGAGGGCGCGGAGCCCGCCGGCGCAGCGGCGGGCGCCGCCGGCCTGCGGTCCTGCTCAGCGCCCATCGTCACCGTCGGGGGACGGGCGGCCGGGGCCGTCCTCGGGGCCCTCCGTCTCGTCGCCGCTGCCGTCGCCGGAACCGTTCTCGTCCTCGCCGCTGTCGGCATCCTCGGCGGTGTCCGCCTCGCCCGCAGCGGTGCCCGGGGTGCGCAGACCGCCCTGCTCGTCCTCGCGCGGCGCGTGCTCGTGGCCGTCGCCCGAGAGCAGCTTCTCGAGCTCGGCGTCGAAGTCCTCGGGCAGGGAGACGTCCGCGAGCTCCTCGACCTCGTCGCTCGAGGCCTCGGGCTGCGGGGCCTGCGGGCGGCCGGAGAGCACCTCCGCGGTGGGCAGCAGGTCGGGGTGGTCCCACTTGCCCTCGCGCCCCTCCTCGCCCTCGGTGTCCAGCACGCTCTCCCACCAGGAGAGCGCCTCGCGCACCCGGCGGGGACGCAGCTCGATGCCGACCGTCTTCGACAGCATCTGCTCGGCCGGCCCTCCCGAGGCGCGGCGACGCCGCAGCACCTCGCGCATGGCCTCGAGATCGGGCAGCTTCCCCTCGAGCGCCGTGGTGGTGACATGGTCCACCCAGGCCTCGACCAGCGCCAGGGTGGTGGCGAGCTCCTCGAGCGCACGCTCCTGCGAGGCGCGGCGGGTGAACACGAACATCTCCTCCGGGCGGCGGGCCTGCAGCGCCTCCGGATCGGAGAGGTCCAGTCCGCGCACCATCTCGTCGAGGGCGTCGAGATCCAGGGTGATCCCGCGGGAGAAGTCCTCGATCGCGGAGAACAGCGCCCTGCCCAGCCACGGCGCGGAGGCGAACAGGGCGGTGTGCGCGATCTCGCGGGCCGCGAGGAAGATGCGGGCCGCGCCCGGATCCAGCGAATGGGCGGAGATCAGATCCTCGACGTTCGCGGCGACCAGCGCCGGCTCCCCGTCGCGGCCCAGCGGCAGCCCGAGATCCGTCGTGCCGGCCGCCTCCCGGGCGAGGGAGCCGATGGCGTGGCCGAACTGCACGCCGAACATCGTCCCGCCGACGCGCTCCATCATCGCCGCCGGGTCCCCGCCGGGGATCGGCATGTCGCCGAGCTCGCCCATCTGCCCGAGCTGCGCGGAGATCGCCTCGCCGATCGCGCCGGCCATGTACTTCGCGACCGGCTCGACGATCGGCTTCCAGCGCGGCAGGGTGCGGTGCAGCCAGGTGCCGCGGCTGTAGACGGCCAGGTCGGTCGAGGGCACATCGATCGCGAGCACCGGATCCAGCCACAGCCGCGCCACCTGGGCGGCCTGGCGCAGCTCGGCGGCGGCCTCGTCGCTCGGGCTCGGATCCCCGGGCGTGCCCGAGGGCTCGGGCGCCCCCGGGATGCCCTCCTGACCGGCCGCGGCGCGGCGGGCGATGTCCTCGGCCATCTGCCAGTTCACGGGGTTGTCCCCCTGGGCGGCGAACATGTTCTGCATCTGCGCGGCGGCCGCCCGCAGCTGGGCGGGATCCTGCGGCAGGTTCGCCTGCTGCGCGAGGGCGGACAGGTCCAGCCCGTCGAGGGCACCCTCGGGGAGCGCGTCCCCGAAGGTCTCCTTCAGGAAGCGCTTCAGCGCCTCCTCGTCCATGTCACCGGGTCCACCCGGGATCGGGGCATCGCTCATGGCCACCTCCAGCAGTCCGTGGGGGGACCAGCGTACCGACCGCGCCTGGGCAGGTGCAGGGGGTGGGGCACAATGTCGGGGTGACCGCAGCACCCACCCGACCCTCCCGCGCCCGCCGGGTGCGGGCCGTCCTCGCCCGTGCCCTCGACGACGCACAGCTGGCCCGGCCGAGGCTGGCGCTGGGCTCCCTGCTCCTGCTGTGCGTGATGATCCTCGTCGGCTCCCTGCTGCCGGTGCCGTACGTCATCGAACGGCCCGGCCCCGCGATCGACGTGCTCGGCGATTACCAGGACGAGGAGATCCTCGTCATCGACGGGGCGCAGACCCACGAGACGGACGGCGCGCTGATGATGACGACGGTGTCGGTCGACGGCGGCCCCGGCTACCGGGTGACCCCGGTCGAGGTGGTCGCCGCCTGGTTCGACCGCACGAAGATGGTGCTGCCGCGCGAGGCGGTCTTCCCCGAGGGCCAGACCCGCGAGGAGACCACCCTCACCAACACCGCAGCGATGAGCACCTCCCAGCAGGGGGCGGTCGCCGTCGCGCTGGACGAGCTGGGGATCGACCACGAGCAGGTGGTCATGATCGCGGGCGTCGAGGAGGGCGGCGCGGCCGAGGGCACCCTCGAGGGCGGGGACGTGATCGTCTCCGTCGACGGCGAGGCGGCGAGCGGGGTCGAGGCGTACCGGGAGCTGATCCGGGCCGTGCCCGAGGGGGAGCCGATCCCCATGACCGTGCGGCGCGACGGCACCGAGATCGAGCTCGAGGTCCCCACCGCGGAGGTGGACGGCGCCTCGATGATGGGCGTGGTGCTGGCCGAGGGCTACGAGTTCCCCATGGACGTCGACATCGCGGTGGGGGACATCGGCGGCCCCAGCGCCGGCATGATCTTCTCCCTGTCCGTCTACGACGAGCTCACCCCCGGGGCGCTGACCGGCGGGCACCGCATCGCCGGCACCGGCACCATCGCCACCGACGGCACCGTCGGCCCGATCGGCGGGATCCGCCAGAAGATGGTCGGCGCCGCCGAGTCCGACGCCGAATTCTTCCTGGCCCCCAGCCAGAACTGCGACGAGGTGGTGGGCTACGCGCCCGACGACCTCGACGTGGTCGCGGTCTCGACCTTCGAGGAGGCGCTGGACGCCACCGAGACGATCGCCGGGACCGGCAGCACCGAAGGACTTCCCACCTGTGAGGACGTGAACAGCAAGTGAGCAAGAGGAACCGACGGCGCACACCGCCCCGACCCACGGTCGTCTTCGACTTCGGCGGGGTGCTGAGCGCCGGGCACGATCCGGTGCCCGACGTCCACGAGCTCCTCGGAGGGGATGGCGAGACGCTGGGCGCGGCGCTCTGGGCCGAGCGGGACGCCTACGACCGCGGCGCGGTGAGCCCGGCCGAGTACTGGGGCGCGGTCGCCGCGGCCGTCGGCGTCGAGCAGCTCTCCGCGCAGGAGATCAGCGAGGTGCAGGAGGCGGACAACCGCTACTTCCTGCGCCTGGACCCCGCCGCGCGCGCCCTGCTCCACGACCTGGCCCGCAACCGGGTGCGCCTGGCGCTGCTGTCCAACGCCTCGGAGGCCTTCGGCGAGGCGGTGCGGCGCGCGGATTGGTTCGAGGCGTTCACCCTCGCGGTGATCTCCGGCGAGGAGCGGGCGGTCAAGCCCGAGCCGGAGATCTACGAGGTGCTGCTGGACGTGCTCGCCCACGAGACCGGGGGAGTGTCGATCCCCTCCTCGATCCTCTTCTTCGACGACCGCCGCGACAACGTCGAGGCCGCCCGCGCCCTCGGCATCGATGCGCACCTGTGGCCCCGCAACGGCGAGCAGCATCCCGAGGGCACCGAGCACGGCGCGGAGATCGCGCGCCGGGTGCTGACCGAGCGGGGCATCCCGCTGGACTGAGACCGGCGGGGCCGAGATCGGCGGCGCCCGCACGGATGCGGGTACAGTCGGACAGTGCGACGTCTCCCGTGCGGCGCCGTCCCAGGGCGCGCCGGAGACATCCCCCGACCACCTTCTCCGAACAGGAACACGAGTTGGCAGAGTTCATCTACACCATGTACAAGGCCCGGAAGGCCGTGGGCGAAAAGGTCATCCTCGATGACGTCTCCATGAGCTTCTACCCGGGCGCGAAGATCGGCATGGTCGGCCCCAACGGTGCCGGCAAGTCGACCATCCTGAAGATCATGGCGGGCCTGGACCAGCCCTCCAACGGCGAAGCCCGCCTCAGCCCCGGCTACAGCGTCGGCATCCTGCTGCAGGAGCCGCCGCTGGACGAGTCCAAGACCGTCCTGGAGAACGTCCAGGAGGGCATGGGCGAGCTGTTCCGCAAGGTGCAGCGATTCAACGCGATCGGCGAGGAGATGGCCGAGCCGGACGCCGACTTCGACGCGCTGATGGAGGAGATGGGCAAGCTCCAGACCGACATCGACGCGGCCAACGGCTGGGACCTCGACTCCCAGCTCGAGCAGGCGATGGACGCGCTGCGCTGCCCGCCCGGCGACGAGCCGGTCACCCACCTCTCCGGCGGCGAGCGCCGCCGCGTGGCGCTGTGCAAGCTGCTGCTGGAGAAGCCCGACCTGCTGCTGCTGGACGAGCCCACCAACCACCTCGACGCCGAGAGCGTGCTCTGGCTCGAGCAGCACCTGCAGCAGTACGAGGGCGCGGTCATCGCCATCACCCACGACCGGTACTTCCTGGACCACGTCGCCCAGTGGATCGCCGAGGTCGACCGCGGCCACCTCTACCCCTACGAGGGCAACTACTCCACCTACCTGGAGAAGAAGGAGGAGCGGCTGCAGGTCCAGGGCAAGAAGGACCAGAAGCTCGCCCGGCGCCTCAAGGAGGAGCTGGAGTGGGTGCGCTCCAACGCCAAGGGCCGCCAGGCGAAGTCCAAGTCCCGTCTGGCCCGCTACGAGGAGATGACCGCGGAGGCGGAGAAGACCCGCAAGCTCGACTTCGAGGAGATCACCATCCCGCCGGGCCCGCGGCTGGGCAGCAAGGTCATCGAGGCGAAGAACCTCCAGAAGGGCTTCGGCGAGCGGGTGCTCATCGACGGGCTCTCCTTCTCGCTGCCCCCGAACGGCATCGTGGGCGTCATCGGCCCCAACGGCGTCGGCAAGACCACGCTGTTCAAGACCATCGTGGGCCTCGAGCCGCTGGACGCCGGCGATCTCGAGATCGGCCAGAGCGTGAAGATCAGCTACGTCGACCAGAACCGCGAGAACATCGACCCGAACAAGAACCTCTGGGAGGTCGTCTCCGACGGGCTGGACTTCATCCAGGTCGGCAAGGTCGAGATCCCCTCGCGCGCCTACGTCTCGCAGTTCGGCTTCAAGGGGCCGGACCAGCAGAAGAAGGCCGAGGTGCTCTCCGGCGGTGAGCGCAACCGCCTCAACCTCGCGCTCACCCTCAAGCAGGGCGGCAACGTGCTGCTGCTGGACGAGCCCACCAACGACCTCGACGTGCAGACCCTCGGGTCGCTCGAGAACGCGCTGCTGGAGTTCCCCGGCTGTGCCGTGGTCGTCTCCCACGACCGCTGGTTCCTCGACCGCGTCGCCACCCACATCCTGGCGTACGAGGGCACCGAGGAGAACCCGGCGAACTGGTACTGGTTCGAGGGCAACTTCGAGGCCTACCAGCAGAACAAGGTCGCCCGCCTGGGCGAGGAGGCCGCGCGCCCGCACCGCGTGACCTACCGCCGCCTGACCCGCGACTGATCCCGACCGCTCCGGCGACCGGACTCGAGAAGCCCCCTGCTCACCTCGGTGAGCAGGGGGCTTGTCGTTCTCAGCCCTCCGCGCCGACCGCGGGATCGGCGGCCTGTGGGTCCAGGTTCGCGACCACCTTGGAGGAGGGGGAGCCGGATCCGCTGCCCGGGGCCATCTCGCGGGTGACGACGAGGCGATCCCCGGTCCGGGCCGAGACGAACTCGATCGTCCCGTCGCGGGCGAGGTCGAGCACGCCGAGGCTGCGCGGCACGCCGTCGGTCTCGCTCCACAGCTCGAGCACCTCGCCGTCCTCGCCGGTGACGCCCTCGGCGTGCAGGGCGATGCCGTCCTCGGCGAGGACCGCGTGCCAGGTGCCGTTGTCGCTGATCCCGGGGACCAGCTGCGCGCCGGGGGTCATGCTGCGCTCGGTCCAGGTGGTGGAGAAGGCCTCGGAGGCCTCGAGCTGCCGGTGCGCGTCCAGCAGCAGCGCCCCCAGCACGAGCGCGGCGATGAGCGCCAGCGCGGCGAGGAAGCGGGAGACCCAGGGCGCCCCGCGGTCTCCGGCCCGGGCCCGTCGCTGCGCGCGGCGTCGGCGGCGCGAGCGCCCCTTCTCGTCGGCCGGCCGGAACGCGAACGCGGGGCCGGCGGCGGCGTCCTGCGGGCCGGGCGGGGGAGCGGCCTCGGCATTCGGTGTGGGGGCGGAGCCCGCCGACGGCTCCGAGGCGCTGCTGTGCAGACCGCCGGCCAGCGCCGGCGGGCCGACCATCCGGCGCTGGGTCTCGGTGCCGAGCACGGGCGTGGCGTAGGTGCCGCTGTAGGCCGGCTCGGACGCCGACGGCGCGAGCCCGGACCCCGTGGACTCCCTCGCCGTGCGCTCTGCCGACGGTGCGGGGTGTGCGGAGCGGTCCGTCGGCGCCCGGCCCGCCGGGGGAGCTCCCGGGACCGTGGCACCGTCGAGCACCGCCGGGAGCAGGTCGCGCGAGGGCGGGACCGCGGTGAGCAGGGTGAGGCGGGCCGCGGCCTCGATCGCGTGGCGGTGGATGTCGGCGCATTCCGGGGCGCGGGTGAGCTCCCGCAGCCGGAGCCTCTCGCCCGCCTCGGCCAGCGCGAGCGCGTCCAGGGCGCTCAGCCCCCGCGTCTCGGGATCCCGCGGGCCGCCGAAGGGCACCAGCGCATCGAGCACCTCGGCGAGGAACACGGCGGCCCGCTCCCGGGCGGCGCCGGTGTACGCGAAACGGCCCTGGGCGGCGGATTCGGCCAGGGCGCGCTGCGGTGGCGGCAGCTCGAGCAGCACACGCAGCACCGCGACCTCGCGGCGGTCGCTGGTGCGATCGGGGACCGGCTCCGGCCCGGCCAGCGAGCGGACATCGCCGGTGGGCCGCGTGGCCACCGCGGCGCGGCGGGCGCGGTCGAGCACGGCGCCCTCGCCGGGCAGGCCGCCGGCAGCGAGATCCGCGGCGTCCCGCAGGCACGAGCGCAGCACGCTCACAGTGAGCTTCTCCGCGCGGGCGGAGGATCCGGTGACATGGACCGCCAGGCCGTGGATGCGCGGCGCGAGCACGTTCACCAGCGCGGCGGCGGCGCTGCGGTCCCCGGCCGCGGCGCGCCGCAGCAGGGTGCGCACGGGGTCCAGCCGCTCCCCGAGGTCCACCGTGTCCTCCGGGATCCTCGGCATCTGCCCGGTCCCTGCCTCGCTCCCCATCGGGCGCCTCCATGCATTCGCTGCTCGGCTCTCGACGCCGCCCCCCGCGGCGCCGCACCATTGTCGCAGGCGGCGACGGTCGGGGCGACGGGAGGTGTGCGGCGACGGAGAGCATGCTCTCCCACCCGGATGCAAGGTCGTGCAAGATGCGCTCTCCATCTTCTCCCCGGGCGCATCAGGCGGCGGCCTCGGGATCCATCGCCCCTGGTCGACGCGGGATGGCGTGCGCCCGGACCGAGGTGGACGCGGCGCAAGAAACACGCAAGATCCGACCGGGCGGTCGGGTACCGTGGTGCCATGAAGCCGCTCTCCACCATCACGGTCTCCTCCGATCTCCCGGAGGCCCTCGCGCCGCTGCGCGACCTGGCGCTGAACCTGCGCTGGACCTGGCGCCGCCAGACCGTCGACCTCTTCCGCGCCCTCGACGCGCGCGCCTTCGCCGCGAGCGGCGAGAACCCGATCGCGATGCTCCCGATGGTCTCGGCCGGCCGCCTCGCCGAAGCGGCTCACGACGAGGCCTTCCTCGCCCGGATGCGGTCCGAGATCCAGGACCTGCGCACCTACCTCGACTCCGGCCGCTGGTTCCAGCGCACCGTCCCGGGGGCGCAGGGCGGCGACGGGGCGTCGATCGCGTACTTCTCCATGGAGTTCGGGATCACGCCCACGCTGCCGATCTACTCCGGCGGCCTCGGGATCCTCGCCGGCGACCACCTGAAATCCGCCTCGGATCTCGGGGTGCCGCTGGTCGCCGTCGGCCTGCTCTACCAGTGGGGTTACTTCTCCCAGGCCCTGGACCGCTCCGGCTGGCAGCAGGAGGAGTACCGGCTCAACGACCCCGCGCAGCTGCCGGTCCGGCCCGTCCGCGCCGATGACGGCGCGCAGCTCACCGTCTCGGTCGCCCTGCCCGGCGGCCGCGAGGTCGCGATCGCGGTGTGGAGCGCGCAGGTGGGCCGGGTGCCGCTGCTCCTGCTGGACACCAACCTCCCCGTCAACGACGAGCACGCCCGCGCGATCACCGACCGCCTCTACGGCGGCGACCACGAGCACCGCATCGTCCAGGAGATCGTGCTCGGCATCGGCGGGGTGCGCGCGGTGGAGGCGTTCAGCGCGCTGACCGGCGCTCCCGCACCGACCGTGTTCCACCTCAACGAGGGCCACGCCGGATTCTCCGGGCTCGAGCGGGTGGGCCGCCTGATGCAGGAGGGCGCCGGGTTCGCCGAGGCGGTCGCGCAGGTGCGGGCGGGCACCGTCTTCACCACCCACACCCCGGTGCCCGCCGGCATCGACCGCTTCGAGGCCGCGCAGCTGCGCCGGCACCTGGACGCGGACGAGACCGGCCTGTCGCGGCTCGTGCCCGCGCTGCCGGTCGAGGCCGCGCTGGCGCTCGGGATCGAGGAGGGCGGGGACATCTTCAACATGGCCCAGCTCGGCTTCCGCATCGCCCAGCGCTCCAACGGCGTCGCCCAGCTCCACGGCGCCGTCTCCCGGACGATGTTCCAGGACCTGTACCCCGGCTTCGACGTCCCGGAGGTGCCGATCGGCTCGGTCACCAACGGCGTGCACCGCCGCACCTGGACCTCCGCCCCCATGGACGACCTGTTCACCAAGGCGCTGGGGCACGTGGACATCTCCGCGCTGGGGGACTGGAGCGCCCTGGCGACCCTCACCGATCATGAGCTCACCACCACGCGCGACACCCTGCGCAGCGACCTGGTGACGATGGCGCGGCAGCACGTGAAGGAGTCCTGGCTGCGTCGCGGCGCCGACGAGGCCGAACTCGCCTGGACCGAGCACATCCTCGACCCGCGCGCGCTGACCATCGGCTTCGCCCGCCGCGTCTCCACCTACAAGCGCCTGACGCTCATGCTCAGCGACCCCGACCGGCTCCGGAGGCTCCTGCTCGACGAGGACCGGCCGGTCCAGATCGTCGTGGCCGGCAAGTCCCACCCGGCCGACCGCCCCGGCAAGGAGTTCCTCCAGCAGCTGGTGCAGTTCGCCGACGACCACGGCGTGCGCCACCGCATCGCCTTCCTGCCCGACTACGACATCGCCATGGCCTCGGTGCTCATCGCCGGCTCCGACGTGTGGCTGAACACTCCGATCCGTCCCGAGGAGGCCTCGGGCACCTCCGGCATGAAGGCGGTGCTCAACGGCGGTCTCACCTTCTCCGTCTCCGACGGCTGGTGGGATGAGATGAAGGACGACGAGGCGGGGTGGACCATCCCCACCGCGCGCATCGAGGACCAGGCCGAGCGGGACCGGGTCGAGGCCGAGGCGCTCTACGAGATCCTCGAGCAGTCGATCATCCCCCTCTTCTACGAGCGGGACGCCCGCGGGATGCAGCGCGGCTGGATGACCAAGGTGCGCTCCTCGCTGGTCACCGTCGCGCCGCGGATCACCGCGGCCCGCATGGTGCGCGACTACGTCACCGTGCAGTACCTCCCGGCCGCCCGCTCCGCCGCCGCGTTCACCGCCGACCCGGCGCTCGCCGGCGAGTTCGTCGACTGGAAGGCCGCGGTGCAGGACGCCTGGCCGCAGGTCGCCGTGCGCGAGGTGAGCCTCGAGGGGATCGAGGGAGGTGCCGCCGCCACCGGCACCGAGGTCACCGTGGTCGCGGATGTCGAGCTGGGTGCCCTGCGCGACACGGACGTGCTCATCGAGGCGGTGCTGGGCGAGATCGACGCCGAAGATGAGATCATCGACCCTCAGCTGATCCCGCTGCAGCGCGGGGAGGACGGCCGCTGGGCCGCTCGCTTCGCGCTCGCCGCACCCGGCGAGGTGGGCTGCACCGTGCGCGTCACGCCGCAGCACCCGGTGCTGGCCTCCCGCGCCGAGCTCGGGCTGGTCGCCACCGCCTGAGAGGCCCTGCACCCCGTCCGAAAGGCCCCGACCCCGTGCCGACCCGCCGACAGCTCCTGCTCTCCACCGCTGCGATGGGCCTGGCCGGGGCCGGGACGCTCGCCGGCTGCTCCCGGAACCGGTCCGTCGAGCTCGACGACGGCGACGCGCTGCGGATGCGGGTGTGGAACGAGGCCGCCGCCTCCGCCTACGAGGACTCGCTCGCCGCGTTCACCGACTCCACCGGGATCGAGGTCGAGCTCGAGGTGCTGGGCTGGGAGGACTACTGGACCCAGCTGCCGCTCGACGTCGCCTCCGGCGACCTGCCCGACGTGCTCTGGATGAACACGGCCAACCTCGCCCAGGCGCACGCCGGCGGCGATCTGCTGGAGATCGGCGAGATCGTGGGCGAGGCCGTGTCCGGGTGGGAGAGCGCGGCCACCGACCTCTACCGCCTCGAGGAGGGGCTGTGGGGTGTGCCCCAGGTCTGGGAGCAGAGCATCCTGGTGGCCCACGAGGGGCTGATCGCCGCGGTCGAGGGGGATCCCTCGGCGCTGAGCTTCGAAGTCGACGCGCCGACGGATCCGCTGCGCGAGCTGGCCGGCGCGCTCACGGTCGACGGGGAGGGCCGCCACCCCGGCGACGAGGACTTCGACCCGGGCAGCCGCACGCTCTTCGGGTTCAGCGCCCAGGCCGATCGTACCGCGCTGCTGGGCCCGTTCATCGCCGCACAGGGCGGGGGCTGGCAGGACGAGGAGGGGACCTTCACCTTCGCCTCCGACGAGGGGGTCGCCGCCGTGCAGTACCTCGCCGATCTCGCCGCCGAGCACTTCGCGCCGGACGGCCACGAGACCGTGGAGGATCCGAGCCTGTGCCGCTCCCTGTTCCTGCAGGGCAAGCTCGGGCTGCTGCAGACGGGCACCTACGACCTGCACACCCTCGCCGAGGAGATCGGGGAGACCTTCGAATGGGGCATCCACCCGGTGGTCGCCGGGCCCGAGGGGTCGTTCCCGCTGGTGCACGCGATCGCGGCCGTCGGCGTGGATCCGCACGACGACGACCGGGAGGCCGCGATCGGGGAGCTGCTGCGGTGGCTCGGCGGGGTCGACGGGCAGCGATCCCTGGCAGAGAACAGACTGGGCATCCCCGCGCACCGCGACCTGCGCGGCGCCTGGGAGGAGAGCTGGTCCGCGGACGGTGTGGACGTCTCCGTGATCGAGGAGCCCACGCACGCCGCCCTGCCCGAGGTCGGGGACCGCTCCGCGATCGCGACCGGCACCGCGATGCCGATCGTCGCCGAGGTGTTCCGCGGCGAGACCGACGCCGCCGAGGCGCTGCCCCGCGCTCAGCAGGAGGCCGAGACGGCGAGGAGCTGACCCGCCGCCGTCGACCGCGCATCACGGCTCGGGGTCGCTCAGCGCGTCGGCGCGGTGCGGATCATCCCCTCCTGGGTGACGGTCGCGACGAGGTCCCCGGCCCGATCGAACACCTGGCCGTGGGTGAGCCCGCGCCCCCCGGAGGCGGAGGGCGAGCGCTGCACGTACAGCAGCCACTCGCTGGGATCGGCGTGCTTGTGCCACCAGATCGCGTGGTTGATCGTGGCCATCTTCAGCCCCGGGGTCATCCAGCTCAGCCCCTGGCGGCGCAGGATCGGCTCGAAGGGCGTGTAGTCGCTCGCGAAGGCGAGGATCGCGTCGTGCAGCAGCGGGTCCGCGTGCACCGGGGCGACGGTGCGCATCCACACCATCTGCGCGTCCGCGGAGTCGGAGGCAGGGTCGGGCCGCAGGTAGATCGGGTCCGTGACGTGCCGGATGTCGATCGGCCGCTGCGTGGACCAGTACCGGGCCACCGGATGGTCGATGCCCGCGAGCACCTCGGCGGTGGTGGGCAGCCCCTCGGGGTCAGGGGCCTCGGGGGCGCGCTCCTGATGCTCGAGGCCCTCCTGCGTCTCCTGGAAGGAGGCGGTCATGGCGAGGATGGTGCGCTCCTCCTCGTCGGCCTCCCGCCCGGGCTGCGTGGCCAGCACGCGGCGCACCGAGAAGGAGCCCCCGTCCCGCAGCGCGTCGACGTGGAAGCGGATCGGATGCGAGGGATCGCCGGGGGCCAGGAAGTAGGAGTACATCGAATGGATGCGCCGCTCCGGGGAGACGGTGCGCCCCACGGCGGTGACCGCCTGCCCCATCACCTGCCCGCCGAAGACGTGCCCTCCCGGCTGGGGCGAGGACTCGCCCTGGTAGGCGGCGACCGAGGCGGGGGTCGAGAACTCGCCGAAGGGGGCGATCTCGCCGAGGTCCAGCAGGTCCACGAGGCCGGCGGCGATCTCCGAGGGGTCGGGGTGCGGGATGGTCATGCGCCTGATCGTACTGGTCATGGCCTCTACGATGAGGGGCATGGCCGCAGACACCGCTGAGGATGCACCCGATCTCACCTCCGGGGCGCTGGACGTCCCCGTCGCAGTCCGCTGGACGGATCTGGACGCCTACGGGCACGTGAACAACGCCGCGATGGTGCGCCTGCTCGAGGAGGCCCGCATCGCCGCGTTCTGGCAGCCCTCCGCGGAGCAGCTCGCGCTCGGCGCGCCCGCCCCGGCGGCGGCGCTGCCCGTCAGCGGTGCCGGGTCCTCGCTGAGCACCGTCATCGCCTCGCAGCGGATCGAGTACGCCCGCTCCCTCGACCACCGCCGCGACGGCGTGGTGGTGCGGCTGTGGCTGTCACGGATCGGCGGGGCCAGCCTGGGCGTGGACTACCTGGTCCTCACCCGGGACGACCCGCAGGGCGAGGCGCCCTATGCGCGGGCCCGCACCGTGGTGGTGCTGGTCGACGCGGACACCGGCTCCCCGGTGCGGCTGGACGCCGAGACCCGGCGGACGCTCGAGCGCTTCGCGGGCGCGCCGCTGCGCTTCCGCGACTGAGCCGCCCCGGAGTGCTTCGCCCCGTCCGGCAGGCGGTGCCGGGTCAGCGGAGGCGCTCCGGGACGGCCTGGCCCGCGGCCGGGGCCTCGCCGCCGTCGACGGTGTTGATCAGGGAGTGGGCGGCGCGGTCCAGGTAGTCCCACAGCGTCTCCGCGTGCAGCGGCGCGAGGTCGAGCGAGTCCACGGCATCGCGCATGTGGCGCAGCCACGCGTCCTTGGCCGAGGGGGAGACGGGGAACACGGCGTGGCGCATCCGCAGCCGCGGATGGCCGCGCTCCTCGCCGTAGGTCTTCGGCCCGCCCCAGTACTGCTCGAGGAAGGTGCACAGGCGGTGCTTGGCCCCGGCGAGGTCCTCCTCGGGGTACATCGGCCGGAGCTCGGGATCCTCGGCGACCCCCTCGTAGAAGCGGTCCACGAGGCGCACGAAGGTCTCGTGACCGCCGACGGCCTCGTAGAAGGTGATCTGCTCGGGCGGGGTGGGGCTGCTCATGTGGGGTTCTCCGGGTGGTCGGGGGTCACTTCTGCACGGTCTCGACGAAGCGGGGCATCGCGAAGGCGATGTCGGCGTGCGCGAAGCCGGCGCGGATACGGGCGCGCAGCTCACGTTCCACGCCCCACTGCTGGCCGGGCGCGGTCTGGATGGTGACGCGGCGCTGGTAGCGGTTGCCGTCCACGTCGAGGATGCCGGTGACCGCTCCCGGCGCGAGGACGGTGTCGCTCCAGGCGGGGTCCTCGGAGATCTCGGCGGTGACCTTCTCGACCACCTCGGTGACCAGCTCGTCGTCGGCATCGGCGTCGATGTCGAGCACGACCACGGCGATCGAGAAGCCGCGGGCGTAGTTGCCCACCCGGACGATCTCGCCGTTGCGCACCGTCCACAGCACGCCGTCGATGCCGCGCACCTGCGTGGCGCGCAGGTTGATGGACTCCACGGTGCCCTCCGCGTACTCGAGGTCCACCCAGTCGCCCACGGCGACGATGTCCTCGAACAGCATCACCACGCCGGCGACCACGTCCTTGATGATCGTCTGCGCGCCGATGCCGGCGGCCAGGCCGACCACGCCGAGGCTCGCGATGACCGGCGCGATGTTCACACCGATCTCGGAGAGGATCATCATCGTGGCGATCGCCCAGATCATCACGTGCGCGATGTTGCGGGCGACGTTCGAGAGCGTGCTGGCGCGCTGCTCGCGCCGGGCCTGGGCGGCGCGCTGCGCCTTCGGGTCCCGACGGATCACGGTCCCGGTGACGGAGGAGATCTTCGAGCCGGACTGGACCATCGTGCGGAAGAAGCGCCGCAGGAACCAGCCCGCGAGGAAGCTCAGCAGCGTCGCGGCCAGCACGATGATCACGATCTTCACGCCGCTGGAGGCCAGCCAGCGCACCAGCTGGTCGATCAGGGTCAGCGCGTCGTCGGTGGTGGGGGCGGACAGCAGCGGCCCGGGGTCCAGGGGGTCGTCGAACATGCCTCCGACGATAGTCCCGGCCCGGGCCGCTGTCTGGGGCGGGACTGGGCGAGGTCAGTCACCGTGCCCGTCGCCGTCCCGTCGCGCGCTCAGGGGAGGTCCGCGGCGCGCACCTTCTCCTGCCGGGCCACGGTGGCGCGGCCCTCGACGATGATGCGCCGCAGCCCGAAGGGGGCGTCCTCGGCATCGGCGAGCCAGGCATCGGCCGCATCGAGCACGCCGGGGCCGCCGTAGGAGTGCGGGAAGTAGCCGGCCACGATGCGGTGGGCGATCTCGTTCGAGCGCTCCGCCCACACCCGCGTGAGCGCCTCGAAGTAGCGCTGGCGGTAGGGGGCGAGGAGCGAGTCGTCGACCACGCGGCGGAAGCCCAGGATCACGGCGGTGATCGACTCGTTGGCCAGCGTGTCCTTCTCGACGGTGCGCCGCCAGGCCTTGGCCTTCGCGGCCTCGGTGGGAAGCGCCGCGCGGGCGGTGAGGGCGTGCTTGCGGCCGGACTGGGTGTCGTCCGCGGCGAGCTGCTCGTCGATCCCGGCGGTGTCGATCCCGCCGAGCACGGCCAGGGAGATCACGAGCTTCCAGCGCAGGTCGGTGTCGATCTCGCGGCCGGGCAGGGTGATCGTGCCGCCCAGCAGGCCCTCGAGGGTGTGGCGGTGCTCCTCGGTGCGGGCGAGGCGCGCGAAGGTCTCCAGCAGCTGCAGCTGCACGTCGGAGCCGGCCTCGGCCGCCTCCGCGAGCTCCCACACGGCGGTGGCCGCCTGCGCGGTGCGCAGGGCGCGCTGGTCGACGGCGGCGTAGGGCCCGGCCACGACCTCCAGCTGCTGCAGCAGGGTGCGCACCACCGAGGAGGAGCCTTCACCGGTGAGGTGGGCGAGCACGAGCTGCTGGTAGCGGCGGCTGGGCAGCTCCCCGTCGCGCACCATGTCCCAGACGGCGGACCACAGCAGGGTGCGGGCGAGGGGGTCCTCGAGGTCGCGCAGGTGCTCCATCGCGATCGCGAGGGACTGCTCGTCCAGGCGCACCTTCGTGTAGGTGAGGTCGCCGTCGTTGAGGAGCCAGAGGTCCGCGCGGCGGCCGGTCAGCTCCGGCACCTCGGTGAGCTCGCCGTCGACGTCCAGCTCGACGGACTCGGTGCGCACCAGCCGCCCGCCCTGCAGGCGGAAGCCGCCCACCTGCAGGCGATGGGGGCGCAGGGTCTGATGCTCCTCCGGGGCGGTCTGGGAGATCGCGAAGCGGGTCACGGTGCCGTCGCCGTCCCTCTCGATCTCGGGGTGGAGGGTGTTCACCCCGGCCCGCTGCAGCCAGAGCTCGGCCCAGGTGCCGAGGTCCCGGCCGCTGGTGGCCTCGAGCTCGGTGAGCAGGTCGGTGAGCTCGGTGTTGCCCCAGGCGTGCTTCGTGAAGTAGGCGCGCACCCCGGCGAAGAACTCGTCCCGGCCCACATACGCCACGAGCTGGCGCAGCACCGAGGCGCCCTTGGCGTAGGTGATGCCGTCGAAGTTCGTCTCGACCGCCTCGAGATCGATCATGTCCGCGACCACCGGGTGGGTCGAGGGGAGCTGGTCCTGCTGGTACGCCCAGCCCTTCTCCGAGAGGGCGAAGGTGGTCCAGGCGTCGGTCCAGCGCGTGGCCTCGGCGCTGACGAGGGTCGAGGCGTACTCGGCGAAGGACTCGTTCAGCCACAGGTCGTCCCACCAGCGCATGGTCACCAGGTTCCCGAACCACATGTGTGCCAGCTCGTGGAGGATGGTGAGGTCGCGGCGCTCGCGGATCGCGTCGGAGACGTCGGAGCGGAACACGTACGACTCGACGTAGGTGATGGCGCCGGGGTTCTCCATCGCACCCATGTTGTATTCCGGCACGAACACCTGGTCGTACTTGCGGAACGGGAAGTCCTGGTCGAAGGCCTCCTCGTAGACGTCGATCCCGGTCTTCGTCACGTCGATGATGTTCTGCGCATCCACGTGCTCGGCGAGCGAGGCGCGGGCGAACACCCCCATCGGCAGGGTGCGCCCGTCGCGGGTGGTGACCTCGCCGGTGCCGCCCTGATAGTTGCCGGCGATGAGCGCGACGAGGTAGGTGGAGATCCGCTCGGTGGGCTCGAACGCCCAGGTCGCCGTGCCCTCGGCGGCGGCCGACGGGGCGGGGGTGGGGGAGTTGGAGATGACCCGCCAGTGGGCGGGGGCGGTGACGGTCAGGGCGAAGGTCGCCTTGAGGTCGGGCTGCTCGAAGCAGGCGAACATGCGCCGGGCGTCGGAGACCTCGAACTGGGTGTAGAGGTAGACCTCCTCGTCGACCGGGTCCACGAAGCGGTGCAGCCCCTCGCCGGTGTTCATGTACCGCCCGGTGGCGAGCACCCGCACCTCGTTCTCGCCCTCGATCAGGGAGGGCAGGCGCACGCGCGCCCCGTCGAAGCGGGACGCGGGATCCTCCAGCAGCTCGCCGTTGAGCTCGATCTCCTGGACCTCCTCGGCGAGCAGATCGAGGAAGGTCGCCTCGGCGGCGCTCGCGGAGAAGCGGATCGTGGTCTCGGTGCGGAACGTCCGCTCGTCCGTGGTGAGGTCCAGGCGGATGTCGTAGGAGTCGGTGCTGAGGAACGAGGCGCGGCGTCGCGCTTCGTCACGCGTGAGGTTCTCGGAAGCCATGGGCTCCATCCTGCCACCCGCGGTGCCCGGGAACGGTCCCTCCCCGCTCAGCGATGGGTCAGATCGAGATCCCAGGTGTAGTGCTCGGGCAGGCGGGGCAGCGGCCACGAGGGGTCCGGGAAGAAGTACTCGTACCCGGCGGAGAAGGGGTAGCTCCACTCGGCGATGTGCTGCTCGGCCCGGCGCCCGGCGGCCCGGATCTCCGCGATCTCGGCGGGGGAGAAGTAGCCGGTGCGCTCGGCGCCCTCGAGCTCGTCCTCGTCCTTGTAGTGCCAGTCGCGGCGGGGCAGCACCACGAGGTCGAGCACGAGGTCGCGGGTCCGCACTCCCTCCTCGGTGCGCTCGTAGGGCGTCTCGAGGTTCACGTAGTAGCAGCCCAGCGAGCCGTCGTCCTTGTAGAACAGCCAGATCGAGTAGGGCGCGTCGGGCAGGCCGATCATGAGGATCCCGTTGCCCGTCCACAGCTGCTTGGACTGGAGGCGGGGGGCGGTGAACATGCCCTCGTCGCCCGCACGGCGCAGCGCCGCCCCGGATTCCAGGACGGGAAGGAGCACCTCGGTGCCGGGCGCGATCCACACCACCACGCCGCGATCGTCATCGAGCACGACGGTGCCGGGACGGACGGTGCGCGTGGGGTGCTGAAGGGTGTAGTAGGTCCAGGTCACCTGGTCGCCGGGCGACCAGCGCGGGGTGGAAGACATGGTGGAGATCCCGGCCGGATCGGCCTCCACGGACGCCCCGTACCGACCGGCCACCGAGCCGGGGCTGCGCTGCCCGTGAAGGGGTAGGCGTATGGGGCGACCATACCGCCTGCCCCGGGGCCTCGTGGGCGACGCGCCGATCAGGTGCGGCGACGGAGCAGGTCAGGAGATGGAGGCTCCGCGCAGCTGTGCCGCCAGCGGGCAGTCCATGGGATCGGCGTGGCCCAGACCCACTCGGTTGAGATACCGGATGATGATCCCAT
Source organism: Brachybacterium faecium DSM 4810 (assembly GCA_000023405.1). Classification (NCBI taxonomy): domain Bacteria; kingdom Bacillati; phylum Actinomycetota; class Actinomycetes; order Micrococcales; family Dermabacteraceae; genus Brachybacterium; species Brachybacterium faecium. The sequence continues at coordinate 1,309,618 of CP001643.1, forward strand.
AGGACGTCAGCAGGTTCGTCTCGGTATAGGTGATCCCGCGCTCGGCGCAGAACTCCTTGACGATCGGCTTCGCCTTGCGCAGGTTCGCCGAGGGCATGCGGGGGAACAGGTGGTGCTCGATCTGCAGGTCCAGCCCTCCCATCGCCCAGTTCATGAGCAGGCCGCCGGAGATGTTGCGGCTGGTGAGGACCTGGCGGCGCAGGAAGTCGACCTGGAGGCCCTTGGGGATCAGGGGCATGCCCTTGTGGTTCGGGGCGAAGGAGGAGCCCATGTAGATTCCGAAGACGGCCATCTGCACGCCCAGGAACGCCGCGCCCATCCCCAGTCCCAGGGTGGCCAGTACGATCGCCGGGAACCCGATGACGCGCACCAGCACGAGCGCCAGTTCGACCTTGCGGTGCTTGACCCGGCCCTTCGTGAGCAGAGCAGTGATCCCCTCGTAGTGCAGCACGAAGCCGAACAGGGTCAGGATCGGGAAGAACGCCCAGCCCTGCCGCTTCGCGAACCAGGCCATGAAGCCGGTGCGGGCGGCCTGCTCCTCGGGCACGAACACCAGCACGCCGCCGGCGATGTCGCCGTCGCGGCCGATGGTGTTGGGGTTCGCGTGGTGCTTGTTGTGCTTACGGGTCCACCAGGCGATGGCGAGGCCCACCACGAGGTTCCCGATGATGCGGGAGAACCAGGCGTTGTGCCGGCCGGAGGAGAAGACCTGCTGGTGCGCGGCGTCGTGGCCGATGAACGCGGCCTGGGTGAACAGGATCCCGAACAGCGCCGCCACGGCGAGCTGCCACCAGGTGCTCCCCAGGGTCACCAGCAGCACGAAGGCGCCGGCCAGGGCCAGCGCGAGCACCGCCGTGCGCACCACGTAGGACCGCACGTTGCGGCCCATCAGCCCGGCGTCCTTCACCCGTTGCGCCAGCTCGAAGTAGTCCCGGGTCTGGGCGTCGGCCCGAGGTCCCCGGGACCGAGAGGTGCGCGGGGGACGCGACTGTGCAGTGGTGGTCATGCCCTCGACGCTAGAGCCTCGGGTGATGCCGGCGCGTCCCCCGCGCGAGCGAACCTGCACCCCTACCGGGGTAGGGGGCCCACCAGCGGGACCCGGGCGCGCAGGGCGAAGCCGCCGCCCGGCGACGCGCCGCTGACGACGGTGCCGCCGAGCGCGGCGACCCGCTCGCGGAGGCCGGCCAGCCCCAGCCCCGCGCCGGGGATCGGGCCGGGCTGGCCCTGGGCGGGCGGCGGGGCGTCGTTGCGGACCGTGATCTCCAGCGCGCCCTCGACGGCGGCGACGTGCACGGAGATCGTCGCCCCGCGGGCATGGCGCAGCGCGTTGCTCAGCCCCTCCTGCACCACGCGGTAGGCGGTCAGGCCGATGGTGGGCGGCACCTCGGGGGTCTCGAGCTCCGCGGTGATCGTGGCGCCCGCGCTGCGGCTGGCGACCAGGAGCTCCTCGATCTGGGCCAGGCCCGGCATCGGCACCTCGGCGACGGAGTCGTCGCTGCGCAGGATCGTCAGCAGCGAGCGCATCTCGCCGAGCGCCTGGCGGGCGGAGGCGGCGATGTCCTCGAACTCGCTCGCGGTCTCCGCGTCGAGATGCGTGAGGCGGTACGGGGCGGTGCCCGCCTGCACGGTGATGACCGACATCGAATGCGCCACCACGTCGTGCAGCTCCCGGGCGATGCGGCCGCGCTCCTCGAGCTCCAGGCGGCGGCGCATCTCCTCCGCGCTGAGGGTCTGCGCCTGCTCCGCCTGGCCGCGGGCGAGGAGCCACTGGCGCACCGTGAGGCCGAGGAGCACCACGCCGCCGCTGATGGCCACCAGCACCACGCCGTTGGTCATTACGGCGCGCAGCGTGCCGTCCGGCATCGTCGCGGGGTCGGTCACCAGCAGCGCCGCGAGGGTCAGCGTGGCCCCGGCGGACCAGGCGGACAGCGCCCAGTACCAGCGGTGGAAGATCGCCAGGACGGCCAGGCTGAGGCAGTGGGCGAGCAGCGCCGTCACCGGCCAGGGCCAGGGGGCGACCGCCTGTCCCGACGCGGTGAGGAGCATCGTCGCGAGCGCGGCGAGCGCCGAGAGGGCGAGCCCCGCCCAGGGCCAGCGGGCCCCCAGCAGCGCGGCGGCACCGGCCGCTGCGGTCACGAGCATCGCGGGCGCCGGATGCACCTCGTAGACGACGGTAATGACGGGCCAGCCGACCACCAGCAGCACGAAGGCCAGGAAGGCGATGGTCATGCGGGACCAGGCGCTCTCCCGCAGCCGCGGCAGGGAGGCGGCGGGGCCGGGGGCGCCGCGTCCCGGCGCGCCGTCGAGCCCCGGCATCCGGGAGCCGGGGGCCGCTCCGCCCAGCGCGGAGGCGGTCACGGCCGCGTCGATGCGGGCCAGGAGATGCACCCCGGAGGGGAAGGACAGCAGGAGCACCAGCCCGGTGACCAGGGCGAGCGCCCATTGGCCCGGCACCTCCCACACGGCGGGGGGCAGCAGCCGGCCCCAGGCCCAGTGCGTCAGGCCCCCGAGCGCCGCGAGCGCCCAGGCGAGGGTCAGCGAGGCGGTGAGCACCCGCAGGGGCAGGGCGATGAGCCCTTCGAAGCCCAGGTCCAGCCAGCGGCGCGCATCGGCGGCGCGGCGTGCCAGGCCGGCCGCGCCGGAGCCCGTCGGCCGGTAGCGCGGCGCCGAGACCTCGAGCCCCCAGCGGCGCAGCCGGCCGCGGTCCCGGCCCGCGAACCAGGAGCCGAGGGTCAGCGCGAGCGGCAGCAGCAGCACGCCGATCCAGAGGATCGCGAACACGGCGGAGACCGCGGTGAGCGGCACCAGCACCAGCACGGCGAGCAGCGTGAGCGGGAGCCCGGTGAGCACGAGCGCCAGATCCGGGCCCAGCCGCCGCAGGCTGCGCCGATCAGGGACGAGGAACATGGGAGCCCCCGTTCTCGGGGCAGGGATACGGTGTCGCCATGGAGACTCCCCCCGCTGCTGTGCGCGTGCTGATCGTCGACGACCAGTCGATGATCCGCGGCGGGTTCGAGGCGCTGCTGGGCGCGCAGGAGGGGATCGAGGTGGTGGGCACCGCCGCCGACGGCGCCGGGATCGTCGACGTCGTGGCGCGCACCCGCCCGGACGTGGTGCTGATGGACATCCGGATGCCGCACGTGGGCGGGCTCGAGGCGACCCGCGAGGTGCTCGAGATGCCCGGCGCCGTGCCGAGGATCATCATGCTCACCACCTTCGATGCGGACGAGTACGTCTTCGCGGCTCTGCGGGCCGGGGCGAGCGGGTTCCTGCTCAAGGATTCCACACCCGAGGAGCTGGTCCATGCCGTGCGTGTCGTCGCGGACGGGCAGTCGCTCCTGGCGCCCCCTGTGACCCGAGCCCTGATCGCGGATTTCGTCGCGCGGCCCGAGCGGTCGGCCGGAGCGGATGCGAGCCTCGCCGTGCTCACCGAGCGGGAGCTGGAGGTGCTGCGCGGGGTCGCGCGGGGGCTCGCGAACCGGGAGATCGCCGCCGAGCTGGTGATGGCCGAGCAGACAGTGAAGACGCACGTCTCGCGCATCCTCGGCAAGCTGATGCTGCGCGACCGCACCCAGCTGGTGGTCGCCGCCTACGAATCAGGCCTGGTCATCCCGGGGGAGTGACCCCGCAACGGCCGGGACGCGGAGGCCCCGTCCCCTCAGGACAGGGCCGCCCAGAGCAGGGCGGCGGCACCGGCGAGGCACAGGGCGGACAGCACCAGCAGCAGCACGCCCGCCCAGGTGGCGCGGCCGCGGCGCGGGGCCGGGGCGGTCGCCTGCGCCGCGGGGTTCCGGCGCGTCGGGTCATGGACGAGGCGTTTGGTCGTGTGCGCGCCATCGGCCGACGGCCCGCCGTCCGACGGTCCACCGTCCGGCGAGCCGGCGGCGGACGGCGCAGGCTGCGGCGGCGCGGCCGGGGGTTGCGCGGTCGACAGCGCGGTCGGTGGTGCGGCCGCCGGCGAACCGGCCGAGGCGGACAGCGCCGTGAGGCGCTCGTGGAGTCCCGGGGCGAGCCCGGCGAGGGACCCGGGGCCATCGAGCGGGACCTCCGGTCCCGCCTCTGCGGCCTCGAGACGGTCGGCCACCACGAAGAGGCTGCCATCGGCGGCGCGCGACCACTGCGCCGTCGGTGCGGAGGGCGGCGGGATGAGGTCCCGCGCCTGTGCCGCGGTGGGGCGGGCCGCCGGATCGGGCCGGAGCATCTCCTGCAGCAGCGCCTCGAGCGGCCGGGAGGCCGGATCGGGGCTCGCGGCGAGGATGTCGTGCAGGCGTGCCGGCAGCTGCGCCGGGTCGGGGCGCTCCCGCGGCCGGGGCGGAGCGAGCGCTTCGAGCGCGCAGGCGGCGGCCGCCCACACGTCCTGCGCGGTGGAGGTGCCCGCCCCCGCGAGGACCTCCGGGGCCATGAAGCCGGGGGTGCCGTGCGCGAAGCCGGTCTCCGTCAGCCGCACGTCGCTCTCGTGCAGGGCGATCCCGAAATCGGCCAGCAGCAGGTGCGGGGCCTCCTCCCCGGTGGCGTCCAGCAGCAGGTTCGCCGGTTTGACGTCGCGGTGCACCCACTGCGCGGCGTGCATCGTCGCGAGCGCGTCCAGGAGCTGGCGCAGCAGCTGCGCGACCAGCGAGGGGGACAGGGCACCGTGCTCTGCGAGGGCGTCGGCCAGCGTCCCGCCGTGCACGAGCGGCATCACCAGCACGACGGTGTCGTCCTCCGCGACCCAGGTGTAGGGCGGGAGCAGATGAGGGTGGCGGCCCAGCCCCTGCGCGGAGCCGACCGCCTGCTCGCGCACGAAGCGCAGCACCTCGGCCCCGTCCCGCTGGCGCATCACCTTCGCCGCGCACACCGCCCCGTACCGGCGGTCCACCGCACGCCACAGGGAGCCGGAGGCACCCCGGGCGAGGGGATCGAGCAGCGCGATACGGCCGGCGATGACATCGGACATGATGGTCGACATGCTAAGGCACCGCCCCTCCTGGACAGCTCGCCCCATGACCCCGGCCCGGCGCGCGGCGACGGTCCCGCTCGCCCTGCTGGCCGTCTTCGCGCTGCTGATGGGGACGGCGCTGTGCGTCCCCGCCCGGGCGGAGCCGGGCGAGGAGCTGCCGGACGTTCCCGAGCACGCCTACCAGGCGACCGGCCCGGAGGTCGTCGGCGCCGGCTCCCAGGCGCAGGCGCCGCTCCTCGAGCCCGGGATCCACCGCGACAGCTACGCGCTCGGCGCGGTCGAGGAGGAGGGTGCGGAGCGGTCCGGCACCACGAAGTACTACCGCGTCGCCGTCGGGAACGGGCAGCGCGTGCACGCCGCGGCGACCATCGCCGCGCCCCCGCACCCGGACGGCCTGCCCGCGGAGACAGGCGCTCTGGGCCTGACGGTCTCCTTCCTCACCGCCGGCGGGGACGCCTGCCGGGCCACGGAGGACAAGGACGCCGGGCAGCGGCAGGACGGCGACGGCCCGATCACCACGAGCGCCGTCTCCGAGGTCATGGGGTGGGACGGCTGCCCCGGCGAGGAGCTGTTCCTCAGCATCCGCCGCACCGGCACGACCCTCGCCGACACCCCGCTGCCGGTCGAGATCCAGATCGCGATCGAGCCCGCGGGCGTCGGCGGCGGCGCGCCGTCGGTCACGGAGGAGATCGAGGACGAGGGCGCGACCCCGGTGCCTCCCGCCGATGACGAGCCGCTCGCGGCCGGCCGCTCCTTCGCCACGGCCCCCGAGCTCGAGCCCGGCTCCTATGTTCTCGAGCTGGTGCCGGGAGAGGCGTCCCTGGTGCGGATCGGGGTCCAGGAGGGGCAGCGCCTGCGCTGGCGGGTCGAGGAGACCTCCCAGCCCGAGGGGGCGGGGGAGCTCGCCCTGCGGGTCTTCAACCCTGCCCGCGAGCAGGTGACGGTGGGCGGAGGCAGCTGGCTGATGACCTCCGACGACCGGGTGGCGGGCGGCGCCATGACCGCGCCCGTGGACCTCGGGAACCGCAGCTCCGAGCTGAGATCCGTCGCGAGCGCCTGGCTCCCGGGCACGCACACCGTGAGCCTGCAGCGCCTGCAGCGGGACGCCGACGCGGACCCGGCCGGGAACGAGCCCGTCACCGTCGTGCTCACCCTCGAGGTCGAGGGGGCCGCGAGCGGAGGCGGTGCGGTGCTCGAGCTCGGCGAGACGACCCTCGAGCGCGGCCCCCTCGCGGGCCTCGGCATCGAGGCGAGCTGGGGCCGGCTCGGGATGTACGCGGGAGCCGCGGCGCTCACCGTGCTGAGCCTGCTGTGCGCCCTCGCCGGCGTGCTGGTGCTGCGACTGCGCCGCTGAGCTGATGCGCCGCTGCTCAGCCGGACCACGCCTCCCACAGGCGGGCGTAGTCCCCGCCGTGGGCGACCAGCTCCTCATGCGTGCCCTGTTCGACGACCCTCCCCTCGGCCATCACGAGGATCCGGTCGGCGACCTTCGCCTGCGAGAGGCGGTGGGCGACGATGATCGTGGTGCGGCCGCGGGCCACCTCGAGGGCGGCGCGCTCGAGCACCCGGGCGCCCGAGGAGCCCTCGTCGGCCGTCGCCTCGTCGAGGATCAGCACCTGCGGGTCCTGCAGGGCGACGCGGGCGAGCGCCAGCTGCTGCGACTGCTCGGCGGTGAGGCGTTCCCCCTTCTCGCCCACCTCGGTGTCCAGGCCGCGGGGGAGCCGGTCCACCCAGGCCAGCGCGTCCACGCGGCGCAGCGCACGGCGCAGCTCCTCGTCGGTCGCCCGGGGGGCGGCGAGCTGCAGATCCTCCCGGAGCGTCCCGCGGAACACGTGCACGTCCTGGCTGACGATCGAGGCGTGCGAGCGCACCGCCTCGAGGTCGGCGCGGGCCAGATCCGCGCCGCCGTGCACCACCCGGCCGTGGCGGGGCGCGAGGGTGCCGGCGAGGATCGCCGCGAGCGTGGACTTGCCCGCGCCGGAGGCACCCACGAGGGACACCACCTCGCCGGCGGCGATGTCGAGGTCGAGGGGCCGCAGCACGGTCCGCTCGGTGCCGTCCTCGTCCTCCCCGTAGGCGTGGGAGACCTGCTCGAGCCGGATCGAGGCGTCGGCCGGCGTCTCGGTGCCGGGGGAGGAGGCCGGGTCGATCGAGGTGATCACCCCGACCATGCGGGACACGCTCGCGAGCGCCGACTGCACGTCGTCGAGGTTGAAGATCACTGACATCATCGGCCAGAACAGCGTGACGAGGTAGACCGCGGCCGCGGTCACCAGGCCCACGGGCGCCCCGCCCACCTGCACCATCACGAAGCCGAGCAGGAGCACCATCGCCAGCGCCAGGTTCTCGGGCACGTTCAGCCCCACCACCAGGCGGCTCACCAGGAACATCACCCGCATGTTCAGCACCGCGGCAGTCTCCGAGAGCACCGCGACGTGGCGGGTCTCGCGCCGCTCGATGCCGTAGGCGTGCACGGTGGGGATCCCGTGGATCGCCGAGAGCAGGCCCTGCGCCCGAGCACCCATCGCGATCCGCTCCCGGCGGTAGATGGGCGCGGTGCGGCGCAGATACCAGACGGCGGCGACCACGTACATCGGGACGATGATCATCACCATCAGCAGCAGCCACGGGGACAGGGTCGCCATCCCCACCAGGGTGATGACCACCAGGAAGCCGAGCTGGATGAGGTTCGGGACCAGGTTGTTCACGGCCCGTGCCGCGACGTCCACGTCATCGGCGACGCGGGAGAGGGCGTCGCCGATGCCGGAGCTCTCCATGGTCTGCGCCGGCAGGTCCAGCGCCCGGTCGATGACGTCCTCGCGCATCCCGGCGAGGATCCGCTGGCCGAGGGCGGAGATCATCGACCAGCCGAGCGCGGTGAGCACCGCCTGCAGCGCGCCGACGCCGAGGATCTGCCCGCCGAGCACCCAGATCCGGTCCCCGGACCCGCCGGAGGCGACGACGTCCACCGCGGAGCCGATGAGCCGGGGGAGGATCGCGGCGGCGACCGCGCCCCCGATCGTGATCACGAGGGTGAGCAGGGTCGAGACCCAGTGCTCCCGCAGGCGGGCGAGCATGAACCGCACCGCCGTCGGCGCATCTGCGATGGGCAGCAGCTGCGCGTGCTCGGCGAGCTGGCGGTGGGCGGTCGCGTCATCGCCCAGCACCTGCTCGAGAGGACGCTTCCAGTCGATCTCGCTCATCGCCGCACCACCTCCCGGTACTCCTCGCGTCCCATCAGCTCGCTGTGCAGGCCCTCGACGACCGTCTCGCCCTCCTGCAGGAAGACCACCCTGTCGGCCTCCTGCAGCAGCGCCGGCGCACGGGTGACCAGGAGGGTCGCCCGGTCCGTGCGGCGCCGCGCGGCGATCAGCGCCTCGGCGATGTTCTGCTCGGTGACGGCGTCCACCGCGGTGGTGGGGTCGTGCAGCACCAGCACCGGGGCATCCGCGGCGACCGCGCGGGCCAGGGCGATGCGCTGCCGCTGCCCGCCGGAGAGGTTCGCGCCGCGGTCCAGGATGCGGCTCTCGTAGCCCTCGGGCAGGATCCGCAGCAGGTCCTCGGCGCCGGCGGCGTGCAGGGCGCGGTCCGCCCAGGCATCGTCCTCCTCGGTCGCGGTGCCCTCCGGGGCGCGCGTGGCCAGCTGCTCGCGCAGCGTGCCGTCGAAGAGGTCCACGATGTGCGGCTCGACCAGCAGATCGGCGCGGAGGCGGAGCCTGTCGGCCGGGGTGATCGGGGTGTCGCCCACCCGGGCGCCGGCACCCAGGCGGCCGACGACGGCGTCGACCACGGCGGCGGCGTCCCGCGCATCGGCGCAGGCCAGGGCGACGATCTCGCCGTCGGCGACCGTGAGCTGCGGAAGGTGCAGCCCACCGGCCGCGCCGCGGCGGCCGTGCACCGCGCCGCCCGCGGCGCCGGCACCGTCCGTCCGGGCGTCGCCGCGCTGGTCCCGCTGGGTGGTGAGCACGTCGAGGCTCAGCTCGGGATCATCGACGGTGCGGCCCAGATCCGTGTAGAGATCGCGCACGCGCCGGGCGGAGGTGGACATGCTCGCCCACCACACGGGCACCCCGGACAGGCCCTGCAGCATGCCCATCACGTAGCGGGCCACGCCCACCACGGCGATCAGCACGCCGATGGACAGCGCGCCGTCGAGGGTGCGCAGCGCGGCGAGCACCACCACGGCGGCCAGCATGGTGCCGGTGACGAGCGTGGTCAGCCCCGAGGAGATCCCCGAGTAGCGGGCGTTGACCAGCGCCGCCTGCAGGGCGGAGCGCGAGCGGCGGCGGTAGGTGGCCCGCGCCCGGCTCTGCACCCCCAGGCCCTGCAGCACGCGCAGCCCGTGCACCAGGTCGGTCGCCGTCGCGGCGGCCTCCGCGGCCTGGGACTGCTGATCGTCGTAGCGGGCGGAGAGGGTCGGCGTGATCACGCGGATCACCACCACCATCACCGCGATCCCCAGCAGCATCGCCAGGCCCAGCCACAGATCCATCGCGGCGAGGTAGCCGGCCGCGCCCAGCACGGCGAGGGTCGACGGCACCACCCACGGCAGCATGTCCATGAGGTCGGAGGCCTTGTCCGCATCGGAGGTCGCGATCGAGAGCACCTCGCCGGCCGGGCGCTGCACCGGGCGGGAGCGCGGATCGAGCACCGCCCCGGTGAGGCCCACGCGCAGCCGATGCCGCTCGTACATGCAGGCCTTCTGCGAGAGCAGGAAGGTCCACACCCACAGCAGCACCCCGATCACGCGCAGGAGGATCAGGCCCGCCGCGCCGAGCACCGTGAGCCGCAGATCGCCCGCGAGCACGCCGCGATCGATGATCAGGCCCAGCACGATCGGCATCAGCAGCTCGACCACCTCGGAGACGGTGGCGGCCGGCAGCACCAGGGCCAGCGTGCGGCGGTGGGCGCGGACGATCGACCTCAGCACCCCGGGCGCGGAGGCGCGGGGGAGCGGGGGAGCCGCGACGGCGGCGGAGCGGGAATCGAGCACCCTCCCGATCCAACCCGTCCGGCCAGCGCAGCGCAATGTTTTTTGCTCGGGCAGGGGTGTCGGCCCGGTCACCACGCAGACGATCGCCCGCGTCACGGCGACCGGTGACAGAATGGCCGCATCACCCCCGAGCCGAGGAGGCACCTTGACCGCGCGCACCGTCGAGCTGTTCGTCGATCCCGTCTGCCCCTTCGCCTGGATGACCAGCCGCTGGCTGCTCCACGCCGCGGAGGTCCGCGAGGTGACCCCGAAGTTCTCGGTGATGTCCCTGTCCGTCCTCAACGAGGGCCGCGACCTCGACCCCGGCTACCGCGCCTCGATGGACGACGCCTGGGGCCCGGCCCGCCTCGCGATCGCGATCGGCCGCGCCGAGGGCGAGGAGGCCGTCGCCCGCTGGTACACCGCCTGGGGCGAGCGCTTCCACGTCGGCGGCGAGAGCTCCGACCGCCGGGCGACCGCCGTCGCCGCGCTCGCCGACGCGGGCCTGCCGGAGTCCCTCATCGAGGCCTACGCCCCGGTCGCCGGGGATGAGGTCGACCAGGCGCTGCGTGCCTCGCACGCCAGGGCGCTGTCCCGCGTGGGCGACGAGGTGGGCACCCCGGTGATCTCCTTCGGCGAGGGCACCGCCTACTTCGGGCCCGTCGTCTCCCCGGCCCCGAAGGGCGAGGAGGCCGGAAAGCTGCTCGACGCGCTCGCGACCATGGCCACGATCGACGGCTTCTACGAGCTCAAGCGCTCCCGCACCGGCGGCGTCGACCTCAGCTGACCCGCCCCGCCCTCCCCACCCCCATCGAGAGAGAGACCCCCTGACATGCGCGTGCACATCGGTACCGACCACGCTGGTTTCGAGCTGAAGAACCGCCTGGTCGCCGTGCTGCAGAAGAAGGGCCACGAGGTCACCGACCACGGGGCCCACCAGTACGACGCCCTGGACGACTACCCGCCGTTCTGCACCGCCGTGGGCGAGGCCGTGGTCGCCGACCCCTCCTCGCTCGGCGTCGTCATCGGCGGCTCCGGCAACGGGGAGCAGATCGCGGCGAACAAGGTCGCCGGGGTGCGCGCCGCCCTGGTGTGGAACGAGGACACCGCGCGCCTGGCCCGCCAGCACAACGACGCCAACGTCATCTCCGTCGGCGCGCGCCAGCACTCCGAGGAGGAGCTCGAGGCGCTCATCGATCTGTTCCTCGCCGAGCCGTTCACGGGCGAGGAGCGCCACCAGCGCAGGATCGACCTCGTGGGCCTCTACGAGCGCACCGGCGGCTACACGGGGTCCGCCGCGCCCGCGACCGAGTAGAGCGTAGTGCCCGAGGGTCACACCGTCCATCGGCTGGCCGCCGCCTTCGACCGGGCCTTCGCCGGGCAGCGGGTGCGGACCTCGAGCCCGCAGGGACGGTTCTCCGAGGCGGCGCAGCTGGACGGGATGGTGCTGCTGGGCGCGGAGGCGGTGGGCAAGCACCTGTTCCTGCCCTTCGCCCCGGCGGCGGACGTCGACCCCGGTGCGCCCGTGGTGCGGCACGTCCACATCCACCTGGGCCTGTACGGCTCCTGGACCTTCGCCGGCGATCCCGGCTTCGCCGACGCGCACGCGATCGGTGCGCCGCGGCTGCGGATGGGGGAGCGGGAGGAGGAGCTCGACGGAGCGGCCGACTGGCGCCGCCTGGTCCCGCGGCCGACGGTGCGGCTGCGGATCGCGGGGGCGCACGGCCTCGCGGACCTCACCGGTCCCACCGCGTGCGAGATCCTCGACGCGCAGGGCCGGCAGGCGGTGCTGGACCGGCTGGGCCCGGATCCGCTGCGCCCGGACCCCGGCGGCCGCGAGCGGCGCCGCTTCGTCGAGGCGGTGCGCCGCTCCCGCACCACGATCGGCGCGCTGCTGATGAACCAGAAGGTCGTGGCCGGGATCGGCAACATCTACCGCGCCGAGCTGCTGTTCCGCGCCCGGCTGGATCCCTTCGTGCCGGGGCGGGACCTCACGGCAGGGATGTGCGAGGAGATGTGGGAGGACCTGGTCGCGCTCATGGCCTATGGGGCGCGCACCGGCAGGATCGTCACCACCCAGCCTGCGCACCGCGATGTCGAGGCCCGGATCGTCGAGCGCTCCCGCGGCACCCGCCAGAACGGGGACGAGGATCCGGAGGTGGTGCCGAGGGAGAAGTCCTTCTACGTCTACCACCGCCAGACCCTGCCCTGTCGGCTGTGCGGCACCACCGTGCGCTCGGGGGATCTCGCCGCCCGGACCGTGTTCTGGTGCCCCCGCTGCCAGAGCGTGCGCAGCCGGCGCGCGAGCTGGACCCGCGAGAACCCGGCCGCGCCCTGGGCGCTGGAGGCTCCCGCCCGCGCTCCCGCGGGCTGAGGAGCCGCCCTCTACCGGCGCGTGGACTCGCGCTCCTCGAGACGGAAGGCGATGACCTCCCGGCGATGATCCTCCGCCAGGCGCTCCCCGCGCAGGCGCGTCAGCAGCAGCTCGACCGGGACCCGCGCCAGCGCCGCATGGTCGGGGACGACGGAGGACAGCGACGGCGTCGAGTACCGGCCCAGGTCGAGGCCGTCGAAGCCGATCACCTTCACGTCCTCGGGCACGCGCAGCCCGCGCTCGTGGAGGGCGCGCAGGGCGCCGACCGCGAGCACGTCGGTGGCGCAGAAGATGCCGTCCGTGCGGGGATGCTCCTCGAGCAGCTCATGGGCGGCGGCCGCCCCGCCCGCGAAGGTGTACGGCGCGGGCAGCACCGCCGACGGCACGAGGGGGAGGGCGCGGTCCTCGAGCGCGCGGCGGTATCCCTGCGCCCGGACGGACAGCACGTCCTCGTGGCCCTGCGGGGTGCTGCGCCCGCCGATCATGCCCGGCCGGGTGCAGCCGGCGTCCAGGAGATGCGTCGTCGCGGCCCGCGCCCCGTCGACATTGGACAGCAGCACCTGATCGAACCCCTCGTCGTACTCGCGCTCCGAGAGCACCACGACGGGGTGCCTCCCGCGCAGCAGCGGGAGGTCGTGCTCGTCGAGATGGGCGGAGTGGAGGATCAGCCCGTCGTGGTCGCGCAGCAGGGAGTGCGTGATCGCGTCCAGCTCGCCGGCGCGCCGATGCCCCGTCAGCTCGATGACCGGGTCGTAGCCGGCCCGGGCCACCTGCTCGGCGAGGGCCGCGCTGATCATGCCCTCGTAGGGGCTGGCCACGGTCGAGACCGCGATCGCGATGATCCCGGAGCGTCCGCGGCGCAGCCCGCGGGCGGCGGTGTTCATCCGGTAGCCGAGCTCCGTGATCGCGGCGAGCACCCGCGCCCGGGTCTCGGGGCGCACGTTCTCGTGACCGTTGACCACGTTGGAGACCGTCATGGGGGAGACCCCCGCTCGTCGAGCGACGTCGCGCATGGTCGCCACGATGAGAGCTCCTCCCGGGTCGGTCTCGCAGAGAGTCGGAACCCCATCTTACGGAGACGAGCGGCTTTTATCGATATAACATCGGGTGATGACCACTGCGGCCACCCCGTCCCTGTTCCCCCTCGAGAGCGTCCGGCTGCGGGAGGGGCTCTTCGCCGCGGCGCAGCGCACCGATCTGGAGTACCTCCTCGGCCTCGAGGCGGAGCGCCTGCTCGCCCCGTTCCGCCGCGAGGCCGGGATCGCGACGACCGCCGCGCCGTACGGGAACTGGGAGTCGATGGGCCTGGACGGGCACATCGGCGGGCACGCGCTCGCGGCGGCCTCCCTGATGTGGGCGGCCACCGGGGACGAGCGCGCCGCGGAGCTGGCGCGGCAGCTCGTCGAGGGGCTGCGCGAGTGCCAGGCGCGCCTCGGCACCGGCTACGTGGGCGGCATCCCCGGCGGCGCCGAGCTCTGGGCGCAGATCCGGACCATCGCCTCCCAGGCCCAGACCTGGGACCTCGGGGGCGCCTGGGTGCCCTGGTACAACCTGCACAAGACCTTCGCCGGGCTGATCGAGGCGGTGCGCCATGCCCCGGCAGGAACCGCCTCCTGCGCGCTCGAGGTGCTGCGGGGGCTCGGGGACTGGGGCGCCCGGCTCGGCGAGCAGCTCGACGACGAGGCCTTCGCCCGCATGCTCCGCACGGAGTTCGGCGGCATGTGCGCCGCCTACGCCGACCTCGCGGAGATCACAGGCGAGGAGCGCCACGCGCGGATGGCGCGCCGGTTCGCCGACGAGTCGCTCCTGGCCCCGCTGCGCGCAGGGCGGGACGAGCTCGACGGGATGCACGCCAACACGCAGATCGCGAAGGTGATCGGCTGGCCCGCCCTCGGTGAGACCGCCGCCGCGGAGACCTTCGTGCGGACCGTCCTGGAGCGGCGGACCCTCGCCTTCGGCGGCAACTCCGTGGCGGAGCACTTCACCGCCGAGCCGCTCGCGCACGTCACCGACCGGGAGGGCCCGGAATCGTGCAACACCGTCAACATGCTCGAGGCGGAGCAGCGGCTCTACGAGCACGGCGGCGGCCCCTGGCTGTTCGACGCGATCGAGCGCCAGCTGGTGGGCCACGTCCTGTCCGCGCAGCACCCGGAGGGCGGGTTCGTCTACTTCACCCCGGCCCGCCCGGGCCACTACCGCGTCTACTCCACGCGCGAGAACGGCATGTGGTGCTGCGTGGGCACGGGACTGGAGGTGTATGCGCGCACCGGCCGCTTCACCTTCGCGGCCCAGGGCGGGGACCTGCTCGTGAACCTGCCGCTGCCCGCCTCCCTCCGCTGGGAGGAGCAGGGGATCGCCGCCCATCTCGACTCCCCGTACCCGCGGCCCGCGCCCGAGACCCCGGTGACCCTGCGGATCGAGGCGGACGCCCCGAGCGACGTCGCCGTGCACGTCCGGGTGCCCGCCTGGGCGACGACACCCCCGACCGTGAGCGTCGACGGCCAGGACGTCACCGCCCACGCCGAGCTCGACGGCTACGTCACGGTGCGCAGGCGCTGGCAGGGCGGCGAGGTGCTGCGGTGGACGCTGCACGCCGGGCCGTCCTGGGAGCCGCTGCCGGGGGAGGACAGCTGGGGCTCGCTGCGGTGGGGTCCCGTGGTGCTCGCCGCCCGCGACGGCGAGGAGGACCTCGCGGGCCTGTGGGCGGACGATTCGCGCATGGGGCACGTCGCCCACGGACCGCTGCGCCGCCTCAGCTCGACGCCCGTGCTCCTCGGCACCCCCGCGCAGATCGCCTCCCGGCTCCGTCCCCTCGCCGACGGCGGCTTCGAGCTGCACCGGCCCGACGGCCCTCCGCTCACCCTCGAGCCCTTCTACGACGTGCACGAGAGCCGATACACGCTCTGCTTCCCGCACGCCCCCGACCCCGCTGCCGCACAGCTGCGGCGCGAGGAGCTCGCGCGGATCGACGCCGCGCAGCTCGACCGCGCCGCCCGGGCCGTCGACGCGGTCGCCTGCGGGCAGCAGCAGCCGGAGACGGAGCACGCCTACCGCGGCACGGCGGCGCGCTCCGGGGTGACCGACGGACGGCAGTGGCGGGCCACGCACGAGGAGTTCTCCTACCTGCTCGCCGATCCCGCGCAGCGGGCGACGACGCTGCGCGTCACCTACCTGGCCGCCCCCGGCCGGGCCCAGGTGCTCGTGGACGGCGACGAGGTCGGGACGCTCGACGGCGGGGGCGCGGAGCACGAGATCCGGGACGTGGAGTTCCCGGTGCCCCGCGGCACGCACCGCGTGGCCGTCCGCGCGCTCGACGACGGGGGCGAGACGCCGCCCGTCCTCGAGCTGCTCCTGCTCGGCGAGGGCTGAACCGGCGCAGCGCCTCCCCGCGCCGGGGCGGCCCGGGCGATGTCGCGCGCCGCAGCGGCTGACATCGCTCTTGACATCAGTGTGTATCGATAAAATACTGGGCGGCGGCAACCTCCCGGGCCCTGCCCGGCGAGGCGTCCCCCGTACCGCGATCACAGGAGATCCCCTTGACCGTCAACCGCCGACGTTCTCTGACCACCGCCCTCGTCTCCAGCCTGCAGGCACCCGCCGCGGGCGAGACCGCCCCTGGCAGCGCTGCCGCCGCCACCGACGGGACCGGAGCGGCGCCGGTCAGCGGCGGCCCGGCCCGCGTCGTCGTCGACCTCGACCGCCCCGGCGACACGATCAGCCGGCACGTCTACGGCCATTTCGCCGAGCATCTGGGCCGCTGCATCTACGGCGGCTTCTACGTGGGCGAGGACTCCGAGATCCCGAACACGCGCGGCATCCGCGATGACGTGGTCGAGGCGCTGCGCGCGCTGCAGATCCCGAACCTGCGCTGGCCCGGCGGCTGCTTCGCCGACGACTACCACTGGCGCGATGGCATCGGCCCGCGCGAGGAGCGGCCCCGCATGGTCAACTCCCACTGGGGCGACGTGGTCGAGGACAACTCCTTCGGCACCCATGAGTTCATGGACCTCGTGGAGCTGCTGGACACCGAGGCGTACGTCAACGGGAACGTCGGCTCCGGCACGGTCGTGGAGATGAGCGAGTGGATCGAGTACCTCACCCGCGCCGACGACTCGCCGATGGCGTCCCTGCGCCGGGCCAACGGCCGTGACGAGCCGTGGAAGGTGCCCTACTTCGGCATCGGCAACGAGGCCTGGGGCTGCGGCGGCAACATGAAGGCCGAGGACTATGTCGCTCTCGCGCGGCAGTACTCGACGTACGTGCGGGATCATGCGGGCAACCAGGTCACCCGCATCGCCGCCGGCGCCTCCGACGGCGACGTCCACTGGACCGAGACCCTCATGCGCACCTTCGGGCCGGGCCTCGCCGAGAGCCCCGAGGGCGCTGCCGGTCCGTTCCAGGCCATCTCCCTGCACTACTACACGATGACGGGCCCGTGGGAGGACAAGGGAAGCGCCACCGAGTTCTCCGAGGACGAGTGGTACACCGCCCTCTCCCGCGCCTCCCACATGGACGAGCTGCTGTCCCGCCACAGCACCGTCATGGACCGGTACGACCCGTACCGCAAGGTGGGCCTCGTGGTGGACGAGTGGGGCACCTGGTGGAACGTCGAGCCCGGCACCAACCCCGGCTTCCTGTACCAGCAGAACACCCTGCGCGACGCCCTCGTCGCCTCGCTCCACTTCGATGCGTTCCACCGCCATGCCGGGCGCGTGGCGATGGCGAACATCGCCCAGACCGTCAACGTGCTGCAGGCGATGATCCTCACCGATCCGGACTCCGGCGCGCTCGTGCTCACCCCCACGTATCACGTGTTCGCGATGAACGCGGGCCATCATGACGCCCGCGCCCTCCCCGCCCACGTGGTGCTGCCGGAGCAGCCCCAGGAGGTCGACGGCCGTCCGCTGCCGCTGCTGTCCGCGAGCGCCTCGACCGCGCAGGATTCCGCGCTCGTGTCGCTGTCCAACCTCGACGCCTCCGAGCCGCGCACCGTCGTGCTCGACCTGCGTGGACGCGAGGTCACGGGCCACCGTGCGCAGGTGCTCACCGCTGAGGACACCGCCGCCCACAACACACCCGAGAACCCGGCCGCGGTTGCTCCGACGGAGCTGACCGCGGTGCGGCCGCATGAGCGGGGCCTCGAGGTGGAGCTGCCCGCGCACTCGTACGCGACCATCGCACTCGACCTCGCCTGAGCGGCCGCGGGGGCGCTCCCGGGCCCGGTCTAGGATCGGCCCATGAGCGCCCCCGCACCGCCACCGCCGGTCACGGCCGAGGGCATGCTGCCCCGCGGCGACCAGCGGATCCACTGGGAGGAATCCGGCACCCCCGACGGGGTGCCCACCCTCTACCTGCACGGCGGGCCCGGCGGGCGGCTCACGCCCGGCTACCGCCGGAACTCGCCGGCCGGCAGTGCCCGGATCATCGGCCTCTCCCAGCGCGGCACCGGAAGGTCTGCTCCGTCGGCCGGTGCGCCGGGCCCGGTCGACCTCAGCGCGCAGACCACCGGCGATCTGGTCGCCGACCTCGAGGCCCTGCGCGTGCACCTCGGCATCGAGGCGTGGATCGTCCAGGGCGTCTCCTGGGGCAGCACCCTCGCCCTCGCCTACGCACAGGCCCATCCCGACCGGGCGCTCGGCCTGGTGCTGTTCGCCGTCACCACCACCTCGCGCCGAGAGGTCGAGTGGATCACCGAGGGTGTCGCTGCGCTGTACCCGGAGGCCTGGGACGCCTTCGCCGCTCTCGCCGAGACCCGCGCCGGATTCGATCGCCGTGATCGCTCCTCGCAGAGGCTGCGCCTGGTCGAGGCATATCGGCGGATGGTGACGGCGGAGGACGGGACGCTCGTGGATGAGGCGGTGCGCGCCTGGATGCGCTGGGAGGACGCGCACATCGGGATCGGCGCAGGCGGTCCCGCCGCCCCGCATGCGGTACCGGAGGACGGGGAGGTCGACGAGCACGCGCGCCGATTCGCGCGCCTGGTCACCCACTACTGGGCCCATGACGGCTTCGTCGCCGACTGGGCCGTGCCCTGGGGTGCCTCACCGGGCAGCGGCCTGCTGGGCGGGATGGCGCGGCTGTCCGGCATCCCCGGCGTGCTCATCCACGGCCGTCGCGACGTCTCGGGCCCTGCGCTGACGGCCTGGGAGCTGCATCGCGCCTGGCCGGGCAGCGAGCTGATCGTCGTCGAGGACGAGGGGCACGGCGGGCCGCGCATGGCCGAGCACTGGCGCGCCGCCGTGGCCCGATTGGTGGACGCCTCGCGCCCGGGTCCGCAATAGCCTGTCGCCCATGCCCGACCCCGTAACCACGCCCGACCCTGCGCCCACTTCCGCATCCGATGCCGCGCCCGCGAACCCGCACGGCGCCGACGGCCCCGTGCTTCGCCACGCGGGCGTGTGCCGTAGCCCAGCCGTACATTGAGAGATCGGGGCCAGTAGCCTGGAAAGTACCCAGAAAAACCCCGCCCGAGACCCATTGTCGCGGGCGGGGCGTCTGTGCACAGGCACTCGCTGGTCAGGGCTTTGGATATTCGACAGGCCGCTCCTCCCGGCCGCGCGAGGATCTTTGTGTTCCAGTCTCTGCGCTGCTTTCGGATCTCGGTGGGAGTCTTCGTAGGATAAGAATCCCCATCGCGACTATAGCGGCGGTTGGAAGGATGCCGCTAGCGCCATTAATTGCAATGTTCATAAATAAAACTTCAAGCGGTGTGACGCCATCCATTGCCTCTCCTTTTGATCGCTGCGCAGGGCATATCTGGGGTGCTGTTAGTTCGTGGTTGTCCACGCGTCGTTCGCGAACACGTTAAGGTAAATTGCAGAATCTCCCTGAGCGACACCGCCGACAGCGGTGTATTTCCACTTGAGTTGCACTTGCGCGGGCGTGGAGCCGCTTGACGTTTTGCGTGTAATGGAAAAGGTCTTATTGGAGTAAGTTCCCAAATACACCTGCAGGCTGGAGTCCCAGGCCTTGGAGATGACGCCCGTACCGTTTTGCTGATAGACCCAAGTTGCTCGAAAGTTCGCAGAGTACGTAGGTGCGTTTACGTAGACTAGGCAATTGGACATCTGTCGGTACCCGGAGCCGCCCGTCGAGGAGCATCCCTTGATTGCTTGCGGCTCGACGGCGCCCGGGGGTGCTGTCTCGCCGATTTCCACCGAAGACTCCATGAATGAGCCATCCGAATAGTCTTTTCGTGTCACCGTGAAGCCGTTTTGAGTGGTGGATGTTTCGCGAATCGGTATGGCTGATTTTATTTCCGACTCAAGGGGTTCGCCGGCCTCGATTTTATCTGCAAGGGTGTTCTGGCTCGATTCGGGAACTCCATTGGACTCGAGGTGCTCGATGAGGGCACTGCGTTGCTCTTCGGGTTGCTCTAGACCGCCCCCCCGGCCGCGAGGCTCGGCGTAATGCTCAAGGCGGAAACTGCCGCGATGGTGGCGCCCCATGTGACTGCTCGTGACAGTCGCGTGGAGATCTTCATAACAACTCCCTTGTTTGTGAGATTCCGGCAACAGGTGGTCACATATGAGGTCCCTTTAGGGGAGTAAACGTCCCGTCGTTGGTGGCGTTAGCCTCTCCGGCAACCCACTATAGCGCTGCCTGTGCGGACCCCTGTCGCGTCAACGTACCACCTAGCATGAGGCTTGTCGATATACCTACTGGAGAGACGGATGGGAGAGGAAGCAGGAATAAACGCCAGGCGTAGACGATCGACGCGACTGTTTGGCAGTGAGTGAGCAACGCGGAACTGTTGGCCGCGTGCCGCCAACTTCTGGATTTGTGACAAGTTGTCGCCGACGGAGCCGAGCACTGGCGCGCTGCCGTGGCCCGGCTGGTGGAGGCCTCGCGCCCGGTCCCGCAGTAGCCTGTCGCCCATGCCCGACCCCGCAACCATGCCCGACCCTGCGCCCGTTTCCGGCTTCGAGGCCGCGCCCGTGAGCCCGCACGGCGCCGACGGCCCCGTGCTGCGACACGCGGCGCTGGCCGAGATCGACCCGCGCACCGTGTACCTGCTGGCGATGCTGCGGCAGGACGTGTTCACCCTCGAGCAGCACGCGACTGACGCGGATCTCGACGGGCGTGAGCTCGAGGCCGGCACCACGCTGCTCTGGCTCGAGGTGCCCGGGCCGCTCGCCGCGCGGGCCGGGCTGGCCGGTGAGCCCGTCGCGCAGCTGCGGGTGCTGCGCGAGGCCGACGGGACGGTGCGGATCGGTCGGGTCGCGGTGCGCGCCGATCACCGGCGCGCCGGGTATGGGCGGAGGCTCATGCAGGCCTCGCTCGACCATGTCACCGCGGCTCTGCCGGGCGCGGACGTGCACATCGACGCCCAGGCCCACCTCGAGCAGTGGTACGCCTCGATGGGGTTCGAGACCGTCAGCGGGCTGTTCCTGGAGGCCGGCATCGAGCACGTCGCGATGGTGCGCCGCGCCCGTTCCTGACAGCCGCCCGGAGAGCAGCGGGGCTCAGCCGCGAGGAGCCTCGAGGAGCGCCACGATCTCCGCGCGCTCGAAGTAGCGCGCCGTCTCCAGGGCGCTGGGGGACCCCAGGTGCGGATCCGCCCCGGCCTCCAGCAGCGCCGTCGCCACGTCGGTGAAGCCCTTGAACGCCGCGCCGGCCAACGGGCTCTGGCCGCGGTCGTTGGCCAGGTCCGCGTCCGCCCCGCGGGCGGCGAGCTCGCGCACCAGCTCGGCGTGCCCGTGATAGGCGGCGAGCATGAGGGGCGAGTTGCCGGCGCTGTCGCGCAGGTCCACGGGAGCGCCCTGGTCGATGAGGGGGAGCAGGGTGTCGCCATCGCCCTGGCGGGCGGCGTCGAGCAGGGCGTGGGCCAGGGCGAGCACGGCCTCGTCCTCGGCATCGGCGGGCTGGGGCTGGGTGTCCTCGTTCACCGCTCCAGGGTACGTCGCCCGCCTCATCCCACGAGCAGCTGGGCCAGCAGCGGCCACACCAGCAGCAGCGCGCCGATCCCGGCGCCCAGCAGGTCCGCACGGTGCAGCGGGCTGGGCTCGGCCCAGCTGCGCTGATCCGCGCCGGCGAACCCGCGTGCGTCCATCGCCAGGGCCTGCTGCTCCGCGCCGCGCAGCGTGTCCACCAGCAGGGCGAGCGTGGCCCCGGCGAGCAGCCGCGGGGAGCGGGCGCTGCCGAGGCCGCGCCGGATGCGGGTCTGCGTGATCGTCTCCCACTGGCGGCCGAGGTGTCCGACCCGCACCAGCGCCACCACCGCGGCGACGACCGGTCGCGCGGGCAGCCGCAGCCGCTGCCCGAGCGCGTCGCCGAGCGCGGTGGCGTCCACGCTGCCCAGCGCGAGCACCCCCGGGGCGACGAAGGCGATGATCCGCGCGGCCTCCTTCAGCCCCACCAGCCATGCCTCGTGGGACAGGGCCGGGGCGTCGCCGAGCAGGGCCGTGGTCCAGGCGAGCCCCGCGGCGGAGAGCAGAATCGGCACCAGGCGCAGCGCACCGCCGCGCAGGGTCCGCACCGCGAACGGTGCCAGGAGCACGGTGGGCAGCAGCGCCAGCAGCCCGCCCTGCCAGGTCTGCACGGCGAAGGAGCCGATCGCGGCGAGGATCCCGAGCAGGCACAGGGTCAGCGGGTTCAGGGCGTCGGCCGGGATCCTCCGCCGCGGCGGCGGGGGAGGGCCGCTCGGGTCGGGGGCGGGCAGCGCGAGGTGGTCGTCGGCGGCGGCGATCAGCTCCGGGTCGTGGGTCGCGACGAGGACAGCGGTGCCGCGGGCCGTCGCCTCGGCGAGCAGGGTGCGCACGGCCTCGCGCCGGTTCGCGTCGAGCCCGACGGTCGGCTCGTCGAGCACCAGCAGCTGCGGGGCCTGGGCGAGGGCGGCGGCGATCGCGAGGCGGCGCTGCTCGCCGCCGGAGAGGCGGTGCGGCTGCGCATCGGCCAGACGGGCGAGCCCCGCCCGCTCGAGCAGCTGCTCGGCGAGGGGAAGATCCTCCGCCCAGGGGGAGGCGGTGAGCTCCGCCCGCACGGTGGCGGCGACGAAGGAGTGCTCGGGGTTCTGGGGGACGGCGGCGATCCGGGCCGGCTCCGGCCGCACCGCTGTGCCGGTGGTGGGATCGGCGTCGCCGAGCAGCGTGCGCAGCACAGTGGTCTTGCCCGCACCGGAGGGGCCGGTGAGGGCGGTGAGCCGGCCGGTGCGGAGCTCGAGGTCGAGCGGCGCGGTCAGGCCGCGGGAGGGGACGGTGACCCGGTGTAGGGAGGCGGTGACCGCAGCCGCCTGCCGCCCGGTGCCGGGGCGCGTCGCCGGGGGAGCGGCAGGGCCCGCCGGGAGCACGCCCGCCGCGCGCAGCCGCTCCTGCTGCGCGCGGAGCACGGAGTCGGGCTCTCCGTCGGCGATGATCCGCGCCTGCGGGCCGAGCACCACCAGGCGGTCGACGTGCGGGAGCCACGGCTCCAGGTGGTGCTCGGCGATCACGAGCGTCGCCCCCGGGGCGGCCTCGAGGATCGCCTCGCGCACCTGCTGCGCGGTGGCGGGATCGAGCATGCTGGTGGGCTCGTCCAGCAGCAGGAGGTCGGGCTCCAGCGCGAGCGTGCCGGCCAGTGCGATCCGCTGCTGCTGGCCGCCGGAGGCGTCGAGTGGGGCCCGGGACGGGTCGATCCCGACGCGCGCCGCGGCGAGGGCCTGTGAGACGCGCCGGCGGATCTCGGCGCGCCCCAGCGCCGCGTTCTCGGGGCCGAAGGCGACGTCGCGGAAGATCGTCGCCGCGACCAGGGCGTGGGCCGGGTTCTGCAGCAGGAGGCCCGTCTCGCCGGGGCGCGTCGGCGGGGCGGGCAGGCCGGCGCCCTCGCCGCTCTCCTCGTCGAGGAGCCCGGCGAGGGCGCGCAGCACGGTCGACTTCCCGCTGCCGCTGGCACCGGCCAGCAGCACCCGCTGACCGGCCGGGATCTCCAGATCGAGCCCCGCGATGGTGGGCTCGGACCGGGTGAGGGGTCGCCAGGTCAGACCGGCCAGGTGCAGGCCGGTCGCGGAGGGGGAGCGGGGCGCGGGGATCGTGGGCCGCCCGGTCAGGCCGCGGCCACCCGGGAGTGCTCCCGGCCCGCGGCGAGGGAGTCCACCGCCCCGGTGGAGACCAGTGCGCGGGTCGCCGCCCAGCCCAGCACCCCGCACAGCAGGGCGCCGGAGAGCAGGAAGAACCCGAGCATCGCGCCGGAGTAGGCCCAGCTCATCTCCTGGTAGTAGGCGAACTTCTCCCAGCCCCACTCGAGCAGGGCGGAGAGCATGCCGCCGAGGATCGCGACGGGCAGGGTGAAGCGCCGGTAGCGGGTGAGCAGGAAGGCGAGCTCGACCCCGCCGCCCTGCATCAGGCCCGAGATCGCGGTGCCCCAGCCCCACTGGCTGCCCAGCAGCATCGAGAGCACGGCGGCGATCATCTCGGCGAGCAGGGCGGCGCCGGGCTTGCGGACGATGAGCCCCGCGAGCATCGCCGGCAGGAACCAGATCCCCGCCAGCAGGCCCTCGGCGGGCTTGAACGCGGCGGTCAGCGGGCCGATGAGGGTGTACAGCTGCCCGTACCCCAGGAACGCGACGCCGAAGGCGGCCCCGATCAGAACGGTGACCAGCAGGTCCACGGTGCGGAAACGAGTCATCACTTCTCCTTCCTCATGGAAGGGGCGCGGGGCACCGGCGGTGCTCCACGGAAATCCCGACTCCCTACGCCGGTGTGAGCCGGATCAGGTTCGAGGGTCTGCGCCGTCTCGCGCACTCTCAGCACCGCGGCGGTGCTCCCCTGTCAGTGGATGACGATCCCCCAGTCTAGCCGCTCGCGACGAGGCGGAGGATCAGCGCCGGGCCCGGATCGCCTGGTCGACCGCCGCAGCGGTGGCCTGCGGGTCCTCGGGGGACAGGAGATAGTGGGTGCTGCCGCGGCCGATGATCTCGACCATCGTGCCGGGCCGGGTGATGAGCAGCCGGTAGCGGGCCTGCACGTCCTCGAGCGTGAAGATCTTCCGCGTCCCCACCGGGGTCAGCTCTGCGGGCTGGGGCGTCGAGGCGCGTCCGCGGCGCCAGCCGTAGCCGCCCACCGCGAGCCCCACCTGCGAGCGCGGCAGCTCGCGCAGCTGGACGGTGCGGAAGTCCTCGAGCGGCCAGGGACGGCGCGGCAGGAACCCGCCGAGGCTCACCGTCAGCCCGTGCTCGTCGACGATGAAGCGCGTCCACTGCCCCATCCACGTCCACAGCGTCAGCAGCGCGAACAGCGCCACCACCAGCAGCGCGCCGAACACGGTGGAGCGCTGGGACATGAGCACGGCGAGCACCGCGCCCGTCACCACGGTGATCGCGATGCGGGTCCAGCCGATGGTGGAGGGCCGGGTGCGGCCCACGTAGAACGGCGGGTCCGGCCTCACCAGATCGTCACCCGCTCCTCGGGGGCGCGGTACATCCCGTCGCCCTCGCGGACGTCGAAGGCGGTGTGGAACTCGTCGAGATGGCCGACGACGGTGTTGCAGCGGAACTCCATCGGGGCGTGCGGGTCCACGGCGAGGCGTCGGATCGCCTCCTGGGTGCGGTTGCGGCCGCGCCACACGGTGGCCCACGACCAGAACACGCGCTGCAGGCCCGTGAAGCCGTCGATCTCGGCCTCCGCCTCGGCGGCGTCCCGGCTGGCGAGGTAGGCCTTCACCGCGATCGACAGCCCGCCCAGGTCGCCGATGTTCTCGCCGATGGTGAGCGCGCCGTTGACGCGATGGTTCTCGTCGAGCTCGCGGGGACTGAGCTCGGAGTACTGGGTGATCAGCTGCGCGGCGCGGGCGTCGAAGGCCTCGCGATCCTCGGGGGTCCACCAGGAGCGGAGGTTGCCGTCGCCGTCGTACTTCGAGCCCTGGTCGTCGAAGCCATGGCCCACCTCGTGCCCGATCACGGCTCCGATGCCGCCGAAGTTCACGGCGTCATCGGCCTCCGCGTCGAAGAACGGCGGCTGGAGGATCGCGGCGGGGAAGACGATCTCGTTGCGGCCGGGGTTGTAGTACGCGTTGACCGTCTGCGGCGTCATGTGCCATTCGGTCTCGTCGATCGGGCCGCCCACCTTGGCGTACTCGTGATCCGCCTCGAAACGGCGGGAGGCGCGTGCCGTGGCGACCAGATCGCCGGGCACGATCTCGAGCCCGTCGTACTCGCGCCACTGCTCCGGGTAGCCGATCTTCGGGGTGAACTTGGTGAGCTTGGCGAGCGCCTTCTGCCGCGTCGCCGGGGTCATCCACGGCAGATCCTCGATGGAGTCGCGGTAGGCGTCCATCAGCGCGTCGACCAGCTCCGTCATGCGTTCCTTGTGGGAGGCCGGGAAGTGGCGGGCGACGTACTCGCGGCCGACGGCGAAGCCGACCACGCCCTCGACGAAGGCGACGCCGCGCTTCCAGCGCTCACGCAGCTCCTCGGCGCCGGAGAGCACCTTCCCGGAGAAGGCGAACTCCTCCTCGACGAGCTCGGCCGGGCCGAAGGCGGCGTAGGAGGAGATCGCATGGACGGCGAGCCAGGTGCGCAGCACCGCGAGGTCCTCGCCGGCCAGCAGCTCGGCGGCGGCGGAGACGAACTCCGGCTGACCGATCGAGACCACCTCGAAGGCCGATGCCGGGGCGCCGGTGCCCTCGATGTAGGCGTCCCACGGGAAGGCGGGGGCGAGCTCCCGGCGCTGGGCGGCGTCCATCGGGTTGTAGGACTTCTCGCGATCGCGCAGGCGCACCACGTCGACGTGGCAGGCGGCCAGGCGGGTCTCGAAGTCCATCACGGCGGCGGCGAGATCCTCGGCCTCGCCGGGGACCAGGCCGGCGCGGCCGGGCAGCCCGGAGAGGCGGGCGAGGTTCGCCAGGTGCGCGGTGTACGCGGAGCGGATCTCGGCGTAGCTGTCCTCGCGGTAGTAGGACTCGTCCGGCAGTCCCAGCCCGCCCTGGTGGATCTTGACCTGGTAGCTGCTGGAGTCCTTGTCATCGGTCCACACGTAGGCCAGCAGCGCGGAGGCGCCGGAATCCGCCGCGGCCATGGCGCGGGTGATCGCCTCCAGGTCGGTGGCGGAGGTGATCGCGGACAGCAGCTCCTCGAACACCTCGAAGCCGGCGCGCTCGATCGCCTCGGTGTCCATGAACATGCGGTAGAGGGCGCCCACCCGGGCGTGATCGGTGGTGGGGACCTGCTCGCCGCGCGGGTCCGCGGCCTCCGCGTCCCGCGCCGCCTCCTCGACGACCTCCCGCACCCGCTCCTCGGAGAGGTCGCGCAGGGCGTGGAAGGCACCGTCGCTCGACCGGTCCGCCGGCATCACGTGCTCGCGCAGCCAGGTGCCGTTGACGTGGCCGAAGAGGTCGTCCTGGATCCGCACCCCCTCGTCGACCTGGTCGAGGGAGAGGCCCGAGGGGCGGGCGGCGGGGGTGGGGGCAGCGGTCATCATCGGCTCCTGCGCGGTGGGGGTGAGGGGGTGCGAGATCGTGGGGCGGCGCTCAGAGGGCGAGCACGCCGAAGACGGCGAGCGCCAGGGTGAGCAGTCCGAGGGCGATCGGGGCGTAGGCCCAGGGGCTGCGGGAGCGTTCGGCCGGCGCGCGGCGGTGCAGCACGAGCGTGGACAGGCCCACGCCGATCGAGAGCACCGCGGTGCCCGCCACGAGGATCGGCGAGAGGATCACGAGCACGGTCGCACCGACCTGGAACAGCGCGGTGCCGGTCACGTCGAGCAGGCGCATCACCACGGTGGAGCGGGCGCCGACGCGGTGCGCGAGCATCGTCGAGATCGCCTCCTCGGACCATTCGCCGGGGCGGGCGATGCGGCGGCGGGTGGTGACCGTCTGCGCGGTGGCGAGGGCCAGCCACACCAGGGCGCAGCCGGCACCGACCCAGATGCCCAGGTGCGTGCGCAGATCGGCGGGCCACAGCAGCAGCGCCATGAGCACCGCGGCGACGCGCAGCAGCTCCTCGACGATGCTGCGCACGGCGAGCAGGCCGGGGTTCACAGCCAGCTGCTTGCGGGTGCGGGCCACGAAGAGGCTCGTGGCGACCAGGGACAGCAGCTGCACCGCGCCGAGCGCGATGCCGAGCAGCAGCGGCACCGGGGTGAGCGGGGCGAAGGGCAGGATCGCCAGCAGCAGCACCACGCCCAGCGCGGGGATCAGCAGCGCCTGGATCGACAGGCCCTTGACGAGATCCCGGACGAGATCCGCGCCCGTGGGCGGATGGTCGTGGCCGGAGTGGTCGTGGGGGTCGTCACAGTGCGGTCCGGCCGCGGCGGGGGTGTCGGTCATGGAGCTCCTTCTGGGTCCCGACCAGCGTACCGGGGACGGACCGGACGCTGGCTGTCAGCAGGGGTGTGGAACGATGGTGTCGTGAGGACGGATGTGATGAACACCAGCGGAGAGGGCCTTTCCCCCCTCCAGCGCCAGCGTGCGGCCGGCGCCGTCGTGGCGGCCGCTGCGGGGGATGCCCTGGGCGCCCCCTATGAGTTCCAGCCGCCCGTGCCCGACTCGGAGGACATCGACATGATCGGCGGCGGGGTGCTCGACTGGCATCCCGGCGAATGGACCGATGACACCGCGATGGCGATCGTGGTGCTCGAAGCCTCCCTCGCCGCCTCCGACGGCCACGACCTGCGGGTCGAGACGGCCCAGGACCACATCTCGCGCGAGTGGTACTCCTGGTCGCTGGGCACCCCGGACATCGGCACGCTCACCTCGCAGGTGGTGCGCACCGCCGCGGACCTCGCCCGCGTGGACGGCCACTACGCGCCCCGCGCGAAGGATTTCCGGATCGCCGCCGATTCCGCGCACGAGCAGCTGCCGGCCTCCGCCGGGAACGGCTCGCTCATGCGCGTGCACGCCTCGGTGCTGCCCTACCTGCTCTCCCCCGAGGAGGACGCGGTCGAGGCGATCATCGCCGTGTGCCGCCTCACACATGTGCACCCCGACACCATCGAGGCGAGCGTCCTGTGGGGCCTGGCCGTGCGCCACGCCATCCGCACCGGCGAGATCGACGTGCGGCAGGGCCTGCCGCACCTGCCCGAGGAGCGGCGCGACCTGTGGAGCGACCGGATCGCGGAGGCGGAGCAGTCCACCCCGGTGATGTTCCGCCGCAACGGATGGGTGGTCGGCGCCTTCCAGGCGGCCTGGTCGGCGATCGTCGGGGTGAGCCCGATCCCCGAGGGCAAGTTCGCGCAGCGCGACGCGATGGTCGCGGCGCTGAGATCCGCGGTCCGCGCCGGCTACGACACCGACACGGTCGCCTGCATCACCGGCGCGCTGATGGGCGCGGCGCTGGGCCCCAAGGCGGTGCTGCCGGAGTGGCACCGGATGCTGTTCGGCTGGCCGAGCTATGAGGTCGACGAGCTCTACGGGCTGGTCGAGAGGGTCATCGCGCCCATGGTCCGCGACACCGAGGGGACGCTGCCGTGAGCGCCGCGCCCTGGCGGCTGCGGATCCTCACCTGGAACCTCTGGGAGCTGCGCGGCGACATCGCCGCGCTGATCGAAGCCGTGGAGGACCTGCAGCCCGACGTGCTGCTGGTCCAGGAGGCGCCGCGCTTCGTGCTGCCCACGGCGCGCCTGCAGTGGTTCGCGCGCCGCATCGGCCGACGGGTGCTGCTCGGCGGGGCGGGCGGTCGCGGCCTTGCGATCCTCGGGACCGACGAGGTGGCCGCGCAGGTGATCCGCCGCGGCACGCACCCGGTCGCCCAGACGCTCTCGGACCTGAACTCGACCTACCCGCGCGGCGTCGCCGCGGTGCGGCTCTCGATCCCCGGCGGCGGCGCGGCGGTGGTCGCCTCCACCCATCTGGCGCTCCAGGAGGACAACCGCCGGCATCATGCGGAGCACCTGGCCGCCCTGGTGCGCGGGGCCGGGGCCCCGGTCATCGTCGGCGGCGACCTCAACGAGACCGCGCAGGGCGCGGCCCGCCGCTTCCTGGCACCGCTGCTCGCGGATCCCGCGGCGCAGACCGAGCACACCTTCCCGGCCGCCTCCCCGACCCGCCGCATCGACGCGGTGCTCGTCACGGAGGGGGCGCGGGTGCTCGAGGCGCGGGCCGTGCGCTCGACCGATCGGGTGGAGGAGGCCCGCCTGGCGGGCGCCTCGGATCACCTGCCCACGCTGGTGGACGTCGAGCTGACGGGCCCGTTCAGGGCCTGACGTGCAGCCCGGTGCGCAGGGCGACGAGATCGTCCTGCCCGCCGACGTGCCGGATCGCGATCCCCTCGGCGCTCGTGTCGCGGACCGTGAGCTGTGTGCGGTACGAGTCCACGGCGCGGTGCACGGCCTCGGCGGTGCCGGGATGCTCGCGCCACTGGATGTGCGGGTCCGTGGAGCCGCCGCTGGCGATCTCGACCAGGGGCACCCCGGTGCGGGCGCAGGCGCCGACGGCGACATGATGGGCGCGGACGTGGTCGGGATGGCCGTAGGTGCCCTCGTCGTCGTAGCCGATGACGGCGTCGGGCCGGACGTGCGCGAGGAGGGCGACGAGGTCGTCGACCGCGTCCTCGAGCGGGCGGAGCGAGAAGCTGTCGGCCCCCGCGGAGTCGGACGGGCCGGCGAGGCCCTCGCGCACCCAGCGCATGCCGGAGTCGCGGTAGCGGCGCGGCGCGGCGCCGGGGGCCAGGGCCGGGGCGGTGCCGAGCCAGTGCCGTTCGGCGATCCCCAGCGCGCTCGTGGCCGCGTCGATCTCGGCCTCCCGGATCTCCTCGAGCGGGCGCGTCTCCTGTGCGGGGATGGAGCCGGGGACGATCTCGCCCTCCTCGCCGCGGGTCGCGGTCACCAGCACCACGCGCGTCCCGGCCGCGACCAGGGAGGTGAGCAGCGCGCCGGTGGAGAGCGATTCGTCGTCGGGGTGCGCGTGGACGGCGAGGACGGTCGAGGCGTCCTCGAGCAGCTGCCACGGCGCGGGGACCGGCACGGGGGTGTGGCCGGGGAGGGCGGAGTCGGAGGTCATGAGGCGGCTCCCGGAGCGGTGTGGCGCGCGGTGACGGTGGTGTACAGGCTCGCGAGGGCGTCGGCGGCGCTGTCCCAGGTGCGGGTGGCGGCGAACTCGCGGGCGGAGCGCACCGCGGCACGGTAGCGGTCCTCGTCGTGCAGCAGCGACTGCAGCGCCTCGGCCCAGACGTCGGGGTCGCGGCTGTCGAGCACGAGCCCGTCGGGGGCGACGGCCTCCTGCACCCCGCCGGCGCAGCGCCAGGCGATCACGGGGGTGCCGCTCGCCTGGGCTTCGAGGGCGACCAGACCGAAAGTCTCCGACCAGCTGGTCAGCAGCAGGGCACCCGCGCACCGCATCGCCTCGGCGAGCTCGTCGCGTCCCAGCGAGCCGACGATCTCCACGCGGTCCTCGACCCCGAGCTCGCGGGCGAGGGCGCGCAGCTGCTCGAGGTACTCGGCGAAGTCCTGGGAGATGCCGCCGGCGAGCACGAGGCGGGCCTCGAGGGAGGGGTCGAGGTGGGCGAGGATCTCGAGCGCGAGATCGGGGCCCTTGAGGGGCTGGAGTCGGGCGGTGAACAGCAGGGTGGGGCGGATCCGTCGCTCCTGCACGTCGGGGCAGGGGCGGAAGCGTTCGACGTCCACGCCGGGGCGGACCACGCTCAGCCGGGAGCCCGGCACGCCGTACCGCTCGCCGACGGTGCGGGCCTCCGCCTCGGAGACCGCGACGACGAGATCGGAGCCGGTCGCGGCGAACTGCTCGCCGGGGATGCGGCCCTCCGATTCGGCGGGCTCCCCGGCGTCGAGGGTGCCCGCGCCCTCCGGGGCGGCGACCGAGTGGAAGGACTGCAGGTGGGGGATGCCGAGCTCGCGGGCGATCGGCAGCGCGGCGACTCCGCTGAACCAGTGATGGGAATGGAGGAGATCCCAGCCGCCGGCGGAGTCCGCGGTGAGGACCTCGCGCAGGGCCGCGCGGAAGGGACGGATCGCCTGCTCCATCGCGCTCTTGGCCAGCGGCCTCGCCGGTCCTGCATCGAGGTGGAACAGGCGCACGCCCTCGGCGACCTCGACGACGTCCGGCGCGGCGGGGTCGCTGCGCCGGGTGAAGAGGTCGACCTGGTGCCCGAGCCGCGCGAGGGCGAGGGACTGCTCGAGCACGACGACGTTCATGCCGCCGGCGTCCGCGCCTCCGGGCTCCTCGAGCGGGGAGGTGTGCAGGGAGACCGCGGCGATGCGCAGAGAGGGGGAGGACATGCCCGCCATCCTAGGCGCGCGGCGCGGTGACGGTGCGGGCGATCGCGGTGCCGTGGATCGTGACGCGGGCGGGGGAGCGGCGGCATAGGATGTCATGGTGTTCGCCTGTGACGAAACTTGACGCGGCCTGCGTCACGGGAAGTTGAAACGGGCATCAGCATGATAGAGCCTGAAACGCATGGAGACGGCGGAGAAGGTTGACTGGGCTGCACTGAACGCCCATGCGGCGGGCCGTCCTGCTCGCCGCTTGGTGTCCAAGGCGATCGCGGCGGCCGGTGGTGACCGACACCCCGGGGTGGTGCTCGACCTCGGTGCCGGCGCCGGTGCCGACTCCCTGCAGTTCGCCCGACGCGGCTGGACGGTGCACGCCTACGACAGCGACGACACCCTCGCCGCACGCCTGGTGGAGAACGAGCGGATGACCGGCTCTGTCCAGTTCCACCACACCGATATCGCCGATGTGCCGGTGTTCCCGGCGGCGCAGATCGTCTACTCGACCTACACCCTGGGCCTGTTGGGCCCGTCGGCGCTGCCCGAGGTGTGGCGGAAGCTCGTGGCCGCCCTCCCGCGCGGAGGCGTGATGGCGGTGGACTTCTTCGGCACGAACGACACCTGGGCGGAGCGCTCCGACGTGGCGACCCTGCCGCTCGAGGAGATCGACGAGATGTTCCGGGGCTTCCAGGTGATTGATCGTTCCGTGCGCGACGAGGACGGCCGCTTCCTGGCCGACAAGAAGCACTGGCACGTCATCACCACCCTCGCCCGGAAGCTGCACTGAGGCTGTCCGGCTCGTCCCCTCGAGCGGCGCAGCCCGCACTCCCTGCATGACGCGGTGCCGCCGACTCCCTGCGCCGGCGACTTCCGGTGCCGGCGACCCTCGGTGCGCGGTGACGTGTGGCGATCTAGGTGTAGTTGGTCATGACGTTGTCGACGCTGGCGTGGAGACGTGAGGCCGGGGGCTGATCGCCGCAGGCGGTGTGGGGCCGATGGACTCTTCTATGTCTGTCAAGCCATGGCCGGTGCCGCGTGGAGGGCTTCGAGGGTTCGGTATATCCGGCGGGCGAGATAGCGCTTGAGGCAGCGTCGGATTTCTTTTGTCGTGAGCCCCTCAGCCCGCCGCCTGGCGACGTAGGCGCGCGTCTCAGGGTCGTGAACCATCCGGGTGACCGTGGCCATGTGGAGCGCGCGATTGAGTCTTCGATCGCCTCCGCGATTCAGTCTGTGGCGAGTGGTGTTTCCCGACGACGCAGGGATCGGACTCACGCCTGCCAGTGCCGCGAAGGCAGCTTCATCCCGCATGCGCCCACGGTGTGACCAGGCTGAATAGGCGACTGCGGCGGTCACGGGCCCGATGCCCGCGAGGTCCAGCAGCGGGGCGGCCTTGCTCTGATGCAGAAGGTCTTCAAGCCGGGAGCGGTTCTCCGCGAGCTCGGCATCGAGTGCACGAATTCGCTTGGCCAACCGATGAGCCTCGGCTCGTGCAGCCGAGAGCGCAAGGTTTTCAGAACGAGTGCGCCAAGCAGCCACTTCGATGATCTGACCGTTGGTCAACGGCCTTCGAGCATCGAGACCGAGATCGGCGGTGCGAAGCAGGGCCGTAAGCGCGTTGACGTTAGCAGTACGTTCAGTGCTCATGTGCTCCCTCGCGGTCGTCAGGACGCGTAACGCTGGGCGCAAGCCATCATCGGCGCGGGGGTGGCGTAGCCGGTCGTTCTCCAGCGGCAGGACCGCAGCGCCGATGCGGTGCGCATCGAGGGGGTCCGACTTTCCGACGCTGTGATGTGCCCGTGCATTCATGCGGGCTGCCTCGGCCACCTCGTAGCCGGTGTCGGCGACTATTCGTGCGAGCCGTGCGCCATAGGTAGCAGCGCCTTCGATCACCCATAGGGCGGCTAGGTCTCCGCCTACGAGACGAGAAGCCCAGTCCACGGCGCGATTCAGGCCGGCGGGCGTCGTCGGGAACTGCTTAGCAGCGTTCTGTTCACCGGTGGCTGCGGTCAGGATTGCGTAGCTGTGGCTGCGGGCATGGGTGTCCACTCCGATGACGAACGGGCGGGTATGCGCGACGATGGCCATGGCGGTTCGTACTTCCTTCCGAGACGAGACTGATGACGCGGCCGCAAAGGGCCGGCGCGAGCCTGGATGGAAGTCACTTCGGGGCAATACTGTGATGGGTCACGACCTCGCCGAAGAGACGCGGGACGGACAGTCTTCTGATCAAGCCATCGGAGTGGGCCGGGCGAGCGCCAGCCGCCCTGCGCCGGAGTCGGACATGTCCATCGAAACGCACCCGTTGGGGGCGAATAGTTGTATGAGCCACGACCTCGGCGCGGGAGCGGCACAGTGCCCACCCTGCCAGCCAGTTCCAGACCAGCCGCTCCAACACTCACAGTAGTTGTAGTGGTGCAGCCAGACGCCGTGACGGTTCCGGCGCTCCTGCTCGGACTCGAACACCTCTGCGTAGAGGAACTCGTCGACGGTGATCCGCTGGAACCGCTCGACCTTCCCGTTGTGGCGGGGCGTGTAGGGGCGGGTCCGCTGATGGCGGGAGACCTTCCCGCGAATCGACCTGGCGAACGCGTTTGAGCGGTAGTTCGGTCCGTTGTCGCTGATCAGGCGCGTGATCCGGGTGATCCCGTGCGCGGCGAAAAACGCGAACGCCCGATGGAGGAATCCGATCGTCGTCGCCGCTGTCTCGTCCTCGAGTGGTTCGGTGTAGGCCAGGCGCGAGAACCCGTCGATCGCCGAGTGAAGGTAGGTGTAGCCAACCCGCCGGCCCTTCCCCCGCTTCGACGCCCGCCCGAGGGCGCTGTCGCGTCCGTGGACCTTCCAGCCGCCGCCGTCGGGGATCTTCCCGACCTTCTTCACATCGACGTGGATCATGTGCCCGGGATAGCGGGCGGTGATCGTGCCCGGCTGACGCAGGTTCCCTCCGTCGGGAGTGATGTCGCGGATCCGGTTCAGGCCCAGGCGGTCCAGCCACCGGGTCACGGTCCGCACGCAGCAGTGGACCCCATGGCCATCGGCGAGCTCACGAGCGATCCGGCGGGCGGACCACTTCTGTTTCCGCCGCCAGTGCTCGATCAGCTCCACCACCCACCCCTCCAAGCGGGACGGGCGGTGCGCGGGGGCGCTGGAGTGCTCCTCGAGCCCGGCTGCACCGGCAGCCCGGTAGCGTCCGACCCACTTCGAGAGCGTGGCGCGAGCTATGTGGAACTCCGCAGCGACGTGCGCGATCGGACGACCCCTCGCGAGCACCTGGTCGACCGCACGCCGCCTTCCGACAGCCGTCAGTGGAGCATTACGGTGGGTCATGGAACGGGTCTCCTCCCAGCAGATGAATGGCTTCAGCACCACCCATCGTGCCGGTCAGGGACCCGTTCCTTCATCCCCGCTCCGTGACTACAACGTCATGACCCGCAACATCTAGGCGGGAGGCGGGGCCGGCGGAGGATCTGCTTCAGGTGGTGAGCCCGCCGGCGGCTCGTCGGCCTCCGAGGAGGGCGGCTCCTGCGCGGTGCTGGTCGCCGAGTGCAGCAGCGGCGGCCGCCAGGAGATCCCTCGCGCGCCGTGCGGGCTGGTCCAGACCCAGGCTGCGGGCGGTGCGTCCGCGCTGCCGGGTGCCTGTGCAGGCCCCGAGGTCTCTCCGGACGCCGTGGAGACGGACGCCGAGGAGGCCTCGCCGGTGAGCACCTCGAGCAGCCACAGCCCGTGCTCCTTGAGCAGATTGCAGCGGACGCAGAGCCCCTGCCCGTTCGCGTAGCTGGTCGGGCCGCCGCGGTGGTAGGGCACGACGTGATCGCTGTGCCGGATCCGCGCGTTGCACCAGGGGGTGCGGCAGGTGGAATCCCGCCACCGGATCATCCGGGCCAGCCCGGCCGGGAAGGCGCGCGCCCGTGACTCCATCCCGACCAGATCGCCGGTGCGGGGGTTGACGTAGAGGCGGCGGAAGAAGGCGGAGACCTCCTCATCGGGATGGTCGCCCTCGTCATGGCGCAGATGGCCGGGCGGTCTGCCCAGGAGCGTGTCCCGGACGATGTGCGCGGGAATGCTGCCGTAGCCCTCCAGATGGGCGCTCTCGGCCTCGTCGTCGCGGTCGAAAAGGGCCCTCTCGGTGATGACGATGCCGATCTCGATCCCCGGCGTGGTCCGCGGCCGTCGGGGAGGCTCCGAGGGTGCGGTCGCTTCCAGCTCCTCTGCTGGGACGATGCCCTCGAAGGCGTCCGGAGCGCTCGCGGCGCTCGAGGTGCGTGCTGCATCCTCTGTGCTCATCGCCTCGGCGGCAGGTGCCGTGCCCGAGGAGGCTGTGCCCTCGCGCCGGGCGAGGACGGCGTCGACCAGCAGATCGGCCTCGAGCGCGGGCACCGAGGTCTTCGCCCCGGCGGCGCGCAGCGATTCGGCCTCGGCCTGCAGCGCCGACATCATGCCCACGGCGTCGATCCCGCGCAGCACGGCGCTCACGCGGGCCATCCCGTCGGCCAGCGGCGTCATGCTCAGGTGTCGGCCCCTCGCCGCGCGCTCCGCACGCTCACGGGAGGTCTCCGGCTCGAGCCGCTGGACCATCTCGTCGATGTTCGAGCGCAGGCGCTTGTGCCCTTTCCCGTGCAGGGTGAGGGGAGAGACGCGGATGAGCTCGTCGATGCGCCGGCAGGTCTCCGGCGATGCCGTGGACAGCGCACCCGCGACCGTCGAGGCCTGCTGTGCCGTCACCGCGCCCTCCCACAGCGCATCGACCGTGCCCGGCATGTGCTGCACGAGCCGCCGCGCGGAGGCGAGGGAGAAGGAGGAGGCGGCGGGGGAGACACGACGAGCCAGGGCGATCTCGTTGTTCGCGCCCCTGCCCTGCGCCGCGGCGGGCACGCCGCGCTGCTCGTCCGCGCGGCGGATCCGCTGCTCGGCGGTGACCTGCCAGGCGGCGTCCATCGCGGAGAGCGAGGAGCGGAGATGATCGAGCCCCGCGAGCACGGAGAGGGCCTCCTGCGGGGATCCGGGTGCGGTCTCCGGCAGCGGATCCCGCACCGAGCCGGTGCGGGTGAAGGCGGTGAGGGTGGCTGTGAGGAGCTGGGCGAGGACCACGCGCGCGGCTGCGCTGGCCTCGATCTCGGTGAGGGTGGAGGCGACCGTGTCCAGCACGTCCACCGGCCGCGCGGCGGCGTCCCGGCGGGGGTCGTCACCACCGGGGCGGGGTCCGTCGCTGTTCGTCGCATCCATACCTCAATCGTATGGAAGTTCGAAACCCGCAACCAGGCCCCCGCAGTTTCTGTGGATAACCTTCCGGCCGCCACCAGAAATGTGGAAACACCTGTGGAGAAATGTGCTCGGTGGAGGAAAGGTCGCGGCAGATCACGCCCCTCCGTCCGTCAGGTCTCGACCTCCACCGCCGCTCAGCGGCCGAGCAGCGTGAGCACCGCCGTCACCCGGCGATGCACGCTCGCGTCCTCGCTGAGCCCGAGCTTCGCGAACAGGCGCTGAGTGTGCTTCTCCACCGCGCCCCCGCTGATGAACAGCCGCTGCGAGATCCCGGCATTCGTCAGGCCCTCGCCCATCAGCTCGAGCACCTCGCGTTCGCGCGGGGTGAGCTCGTCCAGCGGGGTGCGCCGGCGGGAGGCGATCACCTGGCCCACGACGTCCGGATCGATCGCGACCCCGCCGGCCGCCACCCGCTCGATGGATTCGAGGAAGGCGCTGATGTCGAACACCCGGTCCTTGAGCAGGTACCCCGTGGACCGTTCCCCGGATTCGATGAGCTCGGTCGCGTACCCCACCACCACGTACTGGCTGAGCAGCACGATCGGCGCCTCCGGCCACTCCCGGCGGATCTCCTGGGCGGCGCGCAGCCCCTCGTCGGTGTGGCTGGGCGGCATGCGGATGTCGGAGATGATGAGGTCCGGCCGCAGCTCGAGCGCACGGACCATCAGCTCGGTGCCCGTCGCGGCGGTGCCCGCCACCTCGTGGTCGTTGTCCTCGAGCACGAGCCGGAGCCCCTCGCGGATCAGCGCGGAATCATCGGCGATCAGGACCCGCACGGGATCACCGCCTCGACCCGCGTGCCCTGCTCCGTCGGAGAGGTCACCGTGAGGCGACCCTCCAGGGAGGCGACCCGGCCGGCCAGCCCGGCCAGCCCGCCGCCGGTGCGCATCTCGGCGCCGCCGCGCCCGTCGTCCTCGATCCTCACCCGGGCATCATCGCCGATCCGCGCCACCTCCACGACCACCGACCCGGCGTCGGAGTGTTTGGCCGCATTGGTCAGCGACTCGGAGACGACGTAGTAGATCCCGATCTCGACGTGCTCGGGCAGGTCGAGGGCGGGGCACTCGATGCTGGTGGGGAGCGGCGAGATCGCGGCCAGCTCGGTGAGCGCGGCGGCGAGGCCGCGATCGACAAGGATCGGCGGCGCGATGCCCCGGGAGAGCCGGCGCAGGTCGTCCAGGGTGAGTCCCAGCTGTTCGCGGGTCTCGCGCAGCACGGCCTGCGCCTTCTCGGGATCCTTCACCGCGAGCGCCTCCACCCGGGCGAGATCCATCGAGGCGCGCACCAGGCGCTGCTGCGGTCCGTCGTGCAGGTCGCGCTCGAGGCGTCGCAGGGCGGCGGATTCGGCGGAGCGGCCGGCGGCGCGCGACTCCTCGGTGCGCAGCAGGCGCTGCTGCTCCTGGTGGCGCGAGCTCAGCAGACCGCGCGCCACCCCCTGATGCAGGGCCGTGAGCCCGCGCACCACCGGGCCGAGGGTCAGCAGGAACACCAGCCCGATGGCGAACTGCAGGAGCAGATCCGCCGGGAGCGCGTACTGCTCCGGCACGCCCAGCAGCGTGCCGAGGCCGTCGCCCTGCACGTCGGGCAGCACCCGGTCCAGCACGAGCGTCGCCAGCGGTGCGCCGATCGTGGCGATCGCGCCGAGGGTCCAGGCGAGCGCCAGCGGGAAGGTGACCATGGCCAGCAGGAAGTTGACCAGCACCCACAGCGAATCCAGCCATTTCTGGGGATCGGTGAGCGGGGTGAGCAGGCGACGGATCCGGCCGGCGCCCGACGGGGCGCGCACCGGCTCCGGGGTGGGCAGCTCGGTGCCGAGGACGGCGCGCTGCAGCGCCCGCTCGGCTCCCGCGAAGCCGTGGGCCACGTGCACGCCGGCCACGAGGATCGGCAGGCCCACCCAGACGACGACGGAGGAGACGCCCGCCGCGAGCAGCCCGATGAGGAGGGAGAAGCCGACGGCTCCCAGCAGCAGGGCGACGAACCCGTAGGCGAGGAAGCGGCCGATGCGGGACGCCCAGGCGCCGACGGACCAGCGCTCGGACGGCGGCGACGGCTCCGTGGAGGAGGGAGGGGCGTCGAGGGTGTCGGGCAGGGGCATCGTGGTCATGTCTCCACTCTGGCGATGGATGCTCGCGCGACCCATCCTGTCACCGGGTGGATCATTGTCGGGCTGGCCCGACGCCGGTGCTGCTCGCGTCGCTGCCATCCGCCTCGGCGAGCGCCCGGGCGCCGTCCCACAGGGTGAGGCAGAAGGGGTGGCCGACGGGATCGGCGCAGACCAGGCAGTGGTCGGCGTTCGACTGGGCGGCGTATCGGGTCGCTCCCGCCGCCAGCACCCGCGGCTCCGCGGCGGTCAGGTCGTCGACGAGGAAGTCGAGGTGGATCTGCATCGGAGGGTCTCCGGACGGCCAGCTCGGCGGCCGGAAGCCGTCCACCTGCTGGAACCCGATCTCGGTGCCGGGGGTCCGGACGGTCGCGAAGCGGGCGTCACCCCGTGCGGTGCCGCCAGTGATCTCCGCGTAGAACCCGGCCAGGGCGAGAGCGTCCGGTGCGTTCACGGTGACGGCGTCGAGCGTGATGGCCGTCGACATCACGCCACGTCCGCATCCTGGTAGGCGGCGATCAGCTCGTTCCAGCGGTCCTCCCAGAGGGACGGGAGGCCGATGAGGGAGCGCGCGAGGTCCTCGAGGTGTGCCTGCCAGCCCGCCCCGTGGGCGGGCAGCTCGGCCACGGGAAGGCCGCGCTCCTCGACCACCAGCCTGGTCCGCTCGCCCTCCTGGGTGAGCCACGCCTCGATCTGCGTCTCCCCGTCGGTCCCGGGGTCCGAGGTGAGTCGGAGGTGACGGGGCGGTTCGCAGGCGTCGATCCGTGCCGGGCCCGACCAGCCGCTGGTTCAGGAGGACCGGACGATCTCGCCGGGGCGCAGATCTCCCGCGACCTCGCCGATCCAGCGTGCGAGGCGCTCGGGCTCGGTGCAGGCGCGCCACAGGTCCTCGATGTCGGTGTCGTAGAGGTCCTCGACCCGTACGGCGCCTCGGGTGTCGTCGATCCGACGCATGCTGCCGATGATGGTCATCTCCGTGCCTTCTTCCCTCGGGCGATCTCGGTGTGGAGAGCGTCGAGCCGGTGCTCCCAGAGCGCGCGATACGCCCCGAGCCACTCGTCCAGCTCGGCCAGCGGCGCGGGGCGCAGGCTGTAGATCCGGCGCTGGGCGTCCTGCTCGACCTCGACCAGTCCGGCGTCCCGCAGCACCCGCAGGTGGCGTGACACCCCCGGCCGGGCGATGGGGAGCGCCTCGGCGAGCTCGCCGACGGTCGCCGGGCGATCCCGGAGGATCTCCAGCACCGTGCGTCGATTCCCGTCGGCCAGGGCCTGCAGCATCGCATCCATGACCTGAATGTATCCGACCGGCTACGTAACCGAAAGGGTACATAAGGGGCCCGGAGTCGGGCCGGCCGGCCCGGCGTCCTCAGGCCCGCTCGCAGATCTCCTTGAGCGTCGCGAGGTCCTCGGCGACGGCGGCGGCGTCCTCAGTGAACTCCTCCTCGGTCATCGTCCCCCGGCGCAGCGTGAACACGACCTCGCACGAGGTGTCGTCGAGGGCCATCACCCGCAGCGGGTTGAGCACGGATTCGCCGCTCGGGAGGGTGACCGTGTGGTCCATGACCCCGTGGACGTTCTCGGGGACGAAGCTGACCAGCACCCGTCCCATCGGCGAGTTCATCGACCACTGGGAGACCTCGCGCTGCACCTCGCTGCCGGCGAGGCCCCCGGCCCAGCGCGGCAGGTTCCGCGGATCGGAGGCGAAGGCGTACACCTCGCGCCAGGGGCGGTCGATGACGACGTCGAGATGACGGGAGCTGCCGGTGGGGGAGACGGGCGCGTCGGGCTCGGTGGTCCGGTCGGTGGGCTTCTCGCTCTCGTTCATGGCCGTGAACCTAACAGACCCGCCGGTCACGCGGCGGCGCCCTCCGAGGCGCTCGCCGGTGCGCTCGGCAGGGCAGTGGTGAGGCGCACGGCCTCCTTCCACGCCGTCGGTGCGAGCCCCTCCTGCGAGGTGAGCACCCCGGGCCGCAGCACGCACGGCGCGTACCAGAGCTCGGAGATCCCGGACAGCTCGCGCGCGAAGGTGCTCACCCCGTTCAGGGCGCGGACCGACCAGCGGGGGATCCGCCACGGCCGGCGGGGGCGCCGTCCGGTCAGCGCCGAGACGGCCCGGATCAGCTCCTGCTGGGTCCGCGCGGGGGCCGACGGGGCGTGCAGGACCGCATCGCCCTCGCCGTGCGCCGTCAGCCGGTCCCCATGGCGGGCGGCGTGGAGCATCGCCCGCGCGAGGTCCGGGACGAAGGTGAGGGTGTGCGGCGCGTCGGGCGCGCCGAACACGATCGGGCGACGCCCGGCGAGGATCGGTTCGATCACCATCGCGCAGGCCACCGAGGCGCCCGTGCCCATCGTCGTCGGTCCCACGAGATCCGAGGCGATGATGCTGAGCGTCTGCGCGGGGTGGGCCCGGCGCTGGGAGAGCAGCGCGATCCGCACCGCGCCCTTGGCGTCCAGCGGCGAGGGCGCGGCGCCCTCGGCCAGGTCGCGGGCCGCGCCCTGGAAGCCGTACATCGACTCCGGGAACACCGCCGGGATGCCCCGCTCGGCTGCGGCATCCAGCACCGCGAGCTCCCGCGGAGGCAGGTCCCGTGCCCACTGCCGGGCGTCGTACGGGGCGTGGAAGCAGGCCTGGATCGAGTCGGCGCCCTCGAGCGCCTCGGCGAGGGCGGCGGGATCCCGGACGTCCCCCGCGATGCGGCGCAGGCCCGGGCTCGGCTCGACCTCGCGCCGGCGCAGCACCGTGACGGCGTCCCCGTCGGCGAGCGCGCGGGCGATGACCTCGCTGCCGATCTGTCCTTCTCCGATGACGAGGTGGTGCATGGCATCCTCCAAGTGTGAGCAGTGCTCTCGAAATGAGGATCTCAGTGAACACCGCTCTCACTCCCGAGTCAAGAGCACTGCTCTCGTTCTGTGGGAGGATGACTCCATGTCTGCTGATCACCCGCCCCACAGCGCCCCTCGCCCGGGCTCCCGCGTCGCCGCTCGGGAGAGGACCATGGCGCGCATCATCGAGCTCGGCAACGCACAGCTGCGCGAGCACGGGGCGGCGGAGCTGAGCGTCCGCGAGATCGCACGAGGGCTGGGCATGGTCTCCTCGGCGATCTACCGCTACGTGACCAGCCGGGACGAGCTGCTCACGCTGCTCATCGTCGACGCCTTCGAGGACCTCGCCGGCACGGTCGAGAACGCCGTCGAGCAGGCCGCGGGGGAGGAGCGGGCCGGGGGCCCGCGAGCACGATTCCTCGCCCTCGGCGACGCGATGAGCGCCTGGGCGATCGCGCACCCTGAGCGCTGGACGCTGCTGTACGGCACCCCGGTGCGCGGCTACGCGGCCCCTGCGGAGAGGACCAACGACGCGGGGACGCGCGTGATCCGGGCGGTGCTCGCCATCGCGGCGGACGCCCACGCGCAGGGCGGCCCGCCGGGCGCGGAGACGGGGCGAGGCGCAGCAGGGGCCGACCTCCCGCCGGGCGTCACCGCGCTGCTCGAGGACCACGTGGACGAGTTCGGGATCGCCACCCCCGCGCACGCGGCGTTCGAGGCGCTCACCGCGTGGAGCAGTCTCGTCGGTGCGATCAGCGTCCACGTGTTCGGCCAGCTCGGCCCCGATGCCGTCGCCGTCGGCGAGCAGATCCTCGCTGCTCAGGT
The DNA here is from genome assembly GCA_000023405.1 of Brachybacterium faecium DSM 4810. Classification (NCBI taxonomy): domain Bacteria; kingdom Bacillati; phylum Actinomycetota; class Actinomycetes; order Micrococcales; family Dermabacteraceae; genus Brachybacterium; species Brachybacterium faecium. The sequence goes on from CP001643.1 coordinate 1,352,040, forward strand.
GCGGAGGCTCGCGGACCTCATCGCCCCTCGCTGATCCCGTCGTCGAGGACCCCGATCCCGTCGAGCGCGCCGAGCGCCGTGCGCGCCACGGCGCGGAGGGTCTGCGGCTCGCGCAGCACCGCCCCGTCGGCCGACGGGGCCACCACCACCCAGCGCGCCGCACCGCGCCGGCGCATCCGGCCGATCTCGATGCTGCGGCCCCCGGTCAACGGGATCACCAGGGCACCGCTCGGACCGGTCACCAAGCGTCTGTCCAGCTCAGGGCGGTGTTCGAGCAGGAGGGCGCGGATCGCCTCCCGCTCGGCGAGCGCTGTGCTGCCCGAGGCGGGGTGCGAGAGGATCGAACCCGAGGAAGCCATGCCCTGAGCGTAGGGACGGGGTGCGACAGCCGAGCGATGGCGCGGCCGGTGCTCTCAGGCCTCGACGGCGGGCGCGAGAGCGCGACCATCGCGGCGGGGCGCGCGGCGCGGGGGTGCCTACGATGAGAGGCATGGACCAGCGCACAGAGGACGGCAGCGCGGGCGACGCGGACTACGGAGCCATCGGCTCCGCGTACTCGAGATATCGCCGCCCGGACCCGCGGATCGCGGCCGTGATCGCCGATGCGCTCGGCGAGTCCCGCACCGTGCTCAACGTCGGTGCCGGCACCGGCTCCTACGAGCCGCAGGGCCGCGAGGTCACCGCCGTCGAGCCCTCGGCCGCGATGCGCGCCCAGCGCCCGGAGCATCTGCCCCGCGCCGTGGATGCGACCGCCGAGCAGCTCCCCTTCGCCGACGGCGACTTCGATGCCGCGATGGCCACCTTCAGCGTCCATCAGTGGAAGGACCCCGCCGCCGGGCTGCGTGAGATGCGGCGGGTGACCCGCGGACCCGTCGTGGTCCTCACCTGCGATCCGCGGCGCGTCGAGGAGTTCTGGCTGGCCGAGTACGCCCCCGAGATCCTCGCGGCCGAGGCGCGCCGCTACCCCGCGCTCGAGGATCTCGCCGCCGGGCTCGGGGGCCGGGTCTCGACGAGCACCGTGCTGATCCCGCAGGGATGCACCGACGGATTCACCGAGGCTTACTACGGCCGGCCCGAGAGCCTGCTCGATGCGGAGGCGCAGCTGGCCTGCTCGGCGTGGAACCTCGTCGAACCGGCGGTCATCGACCGCTTCACGCGGCACCTCGCCGCCCATCTGCTCGACGGCACCTGGGATGCCGCGCACGGAGCGCTGCGCACCCGGCCGCGCTACGAGGGATCGCTCGTGCTGCTGGTCTCGCAGCCCTGAGCCCTGGGTCCTGAGCCCTCACTCCCCGAGGATCGCTCCGCGGGACGCGGACTTCACCAGCTGCACGTACTTGCCCAGCACGCCCTTGGTGAACTTCGGCGGCAGCGGCTCCCAGCCCTCCCAGCGGGCGGCCAGCTCCTCCTCATCCACGAGCAGGTCGAGCGCCCCGGTGCTCACGTCCAGGCGGATCCGGTCCCCGTCCCGCACGACGGCGATCGGGCCGCCGTCCACGGCCTCGGGCGCGATGTGCCCGACGCACAGCCCGGTGGTGCCGCCGGAGAAGCGTCCGTCGGTCATCAGCAGCACGTCCTTGCCCAGGCCCGCGCCCTTGATCGCGCCGGTGATCGCGAGCATCTCGCGCATGCCGGGCCCGCCCTTGGGGCCCTCGTAGCGGATCACCACCACGTCGCCGTGGTCGATGGTGCCGTCGTTCAGGGCATCCAGGGCGTGCTGCTCGCGCTCGAACACGCGCGCCGTGCCCTCGAAGACGTCCTCCTCGAAGCCGGCGGACTTCACCACCGCGCCCTCGGGCGCCAGGGAGCCGTGCAGGATCGTGATGCCGCCGGTGGGGGCGATCGGCGCCGAGGCCGGGCGCAGCACCGTGCCGTCGGCCGGCCGCGGCTGCAGCACCTCGAGGTTCTCGGCGATCGTGCGCCCGGTGACCGTCAGGCAGTCCCCGTCCAGCAGGCCCTCGTCCAGCAGCGTCTTCATCACCACCTGGATGCCGCCCACGTGGTCGACGTCGTTCATCACGTAACGGCCGTAGGGCTTGAGATCGGCGAGGTGGGGGACCTTCGCGCCGATCCGGGCGAAGTCGTCCAGGGTGAGGTCCACCTCCGCCTCGTGCGCGATCGCGAGCAGGTGCAGCACCGCGTTGGTCGAGCCGCCGAAGGCCTGGACCACCGCGATCGCGTTCTCGAAGGCGGCCTTGCTCATGATGTCGTGGCTGGTGATGCCCTGGCGGAGCATGCCGACCACGGCCTCGCCCGCGCGCCGTGCGTCCGCGTCGCGGCGGCGATCGGCCGAGGGGGGAGTGGCGGAGCCGGGGATCGACATGCCGATGGCCTCGGCGACCGTCGACATGGTGTTGGCCGTGTAGTAGCCGCCGCAGGCGCCCTCGCCCGGGCAGATCGAGCGCTCGATGCGGCCGACGTCCTCCCGGCTCATCAGCCCGCGCGCGCAGGCGCCGACGGCCTCGAAGCCGTCGATGATCGTCACGTCCTTCTCCTCTCCGGTGGAGAGGGAGACCCGGCCCGGCATGATCGTGCCCGCATAGACGAACACGCTGGCCAGGTCCAGACGGGCCGCGGCCATCAGCATGCCGGGCAGGGACTTGTCGCAGCCGGCCAGCAGCACCGAGCCGTCGAGCCGCTCGGCGCTCATCACCGTCTCGACGCTGTCGGCGATCAGGTCGCGGGAGACGAGCGAGTAGTGCATGCCGTCGTGCCCCATGGAGATGCCGTCGGAGACGGAGATGGTGCCGAACTGCAGCGGGTAGCCGCCGCCGGAATGCACCCCCTCCTTCGCCGCCTGCGCGAGGCGGTCCAGCGACAGGTTGCAGGGGGTGATCTCGTTCCAGGAGCTGGCGATGCCGATCTGCGGCTTGTCCCAGTCAGCGTCACCCATGCCCACCGCGCGCAGCATGCCGCGCGAGACCGTCGCGCCCAGGCCGTCGGTGACCTGGCGGCTGCGCGGTTTGATGTCGGGGGCGGAATCCCGAGTGGTGGCAGGGGCAGTGGTCTCGTCGTCGGCGTCCATGCTCCGACCCTAGGACTCCGCACCCCTGATGTACACGGGCGACGCGCACGGCGCGCCGCGCCGACTCAGCGCACGCGGGGGCGGGGCTCCTCCTCGAGGCGGCGCACCCGGCTGAGCTGGGTGACGTGCTCGGGGCCGAGGTCCTGCAGGGTGGGGACCTGCAGCAGCTTCATGGTGCGCTCCACCTGATCGGAGAGGATCGCGATCGCCCGGTCCACGCCCTGCCGGCCGCCGGCCATGAGGCCGTACAGGTAGGCGCGGCCGATGAGGGTGAAGTCCGCGCCGAGCGCGATCGCGGCGACGATGTCGGCGCCGCTGCGGATCCCGGTGTCCAGGATGATCTCCATGTCATCGCCCACCTCGCGCGCGACCTGGGGCAGAAGGTGGAAGGGGACCGGGGCCCGGTCCAGCTGCCGGCCGCCGTGGTTGGACAGCACGATCGCGTCGACCCCGAGATCCGCGAGCTTCTTCGCGTCCTCGAGCGTCTGGACGCCCTTGACCGCGAACTTCCCCGGCCACATGCGGCGGATCTCGGCGAGGTCCTCGACGTCGATCGAGGGATCCATCGCGGAGTCGAGCAGCTCGCCGACGGTGCCGCCGGTCTGGGACAGGGAGGCGAACTCGAGCTTCGCGGTGGTGAGGAAGTCCCACCACCACCAGGGGCGCGGGATCGCGTTGATGACGGTGCCGAGGCTCAGCTGCGGCGGGATGGAGAAGCCGTTGCGGGAGTCGCGCAGCCGGGCGCCGGCCACGGGGGTGTCCACGGTGAAGTACAGGGTGTCGTAGCCCGCCTGTGCCGCCCGCTCGACGAGGCCGTAGGAGATCTCGCGCTGCTTCATCACGTAGAGCTGGAACCAGTTGCGGCCCAGCGGGTTCGCGGCGTGGACCTCCTCGATCGAGGTGGTGCCCAGCGTCGAGAGGGTGAAGGGGATGCCGGCCGCTCCCGCGGCGGAGGCGCCCGCGATCTCGCCCTCGGTCTGCATGAGCCGGGTGAAGCCGGTGGGGGCGATGCCGAAGGGCTGTGCGGAGCTGCCGCCGAGGATCTGCGCGGTGGTGTCCACCGTGGAGACGTCGTGCAGGATCGAGGGGTGGAACTCGATGTCCTCGAAGGCTTCGACGGAGCGGTCCATCGAGATCTCGCCCTCGGCGGCTCCGTCGGTGTAGTCGAAGGCGGCCGCGGGGGTGCGCCGCTTGGCGATCGTCCGCAGATCCTCGATGGTCAGCGCCGAGGAGAGGCGGCGGCGCTTGCCGTCGAGGTCGATCGGCTTGAACGTCATCAGCTCGAGGATCTCGGCGGGGCGGGGGATCTGGCGCTGCACCATGGGCTCTTTCCGTCGTCGTCGTGCCGACCTCGAACTGGTCGACAATTCTGTGGTCAGACCACACCGGGAGCGTACGTCTCCGCGACTGCCGACGGCAAGCAGCGCCCGCCGCCGGCGCCCCGCGCAGCGTCCCTGCCGTGCTCGGCACCCGCCGCCCGGGGCGCTCGGCGCAGGGCGCTGTGCTAGAACAGGGCGATGGTCGAGAGCACGAGACCCGCCGCGGCGGGGGAGCGGTCCGCGAAGCCCGCGGGGAAGGACGTCCCCTGGCGGCCGGTCGCACGGTCCAGCACCCACGAGCTGGTCATCGCCGCGATCGAGGACCAGATCATGAACGGCACCCTCGCCGTCGGCGATCTCCTCCCTCCTGAACGTGAGCTCGCCGCACACCTGCAGGTCAGCCGGGCAGGGGTCCGTGAGGCGATCCGCGTCCTCGAGGGCCATGGCGTGCTGCGCTCCGACGTCGGCTCCGGGCGGGGCGCGGGGACCTTCGTCGCCGCGCTGCCGAGCGCCGCTCTCGCGCGCTTCCTGCGCCTGCATGTCGCCCTGTCGAACTTCCGCCTCCAGGAGGTCGTCGAGGCGCGGCTCCTGCTCGAACAGACCAGCGCCGCGCTCGCTGCGGAGCGCGCCGACGCCGCGGCGCTCGCCGAGATGGAGCGGCTGCTGGCGGTGATGGACGAGCCCGGGGTGAGCCGGGAGGCGTTCAACGACGCGGACACCGCCTTCCACGTCGCGATCGCCGAGGCCGGCGGCAACAGCCTCTTCTCGGACATGACCGGCGCGATCCGCGGCTCCCTGCGCGCACCGATCCTCGCGGCGCTGACCCAGGTCTCCGACTGGGAGGCGGTGGCGCAGAGCCTGCGGGCACAGCATCGCGGCATCCTCGAGGCGATCGCCGACGGGCAGGCGGGCCTCGCCCGCCGGCGCACCGAGGAGCACATCCGCAGCGCCTCGGCGATGCTCCCCGGCCTGCCGGCCGAGTGACGCCTGCGCCGCCTCGGTGACCCACCGGCCGTCCCCGCGGCTGGTCGGGACGCTCAGGCGCCGGGCACCTGCCGCTCGTCGGGGCCGACGTACTCCGACAGCGGCCGGATCAGCGCGTTCTCCGCGCGCTGCTCCATCACGTGCGCCGTCCAGCCGGTGATCCGTGCGGCGATGAACAGCGGGGTGAACAGCTCGGTGTCGAAGCCCATCAGGTGATAGGTGGGGCCGGCCGGGTAGTCGAGATTGGGTTTGATGCCCTTGGCCTCGTCCATCGCCTGCTCGAGGCCGTTGTACAGGCCGAGGATCTCGTGCCGGTCGAAGTGGGCGATCATCGCGTCCATCGCCTGCTTCATCATGGGCACGCGGGAGTCGCCGTGCTTGTAGACGCGGTGGCCGAAGCCCATCACCTTCTTCTTCTGCGCGAGGGCGTCCTCCATCCACGTCTTCGCGCGCTCCTTGGCCTCGGCCTCGGATTCCTCGGGGCGGATGCCCAGCTCGTCGAAGGTGTGCATCACCGCCTCGTTCGCCCCGCCGTGCAGCGGGCCCTTGAGGGCGCCGATCGCCCCGGCGACCGCGGAGTGCAGGTCCGAGAGGGTCGAGGTGATGACCCGGGCGGTGAAGGTGGAGGCGTTGAAGGAGTGCTCGGCGTACAGCACCATCGAGATGCGGAAGGCATCGACCACCTCGGCGGCGGCCTCCTCCCCGAAGGTCATCCACAGGAAGTTCTGGGAGTAGTCCAGGTCATCCCGCGGCGGGATCGGCTCCGTCGGCCCGCCGGCGCGGCGGCGGCGCTGCTCGTAGGCGATCACGGCGGGGAGCCGGGCGAACAGCTGCCTCGCCTTCTCGAGCTCCGCCTCGCGGGAGGAGTCCTGGGCGCGGGGGTCGAGCGCGCCGAGCACGGAGACGGCGGTGCGCACCGCGTCCATGGGGTGGCAGGTGGTCGGCAGCGAATCCATCGCCGCGCGCACCTGCGGGACGAGGTCGCGGTGGGAGCGCTCGTGCGCGACGGCCTGGGCGAGCTCCTGCTCGTCAGGCAGCTCCCCGGTCCACAGCAGGTGGGCGACCGCCTCGATGCTCTGGGTCGCCGCCAGCTGGGGGACGGGGTACCCGCGATAGAGCAGGGAGTTGGTCTCGGGGTTCACCTTGGAGATGGCGGTCGTGTCGGCCACGACGCCGTTGAGCCCCTTGCGGATCTCGGGGCCGGAGGTGGTCTCGGTGGTCATTGCTCACTCCTTCGAGGACGGCGGTGTCTGGTCAGGGCGGTGGGCGGCTGGGACCTCGAAGTCGAAGACCGAGCTGTCGAAGCGCGTGTAGGACTCATACTCCACCAGTTCGTACAGTCGCGCACGGGTGAGCATCTCGGGCACGCGCGGTTCCTGGGTGCCCTCGGCCGCGATCGTCTCCAGCACCCGCTCGGCCGCGCCCATCGCGGCGCGCAGCAGGGTGACGGGGTAGATCACCATCGCGACCCCCGCCGAGGCCAGCTGCTCGCGGGTGAACAGGGCGGATTTCCCGAACTCGGTCATATTCGCCAGCACCGGCACGTCCAGCGCCGCGCACACCTGCTCGAACTCCCCGAGATCGACCAGAGCCTCGGGGAAGATCGCATCGGCCCCGGCGTCGACCAGGGCCTTCATCCTGTCGATGGCGGCGTCGAGCCCGTCGGTGGCGCGCAGGTCGGTGCGGGCCATGACGAGGAAGTCCCCATCCCGTCGGCCGTCGGCGGCGGCGCGGATGCGCTGCGCGGCGGTGTCGAGATCCACCATGGTCTTGCCGTCGAGGTGGCCGCACCGCTTGGGGTTGACCTGGTCCTCGATGTGGCAGCCGGCCAGGCCCGCGTCCTCGAGCTCCTGGATCGTGCGGGCCACGTTCATCGGCTCGCCGAAGCCGGTGTCGGCGTCGATGAGGCAGGGAAGATCGGTGGAGCGGGCGATCTGCGCGCCCCGGCCGGCGACCTCGCTGAGGGTGGTCAGCCCGATGTCCGGCAGCCCCAGCTCATTGGCGATCACCGCGCCGGAGACGTAGACGCCGGGGAAGCCCTTCTCCTCGATCAGCTTCGCGGACAGCGGCGTGAACGCCCCGGGGAAGGGCTGCGCCGCACCGGGGGTGAGCAGCTCGCGCAGCGCGCGGCGCTTCTGGGAGGGGGAGAGGGTGCTCGACAGCATCAGAACAGCCCCTTCGGTGCGGCCGACGGATCGAGGACCCCCGCGGCGGCCAGGACGTTCAGCCTGCCGAGCTCCCCGGCGGGCAGCTCCGCCAGGTGCGCCGCCGCCTCGAGGAAGCGGTCGATCTCGGCCTCCGCGACGAGCCCGTCGGCGAGGGTGCGGAACTTGTGCACGTACTGCTCGCGCGCGAAGGGGCGGGCGCCCAGCGGGTGGGCATCGGCCACGGCGATGCTGTCCTCGATCACGGTCCCGTCGGTGAGGGTGATGACCACGGCGCCGCCGAAGGCCTTCTCCGCGAGGTCCAGGGAGTGGTACCGGCGGGTCCACTCCGGGTCCTCCTCGGTGGTGACCTTGTGCCAGAGGGCGACGGTGTCCGGGCGGCCCGCGCGCTCGGGGGCGTAGGAGTCCACGTGGTGCCAGGCGCCGTCCTGCAGGGCGACGGTGAAGATGTACGGGATCGAGTGGTCGAGGGTCTCCCGCGAGGCTGTCGGATCGTACTTCTGCGGATCGTTCGCGCCGGAGCCGATCACGTAGTGGGTGTGGTGCGAGGTGCGGATGAGGATCGAGGCGACCTGCTCCGGATCGGCGGCCTCGGGGTGCTCGGCGTGCAGCTTGCGGGCCAGGTCGATCCACGCCTGGGCCTGGTATTCGGCGGAGTGCTCCTTGGTGTACGTGTCCAGGATGGCGCGCTTGGTCTCGCCGGCCTCGGGCAGCGGCACGGTGTAGCGGGCGTCGGGGCCGTCCAGCAGCCAGGCGATCACGCCGTCCTCGCCCTCGTAGATCGGGACCGGGGAGGTCTGTCCGCGCATCGCCCGGTCCGCGGCCTCGACGGCCATCTTCCCGGCGAACGCGGGGGCGTGCGCCTTCCAGGTGGAGATCTCTCCCTTGCGGGACTGGCGCGTGGCGGTCGTGGTGTGCAGGGCCTGGCCGATGGCCTGGAAGATGGTCTCGGTGTCCAGGCCCAGCAGCGTGCCGATCCCGGCGGCGGCCGAGGGGCCGAGATGCGCCACGTGGTCGATCTTGTGCTGGTGTAGGCAGATCGCGCGCACCAGGTCGACCTGCAGCTCGTAGCCGGTGGCGAGGCCGCGGATCAGGTCGCGGCCGGAGCGGCCGGTGTGCTCGGCGACCGCGAGGATCGGGGGGATGTTGTCGCCGGGGTGGGAGTAGTCCGCGGCGAGGAAGGTGTCGTGGTAGTCGAGCTCGCGCACGGCGACCCCGTTGGCCCAGGCGGCCCATTCCGGGGAGGTGCGCTCCTCGGCGCCGAACACGGAGGCGCCGTGACCGCCGCGGGAGACGGGATGGCTGAGCGCCTGTGCGCGGGCGGAGACGATCGGGTCGCGGGTCACCGAGGCGATCGCGACGGAGGCGTTGTCGATGATCCGGTTGATGATCATCTCCTCGACGTCGGCTTCGACCTCGACCGGGTCGACGGCGACCTCGGCCATCTTCCAGGCCAGCTGGCCCTCGTGCGGCAGGTTCTCGTCGGAGCGGTGGACGCGGACGTCGTGGTCTCTCATGGTGCGGTGTCCTCGAAGGTCGGGGGTGATGTGGGGCGGGCTGGGGGTTGGTCGGTCTGCGCGCCTCGCAGCTGGGCGAGGGCGTGGCGGAGGTGGACGGTGGTCGTGGCGGCGGCGAGCTCGGGATCGCCGGCGGCGATCGCGCGGGAGATCGCGGAGTGCTCCTGAGCCGAGGCCGCGAGCCGGGTGGGGGAGTTGCGGGCCAGGCGGCGCAGTCGTCCGAGGTGCAGGCGCAGCCCGCGCAGCGAGTCGGCGAGGTAGGGGTTGCCGCAGGCGGTGTCGAGGGCGGCATCGAGCTCTTCGGTCAGGGTGTAGTACGCGGTGGGGTCGGTGCCCGCTGCGAGCGCGGTGGTGGCCTCATCGAACCGGGCGGCCAGGTCCGTGAAGAGCGTGCAGAGACCGGAGCCGCCGGTGGGTGCGGCGTCGTCGTCGCTGTGTGTACCGGCGGTGGCGGTAGGGCCGGGGCGGTGTGCGGCGCGCTCGGCGGCGCGGCGCGCGGCGAGGGTCTCCAGGGCGATGCGGAGGTCGAAGAGGTGGGGTGCCTCGTCGAGGGACACGGCGGTGACGACGAGCCCGCGGCCGCGGGAGGGGGCGGCGAGACCGTTCGCGGTGAGGCGGGAGAGGGCTTCGCGCAACGGCGTGCGGGAGATCCCGAGGCGCGCGGACTGCTCGACCTCGCCCAGCACGGCGCCGGGCTCGAGGGTGCCCTCGACGATCTCCTCGCGGAGCGTCGTGTAGGCACGGTCGCTGGCACGCATACCGTCAGTGTATACAGCCGGCGAGAGGTGAGGTCGAGTTGGGGGTGATTGTCGAGCGCTGGGGCGCCGTGTGTATACACGACGCGGCTGGTGTCCTCGGTTGTCGGCGAGGTCAGATGGTGCGGTGGGTGGCGTGCGGGTCGCTGGGGCCCTCGGTGTCGGCGGTGCGTGCGGGAATCCAGGGATCCTCGTCCTCGTCGACGGGGACGTCGCCGTTGACGAGACGGGATTCGAGGGATTTGGAGTAGACGGGGACGGGATCGGAGGAGATCTCGATCGTGCCGTCGATGTCCTGCCATTCACCGCCTGCGACGGAGAACTGCCCGGAGAAGGTGGTGGTGAGGGTGATGTCGTACCAGCCTTCCTGGGTGTAGGAGGCGGAGATCGTCTCGGACGGGTACGGCTTGCCGGGGTTGCTGGTGGTGATCGTGTTCCCGTCGCCGAGATCCCAGTGATAGGAGACCGGGGTGGCGCGGATGGCCACCGGGGTGTCGAGCAGCTCGACACTGAGCTCCTGCGGCCCGGACTCGGCGTAGAGGACGTTGACCATGTTGACCGGAAGCCAGCCCTCGGCAGGGCCCGCGTGGGCTTCGAGGGCCTTGACCGGCATGCGAGCGAAGTCCTCCTGCGTCACCGTGATGACGACGGGCGGTGCTTCCTCGTATTCCGCTGTGCCCGGCAGAGCGCAGCGGACGCCGAGGTCGGTGCTCTCGCCGCTCTCGTTGTCAATACGTGTTCCTCGCTGAGTGACACCCTCGACGGGACTCTCGACGGCGTCATTCATCTCCAGCGCATCGCCGCGGCCGGCGAGCCTGTTGCCGGTCCCTGCTTCGCAGGACTCGGGGTGTGGGGCACAGTCCCATGCGGCCCCACCCGTGCTGAGGTCAGCGTCGCAACCAGAGAATTGGGAGACCGGGACCCAGACGTAGCTGTACTTGGACTGAGTTCTATTTCCGGGAAGTGCTGGAGCGTTGTCAGTGTTGGTGCTATCGACCGTCTTCTGGGTCTGGCCATCACGCGTCTCCATCTCGATGTCGCTGTCGTTGACCTTCCCGTTTGTTTGGCCAGCAAAGGAGGCGGGTAAAAAAACTATTAACGTCAGGCCTAAAGAAAGTGCTAGGAGCGACTTCAGTGGTAGGCGACGGTCAGCTCGTGAGGACATCGTTCCCCCACTCCGCGCTGATTCCCTTAACGAGCCAGGATGTTCCGGTCCATGTCATCCCGCCGACCGTGCTGTACTCGAGTTCCCCGACGTCCACGCTTCCCGAGAAGTCATCCTTGGGTCGCTCGTGCGGAGTGGTCGTGAAGTCGTAGGCGACTTCATAATCAAAGTTGTTAGATTCGTGTGCTCGGATGGAGATGTCGGCGACCGTGAACTCTCCCCACGTTTCGTCGTGCTCGATGAGTTCCCGGTAGGTCTCCAAGAAATCATCGCAACTATTGCAAGACTGGTCCTGCAGGTTGGTCGCGAGCGAGTCATCCCCGCTCTGGTGTGCCCACATGGACACAGCGATGTAGTACCGGAACGCCTGCTCGGCTCCCTCAGGCGTGTTCTCGTCCATTCCCGCGAAGTCCGCCGGGTCGGGCGGTGGGATGTCCGGGGCGTCCGCTGAAGGGTCGGTCTGCTCCCCTCCGCCGTCGCTCGGAGCCGGGTCGCCGCCGCCGTCGCTCGGGGCGGCGATGCCGAGGTCGGGCGGGGGAGCGGTGACAGGGCCGTCCGTGGTGTCGCCGCATGCCGCGAGGCCGAGCAGGAGGGCGCCGGCTGCAGCGGCGCTGAAGAGGCGTCGTGGCATGGGGAGTGCCTTCCGGGAGTGTGTCAGATCACCGACACGCTACCCAGGGAACTCCCAACTTCGCACCGGTTCGCGACGAATGTGGACAACTTCAGCGGTCGAACGCCGCCGCGGTCTCGGTCGGATCGAGCACCGCCGCCGGGTGGGGGCCCGCCTTCTTCCAGGCCTCACGCCACTGCTCGACCTTCGGGGAGGAGAGCGCCCCGCCGGCGATCAGCACCATGTTCCCGTCGGCCGGAGTGGTCAGGAGCGAGGCGTGCGTCAGCGTCCACACCCCCGAGAGGCCCAGCTCCTCGGCCGCGCCCTCGAGCTCCCCCACCTGCGCGGCGAGGAAGCGCTGCCCGGCGTCATCACCCACGTTGACCAGAAGCAGTCCGTCATCCTCCAGATGCGCAAGCGCTTCGAGATAGAAGTCCTTCGTGGCCAGGTGGGACGGTGACTCCTCGCCGGAGAACACATCCAGCACGATCGCATCGAAGCGGCGCCCCTCCATCGCCGCGAGCTCCTCGCGGGCGTCCCCGCTCACCACCTCCACCACGGTGCCCTCGGGCAGCGGCAGCGCTGTCGTGACCAGCGTGGGCAGCTCCCTTTCGATCTCGACGACCACCTGCTCCGAACCCGGCCGGGTCACCTGGACGTACCGCACCAGCGTGAGCGCCCCTCCTCCCAGGTGCGCGATACGCAGCGGCTGCCCGGCCGGCCACACGGCATCGAGCACGTTCCCCATCCGGCGCAGATATTCGTGCACGAGGCGCGTCGGATCCTCGAGGTCGACATGCGACTGCTCCACGCCCCCGATCTGCAGCACCCAGCCGCCCACGACCTCGTCCTTCACGATCCACGCCGCCTGGTCGGAGAAGCTCAGCTGGGCAGTGCGCTGAGCGCCGGGCAGGAAATCACTGGTGACCATGCCGCCATTGTCGACGATCCCTGCCCCGCCCCGCCCCGCGCGACGGCCTGCCCGCCAGCGACGGCACCGGCCACAATGGGCCCATGGACACCCTCACCCTCGAAGGGCGGCGCTACACCGTCGGCCGCGCGACCGCCGCCGACCTTCCCGAGCTGGTCGCGCTCCTGGCCGACGACGTGCTCGGGCGCGAGCGGGAGAGCACCGAGCTCGCCCCGTACGAGCAGGCGTTCGCCCGGATCGATCGTGACTCGAATCAGCTGCTCGTGGCCGTCCGCGACGCGTCGGGCGGGCTCGTCGCGACGACGCAGCTCACGCTCCTGCCCTCGCTGTCCCGCGGCGGCGCGACCCGCCTCCAGATCGAGGCGGTGCGGGTCGCGGCGGCGACCCGCGGCAGCGGCCTCGGCTCCGCCCTCCTCGCCTGGGCCCACGACTGGGGCAGGGCCCAGGGCGCGACGCTCGCGCAGCTGACCACCGACACCGCCCGCGCCGACGCGCTGCGCTTCTACGAGAGGCTCGGCTACGTCCCGAGCCACGTGGGCCTCAAGCTGCCGCTGTGACGGCCGAGCGGCCGCCGGGCTGAGGGCGGCCCCGCCCGCGCTCAGCGCTGCGGCCCGGAATGCACATGGATGTGCAGGTGCTTGGAATCCTGATACGCGCCGAGATTCGTGAGCACCGCTGCGGCCCCGTGCTCGTGCTCCACCTGCCGGGCCACCTCGGCCACCACCTGCAGCACGGCGCGCAGATCCTCCTCGTCCTCCGGCCCGGCCGTGGTCAGCGACCCGATGTGGCGCTTGGGCACCACCACGAGGTGCACCTGCCAGAACGGGCGGGTGTGGTGGTACGCGAGCACCCGCTCGTCCTCGTGCACCACCTCCAGCGCGCCCGGGTTCGGGATCGCCACGTCGCAGTAGAAATCGGTGCCGGCGTATGCGGAAGCAGAGGAGGTCGACATGTCCCGAGTATCCCCTCCAGCCGGCTTGGGCACCCCGCTTCGACGAAACACTCGCGGAGGCGGCGCGTGCGCTCTATGGTGGGCGCATCCCGATGATGTGATGTGCACGACAAGGAGCCTCGAGTGCCGATCTACGAGTTCCGCTGCGAGAGCGCCCACGAGTACGAGCGCACCGTGCCCATCAGCGCCCGCGACGAGGACCTCACCTGTCCGCGCTGCGGCGCCCGGTCGCGCCGACGGATCAGCGCGCCCCGGCTGAGCACCCTCGGCTCGCCCGCGGCCACGCTCCTGGACCGCACCGCGGCCAGCGCCCACGAACCGGCCGTCGTCGACCGGATCCCGAGCACCGGCCGGGCCGCCGGTGCCCGCACCACCACGGATCCGCGCCACGCGCGGCTGCCGCGGCCCTGAGTCCGGCCCGCTCTCGGCGCGCCCGCACCGCGGACCCGCCGCTGTGGAAGGAGAAGCATGCCCCAGAACGTGTTCCCCCTCGACTCCGCGAAGCCCTTCACCGAGCAGAAGATCCTCGGTCACAACCGCTGGCACCCGGAGATCCCTCCGGCCGTCAGCGTGAACCCCGGCGACGTGTTCCGGGTGGACTGCCGCGAATGGTTCGACGGCTACATCAAGAACGACGACTCCGCCGAGGACATCGCCACGGCGCCCCTGCACACCGTCCACACCCTCTCCGGCCCGTTCCGCATCGAGGGCGCGAAGCCCGGGGACCTGCTGATCGTCGACATCCTCGACGTCGGCCCCATCCCGCAGGAGGACGACGGCCCGCTGGCCGGCCAGGGCTGGGGCTACACGGGCATCTTCGCCAAGCGCAACGGCGGCAGCTTCCTCACCGACGAGTTCCCCGACGCGTACAAGGCCGTCTGGGGCTTCCGCGGCGACCGGGCCACCTCGCGCCACGTGCCGGGCGTGGAGTTCACCGGCATGATCCATCCCGGACTCATGGGCACCGCCCCCTCGCCCGAGCTGCTCAAGACGTGGAACTCGCGGGAGGCGGCGCTCATCGCGACCGATCCGGACCGCGTGCCCGCCCTCGCGCTGCCGCCGGAGCCCGACGGGGCGATCCTCGGCGGCGTGCCCGAGACCGACAGGGACCGGGTGGCCGGCGAGGGCGCCCGCACCGCCCCGCCCCGCGAGAACGGCGGCAACCAGGACATCAAGAACCTCACCAAGGGCACCCGCATCTTCTACCCGGTGTACGTGGACGGGGCGAACTTCTCCGTGGGCGACCTGCACTTCTCACAGGGCGACGGCGAGATCACCTTCTGCGGCGGCATCGAGATGGGCGGGTTCCTGGACCTCCACGTCGACGTCATCAAGGGAGGCATGGAGAAGTACAACGTCAGCGAGAACGCGATCTTCATGCCGGGCAACACCGCGCCGCAGCACAGCCGGTGGCTGTCCTTCTCCGGCACCTCGGTGACGCTCGACGGCGAGCAGCGCTACCTCGATTCGCACCTCGCGTACCAGCGGGCCTGCCTGCACGCGATCGACTACCTCTCGACGTTCGGCTGGTCGAAGGAGCAGGCCTATCTGCTGCTGGGGGCCGCGCCCATCGAGGGCCGGTTCTCCGGCGTGGTCGATATCCCCAACGCCTGCGCGACCGTGTACCTGCCGCTGGACATCTTCGACATCGACATCCGTCCCGGCAGCGGCGAGGTGCCGAGGATCGACCCGGGCATCGGCGCACCGCGCGCGAGCGTGGGCTGAGCGGGCATCGCCTCGCGGGCTCCGCAGCGCAGGATGCTGCGGAGCCTGCGCCGCGCCAGGGACGGGGGAGGACGATGAACGCGCCGAGGCAGGCACCCGCGCTGCTGCTCCTGGGCGGTGCGCCCGGGAGCGGGAAATCCACGGTCGTCTCCCGCGTCGCCGCCGGGCGTCCGCTCGCGCTCGCCCTGGACGTCGACGCGCTGAAGCACTCCCTGGGCGGCTGGGACCGGGACCTGCACGCTTCCGGCCTGCAGGCGCGGCGACTCGCGCTCGCCCTCGCCCGCCAGCATCTCGAGGACGGCCACGACGTGCTGATCGGGCAGTACCTCGCCCGCACGGCCTTCCTCGAGCAGCTCGAGGAGCTCGCCGCCTCCTGCGGGGCGCGCTTCGTCGAGGCCGTGCTGCTGCTGGAGCCGGTCGCGCTCGCGCACCGGCTCGAGGAGCGACGGCGCGCACCCGACCGTCCGGAACAGCGCGCCAACGACCGCTTCGTCGGCCCGGAGGATGCTCCCGCACTGGTCGACGCGATCGCGCAGCTCCTCGCAGCACGGCCGCAGGCCCGACGGATCGACGCCTCCCAGCCGCTCCACACTGTCACCGCCCACGTCGCGGCGCTCCTCGACCCGGCGGATGCCCTGGGCGGATGACCGCGCACGAGCCGCGACCAGCGGGGCACGGGAGGCCGACGACCTCCCCGACGGCCTGGGCCCGTCAGCGCTGCTGGACCAGATCGAGACCGAGGTGAAGCACGCCCCCGAACTGCACCTCACCGTTCGCACCTCTCTGGATCGACGAGATGGTGCGCCGGGCCGCGCAGCGCTGAGCGGGCACCTCAGGCGTCACCGGCCAGGAACGTCGCCGGATCCACCGGCCGCTTCGCCCGCGGCAGGCCCTCGACGACCAGCAGATACGAGTCGGTCACCAGCTCCCGGACGAACTCGCCGTCCAGCTCGCCTCCCGGCTCGAGGGTGATCCAGTGGCGTTTGTTCATGTGATAGCCCGGGGTGATCTCCGCATGCGCCTCCCGCAGAGCTTCCGAGTCGCGCGGATCGGCCTTGAGCACCACGACGGGCTGCCCCGGCACCTCCGTGAGCAGGAGGAACATCTTGCCGAGGACCTTCGCCACCTCGTACTCGGGGCCGAAGGGGCGACTCATGGCCGCCCCGGGCAGCTCCTCGGCACGCGCGCGGGCGATGTCCTGCAGTGCAATGCCGTCCATGTCGATCAGTGTGTCAGCCAGCCGCATCCGGAGACCAACGGACCGCTGCTTCCGGTGTCTCGAGGATGCCCTCCCGCCCCTGCGGAAGTGTCCTCCATCACTCTCCCCCCAGTCGGGAATGAACCTGGCCGGGCAAGAGTTGAGTCTGGTGTACTCAAGTTGAGTGATCCTCAGATTGACAACGTCGATCACGGGTTCTCTACTTGAGTCCGTACAGCTCAAGTCTTGCCGCCGGCCTCGGCGGCCGGCGGAGCCGCAGGGCGGAGCACCGGGAGACCGGGGACCGTCCCGCGGCGACGCACGAACCACCTTGCGGCCGCCGCGCCGCAGAAAGGCAGGCACCCATGTCCCGTGTCGTCGGAATCGACCTCGGCACCACCAACTCCGCCGTCGCCGTCCTCGAGGGCGGTCAGCCCACCGTCATCGCGAACGCCGAGGGCTCCCGCACCACCCCGTCGGTCGTCGCCTTCTCCAAGCAGGGAGAGGTGCTCGTCGGCGAGGTCGCCAAGCGTCAGGCCGTCACCAACGTCGATCGCACGATCGCCTCCGTCAAGCGCCACATGGGCACCGACTGGAGCCAGGAGATCGACGACAAGAAGTACACCGCGCAGGAGATCTCCGCGCGCACCCTCGGCAAGCTCAAGAAGGACGCCGAGTCCTACCTGGGCGAGTCCGTGACGGACGCGGTCATCACCGTGCCCGCGTACTTCTCCGACTCCGAGCGCCAGGCCACCAAGGATGCCGGCACCATCGCCGGCCTGAACGTGCTGCGCATCATCAACGAGCCCACCGCCGCGGCGCTCGCCTACGGCCTCGAGAAGGGCAAGGACGATGAGCAGATCCTCGTCTTCGACCTCGGCGGCGGCACCTTCGACGTCTCCCTGCTCGAGGTGAGCAAGGACGACGAGGGCTCCACCATCCAGGTCCAGGCCACCGCGGGCGACAACCGCCTCGGCGGTGACGACTGGGACCAGAAGATCGTCGACTGGCTGATCTCGCAGGTGAAGAACAAGGAGGGTGTGGACCTCGGGAAGGACCGCATCGCCCTGCAGCGCCTCAAGGAGGCCGCCGAGCAGGCCAAGAAGGAGCTGAGCTCCTCGACCTCCACCACCCTCTCGCTGCAGTACCTGTCGATGACGGAGAACGGCCCGCTGCACCTCGACGAGAAGCTCACCCGCGCCCAGTTCGAGGACATGACCTCGGACCTGCTCGAGCGCACCAAGGCGCCCTTCCATCAGGTGATCAAGGACGCGGGCATCTCCGTCTCCGACATCGACCACGTGGTGCTCGTGGGCGGCTCCACCCGCATGCCGGCCGTGACCGAGGTCGTCAAGTCCCTCACCGGCGGCAAGGAGCCCAACAAGTCCGTGAACCCGGACGAGGTCGTCGCCGTGGGCGCCGCGCTGCAGGCCGCCGTCATCAAGGGCGAGCGCAAGGACGTCCTGCTCATGGACGTCACCCCGCTCTCCCTCGGCATCGAGACCAAGGGCGGCGTGATGACCAAGCTCATCGAGCGCAACGCGGCCATCCCCACCAAGACCTCCGAGGTGTTCTCCACCGCTGAGGACAACCAGCCCTCCGTGGCGATCCAGGTGTTCCAGGGCGAGCGTCAGTTCACCCGGGACAACAAGATGCTCGGCACCTTCGAGCTGACCGGCATCGCGCCGGCCCCGCGCGGCATCCCGCAGGTCGAGGTCACCTTCGACATCGACTCCAACGGCATCGTGCACGTGACCGCCAAGGACCGCGGCACCGGCAACGAGCAGTCCATCCAGATCACCGGCGGCTCGGCCCTGTCCGAGGAGGACATCGACCGCATGGTGAAGGACGCCGAGGCCCACGCCGCCGAGGACGAGGAGCGCCGCAAGAACGCCGACGCCCGCAACACCCTCGAGCAGCTCGTCTACCAGGGCGAGAAGCTGCTCAAGGACAACGAGGACAAGATCTCGGACGCGGACAAGACCAAGGCCGAGGACGCCATCAAGGAGGCCAAGGACGAGCTGGCCCAGGAGGACGCCTCGACCGAGGGCCTCGAGGGCAAGCGCGACTCCCTCAACGAGGCGCTGCAGGCCGTGGGCACCGCGATCTACTCGCAGGCCCAGGAGGGCGCCGAGGGTGCCGAGGGCGCGGAGCAGCCCGCCGACTCCTCCGAGGATGACGACGTCGTCGACGCCGAGATCGTGGACGAGGACGAGGAGAAGAAGTGATGACCGAGGACCGGAGCACTCCCGACGACGCTCAGCGCCCAGAGGGTGAGCCGACGTTCTCCTTCACCGACAAGCGCAAGGTGAACCCGGAGGACGGCTCGGTCCGTCCCACCGGGGCCACCCCCGCGGCCGAGGGCCAGGGCGCCTCCGAGCCCGTCGATCCGATCGATGCCGAGGCGGCGAAGCTCTTCGAGCAGGCCGCCGAGGGCGGCGACGACAGCGCCCCGGCCGATGCCGGACGCGTCGCCGAGCTCGAGGGCAAGGTCACCGAGCTCACCGAGCAGCTCAAGCGCGATCAGGCCGAGTACGTCAACTCGCGCCGCCGGATCGAGGCCGCTGCCGAGGTGAGCAAGGAGGCCGCGATCGCCGGCGTCCTGGCCTCGCTGATCGGCGTCCTTGACGACGTGGAGCTGGGCCGCCAGCACGGCGACATCGCCGAGGGCACCCCGTTCCACTCGATCGCCCAGAAGCTCGAGGAGGTGCTCGGCTCGCACGGCCTGAAGCGCTTCGGCGCCGTGGGGGAGGAGTTCGATCCGAACCTGCACGAGGCGCTCATGCACGAGGACGCCGAGGACGTGGAGACCCCCACGATCTCGCTCGTCATGCAGCCCGGCTACGCGATGAACGACCGCATCCTCCGGCCCGCCCGGGTCGGCACCCGCGGTCCCGCCTGAGCGCGACCCGCTCGTCCACGCGGTGCGGGGCATGTCGGTCCCCGGCAGGCCCCGCACCCCGTCACCCCTACCAACGATCCCGCAGCTGAAGCTCCCGGAAGGAGACGCACATGTCCGGACAGGACTGGCTCGACAAGGACTTCTACGCGGTCCTCGGCGTCTCCAAGGACGCCGACGCGCAGGAGATCAAGAAGGCCTATCGCAGCAAGGCCCGCAAGTACCACCCCGACCGTCATCCCGATGACCCCAAGGCCGAGGAGATGTTCAAGGAGATCGGCGAGGCCTACTCGGTCCTCAACGATCCCGAGCAGCGCCAGCAGTACGACGCGATCCGCGCCATGGGCTCCGGCGGTGCCCGGTTCTCCGCCGGCCAGGGCGGTCCCGGCGGCGCCGGCTTCGAGGACATCTTCTCCTCGATGTTCGGCGGCGGCCAGCCCGGCCCCGGCCCCGCTCCCGGCGGTGCCGGCGGACCCGACATCGACGACCTGCTGAAGATGTTCGGCGGCCAGGCCGGCGGCTTCGGCGGCGGGGGAGGTTTCGGCGGTGGACCGGCCGGGTTCTCCCCGAACCGCGCCCCGGCGAAGGGCGCCGACACCTCCGCCCGCACCCGGATCAGCTTCCGCGATGCGGCGATGGGCACCGAACTGAAGCTGAGCGTCGACGGCCGCACGGTCACCACCCGCATCCCCGCCGGGGTGCACGACGGCCAGAAGATCCGCCTGCGCGGCAAGGGCCGGCCCGGACCGGGCGGCGCCCCCGCCGGCGACCTGCTGCTCACCCTGGACGTCGAGGAGCACCCGGTGTGGAGCGCCGACGGGACGAACCTGAGGATCACCGTGCCGGTCGCCTTCGACGAGGCCGTGCTGGGCACCACGGTGTCCGTCCCGCTGCTGGACGGCGGCACGGTCTCGGTGAAGATCCCGCCCGGCACGCCCTCCGGCCGTACCCTGAGGGTGCGCGGCAAGGGCCTGGTGACCAAGAAGTCCACCGGCGACCTCCACGTCACGGTCCAGGTCGCCGTCCCCACCCACGTGGAGGGCGATGCCCGGAAGGCCGTCGAGGACCTCCGCTCGGCGCTGGCCGAGGAGGACCCGAGGGCCGGGCTCGCCGAGGCCGCCGCGCGCTGAGGCCCGGCCGCCGGGCCCCGATCACCGGGCCCGATCCCTCCGACCTGACCGCCACCGCCGGATCCCGAGAGGAGCCCTCCGATGCCCAGCTCGCACCGCCTGGACGACCGGGCGCCCGTGTTCGTGATCTCGGTGGCGGCGGAGCTCTCCGGGATGCACCCGCAGACCCTGCGCCAGTACGACCGCCTGGGCCTGGTGATCCCGCAGCGCACCCGGGGCCGCGGCCGCCGCTACAGCACCCGCGACATCGCGCGCCTTCGCGAGATCCAGGCGCTCTCCCAGGAGGACGGCATCAACCTCGCCGGGATCAAGCGCATCCTCGAGCTGCAGGACGAGGTGACCGCGCTGGAGGACCAGCTGAGCCGGGTCCGCGACACCCTGGAGACGATGACCCCCGCCCAGCGGCGCGTCTTCTCCGCCGACCGGGACGGGGAGATCAGCGCCCTGCGCCGCGGCGAGCGTCCACGCCGGCGCAGCAGCGGCAACGCCCTGGTGGTGTGGAGGCCTACGCGCCGCTCCTGACGCCGCGCACCGGACGCACCCCGGCCAGCCGGTAGATCTCCCGCAGCCGTTTCGCGACCTGCTCGAGGTCGACGCCCTCCGCGGCGCGGCGGCCCGCCGCGGTGAGGTCCTCCAGCTCCCCGTCCAGCAGAGCCCGCAGCCTCGCCGCGGCCCGGCCGGGGAACTCGGGCCCGTCGCCCGCGACCTGGTGCGTGAGCACCCCGTCGGGCATCGCCTCGCGGTACAGCGGGATCCCCCGCACCAGCGCCGGCACTCCGCAGGCGAGCGCCTCCCACAGCACGATCCCCTCGGTCTCCTCCTTGGTGAGGAAGCAGAACGCGTCCGCGCCGCAGTACGCTTCACGCAGCTGCTCGGCCTGCACGTACCCGGGGAACAGCGCGTTCGCGGGGGCGCCGGCCAGGGAGCGCTCCACCTCGGCGGTGAGCAGCCTGGGATCGGTGCGGCCGTACCAGACGAAGGTGACCTCGGGCATCCTCCGGGCCACCTCCACCCAGTCCAGGATGCCCTTGCGCCGCAGCTGCATCCCGACGCTGATCACCACGGTGGCCTCCGGCGGCAGGCCGAGGGAGTCCCGCAGCCGCTGCCGCGCGGTCGGGTCCGGGCGGAAGAAGCCGGTGTCGACCCCGTTGGAGAGCACGCGGATCGGGGCGCGCAGCCCGTACTTCGGCGCGGAGATCAGCTGCCTGGAGTACTCGCTCGGCGTGACCACGGCGTCCCCGCGGCGGTACAGGAGCGCGATCCAGCGCCGGAACAGCGGGGCCAGACGGTTCGAGCCCGGGAAGGAGTCGCGGAAGTCGTCCTCGGTGGAGTGCGCCCACACCAGCGTCGGGCGTCTGCGCAGCCGTGCCCACAGGGCCAGCAGCAGCGTGTCCGGGAACGGGGTGTTCAGATGGACCACGTCGAAGGGGCCCAGCGGGTCGGTGACCACCTCGTGGCCCAGGGAGCGCACCGCCTTCTCCTGGTGGCGGATCGCGGCGCCGATGCCCGATTCGCGGGCGAGCGCGGCGAGCCCGCGGGGCAGCAGCACCCGCAGCGGCGGATGCTCGGCGCCGGCATGCTGCGCAGCGGGGAGGGCGGGGGCGGAGCGCCGACGGGCGCGGGACCTCATGAGCATGACGGGATTCCGTTCACCAGGGCAGGAAGCGGAGCACGAGGGCGCTGACCCCCAGTCCGTAGGCGATCAGGGCCCACGGCTTGCACAGCAGGATGATCGCGACGTAGGTGCGCCACCGCATCCGCGTGGTGCCCGCGATGTAGCACAGCAGGTCGTCCGGAGCGATCGGCAGGGCGATCGCGAAGGCGAACGCGCGGGTGAAATGGCCGCTGCGGGTCCAGCCCAGGAACTTCTCGACCGTGCGCGGGCGGAAGAGCCGCTCGATGAGCCCCAGGCCCACGTGGCGGGCGATGGCGAAGTTCAGCAGGGACCCGGCGCAGACGGCGACGTAGTTGTAGATCGTGCCCTCGATCGGGCCGAACAGCACGGGGCCGGCGATCACCAGCAGCCCGGCGGGCACGATCGGGAAGACCACGGAGGCGGCCGAGGCGATCAGGAAGGCGACCGGCCCCCAGGCGCCCAGCGAGTCGATGAACACCTGCAGGTTCTCGAGCGACTGCAGCACACCCGTCTCCAGCCCCCACCACACCAGGGCGATGCTGACGCCGAGGCCCAGCAGCGGGGACAGCTGTGCGGCCAGCCGCAGCGGATCCCGGCGGGTGGGCGGCGCGGTCCCCGCGTCGGGCCGATCGGCCGCCGCGGCCGACGCCGGGAAATCGGCACGGAGACGGGGGAGGGAACCGGTGCTCGTGCTCATGCCGGCACCGGCTCGTGCCGCACGATCAGCGGCTCGCGGCGCCCGCGGGCCTGCTGGTACACGCTGAGCACGCTGCGGCCGAACTCCTGCGCGTCGCAGGTGATGCGGGCCCGGTCCAGGGCCGCGCGGGACATCTGCTCGCGTCCGCGCGGATCGTCCAGGAGCGCGTTCAGCCGGGTCGTGAACTGGGCGGGGCTCTCGAACTGCCAGCCCGTGACACCCTCGACCACGACGCTCGCGAGCGATGGGTCGCGGCGGCACAGCAGCGGGAGGCCGCTGGACATCGCCTCGATGAAGGTCAGTCCCTGGGTCTCGCTGAGGGAGGCGCCGACGAACACGTCCCCCATGCGGTACCAGCGCGGGATGTCGGCCGGTGCGACGACGCCCGTGAAGCAGACCCGGTCCGTGATGCCGAGCGCCGCCGCACGGGCCTCGAGCGCGCCGCGGTACGGCCCCTCGCCGACCAGCACCAGCACGGTGTCCTCCCGGTCCGCGAGGGCCATCATCTCGAGCACCTCATCGAGGTTCTTCTCCTTGGCCAGGCGCGAGACGGACAGCAGCACCCGCTGCTCGGGACGGATCCCCAGACCGGCGCGCAGGGCGCGGGCGTCGGCGTGCTCGCCGGCGGTGCGGGCGGGGCGGAAGCGCTCGAGGTCCAGCCCGGTGGGGATGACGTGCAGGGGGCGGTCCACCCTGTATCCGGTCAGGAGCCGGGCCACCTTGGCGGTCGGCACGATCACCGCGTCCGTGCGCGAGAGCACCCTGCGGGAGAAGGACTCCACCACCTTGCGGCCCATGGTGCGGCTGGGGGAGTAGTAGTGGGTGTAGTCCTCGTAGATGGTGTGGTACGTGTGCACCAGCGGCACCGAGAGCGTGCGGGCGATGCGACGCGCCCACACATAGGTGGAGAACTCGGCTTGGGAATGCACCACGTCAGGGCTCCACCGAAGGATCTCGCGCAGCACGCGGCGCCCCGAGGGCATGCCGATGCGGGCGCGGTCGTACACCATCGACGCGGAGACCGAGCCGAGGCGGTACACGCCCTCCTCGTTCCGGGTGCGCAGGCCCTGGGAGAGGGTCAGCACGCGCACGTCGCAGCCCAGCGCGAGGAGCTCGCGCCGCAGGGTCTGGACCGAGGCGACCACGCCGTTGACGACCGGCTCCCACCAGTCGGTGGTCAGCAGCACCCGCAGCGGGCGCCCGGAGGTCGTCGCCGGCGGGTCGGGGTGCTTCGTGTTCGCATTCACCCCTCGAGGTTCCCACCCGGTGCCGGCGATCGCGTCCCCCGAGCGCATGAGAGACGTCAGACCATGGTCTGACCCCCGTGCTCGCCGCGTGCTGCGGACAGTGCTCGCATCCATGGTTCGAGCCTACGATCGAGGTCCGGGAGCGACCACGTGGCACGCCCGACCGGTCGCGGGGAGTTTCCCCCTGGTCTTTCAGTCGACCACCTGGTATCGCGCGGTGAGGGTGGCCGAGGCGAGCTGCTGGGTGAAGATCGCGAAGCGGGCGGCGATGTGCGGGGAGTCCGCAGCGACCCCGAGGCTCTCCACGGGCAGGGCGTGCACGGAGAACTGGTAGCGGTGCGGGGCGCCCGGCGGCGGTTCGGGACCGTCGTAGCCGGCGTTGCCGAAGTCGTTCGCCGCCTGCAGCAGCGTGGCGTCGTCCCGGGCCACGCCGAGGGGCAGCGACGTGGTCGTGGCGGGGATGTCCCAGGCCACCCAGTGCCAGAATCCGGAGCCCGTGGGAGCGTCCGGGTCGTAGCAGGTCACGGCGAAGGAGCGGGTGCCCTCCGGGGCGCCCGACCAGGAGAGGTCGGGGGAGAGGTTCTCCCCGCCGAGGGAGGCCACCAGCTGCTGGGGCGCGACCTCGGAGCCGTCGGGAGTGGCGTTCGAACTGATGGCGAAGGAATCCTGAGCAGGCATATCCGCAGTGTAACCACGGCCACAGCGGGTGGCGAGCGTCGGGCGGCGGCCTCAGAACCCGTCGGCCGACGGACGCGGGTAGTGCTGGAGGAACTTCTTGACCTGGTTGGCCTGGGCCGCGAGCACGTATGCGCGGCGCTTCAGGCCCTCGACCGGATAGGCCAGCGGGTGGACCGTGGCCTGCTTGCCGATCGCCCGCACCCGTGCCCGCAGAGCCGGGTCGAGCACATACCGGCGCAGCAGCGCCCAGGGCACGATCGAGTACAGCACCTCGCGGTGCGGGACCATGCGGGGCAGCGCGCGGCCCTCGATCAGATCGGCGACGACGGGTTCGGCGACGTTCGCCCCGGCGGCGGTCATGTAGTAGTTGTTGCGGCCGATGCGCGGGTTGACCTCGAAGAACTTCGCGATCCCGTCGCGCGGGTCGATCTTCACGTCGAAGTTCGCGTAGCCGCGGTAGCCGGTGTGCTCGAGGAAGCGCACCGACTGGTCGAGCACGTCGGGCAGGTCGGTGGTGAACATCGCGGCCGGGTTCCCGAGCGCGCCGGGGGTGTGCTCCTCGAGCAGCACCTGCGCCCCACCCAGCAGCGTCACCTCGCCGCGGGTGTCGACGTAGGCGGTGACCGACAGCATCGCGGTGTCGTCGCCCGGGACCATCTCCTGGACCACGAAGCGGTCGCGGTACCCCGCGGCGGTGAGCTTCTCCACCAGGTCCACCAGCTGGGCGCGGTCCGCGATCTCGAAGACCTTGCGCTTGCCGGGGAAGGAGACCGCGTTGTACGCCGAGGAGCGGGAGGCCTTGGCCACCAGCGGCCACCCCAGGTCCAGCTCGGGCACGTCGGGGGCGGTGCCGCCGGCGAAGTCCAGCACCACGGTGCGCGGGGTGGGCACGTCGATCTCGGCGCACAGCGTGGAGAAGGTCGCCTTGTCGGCGACGGCCTCGAGCACGTCGTCGTCCAGCAGCGGCAGGTGGAACCAGGCGCTCAGCCGCTCCCGGTGAGCGGCCAGCAGCGCCACCAGGAAGTCGGCGTTGGCCAGCAGGATCGGTCGGGCGCCGCCCGGGCGCGAGGCCTTGTCGGTCCCCACCTTCACCAGGGCCCGGATCATGTCGTCCTCGGTGGCGTCCATGCCGAGCTCGACGGTGCGCAGGATCGAGGAGTCGGCGACCGGGCCGGCCACCTTGCGGGTCACGACCGTCGCGGAGATCCGGTACCTCTCGTGGAAGGCGCGGGCGAGGGCGTAGATCCCGATGTCCCCGCCGAGGAGCACCAGATCCACCCCGGGGGCGGGGGTGTCGGCGAGGGAGCGGGCGGGGGTCTCGGGCATCGCAGGGGTCCTTCTCGGGATCAGAAACCGGTGTCGGTGGGGCGGGGGTAGACGGCGCGGTACTTGCGCACGAAGTTCAGGCCGGAGACGACGGAGTAGGCCCGCATCCACAGGCCTTCCGGACGGTACCGGAAGGGATTGCGCAGCCCGGTGCGCGCCAGGCGCCGGATCCGCGTGCGCAGTGCGGGGTCGCGCAGGTAGCGCAGCACCAGGGAGACCGGCAGGATCGAGTAGAGGACCTCGCGCGCGACGACGACCTGGGCGATGTCCTGGTCGAGGACGCGGTCGGCGACGACGTGACGGGCCACGCTCTCCCCGGCCGCGGTGACGTAGTAGTTGTTGCGGCCGATGCGCGGGTTGATCTCGAAGAAGCACTCGGCGCCGGTGCGGGGATCGACCTTCACGTCGAAGTTCGCGAAGCCCACGTAGTCCACGGCGTCCAGGAAGCGCTCCGCAGCTGCGGTGAGGCTCGGGAAGTCGCCGGTGACCATCGCGGCAGGGCGTCCTAGGGCCTCGGGCGTGTGCTCGCCCAGCAGCACCTGGGCGGCGCACAGCAGCGTCACCTTCCCGCGCGAGGAGCGGTAGGCGGTGATCGAGCGCTCGGCGGTGTCGTCGCCCGGGATCAGCTCCTGGAACAGGAAGCGCCCCGTGAAGCCGGAGCCGCGCAGACGGCGGACCAGGTCCAGGTGCTCCTCGCGGCTCTCCAGGAAGAAGACCTTGCGCTTGCCGGGGAAGTCGACGTGGTGGTACTCGGCCGTGTTCGCGGCCTTGCCCACCACCGGGTAGGACCAGGGCAGCTCCTGCTCACCGTTCCAGTCGGTCTCCTCCGCGCGGGAGAAGTCCACGATCACGGTGGGGACGGTGCCGATGCCGAGCTGCTCGCAGATCTGGGCGAACTCCGCCTTGTCGGCCAGGCGCGACAGGAGCGCGCCGTCCACCTGGGCCAGGAGATAGTGCTGCTCGAGCTCCTCGCGGAAGCGGTCGATGAACTCGATCAGCGAATCGGCGTTGGTCAGCAGCAGCGCCGGGCGGCCCGCGGGCCGACGGGCCGCCAGCTCCAGCAGGGCGTCGCGCATCTGCTCGTCGGTGGCATCGGCGCCGAGGACCAGCTGGTCGCTCGTGACCGTGTGCTGGTTCATCGCGACGGGCACCCGCACCACCGTGGTGCAGCGCATGCCGTACTGCTGGTGGAAGGCGATGGTGAGGTTCAGCGAGTTCAGCCCGGCCCCGAGCACGACGACGTCGAACCCGGGATCGGCCGGTGAGGAGGGCGGGCGCATGGACGCGATCCTAGCGGCGCGAGCCCGCCGGGCCGCGGAGACGCCCGCTCCGCCGCGGCCCGGCGTGACCGGTCCGACTCCCGGTGCGGGAGACGGGCCGGCTCCCGTCGCTCAGGCGGTGCGCAGCCACACCGCGGCGTCGGCGGGCAGCGTGCCCGGCATGAGCGGGGCGGAGGCCACGAGCACGTCGGCGCCGGCGAGCGGCCCCTGCGGCAGGTCGACCGCCGCATCGGTGGTGTTGACCAGCACGGTCACCTCCCCGCGGGAGACGCCGAGCACACCGGCCGGCAGGCCCTCGAGGAAGCTCACGCCGCCGTCGGGACGGCCCAGACCGAGCTCCGCGCGCAGGTGCAGCGCGGCGCGGTACATCTCGAGGGTCGAGCCCTCGACGCCCTCCTGCACGTCGGCCGCCAGCTCGCCGAACGCCTCCGGCTGCGGCAGCCAGCTCCTCCCGGTGGGGGAGAAGCCGTAGGCGGGCGCCTCCTTCGACCACGGCAGCGGCACCCGGCAGCCGTCCCGGCCGGGCACCCCGGCGCGCAGGTGGGAGGGGTCCTCGCGCAGCTCGTCGGGGATGTCGCGCACCTCCGGCAGACCGAGCTCCTCTCCCTGGTACAGGTAGGCGGAGCCGGGCAGCGACAGCATCAGCAGCGTGGCGGCCCGCGCGCGGCGCAGGCCGAGCTCCGCATCGGGCACCTCGTCGCGGCCCAGGCCCTCGCCGAAGCGGTACTCCGGCGCGAAGCCGTAGCGGCTCGCGTGGCGGATCACATCGTGGTTGGAGAGCACCCAGGTGGTGGGGGAGCCGACGGCGTCGGCCAGCTTCAGCGGCTCCTCGATCGCCGCGCGCATGGTCTCCACGCCCCAGCGGGCCTGCAGGAAGCCGAAGTTGAAGGACTGGTGGGCCTTCTCGTCCCCGATGTAGAGCGGCAGCCGGTGCTCGGGGATCCACGCCTCGAGCACCATCATCCGGTCACCCTCGTAGGAGTCCAGGATCGGGCGCCACTCGCGGTAGATCTCCAGCACGCCGTCGTTGTCGAAGTAGATCGGCACCTCGCCCTCGGGGATGTCGATCAGCCCCTCGGCGTTGACTGTGGCGTCGGGCAGGCCCTCGGGCTTGACCATGCCGTGGGCGACGTCCACGCGGAAGCCGTCGGCGCCGCGATCCAGCCAGAACCGCAGCACGTCCTGGAACAGCTCGTGCACCCGCGGGTTCTCCCAGTTCCAGTCCGGCTGGCTGGTGTCGAAGATGTGCAGGTACCACTGGCCGGGGGTGCCGTCCGCCTCGGTGACGCGGGTCCAGGCCGGGCCGTGGAAGATCGAGGTCCAGTTGTTCGGCGGCAGCTCGCCGTGCTCCCCCCGGCCCTCGGCGAACACGTACATGTCCCGCTCCGGGGAGCCGGGGCCGGCCGCGAGGGCCTGCTGGAACAGCTCGTGCTGATCGGAGGAGTGGTTGGGGACGATGTCCACGATGACCTTCAGCCCCAGCTCATGGGCGCGGCCGATCATCTCGTCGGCGTCCGACAGCGCACCGAAGCGGGGGTCGACGTCGGTGTAGTCGGCCACGTCGTAGCCGCCGTCCTTCTGCGGAGAGGTGTAGAAGGGCGAGAGCCAGATCGCGTCGACGCCGAGGTCGCGCAGGTAGGGCAGACGCTCGGTGACGCCGGGCAGGTCGCCCATCCCGTCGCCGTCCGAGTCGGCGAACGAGCGGGGGTAGACCTGGTAGACGACGGCGTCGCGCCACCACTGCCTCTCGGGGCTGCTCTCCCGCTCGGCGGTCTGCGGAGCGGTCAGGGGCGAAGTGGTCATGGGGAGTCCTTCCGGTGGTGCAGGTGGTGCGGGGCGTTGTCGCAGTACGTCGCTCAGCCCTTCACGGCCCCGGCGGTGGAGCCGCCGACGATGTACCGCTGCAGGAACTGGTAGAGGATGATCACGGGGATCATCACCATGACGGATCCTGCGGCGAAGACGCCCAGGTTGTTCGAGCGGTCCGAGGAGAACATGCCGTACATGCCGACGGCGAGGGTCTTCTTCGAGTCGTCGGTGAGGAAGATCGAGCCGAGCAGGAACTCGCTCAACGAGAGCACCAGGGCCAGCAGCAGCGTGGTGGCCAGGATCGGGGTCATGGACGGCACCAGGATCCTGCGGAACGCCTGCCAGTGGGAGGCGCCGTCGATGATCGCCGCCTCGTCCAGCGACTTCGGGATCGTGTCGAAGAACCCCTTGAGCAGCCACACCTGGCTGAACGCGCCGCCCATCAGCACCGCGATGTAGCCGGCCAGGGTGTTCAGGCCGAGCAGCGGCACCGCCTCGCCCAGGCCCGCGATCATCGTGTACACCGCGATCATCGACAGGATCGCGGGGAACATCATGATCAGCAGGACCGCGAGCATGCCGCCGCGTCGGCCGCGGAAGCGCAGACGGCTGAAGGCGTAGGCGGCCAGCAGCGAGAGGAACACCTGCCCGGTGGCGACCACACCGCACACGATGATGGTGTTGAGGTACCAGCGCAGGAAGTTCGCGCGCTCGCCGCTGAGCATCACGGCGTAGTGCTCGTGGGTGATCCCCTCCGTGGGCAGCAGGCCCGCGGCGGCGATCGAGCCGCTCTCGTTCAGCGAGGCGGAGATCACGAACATGATCGGGAACACCGCGAAGGCGATCGCGAGCACGCCGACGATGTGGCGCCAGCCGAGTTCGGCGAACCAGCGGTGGAACGGCATGCGACGCCTCGGACGCCGCTGCGGAGCTGTGGTGGAGCTCATGGTGGACCCCTTCCGCGGGCTCAGTTGACGTCCTCGAGGACGTTGGTGAATCGGAACTGGATGGCGGCCAGGACGCCGGTGAGGACGAACAGGCACACCGAGACGGCCGAGGCGAAGCCGAAGTCGGCCCCGGAGCCGCCGAAGGCGATGCGGTAGACCATCGAGATGAGGATGTCCGTGGCCCCGCGGCCGGAGCCGTCGGGGAACGGCCCGCCCTCGGTGAGCAGCTCGATCGCGTTGAAGTTGTTGAAGTTGAAGGCGAAGGACGAGACCAGCAGCGGAGCCACGGCCACCAGCAGCAGCGGCAGCAGGATCTTCGAGGTGCTCTGGAAGCGGGAGGCACCGTCCATCCGGGCGGCCTCCATCAGCTCGTCCGGGATCGCCTGCAGCGCGCCGGTGGAGACGATGAACATGTAGGGGAAGCCCATCCACAGGTTGGTCAGCAGCACGGCGACCTTCGCGAGGCTCGGGTCCCCGAACCAGTCCAGGTTCAGGCCGAGCATCTCGTTGATCAGGCCGAAGTCGCGGTTGTAGAAGTTCGACCACACCAGCAGCGAGATGAAGCCGGGGATCGCGTACGGCATGATCAGCACGGAGCGGTAGAAGCGGCGTCCCTTCAGGCGCTGGTCGTTGAGGATCACGGCGAGAGCGAAGCCGAGCGCGAAGGTGAGCAGCACCGAGCCGGCCGCGAACACCAGGGTCCACACGAAGGCCGAGAAGAACTGCCCGGCGACGGTGGAGTTCGTGAACAGCCGCTCGTAGTTGGACAGGCCCACGCTCTGCAGCCAGCCCTGGGAGAACGCCCGCTCGCCCGAGGAGTCCACGAAGTACTGGGAGTCCCCGACCTCCCCGACGGTGTACTGCTCGCCGGTCGAGGTGTCGGTGATGGTGTCGGTGGCCTCGTCGTACTGCAGGACGGTGGTGCCCACGAAGGCCTGGTTCACGCCCAGGGGGCGGACCGCCGAGGACTCGTCGACCGGGACCGCGAGCTCCATCAGCTCGTTGTAGATCGCGTTCACCTGGGCGGCGTCGAGCACCGTGAGTCCCTGGACCTCGGTGACCCGGCCCTCGACCACGGTGACCGCTCCGGGATCGACCTGCTCGAGCGCCGTCTCGGCATCGCCGCGGTAGACGGTGCCGTCGTCCGGGTTCACGAGGTACAGCTCGAACGGCCCCTCGGTGGGGGAGCCGGAGGTCGCCACCGTCATCGCGTACCGGGGTGAGTCGGGGGACTGCTGGACGGAGCTGGCGACGATCGAGCCGATCGCCTGCTCCTTGGTCCCGCGGGTGCCGTCGCCGTAGTTGGTGAACGAGTACCCGATCGTCAGCACGATGGGGAGGATCAGGAACACCGAGAGGAAGAAGGTGCCCGGGAACAGGTACTTCCCCGGCACGAACCGCTTCGTGGAGTACAGCACGAAGATGCCGACGGCGGAGAGCAGCAGCACCGCCAGCCACATCCAGGACTGCTGGGAGATCAGCACCGGTGCGATGAACACCGTCACCGCGAGGGTGATGCCGAGCACCGCGATGCGGGTGACCATGGCCGGGACCGAGAGCGATCGGGTCCGGTGCGCGGGGGCATGCGTCGAGGTCATGGGCGACTCTGCCTTTCGAGGAGCAGGAGGGGTGCCGGAGTCGGCGGGAGGTGGGCGAGCAGGGGCGACCCGCCGCCCCGGCCGCAGCGGCGGCGGGGGGCGGCGGATCGCTCCGGTGGGATCAGCCGATCGCTGCGGCGATCTCCTCGCCCGCGGACTTCATGGCCGGGTGCGGATCCGCACCGCCGACGATGTTGGCCTGGGCGATGCCCAGCGGTTCCCAGATCGCGGACATCGCCGGGATGGCGGGCATCGGCTCGGCGGCCTCGGCGGCCTCGGCGAAGATCATGACGTGCTCGTCCGAGGAGGCGATCTCCTCACGCAGCTGGAGGTTCACCGGGGGCAGGGGATTGCCCTCGTACATGGCCTTGGCGACCTCGGGGGAGCTGGCGACATCGGTCATGAACTGCTGGGCGAACCCGGCGTTGGCGGCGTTCGAGGCGACGTAGAACGAGTTCACGCCAGCGAACGGTGCGGCCGGCTCCATGCCCTCGAAGCCGGGGATCGGGGAGACGGTGAAGTCGATGCCCGAGTCGCGCACGTCGGCCAGGGCCCACGGGCCCGAGATCAGGTAGGCGGCCTTGCCCTCGGCGAACAGGGAGATCGAGTTGTCGCCGGTGATCGAGTTCTTCAGCACGCCCTGCTCGCCCAGCTCGGAGATCTTGTCCGCCGCGACGAGCGAACCCTCCTCGCCGACGCCGAGGTCGGAGGGGTCGAGGTTGCCCTCGGAGTCCTTGCCGAACAGGTAGCCGCCGGCCGAGGTGTAGATCGGCTGCATGTGGTACGGATCGCCGGACTCGCCGATGGGCAGCGAGAGGATGTTCTCGGCGCCGCCGTCCTCGGCGGCGGAGATGAGCTCCTCGAGGGAACCGGGCTCCGCGACGTCGGTGAGCTCGTTGTTGGCGAACAGCGCGAGGGTCTCCACCGCGTAGGGCACGCCGTAGGTCTGGCCGTCGTAGGTGACGGCGTCGATGCCGACCGGGGCGATCGTGTCCGCCACGTCGGAGGGCAGCTGCACCGGGGAGATCGCCCCGTTCTGGACGAGGTTGCCGATCCAGTCGTGGGCGCCCATGGTGACGTCCGGACCGTTGCCGGCCTGGTTGGCGGTGATGAAGTTCGCCTGCAGCTCGTCACCGGGGACGACCTCCACGACGACCTCGATGCCGTTCTCCTCGCCCCACGCCTTCGCGGAGGGCTCCAGCGCCGGGGCCTTCTCCTCGTCGGCCCAGATGACCAGCTGCCCGGCCGACGAGCCGCCGCCGCCGTCGGAGGCGCCGCCGCCCCCGGAGTCGCTGTCGGTGTCCGAGTCCGAGCCGCCGCAGGCGGCCAGCAGGGTGGTGCCCGCGGCGAGGCCGCCGAGGGCGAGGAAGCTCTTTCGACGAATCTGCACGTCTTCTCCTTTGAATCGCGGAGCAGCCGCCTCCCGACGGCGGCGCTCGATGCGCTCACACTAGAACAAGGAGCAGGTTGTGTGCAAGAATGCGCAAGAACTTGCAGGTTTCGATTCGGCCACGGGCGATGACGCTCGAGGCCCGTGAGGGGGAGGCAGTGGCGCGACTCATCGACATCGCCCGGGCCGCCGGCGTCAGCGAGGCCACGGTCTCTCGGGTGCTCAACGGGAAGGCCGGCGTGAACGAGGCGACCCGGCAGGCCGTGCTCGAGGTGGCGCGCCGACTGGGTCGTGGTCCGGGGCCCGGCGCCCTCGACTCCGGCCCTCTGGTCGGGGTGCTCGTGCCGGATCTGGACAACCAGGTCTTCGCCGCCTGGGCCGAGCGCATCGAGGCCGAGCTCTTCGGGCGCGGCGCCTCCGCTCTGGTGGCCATGCGGGCCCGCACCGTGGAGCGCGAGCGAGAGTTCTTGCAAAGATTCTTGCACTGCGGTGTCGACGCGATCATCGTCGTCTCCGGACACCACGCCCAGCACCGCGGGCCCGTCGACCACTACCGCGAGATCACCGACGGCGGCACGCCGCTGGTGCTCGTCAACGGTGTGCGCGAGGAGCTCGACGCCGCCTTCCTCTCCACCGACGAGGAGCACGCGGTGCGCTCGGTGCTCACGCACCTGCAGGAGCTCGGGCACCAGCACGTGGGCCTCGCGGTGGGCGATGAGCACACCTGGCCGGTCCGCGAGAAGCTCCGCGTCTTCGAGGCCGTCACGGCGGACTGGGGCGAGCGGTCCCAGCCGGTCTCCTTCACCGACTTCTCCTACGCCGGGGGCTACGAGGCCGCGCGCGACCTCGTCGCCCGCGGGGCGACCGCGATCCTCTGCGGGTCCGACGTGATGGCCGCCGGAGCCCTCGAGGGGGTGCGCTCGCAGGGGCTCAGCGTGCCCCGCGACGTCTCCGTCGCCGGGTACGACGACGTCTTCTGGGCTGCGCTCACCAATCCGCCGCTGACCACCGTGCGTCAGGCCGTCGGCTCCATCGCGCGCGCCGCCGTGCGCACCGCTCTGGGGGGCGGGGAGGAGTCCCGCCGGCCCGCGCGCACCGAGGTCGTCGTGCGCCCCCAGCTCATCGTGCGCGGCTCCACCGCGGCCGCGCCCGACGGGGCCGCTAGCATGGTGTGGTGACCGCACCGAACGACACCCGCACCAGCTACGACACCGCCCAGCAGCGCAGCGACAGGATCTGGTCCACGATCGAGTCCGACCCCTCGGGGCTGCGCATGCTCACCGGCGACCGCCCCACCGGCGCCCTGCACATCGGCCACTACTTCGGCTCGCTGCGCAACCGCGTGCGCCTCCAGGACGCCGGCGTGGAGACGTGGCTGATCGTCGCCGACTACCAGGTGATCACCGACCGCGAGGTCATCGGCGACATCAAGGGCTCCGTGCGCGAGCTGCTCACCGACTACCTGGCCGTGGGCATCGACCCGGAGCGCTCGACGATCTTCACTCACTCGTCGGTGCCGGCGCTGAACCAGCTGATGCTTCCGTTCCTCTCCCTGGTGACCCAGCCCGAGCTCGAGCGCAACCCCACGGTGAAGACCGAGCTGGCCGCCGCCGGGAAGTCCGCGATGGGCGGGCTGCTGCTCACCTACCCCGTCCACCAGGCCGCCGACATCCTGTTCTGCCACGGCAATCTGGTGCCCGTGGGTCGGGACCAGCTGCCGCACATCGAGCAGACCCGCGTCATCGCCCGTCGCTTCAACGAGCGCTACGCCGGGGGGGAGGCATACTTCCCCGAGCCCGATGCGCTGCTCTCCGAGGCGCCGACGATCCTGGGCCTGGACGGCGAGCACAAGATGAGCAAGTCCCGCGGGAACACCGTCATGCTGCGGATGGACGCCGACGAGACGCTGAAGAAGATCAAGAAGGCCAAGACGGACGCGGACCGGCAGATCACCTACGACCCCGAGGGCCGCCCCGAGGTCGCCAACCTGCTGACCATCGCCTCGCAGGCCAGCGGGCGGGCCCCGGAGGAGATCGCCGAGGAGATCGGTGACCGCGGCGCGGGCACGCTGAAGCTCTACACGGCCGAGGTGCTCAACGAGCACCTCGCCCCGATCCGCGCCCGCCGGGCGGAGCTCGAGCAGGACCCCGGATACCTCTTCCAGGTGCTGCGGGCGGGGAACGAGAAGGCGAACGCCGAGGCCGAGGCCACCCTCGCGAAGGTCCGCGAGTTCATGGGGATGGTGTACTGACCGGCTCGACGGGTCCGTCGGCTGGGCGCTCGTCCCCCGTCCGGCGAGGGACGTTATGATCGGGCAAAGCGAACCTTTGAGCCGATGGCTCCCGCAACATCGAGGAGAAGCATGCCCATCTACGAGAACGTCTCCGAGCTGGTCGGTCGCACCCCGCTCGTGAAGCTGAACCACCTCGGTGACGAGGTCAAGGCCACCATCGTCGCGAAGCTCGAGTTCTACAACCCCGCCAGCTCCGTCAAGGACCGCATCGGCGTGGCCATGATCGACGCGGCCGAGGAGTCCGGGCAGCTGCAGCCCGGCGGCACCATCGTCGAGGCCACCAGCGGCAACACCGGCATCGCCCTGGCGATGATCGGCAGCTCGCGCGGGTACAAGGTCGTCCTGACCATGCCCGAGTCGATGTCCAAGGAGCGCCGCATGCTGCTGCGCGCCTACGGCGCCGAGCTGATCCTCACCGAGGCGTCCAAGGGCATGAAGGGCGCGGTCGAGAAGGCGGAGGAGGTCGCCGCCGAGACCGGCGCGGTGCAGGTGCGCCAGTTCGACAACCCCGCCAACGTCGAGGTCCACCGCCGCACCACCGCCGAGGAGATCTGGGCGGACACCGACGGCACGGTCGACGCCGTGGTCGCCGGGATCGGCACCGGCGGGACCATCAGCGGCGTGGGCCAGGTGCTCAAGGAGCGCAAGCCCGGGGTGAAGATCATCGCCGTCGAGCCCGAGGAATCCGCGATCCTCAACGGCGGCCAGCCCGGCCCGCACAAGATCCAGGGCCTCGGGGCGAACTTCGTGCCCAGCATCCTGGACCGCGAGATCTACGACGAGGTCGTCGACATCGACGCGGAGACCTCGATGGACCGGGCCCGCTCCGTGGCCCGCACCGAGGGCCTGCTGGTGGGCATCTCCTCCGGCGCGGCCATCGAGGCGGCCGCCCGCGTCGGCTCCCGCGAGGAGTTCGCCGGCGCGACGATCGTGGTGGTGGTGCCCTCCTTCGGGGAGCGCTACCTCTCCACCCCGCTGTACGCGCAGTACGCGGACTGATCCCGGTCGCGCCGATGATGACGGGCCCGCTGGATCGGGTGATGGACGCCGTCGCGACGGTCCGGGAGGATCTCGCGGCGGCGCACCGACGCGACCCCGCGGCGACCGATGACCTCTCCGTGCTGCTCACCTCGCCGGGGCTGCACGCGATCTGGACCCATCGCCTCGCCCACCGGCTGTGGAGGCGGGGCGCGAAGCTGCCGGCCCTGGTCCTCGCCCAGGGGGTGCGCTCCCTCACCGGGGTGGAGATCCATCCCGGGGCGCGGATCGGTCGGCGCTTCTTCATCGACCACGGCATGGGCGTGGTGGTCGGGGAGACCGCCGAGGTCGGGGATGACGTGATGCTGTACCACGGGGTCACCCTCGGCGGGCGGTCGATGGAGCGCGTCAAGCGCCACCCCACGGTCGAGGACGGGGTCACGATCGGTGCCGGTGCCCGGGTGCTCGGCCCGGTGGTGCTCGGCGAGGACGCCCAGATCGGTGCCAACGCCGTGGTGGTCAAGGACGTCCCGGCCGGGGCCACCGCGGTGGGGATCCCGGCCGCGGTGCGCTCCGGCGCGGCGCACCCCGAGGAGCAGGTGGACCCGGCGATCTGGATCTGAGCGCCCCGCGGGGCGCCGACCGGGGCAGGAGGGCGACCCGGTTCAGGCGGGGAACGGG
Organism: Brachybacterium faecium DSM 4810; assembly: GCA_000023405.1. Classification (NCBI taxonomy): domain Bacteria; kingdom Bacillati; phylum Actinomycetota; class Actinomycetes; order Micrococcales; family Dermabacteraceae; genus Brachybacterium; species Brachybacterium faecium. The sequence continues at coordinate 1,388,975 of CP001643.1, forward strand.
TCCAGGAACGAGGTGCCGCCCACCTGGTGGATCCGCCGCTCCCAATCCGGCAGCACCTCGTGCGCGTCCTCGGCCAGGACGTGGTCGAACAGCTCACGCGAGCCCACCGGCGGATCGATGTCGACCAGCACCGTCGTCGCGCCGTGCGCCGCGGCGAGCGGCGCCAGCTGGGCGGCGGGGAAGACGACCCCGCTGGTGCCCACGGCGACGAACAGATCGGCCCGCTGCGCGAGCCGCATCGCGAGGTCGAGCGCCTGCGGCGGGAGCTGCTCGTCGAAGAGGACCACGTCGGGCCGGGTCGGCGCACCGCAGCGCGGGCAGCTCGCGGGCACCCCGTGATCCTCCGGGCGCGATCCGTCACCCGGCTCCAACAGCGCCGACCAGAGGCAGGCCTCGCCGAGGCACGCGGCGCGCAGGGCGCTGCCGTGCAGCTCGGTGACGACCTCGCTGCCGGCGGCCTGGTGCAGCCCGTCGATGTTCTGCGTGATCACGGGCGCGCCGAGCCGGGCGATCGCGCGATGGCCCGGGGTGGGCCCGTGCTCGCGCGCGATGCGGGCCATCCGGCCCCAGACCCGCCACAGCTGCGGCAGCGAGTCGGGCAGCAGCCCGGCGTGCATCGCCTGCTCGGTCTCCGGCTCGAGCGCCCACAGCCCGTCGGGGCCGCGGAACGTGCCCAGGCCCGTTCGGGCGCTGATCCCCGAGCCGGTGAGGAAGATGATCTCCCGATGCTCCGGCCCGGGGACGAAGCGGCGGGCGGGCGTCACCACTCCTCGTGCTCGCGGGAGTCCCAGGCCGCCTCCTCGCCGAGGTCGAGGGAGGCCAGCAGGCTGCGGTCCTCATCGTCCAGACGGATCCCGTCGAGGGTCGCGTTGTCGCGCTGGCGCTGCGGATCCTGCGACTTGGGGATCACCACGATCTCCCGGTCGATCGCCCAGCGCAGCGAGATCTGCGAGGAGGAGACGCCGTGCTTGCGCGCGATGCGCTGCAGCGCGAACTGCTCGGAGAGGCCCTCGCGGCCGCCGAGCGGACCCCAGGCCTGGGTGACGATCCCGTGCTCGCGGTGGAAGGCGACGGCCTCCTGGCGCGGCAGCGCGGGGGAGAGCTGGATCTGGTTCACCTCGGGGGCCACCCCCGTGGCGTCGATCAGCTCCTGCAGCTGTTCGGGGCGGAAGTTCGAGACGCCGATGTGCAGCGCCCTGCCCTCCTCCTTGAGATCGATGAGGGTGCGCCACGTCTCCAGCGCGAGCCCGCGCGAGGGGTTCGGCCAGTGGATGAGCAGCAGCGCGGCACGCTCGAGCCCGAGCCGGCGCAGCGAGCCGAGGTAGCCCTCGCGCGCGGCCTCGCGGCCCTGATCGCCGCCGGCGATCTTCGTGGTCACCAGCGCTTCGTCGGGGTCGACGCCGCTGTCGCGCAGCCCCTGGCCCACCGCCGCCTCGTTGCCGTACTGGGCGGCGGAGTCGATGAGCCGGTATCCCGAGCGCAGCGCCGAGGCGATGGCGGCCGCACCCTCGACGCCCTTCATGCTCGAGGTGCCGAAGCCGACGAGCGGGAACGCCGTGCCGTCGGCGAGAGTGGTGGTCGGGATGGACAGCGGGGTCGCGGTCACGGGGTCCTCCTGGGGCAGAAGTGATGCGTGCACGGCCAGCGTAGCCATCGCGCGGCGCACCGTGCAGGGCAGGCTCCGCCCGTCCGGTTCCCGGCGCCGGCTCTTCCTTCCCCGCTCTGCCCTCCCTGTCCTGTCCGAGGCGGTGCTCTGTTAGCGTCCCCACAGGTCGAGACCTGAGGAGCCCCCATGGCAGCGACGCCCACGCACCGCACCGGCGTGCACGACGAGATCTCCCCGCTGCGCCGGGTGCTGGTCCACGGCCCGGGCCCGGAGCTCGAGCGGCTCACCCCCGAGACGCGGGAGGAGCTGCTGTTCGACGAGGTGCTCTGGCTCGACCGCGCCCGTGCCCAGCACCGGCAGTTCGCCTCCCTGCTGCGCGGCGAGGGCGTCGAGGTGCTCGAGCTGACGGAGCTGCTCGAGGAGCTGCTGCTCGAGCCGGCGCTGCGCGAGGAGCTGCTGCAGCGCGCGCTGGACCCTGCCGAGCTCGGGGACATCGCGGTCCAGGACCTCCACGGCGCGCTGCGCGAGCTGGCGCCCCGCCCGCTGGTGGACGTCCTCATCGGCGGGATCACCGTCGGGGAGCTGCGCGGCCTCGGCGTGAGCCCGCGCTCGATCGCGCTGCACCGCGCCGCCGAGGAGCAGCTGGTGCTGGACCCGCTGCCCAACCACCTGTTCACTCGCGACTCCTCGGCCTGGGTCGGGGATGTCGTCGCGCTCAGCCCGATGCGCCATCCCGCCCGGCGCCGCGAGAGCCTCCACCTGGAGATGATCTACCGCCACCACCCCCGCTTCGCCGGGGCCTCCGCGCCGCGCCGGGTGGTGGGCCGCGACGGGGCGGGCGCTGCGACCGTCGAGGGCGGGGACGTGATGATGCTGTCGCCGCGCGTGGCCGCCGTCGGCATGTCGGAGCGCACCAGCGCGGTCGGCGTCGAACGGCTGGCCGCCGATCTGCTCGCCGACGGCTCCGTGGAGCGGGTGATCGCGATCGCGCTGCCGCATCGCCGCTCGATGATGCATCTGGACACCGTCACCACCGTGGTCGATGAGGAGTCGATGCTGCGGTTCGGCCTGCTCGAGCCGCTGGAGACCTTCGAGATCGAACGGCCCGGCGACCGGCTGGTCTCCCGGGCCCGCCCGGCCGACGAGATGGACGAGGTGCTCGCCCGAGGGCTCGGCGTCGCGGCGCTGCGGGTGCTCACCCCGCCGCTGGACGCCTACGCCGCGGCCCGCGAGCAGTGGGACGACGGCTGCAACGTGCTCGCCGTCGCCCCCGGGCGGGTGGTCGCCTACGAGCGGCCCGCCGCCACCAACGAGTATCTGCGCGCCCAGGGCGTGGAGGTGCTCGAGTTCGCGGGGGACGAGCTGGGCCGGGGCCGGGGCGGCCCACGCTGCATGAGCTGCCCCGTCGCGCGCGGCTGAGACGGGCTCAGCGCCGGGTCGGCGGGGGCGGGTCGGCGGCCGTCTGCAGCTCCTGCGCGAACTCGGGCAGCCGCTCGCGCAGCGAGCGCTCCAGCAGCAGCTGCTGGGTGCCGAACTCCTCGAGCCCCTTGCGCACGCTGAAGCCGAGCTTGCGCAGCAGGGCCACGCTGCGCTTGTTGCGGGTCTGGCTGATGGCGATCACGTGGTCGTCGTCGAGCTCCTCGCGGGCCCAGCCCAGCAGCGCGATGCAGGACTCCGCCGCGTAGCCCTTGCCCGTCCATTCCGGCAGCAGGGCGTAGGAGAGCTCGAGCTCCCCGCGGTCGTAGCCGAGGGTGATCGAGCCGATCATGGTGTCGTCCTCGGCGAGTGCCAGCACCCAGCGCCCCCAGGTCAGGCCCAGCGGCGAGAGCTCGAGAGCCTGCCGGGACGCATAGTCCACGGCACCGCCGAGGTATTCGCGGGTGACGGGATCCGTCATCAGCCGGATCATCGCCGCGCGGTCGGCGTCGCCCGGCGGCCGGATCACCAGCCGCGGGCTGTGGATCCGTACCGGCCACTCTGTCGTGCCTTCCGTCGTCACGCCCCCACGGTACAAGGTCCCGGGAGCGGGGCCGCGGGCCGTTCGGCCCCGTGCAGCACGCCGTGTCGTGCCGCCTTCCGTCCCGTCCCCTGCGCCGCGCCGCGTGCCCCGGCCGGGCACATGGCGGGGCGGTGGTGGCGTGCGCCACGCAGGCGGCGTCCGAACGGTATGGTGAGGCAGCGGCACAGAGACGTGGCGCACAGGTCGGTGCGACGTCGTGCCGCGCGACGCAGCGGGCGGGACAGACGGCCGCCCGGAGACGAGTGAAGGAGCACCATGGTCGAGCAGGACCTGCGCAGCACCGCCCTCGAGGCGGTCCACGAGTCGCTCGGGGCGACCTTCACGGACTTCGCGGGGTGGCGGATGCCGGTGAGGTACGACTCCGACCTCGCGGAGCATCGGGCGGTGCGCGAGAGCGCGGGCATCTTCGACCTCAGCCACATGGGCGAGGTCCACCTGCGCGGCCCCCAGGCGGCGGAGGCCCTCGACCATGCCCTGGCCGGGAAGATGTCCGCCATGGCGGTGGGGCGCGCGAAGTACTCGCTGCTGCTCACCGAGGACGGCGGCGTGATCGACGACGTCATCACCTACCGGCTCGCCGAGGACCACTTCCTGGTGATCCCCAACGCCTCCAACGCCGAGGTCGACGCCGCCGAGCTCCGCACCCGCGCCGCAGGCTTCGACGTCGAGGTGGACGACGCCTCGGACCGCACCTCCCTGATCGCCGTGCAGGGCCCGGCCAGCGAGCAGATCCTGCGGGACGCGCTGACGGCGGAGGGCTCCGGCGTCGAGGGGCTGGGCGACGAGGACCTCACGGGGATGAAGAACTACCGCTTCGCCGTCGCCTCCTTCCACGGCCGGGACCTGCTGGTCGCCCGCACCGGATACACCGGGGAGGACGGTTTCGAGCTGTACGTCCCCGACGCGCAGGCCACCGCGATGTGGGAGCTGCTCACCACCGCCGGCGGCGAACGGCTCACGCCCTGCGGCCTCGCCTGCCGCGACACGCTCCGCCTCGAAGCGGGGATGCCGCTGTACGGCAACGAGCTCAGCCGCGCGCTGCACCCCGCACAGGCCGGGATGGGGCGCGTCGTGGCGCTGAAGTCCAAGGGAGACTTCGTCGGCCGCGCCGGCGTCGAGCACGCCGACGTCGCCGACCTGCCCGTGCTGGTGGGCCTCGCCGCCGAGGGCCGCCGCGCCGCTCGCGCCGGCGCCACCCTCCGCGACGGCGACGGAGCGGAGGTCGGCACCATCACCTCCGGTGCGCTGGCCCCGACGCTCGGCCACCCGATCGCGATGGCCTACGTCTCGCCGGCCGTCCGCGAGGTCGGCACCGTGCTGAACGCCGACGTGCGCGGCAAGGACCTGCCCGTGCGCGTGGTCGAGATGCCCTTCTACACGCGCGGCTGATCCGCGCCCGCGACTGTCGACCGACCGGCCCCGCGCCGGCCCCGACCCCCTGAGTTCCCCCCAACCCCGGAAGGACCGATCCCCATGTCCGCAGAACTCCTCTACAGCAAGGACCACGAGTGGGTCCGCGTCGAATCCGACGGCGTGGCCGTCATCGGCGTCACCGACTACGCGGCCGAGCAGCTCGGCGACGTGGTCTACGTCGACCTGCCCGAGGTCGAGGACGCGCTCAGCGCCGGCACCGAGATGGGCGAGATCGAGTCGACCAAATCGGTCTCCGATCTGTTCTCGCCGATCGACGGCACCGTCACCGAGATCAACCAGGCCGTGGTCGACTCTCCCGAGCTCGTGAACTCCTCGCCCTTCGAGGAGGGCTGGCTGCTCAAGGCGACCTTCGAGGCGCTGCCCGAGGATCTGCTCAGCGCCGAGGACTACCGGGCCTTCACCCAGTCCTGACCGCCGCAGGGGCGGTCGCCGCGCGGTGACCGCCCCGCTCCGGCGCCGCGCACACCGCGCGGCCCGCCTCCCGCCGTCACCCGTCCACCACCGCACGCAACATCCAGGGGCGCCCCTCCATGACCGCATCGTCTGCGCACGCACACGACTCCTTCGTCCGCCGCCACGTCGGCACCGATCCCGACGCGCAGCGTCACATGCTCGAGGTCCTGGGCTTCGACTCCCTGGACGAGATGCTCACCGCCGCTGTGCCCAGCACGATCCTGCTGGACCAGGCGCAGGGAGCCGGCGGCGCCGCCTCCGGCAACACCGGCTCCGTCGTGCCCGAGGGGGTCACCGAGCCGGCCGCGCTCGCCGAGCTGCAGGCGCTCGCCGAGCGCAACACGGTGCGCCGCTCCCTCATCGGGCTGGGCTACCACGGCACCCACACCCCGGCGGTGATCCAGCGCAACGTGCTCGAGAACCCCGCCTGGTACACCGCCTACACCCCGTACCAGCCGGAGATCTCGCAGGGCCGGCTCGAGGCGCTGCTGACCTTCCAGACCATGATCTGCGACCTCACCGGGATGGACGTCTCCAACGCCTCCACCCTCGACGAGGCCACCTCCGCGGCCGAGGCGATGCTGCTCGCCCGCCGCGCCGTGAAGCGCAACGGCAACGTGTTCCTCGTCGATGCCGACACCCTGCCCGCCACCAAGGCGGTGCTCCAGGGCCGGGCCGACGGGCTCGGCATCGAGCTTCGCGAGGTGGACTTCGCCGCCGACGGCGTCCCCGAGGGCGACTACTTCGGGGCGCTCGTGCAGTACCCGGGCGCGTCCGGGCGGGTGTGGGACCCCCGGGACGTGCTCGCCGAGGTGAAATCGACCAAGGCGGTCGCGATCGTCTCCGCGGACCTGCTGGCCCTGACCATGCTCGCCTCACCGGGAGCGCTCGGCGCGGATGTCACCGTCGGCACCTCCCAGCGGTTCGGCATCCCGCTCGGCTTCGGCGGCCCGCACGCCGGCTTCGTCGCGGTGCGCAAGGGTCTCGAGCGGCAGCTGCCGGGCCGTCTGGTCGGCGTCTCCAAGGACGCCGACGGCAACCCCGCCTACCGCCTGTCGCTGCAGACCCGCGAGCAGCACATCCGCCGCGAGAAGGCCACCAGCGCGATCACCACCGCGCAGGTGCTGCTCGCGGTGATGGCCGCGATGTACGCCGTCTACCACGGCCCGGACGGGCTGACGCGGATCGGCCGCACCGTCGCCGACCGCACCGCCTCCCTCGCCGATCTGCTGCGCCGCAGCGGCTTCGACCTGGTCAGCGACAGCTTCTTCGACACCCTCGAGGTGCGGGCCACCGGCAGCGCGGGCGACATCGCCGCCTCCCTGGCGGAGGCCGGGTACCTGGTGCACACGGTCGACGACGACCTGGTGCACCTCTCGCTCGACGAGACCGTCACCGCCGCGGATCTCGAGGCGATCGCCGCCGCCTTCGCCCCGCACGCCCCGGATCCCGGGCAGGAGGTGGCCGAGGTCGCCTCCGGCGCCGGCTGGGAGGGCCTGGTGCGCGAGGATCCGTTCCTCCAGCACCCCGTCTTCTCCTCCTTCCCCTCCGAGACCGCGATGATGCGCTACCTGCGCCGCCTGGGCGACCGCGACTTCGCGCTGGATCGGGGCATGATCCCGCTGGGCTCGTGCACGATGAAGCTCAACGCCGCCACCGAGATGGCCGGCGTCACCTGGGCCGGGTTCAACGCCCTGCACCCCTTCGCCCCGCGCGAGGACGTCGAGGGCTACCTCGAGATGATCACCCAGCTGGAGATCTGGCTGGCGGATCTCACCGGCTACGACACCGTCTCCCTGCAGCCCAATGCCGGCTCCCAGGGCGAGTTCGCGGGCCTGCTCGCGATCCGCGCCTATCACGCCTCGCGCGGCGAGGGCGGCCGTGACGTCTGCCTGGTGCCGAGCTCGGCGCACGGCACCAACGCCGCCTCGGCCGTGATCGCCGGCCTGCGCGTGGTGGTCGTCGCCTCCGACGCGCACGGCAACATCGACCTCGACGACCTCAAGCAGAAGCTCAAGGACCACGGCGAGGAGCTCGCCGCGATCATGATCACCTACCCCTCCACCCACGGCGTGTACGAGGAGGAGGTGCGCACCGTGTGCGAGCTCGTCCACGACGCGGGCGGCCAGGTGTACGTCGACGGCGCGAACCTCAACGCCCTGCTGCAGGTGGCCCGCCCCGGCGAGTTCGGCGGCGACGTCTCCCACCTGAACCTCCACAAGACGTTCTGCATCCCCCACGGCGGCGGTGGTCCCGGCGTGGGCCCGGTCGCGGCCAAGGCGCACCTGGCGCCGTTCCTGCCCGGCCATCCGGCGATGCAGCAGGCGGAGCACCCGGTGACCGGCCAGGGCGCGCGGCCGCACGGCGGGCCGCCCGTTTCCCAGGCGCCCTACGGGTCCCCGTCGATCCTGCCGATCACGTGGACGTACATCCGCCTGATGGGGCCGGACGGGCTGCGCCACGCGACCGGCTCCGCCGTGCTGGCCGCGAACTACATGGCCCGGCGCCTCTCCGAGTCCTACGAGATCCTCTACACCGGCGAGAACGGCCTGGTGGCCCACGAGTGCATCGTGGACCTGCGCCCCTTCACCGCCCGCACCGGGATCTCGGTGGACGACGTCGCCAAGCGGCTGATCGACTACGGCTTCCACGCCCCCACCATGTCCTTCCCCGTGGCGGGCACGTTCATGATCGAGCCGACGGAGTCGGAGGACCTCGCCGAGATCGACCGCTTCGTCGACGCGATGCTGATGATCGCGAAGGAGGCGGAGGAGGTCGTCGCGGGCACCTGGCCGAAGGACGACAACCCGCTGGTGAACGCCCCGCACACCGCGGCCTCGATCGCGACGGGGGAGTGGACCCACCCGTACTCCCGCGAGGTCGCCGTCTACCCCGGCAGCTGGACCGTGCTCGAGGACGATTCGGTGCACGACAGCGCACAGATGCGGATCCAGTCGAAGTACTGGCCGCCGGTGCGCCGCATCGACCAGGCCTTCGGAGACCGGAACCTGGTGCCGACCTGGCCGCGCGACTGAGCGCCCGGCACCACCGCGCCCCGGGCGGCCCCGCAGTCCCGGGGCCGCCCGGCGCGTGCCCCCATGTGAACGGGGATGACCGCGGTTTTCGGCGGGCCCGGGAGCGGCGCATAAAGTCGGGGCCATGACCGAGATCCTCACCACCCACGCCGGTTCCCTCCCGCGCAGCCCCGAGCTGATCGCCGCCAACGCCGCCCGCCCCGTCGGAGAGGACGGGCTCACCCCCGCACCGACCGACGAGTTCCGCGAGGTCCTCCGCCAGGCGGTGGTGGACGTCGTCGCCAAGCAGCGCGAGATCGGCATCTCCCTGCCCAACGACGGCGAGTACGGGCACCTGATGGGCTCGGCCGTCAACTACGGCGCCTGGTGGTCGTACATCTTCGACCGGGTCAGCGGCCTCGAGCTCACCGGCAGCGACCACTTCTCCTCCGAGCCGGTGCGCTCCGCCCCCGGCGACGTGCGCCTGACCACCTTCCCCGACCGCCGCGACTGGACCCTCTTCGCCGAGGCCTACCAGGACCCGACCTCCGGCATCACCGTGGGCTCCCAGCCCACCTTCCCGGCCGCGACCGGACCGATCGCCTTCTCCGAGACGGGCCGCGAGCTGATCGGGCAGGACATCACCAACGTGCAGGCGGCCCTGGACGCGGCCGGCTACGCGCACGGCTTCCTCAACTCCCTCTCCCCGGGCTCGGGCAGCCGCATCAACGACGACCACTACGGCGACGTGGACTCCTTCCTCGACGCCTGGGTCGAGGTGATGCGCCCCGAGTACGAGGCGATCGCCGCCGCCGGGCTCACCGTCCAGGTCGATGACCCCTCGATCGCGGAGAACTGGGACCAGATCAACCCCGAGCCCAGCGTCGAGGACTACCTCGCCTTCACCCGCAAGCGCGTGGACGCCGTCAACCGGGCCCTGGTCAACGTGCCCACCGAGCTGACCCGCTTCCACCTGTGCTGGGGCTCCTGGCACGGCCCGCACACCACCGACATCGAGTTCCGCCACCTCGCCCCGCTGCTGCTGGAGATCGACGCGAAGTACTACTCCTTCGAGGCGGCGAACGTGCGCCACGAGCACGAGTGGACGGTGTGGCAGGACGTCGAGCTGCCCGAGGACAAGATCATCGTCCCCGGCATCGTCTCCCACGCCACCAACGTCGTCGAGCACCCCGAGCTGGTCGCCCAGCGCCTCGAGCGCTTCGCCCGCCTCGTCGGCCCGGAGCGCGTGATCGGCTCGACCGACTGCGGTCTCGGCGGCCGGATCCACTCGCAGATCGCATGGGCCAAGCTCGAGTCCCTCGTCGAGGGCGCGAAGATCGCCTCGCAGCGCCTCTGAGAACCCCCGGTGCCCGGCGCAGGGCACCGAGAGTTCACCTGCAGTCCGTCGGTCCGACACGCGATCGTGACCGGGCCGACGGACTGCCGGGTCATCATCGACGGCGTGAGGATCCTCTTCGTCTCTGAATCGTTCCTTCCGCACATGAACGGCGTCACCGGCTCGGTGCTGCGCGTCGCCGACCACTTCGCCGCCACGGGCGACGACCTGGGAGTCATCGCCCCCGCCTGGCCGGGAGCCGAGAAATCGGTGCGGACCTCCTGCGGCCGACGGGTGCGGGTGCACCGCATCGCCTCCGCCCCGATGCCCGGCTACTCCGACGTGCGGATCGCGGCCACGAGCGCCGCGAAGCTCCGCCGCCGCATCGACGAGTTCGCGCCGGACGTCATCCACCTCGCCTCGCCGATGCTCCTCGGCGGGCGCGCCGCGGTCGCGGCCCAGAAGGCCGGGGTGCCCACCGTGGCCGTCTACCAGACCGACATCCCCGGCTTCACCGCCCGGTACGGGATGCCGTTCCTCGAGAGCGCCTCCTGGCAGCTGCTGCGCGACGCGCACAACCGGGCCACCCTCAACCTCGCCCCCTCGCACGCCACCCGCGACCAGATGCTCCAGCACGGCATCGAGCGCGTGGACCTGTGGCGGCGCGGCGTGGACACCTCCCTGTTCTCGCCCGCGCTGCGCAGCCGGTCACTGCGCGCCGCCTACGCGCGGCCCGAGGAGAAGCTCGTGGTCTACGTGGGCCGGCTCGCGGCCGAGAAGCAGGTCGAGAACCTGAAGGTCCTCCACGACATGCCCGGCGTACGACTGCTCATCGTGGGCGACGGGCCCGAGCGGGCTGCGCTGCAGTCGCTGATGCCGCGCGCCCACTTCGCCGGCTTCCGCACCGGCACGGACCTGGCCGCCCACCTCGCCAGCGCCGACCTGTTCGTCCACCCCGGCGAGCACGAGACCTTCGGCCAGACGCTGCAGGAGGCCATGGCCTCCGGGCTGCCGGTGATCGCGCCGCGCCGCGGGGGACCGGTGGACCTGGTGGCGCCCAGCCGCACCGGCTGGCTCTACACCCCGGGCATGCTCGACGAGCTGCGCGACCGCGCGAGCGACCTCCTGTTCGACGACGCGAAGCGACGCGCCTTCGGCCGGGCCGCGGAGGAATCGGTGCGCAAGCGCACCTGGCCGGTGCTCGCCGAGCAGCTGCGCGGCTACTACCTGCAGGCGATCGAGCAGCACGGGCGCATCGGCGCCCTGCTCTGACCCGCCGCGTCCCCCAGCGGGGTGCTGCGACCGCAGCCGCACCACCCCGTGTCACATTCCGCCACAGATGTCGCCCGCGACGTCATCGGTGCGGTGGACTGGGTCCAGTCGTCGACCGGCGGCCCGGAACATCGCTCCTCTGCGGAAAGGACAACATCATGGCGCAGCGCACTCGTCGCCCGCTCATCGGCGTGACCGCGGGGACCCGCACCATGATGTCCGGCGCCTGGGCGGGCCATGACGCCGTCGCCGTCAACGAGCACTACGTGCGCGCCCTGCGCGCCGCCGGCGCCCGCCCCGTGATCCTCGCCCCGCAGGACGAGTGGAGCGACGAGGAGATCGCCGAGCTCGACGGCCTCGTGCTCACCGGCGGCACCGATCTCGACCCGGCCGCCTGGGGCGAGGGGGCGCTGCCCACCGACATGACCCCGGACCCCGAGCGCGACGCCTTCGAGACCGGCCTGTACCGCGCGGCCCGACGCGCCGGCGTGCCCGTGCTCGGCATCTGCCGCGGGCTGCAGATCATCGTCATCGCCGAGGGCGGGGAGCTGCACCGCCACCTGCCCGTGGACCTGCCGGCGCACCCCGCCACCGGCCAGGAGCCCACGCGGGTCGAGACGGAGGTGGACGCCGCGAGCGATCTGGGCCTCGCGCTCGGCACCCGCGCCGAGGTCACCGCCTACCACCACCAGGGCATCCGCGCCGTGCGCGGCGACCTGCGGGTCGTGGCCCGGCACGCCAGCGGGCTGCCGCTCGCGGTCGAGGCGGACTCCGGCTCGAACGTGCTCGGCGTGCAGTGGCACCCGGAGATCGACGGGGAGGGCGGTGCGGCGGTCTTCGAGAGCCTGCTCACGGCCATCCGCCACCGCGCGGTGTCCGCCCCCGCCCGCTCCCTGGTCTAAGATGGGCACCGGTCGTCCGTGCCGCAGCACCGGACGAGGCGAACCCGAGTCGGAGGAAGAGGCAGCATGAGCAACCAGCATGTCGCGGACGAGACCCGTGCGCGGACGCACGCGGACGAGAACGTGACCTCGAAGGGCAACAGCGTCGTCCTGTCGGTCGTGCTGTTCGTCGTGCTGTTCGGCCTCTTCGCCGGCGGTCTCTACGTGATGGGCCTGACCTCGATGCAGAACCCGTCCATCGGCCTGTTCACGGGCGGGCTGGGCATGTGCATGGTCGCCCTCTACTGCACCTTCGACCTGGTCCCTCGCTTCCTGAACAAGTGACGACCCCCTGAGCTCTCCTCGTGCCCGGCGCCTGATGGCGACCGGGCACGAGTCGTCTCGGGCCGATGCGCCGCCCCGTGCCGCCGGCACCGTCCGGCGGCGAGGCATCGCGGGGGAGCGGACCGAGGCATTCCTGCGTGTCGGTGCGCGATCGGCACGCTCGGGCCGATAGGGATGGTCCAGAATGGTGCCTCGTGAACGCTCACGCCTCATCGCCCGACGGCAGCCTCCCTCCGGCCGGCCCCCTCCGCCCCGCGATCGACCCCGTGGCGCGCCGTGCCCGCTGGGCCGTGTCGCTGATCTTCTTCCTCAACGGCGCCTCCTTCTGCGCCCTCCTGCCCCGCTACCCGGAGCTCGTGGAGTCGATCGGGCTGAGCAACACCGCCTTCGGCCTCGCAGTCGGCCTCGGACCGATCGGCGGGCTGCTCTCGGGCCTCTTCGCGGCGCGGCTCATGTCCCGCTTCGGCTCCGCCCGGGTCGCGGTGACGGTGCAGATCATCGCCTCGACCTCCCACCTGCTGGTCTACCTCGCCGGCTCCTGGCTGTGGCTCGCGCTGTCCCTCGCCCTGGCGATGGCGGCCGATGCGATCACCGACATCTCCATGAACGCGCACGGCATGCGGGTGGAGCGCCGCTACCGGCGCTCGATCATGAACAGCTATCACGGCTGGTGGTCGCTCGGCGCAGTCGTCGGCGGGCTGCTCGGCGCGGCCGGTGCACAGCTCGGCCTGCCGCTGTGGGCGCAGGGCCTCATGGGTCTGCTGATCTTCGGCGCACTCGCCGCCGGGGCGTTCCGCTTCCTGCTTCCCGGGCACGACGCCACCGAGCGCGCCCCGGTCGCGGGAGCATCGGCCGCCTCCGCCGGTGACGTGCCCGGCGACATCGCCGCAGCGGGCTTCCGGATCGCGGGGATGAGCGTGCGCGCCCTCGGCCTCGTCACCGCGCTCGGCATGGTGCTGGTCTTCGCCGGGGCCACCGAGGACGCCGGCAACACCTGGGGCGCCCTGTTCATGCGCTCCACCTTCGACGCCACCCCGTTCCTGGCCGGCATGGCGTTCGTGGCGCTGCAGGGCGCCCAGACCGTCGGCCGCTTCACCGGCGACGCCGTGGTGGACCGGCTCGGGGACCGCACCACCGCCCGGCTGGGGGCCGGGGTGGGGATGGCCGGGATGAGCCTCGCCCTGCTGGTGCCCGCCCCGGCGACGGCGCTGCTCGGCTTCGCCGCGGCCGGGTGGGGAGTGGCCACCCTGTTCCCCGCCGCGTTCCGCGCCGCGGACGACCTGCCGGGCGTGCCCCACGGGGTGGGCATCACCGTGGTGGGATGGTTCGCGCGGCTGGGCTTCTTCGTCACCCCGCCCCTGGTCGGGGCGCTCGCCGACGCGCTCACCCTCCGCTATGCGCTGTGGATAGTGCCGATGTACGCGCTGGGGATCCTCGTGTTCTCCGGGGTGCTCAGCACCCGGGGGCACGCGGAGAGCTGAACGCTCAGAAGCGGCTGAGGTCCCCGGCGCCCTCGCGCGCGATCACCAGATCGCCGCTGGACAGATCGATCACCGTGGTCGGCTCGGTGCCCACCTCGCCGGAGTCGATGATCGCATCGACCTGCTCGCCCAGCAGGTCCTGCACCACCCACCCCTCCGTGGGCGGCTCCTCCTGGCCCGGCAGCAGCAGCGTCGAGGAGGCGATCGGCTCGCCGAGCGCCTCCACCAGGGCATGCGCGACGCGGTGGTCCGGGATCCGCACCCCGACCGTGTGCTTCTTGGGGTGCGACATCTTCCGCGGCACCTCCCGCGTGGCCCGGAGGATGAAGGTGTACGGGCCCGGGGTCGCGTTCTTCACCAGGCGGAAGGTCGGGTTCGAGACCAGCACGAACTGGCCCAGCTGCGCGAAGTCGGCACACACCAGCGTGAAGTGGTGGTCCTTGCCCACCTGACGGATGCGGCGGATCCGCTCGAGCCCCTCGGCATTGCCCAGCGCGCAGCCGAGCGCGTAGCAGGAGTCGGTGGGGTAGGCGATCAGACCGCCGGCCTCGAGCACCGCGGCCGCCTGGGCGATGAGGCGCGGCTGCGGATCCTCGGGATGGATGTCGAGATACTTCGCGGAACGACGTGACCTGGCCATGCCCGATGGTACGTCCCGAGCGCGCGCGGTGACCAGGAGCCGCTACGCGACCACCACGAACTCGCGGCCGATCCACTTGGTGCGCCGCAGCCGGAGCACGGCGCTGACCGGCAGCGGGCCCTTGATGTGGGGATAGCCGCGGCCCTTGCCGTCGACGTCGGCCTCGATGTCCACGGCGATGCCGGCCGCCTCCACGCGGCCCACGTCGATCTCGAGGATCACGAGATCCGAGGGGCGGTCGGGATAGATGCGTTTGGCGACTTTCGAGACCTGCTCCGGCCAGGACGCGTGGAGGAAGCCCTCCTCCGCGAGGCTCCGGCCGCGGGTCGCGCGGGTGTAGGAACCCGACCGGACCGCCGCTTCCCAAGCGGGCAGTTCGGTGATGTGCCAGATCAGGGGCGCGGGCATGACCGGCAGTGTACCGTGACCGGCATGGATGAGACCTCCGCCGGTCCGGGCGCGGTGCGCCTGGTCCACGATGCCGACCGCGATCGCTACGAGGCCCTCGACGGGGACGAGGTGGTGGCGGTCCTCGCCCACGGGGACGAGGACGTGCCGGCCGCCGACGGCGAGGCCCCCGGGCTGCGGGTGCGCGATCTGCGGTCGACCGTCGTCGCCCCGGACCGCTCCGGCACCGGGATCGGCTCCGCGATCGTGCGCTTCGCGCTCGACGACATCCGCGGCCAGGGGATGGTGGCGCGCCCCACCTGCTGGTTCGTGCGCGGCTGGATCGAGCGCCATCCCGAGTACGCGGACCTGCTGGAGAGTCCTGCACACCCCCGAGACGAGGAGGCACGTTGACCTACCGGATCCTCACCATCTGCACCGGCAACATCTGCCGCTCCCCGATGGCCGAGTACGCGCTGCGCGAGGCCGTGGACCGGGCCGGTCTGGGCGACCGGGTGGAGATCGCCTCCGCCGGCACCTCCGGCTGGGAGGTGGGGAACCCGATCGACCCGCGCGCGGGAGCCCTCCTGCACCGCCACGGCATCGAGAGCGACGAGCACAGCGCGCGGCAGATGGAGGACGACGAGCTGCGTCGCGCCGATCTGGTGCTCGCCCTCGACCACGACCACCTGGGCCCGCTGCGCCGCGCGCTCGGCGCGGACCAGGCGGCCCGGACCGTGCGGATGGTGCGCGACTTCGCGCCGCGTCCCGTCGAGGACACCGGCATCCGCGACCCCTGGTACGGGGACGAGAGCGACTTCGAGCTCGCCTGGGAGCAGATCGACGAGGCCACCGACGGCATCCTCGACCACGTGCGCGAGGCGCTCGGCGAGGCCGGCGGGCCGGCCCGGCAGGACCGGGCGGGGGAGCGCTCATGAGCACGGAGGCGGCACACGAGCCGGCCGGCGCCCTGCAGACGGCTGCCGCGCTGCGTGACGGCGAGCTCGAGGCGCAGGAGCTGGCCGAGCAGACGCTCACCGCGGCGCGAGACGCCGGCGCGCAGGTCGGGGCCTTCGCCCACCTCCTGGAGGACCTCACCCGCGAGCAGGCCCGCGCCGTCGCCGAACGGCTCGAGGAGGCTCGCCGCAGCGGAGGCCTCGAGGAGCTCTCCGCGCAGCTGCCGCTGCTCGGGGTGCCCCTGCCGATCAAGGACCTCACCCAGATCGCCGGCGCCCCCTTCGAAGCCGGCAGCGCAGCGCTCGCCGGGAACATCGCCACGCTCACCGACGGCGTCGCCCAGCAGATCCTCGATGCCGGCACCCTTACGATCGGCAAGACCTCGACCCCCGAGTTCGGTCTGCCCTGCTACACCGAGCCGGCCACCGGCGCCCCCGCCCGCACCCCCTGGGACCTGCGGCGCACCGCCGGCGGTTCGAGCGGCGGCGCGGCCGCGGCCGTGGCCACCGGCGTCGTCCCGCTGGCCCACGGCTCCGACGGCGGCGGGTCCGTGCGGATCCCCGCGGCGTGCTGCGGCATCGTCGGCCTCAAGCCCTCCCGCGGCGTCGTCTCTCCCGGGCCGTACGGCTCCGAGGGCATGGGCCTGGTCACCGACGGCATCCTCAGCCGCAGCGTGCGGGACGCCGCCGCCGGGCTCGACCTCCTCGCCGGTCCGCGCGTGGGCGACTTCGCGCCCGCGCCGCGCCCCGAGACCTCCTACCTCGAGCAGCTCGACGCGTCCGCCGCGAGGCCCCCGCAGCTGCGCATCGCGGTGCTGCGGGACCCGCTGGCCGCCTCGACCGAGGTGCACCCCGCAGCCCTGCGCGGCCTCGAGCGCGCCCTCGAGCTGCTGCGCGGGCTGGGACACGAGCTCACGGAGATCCCGGCCCCGTTCACGCCCGAGGACTGGACCGCGTTCATGCCGCTGTGGACCGTCGGCGCGGCGAGCATCCCGCTGAGCCCGCAGCAGGAGGGCGAGATCCTCGAGCTCACGCGCTGGCTGCGCGAACGCGGCCGGGCCTGCAGCGGCGTGGAGCTCGCCCAGGCGTTCTCCGGGGTGCAGTCCCTCGCACGGCGCACCCTGGAGACCTTCGCCCCGTTCGACGTGGTGATCACGCCGGCGCTTGCGGAACCGCCCGCCTTCCCCGCCGATCTCCAGCTCGCCGACGGCGGTGACGACTTCGACGCCCAGTGCGCCTTCACCCCCTGGACCAGCACCTGGAACATGCTCGGCACCGCCGCGATCGCCGTGCCGCTGCACCGCGAGACGGTCGACGGGGTCGAGCTGCCCTTCGGCGTGCACCTCGGGGCCACCCGCCCCGGGGCGGAGGCGCTGCTGCTCACGCTCGCCGCCCAGCTCGAGGCCCATGACCCGTGGCCGCTGGTGCGCAGCCCGCGCACCGCATGAGCGGCCCGGAGCCGCAGAGCGTCCGCCTGGACGTGTGGCTGTGGAGCGCGCGGCTGATGCGCACCCGCTCCGCGGCGACCGCCGCCTGCCGGGGCGGGCATGTGCGCCGCAACGGCGAGCCCGCCAAGGCCGCGCAGAAGGTCGTGGTCGGGGACGAGCTGCGGGTGCGGTCCCCGGGCCACGAGCGCATCGTCCGGGTCACCCGGATCCTCACCACGCGGGTGGGGGCTCCCATCGCACGCGAGAGCTACGAGGACCACAGCCCCGCACCGGTGCCGCAGCTGGCCGCCGCCCCGCCGCGACGTGAGCGCGGCACCGGCAGGCCCACCAAGCGGGAGCGACGCCAGTTCGACCGGCTGCGGGGCCGCGACTCCCGCCGCGGCCCCGAGGCGTGGCTGCCCTGAGGTGGGGCTGCCCTGAGGTGGGGCTGCCCTGAGGACGGGCCGCTCTGAGAGGAGGGAGCGGCTCAGCGGGCGGAGGAGAGCAGCTCGCGCCGGTTCGCGGTGAGGCGGCCCAGGAGGTTCCGCTCGATCTCGACGACGCGGGGGTTCGCCCCGTCGGCCAGCAGGCGCTGGCGGATCGAGGCCAGATCGGCGCTCTCGCGGATGAACCTCTTCATCACCGGCCTCGCCCCGATCTGGGAGGCCCAGCGCTTCCCCTCGCGCCGCCCCTTCCAGGTCGCGAGCATGTCGACCTCCTCATGGGTGAGCCAGCCGTGGTTCGCGTAGTCGCCGAGCCGGACCCGGGTCAGGCGCGATTCGTCCCAGATCAGCACGGCGATCGTGATCAGCCACAGCAGCGAGATCAGCGCCTTCACGGCGTACAGCAGCAGGATCACCGCGATCACGTCGATCAGCACGGAGCCGAGGTTCCAGCCGCCGTGCAGGAGCATGCCGGGCAGGAGCGCCGGGAGGAACACCAGGAACCCCATCGCCGTGCCCCACTTGCGGACCACGAAGCCGACGATGATTCCGGTGAGCGAGGTGTAGATGGCGTGGCCGAAGATGTTCATCACGCCGCGCATGAGGAAGAGGACGAGCATCCCGCCGGCGCCGGTGGCCTCCAGCTGGCTGGTGTAGTAGAGGATGTTCTCGGTGAAGGCGAACCCGCCGCCGATCAGCGAGCCGTAGATCAGGCCGTCGAGCGGGCCGTTGAAGTAGCGGCGCGCCAGAAGCATGAGCAGCAGCAGACCCAGACCCTTGGAGGTCTCCTCGACCAGCGGGGCGCTGAGGACGGGGCCGGCGAACGCGGCGGCCGCCTGGCTGCCGGTGGCGATGTAGACGAGCTGCGAGTTCAGCGTGTTCAGCATGTAGCTCAGCGCTGCAGCGATCGCCGCGCCCCAGAGCACCGCGATGAGCAGCAGGGGGAGCGGCTGGGGGTCCCAGCGGTCCGCGAGGATCATGACCCCCGCGATGACGAGCAGGGAGATCGAGGCGAGGAAGGCCGTGACCGGCCACCACACCGGGCTCGAGCTCGAGGTGAGCACGAACTCGAGGAGGAAGAAGCCCAGCACGCACAGCACGGCGACCCCGAGCACGATCAGCGCGAGCCACACCGCGATGCTGACCTTCGGGACCTTCGTGGCCTCCTGCGAGACCTCCGCCGCCCGGCGCATCTGGGTGGACCACGCGGAGGGCGGCTGCGCCTGAGCAGGCCGCTGGATCTGGGCCGGCGCGTACCGGGCCGCGGTGAGGCCCGACGCCGGGCGCACCGAGGTGTCGTAGGCGCGGGGGTTCCCGTAGTCCTGGTAGCGGGGCTGCGCCTGGAAGGACGGCGCGCCGGGAGCGACGCTCGGGGCACCGGGGCGGGGGCGCCGGTGGGGCGTGTGCGGGAGAGGTCGGGGCTGCTGCGGCGGGGGTGGGGGCTGGGACATGAGGGCCTCTGTGTCGGCGGCAGGAGGAGCATCGGAGATGGCGCGCGCTCGACGTCGGTTCCCCTGGACGGGCGAGCCGCGGACCCCGGTGCGATGCTACAGGTGTGCTCTCCCATCATCGCCGAGCGGACGGGCGCTGACGGCCGATTGTGGACAACCCGGGTGGAGGCCCCGGGCACGCTCGAGAACAAACCCAAGGTTGAGTGGAATAGACTCAACTTGCTTGCCGTTGAACCCAGTGCACGCCGCGGCGACACGGACCACGGCGCCCCGCAGATCCAGCGCTCAGGAGAGGAGCCCCGTGGAATTCCAGTTCACCACCCGTTCGCAGGAGGCCGTGACCGCTGCCGCGGAGAAGGCCGTCGAGCTCGGCAACCCGCAGATCAGCTCGCTCCACCTGCTGTGGGCGCTGACCGGCCAGGCCGACGGGATCGGCCGTGCCGCCCTCGAAGCGGTCGGTGCGCAGCCGGACGATGTGCTCCGCCGCGCCGCCGAGGCGATCGATGCCCTGCCCCGCGCGAGCGGCGGCTCGTCCCCGACCTTCGTCGGCACCGGATACGACGCGCTCGAGGCCGCCCGCCGCGAGGCGGACACCGCCCGGCGCACCTACCTGTCCACCGAGCATCTGATGATCGGCATCGCTCTCGGCAAGGACGCGGCCGCACGACTGCTCACCGCAGTCGGCGCGACGCCGAAAGCTCTGCGCGATGCCGTCCAGACCCTGACGACAGGAGATGACCGCATGAACCAGATGGACTCGCAGAACCCGGAGGGCACCTTCCAGAGCCTCGAGAAGTTCGGCGTCGACCTCACCGAGATGGCGCGGGAGGGCAGGCTCGACCCGGTGATCGGCCGCGACGCCGAGATCCGCCGCGTGGTGCAGGTGCTCTCGCGCCGCACCAAGAACAACCCCGTGCTGATCGGCGAGCCCGGCGTGGGCAAGACCGCCGTGGTGGAGGGACTGGCCCAGCGCATCGTCGCCGGGGACGTCCCGGATTCGCTGCGCGGCAAGCGGCTGGTCTCCCTCGACCTCTCCTCGATGGTGGCCGGCTCGAAGTACCGCGGCGAGTTCGAGGAGCGCATGAAGGCGGTGCTCGACGAGATCCGCACCTCGGGCGGGCAGATCATCACCTTCATCGACGAGCTGCACACCGTGGTCGGCGCCGGCGGCTCCGGCGACGGCTCGATGGACGCCGGCAACATGCTCAAGCCCATGCTGGCCCGTGGAGAGCTGCGGATGGTCGGGGCGACCACGCTCGACGAGTACCGAGAGAACATCGAGAAGGACCCGGCGCTCGAGCGCCGCTTCCAGCAGGTGCTCGTGGGGGAGCCGAGCGTCGAGGACACCGTGACCATCCTGCGCGGCCTCAAGGACAAGTACGAGGCCCACCACAAGGTGACGATCACCGACGCCGCCCTGGTCGCCGCCGCGACCCTGTCCACGCGCTACATCTCGGGGCGCCAGCTGCCGGACAAGGCCATCGACCTGGTCGACGAGGCCGCGTCCCGGCAGCGGATGGAGCTGGACTCCTCGCCCGAGCAGCTGGACATCCTGCGCCGCCAGGTGGATCGGCTGAAGATGGAGGAGCTCGCGCTCGCCGGCAGCGAGGACCCCGGCAGCCTTGCCCAGCTCGACTCGGTGCGCACGCAGCTCGCGGACCGCACCGAGCAGCGGGACGAGCTCTCGGCCCGCTGGGAGCGGGAGAAGGCCGGCCTGAACCTCGTCGGCGATCTCAAGGCCCAGCTCGAGCAGCTGAGGATGCAGGCCGATCGTGCCCAGCGCGAGGGCGACCTCACCGCCGCCTCGAAGATCCTCTACGGGGACATCCCCGCGCTCAAGGAGCAGCTGCGCGAGGCCGAGGAGCAGGAGGCGGGCGGCCACGGCGAGGCGGATCGACCGATGGTCGCCGATCACGTGGGTGCCGACGACATCGCCGACGTGGTCGCGGCCTGGACCGGGATCCCCGCCGGGCGGCTGCTGCAGGGCGAGAGCGAGAAGCTGCTGCGGATGGAGGAGCACATCGGCACCCGGCTGATCGGTCAGCAGCGTGCCGTGCGCGAGGTCTCCGACGCGGTGCGCCGCGCCCGGGCCGGGATCTCGGACCCGAACCGGCCCACCGGCTCCTTCCTCTTCCTCGGGCCCACCGGGGTGGGCAAGACCGAGCTCGCGAAGGCGCTCGCGGAGTTCCTCTTCGACGACGAGCGCGCGATGATCCGCATCGACATGTCCGAGTACGGCGAGAAGCACACCGTCTCGCGGCTGGTCGGCGCCCCTCCGGGCTACGTCGGCTACGACGAGGGCGGTCAGCTCACGGAGTCGGTGCGCCGCCGGCCGTACTCGGTGGTGCTGCTGGATGAGATCGAGAAGGCGCACCCGGACGTGTTCGACGTGCTGCTGCAGGTGCTCGATGACGGGCGCCTCACCGACGGGCAGGGCAGGACGGTGGACTTCCGCTCCACGATCCTCATCCTCACCTCGAACCTCGGCGCGCACGTGCTGCAGGACACCGGCCTCGGCGAGCAGGAGAAGCACGACCGGGTGATGCAGGTGGTGCGGGCGTCCTTCAAGCCGGAGTTCCTCAACCGGCTGGACGACATCGTCATGTTCGACTCGCTGGATCGCGAGCAGCTCGGGCGGATCGTCAGCCTCCAGATCCAGGAGGTCGCCGCCCGCCTGCGGGATCGGCGCATCAGCCTCGACGTCTCCGAGGATGCCACGCGCTGGCTCGCCGCGGAGGGCTTCGATCCGCTGTACGGGGCGCGTCCGCTCAAGCGCCTGGTGCAGAAGGAGATCGGCGACGGCCTGGCCCGGCTGATCCTGCGCGGCGAGGTCCAGGACGGCCAGCGGGTGCAGGTCGCTGCGGGCGCCGACGGCGACGGGCTCGCGCTGGAGGTCCTGGAGGACACGGAAACCGCAGGTGAGCCCGCGGGCGCGGACCGCGCCTGAGCCCGGGCGCCTGGGGAGCTCTCCCCTCCGGGGACTCTCCGCTCCGGGGGCTCTTTGCTCCAGGGGCTCGCGCGGCGGTGGTCACATCGGCGATGTGCGTCCTCGATCGATGCCCTGCGGGCCTCCTCACCGGGGGTCCCAGGGCATCGGGGCGTACTGGCGGCGCAGGTCGTAGTAGCGCTCCGGATCGGTCAGCCGGTCGTGGGTGCGCTCCCAGGCCTGTCCGGCCTCCCGCACCGACTGCGCCGCCTCCCGCAGCGGGGCGGCGGCCTCGGGGCTCACCCGACCGGTGAGCTCCGCACCGGTCCCGAGGATGTCCGAGGCCGTCTCGGCGGCGGCAGGGACGGCCGTGGCGGTGACGAGGTCCGCCACCGCGCCGGTATGGCGGTAGATGCCGCGCTCGCCGGCGCGGACCGCCCCCGCCAGATCCCCGTCGCCGATCGCGGCGGAGACCTCCTCGCCGGTCTGCATGACGTTCGCGATCCCCTGGTCGACGCTCGAGACCGCCTGGCCGAACACCGACTTCTCGCCGAGCACCGCGCCGGTCACGGTGTGGGGGAGCCGGGCGACGGAGACGACGGGTGTCAGGCCGCCCAGGCCGGCGTCCTCGAGCATCTGCTCGGCCCGGTCGTAGGCGTCGCCGACACCCTCATGCACTCCGCTCGCCAGCTGCACGGGGCCCACGATGGGGAGCGAGCCCAGGGCGAGCCGCCGGTCGCGCTGCGCCTCGCGGAGGATCTCGGGGTCCAGGGAGAAGTCCTCGCCCTCGGGCAGGTCCCGGGCCGCGGGCGGCCCCCACGGCAGGGGCCACGGCTCCCGCGGGAGGTACGGGTCCCAGATCTGCGGACGGAGGCCGGGGATATCGGGCACCTCTCCCAGATCGGGGAACAGATCGCCCGGGTCGTCCGCCATGATCGGGCCCCCGATCAGCGGGCCCCATTCGTCCAGCGGAGGGAGGCCGCCCAGGGGGCCGCTGTCCCGGGACGCACCGCTGAGGCGCGGCAGCCTCGCCCACACGAGGGAGGGGTCGATTCCTGCGGCCGGTGCGGCGCCGTTCTCGGGCCGGGAGCAGGCGATCTGCTCCTCGGCCTCCGAGGCGAGCAGCTCCGCGAGCCTGCGCAGCGTCTCGACCAGGGAGATCACCCTCTGCACCGCCTCGTCGGTGCGTCGCCGCCACTCCTGCGCGTCCGGTCCGCACCACGTGGTGACGTGCGCGGAGGCACGGAGCGCGGTGGCCAGGCGCCGCAGCTGCTCGGCACGCCCGGTGACGACCTCGGACAGCGCGGTGAGGGCCTCGGTGTCGCATCCCCAGAAGGTGTTCATGCGGGGACCGTACGGGCGTGCCGCCGCCCATCGCGCGGGGGACCCGGGGACTGTGGACGGAGCCGGATTGTGGAGGAACAGTCGCCTTTCTCTGCCGCCGGACGGCGGACGGCCCCGGGGCAGCAGCTCCCGGGGCCGTCGTCGTCATGGCGCGGTGCGCCGCAGGCCTCAGATCACGATGTTCACGATCTTCGGCGCACGGATGATGAGCTTGCGGAGGGTCTGGCCCTCCAGCAGCTCCTGCACGCGCGGCTCGGCCATCACCGCCGCCTCCAGATCCTCCTCGGAGATCTCCGGATCGACCTCGATGCGGTGGCGCACCTTGCCCTTGACCTGGATGACGCAGGTGACCTGCTCGTCCTTCAGCAGCTCCGGATCCGCGGCCGGGTACGGCACACGGCTGATGCTGCCGGTGTGCCCCAGCCGCGCCCACAGCTCCTCCGCCAGGTGCGGGGCCAGCGGCGCGACCAGGAGCACGAGCGGCTCGACCGCCTCGCGGGGCGTGGAGCCCGTCGAGGTCAGCTGCTTGGTCAGGTGGTTCACCAGCTCGATGAGCTTCGCGATCGCGGTGTTGAAGTGCATCCGGTCCATGTCGCGGGCCACACCGTCGATCGTCCGGTGCGCGGCCTGCTTCGTGGCGAGATCGGCCGGCTCGTCGGAGACCGTCAGCACGCCGGTCTCCTCGTCGACCACCAGGCGCCACAGGCGCTGCAGGAAGCGCTGGGAGCCCACCACGGCCCGGGTCTCCCAGGGCCGGGAGAGGTCCAGCGGGCCCATCGACATCTCGTACACGCGCAGGGTGTCGGCGCCGTACTCCTCGTACATGTCGTCGGGCGCCACCGCGTTCTTCAGCGACTTGCCCATCTTGCCGTACTCCTGCGTGACGGGCTCGCCCTGGTACGTGTAGGTGCCGTCGGCCTCCGCGACGACCTCCTCCGCCGGGACGTGCACGCCGCGGGAATCGGTGTAGGCGTAGGCCTGGATGTAGCCCTGGTTGAACAGGCGCTGGAACGGCTCCTGGCTGGAGACGTCACCGCGGTCGAAGAGGACCTTGTGCCAGAACCGCGCGTACAGCAGGTGGAGCACCGCGTGCTCGGCCCCGCCCACGTACAGGTCCACGCCGCCCGCGCCGCCGTCCTCGCGGGCCCCGAGCCAGTAGGCCTCGTTCTCGGGCCGCACCAGCACGTCGTCCTCGGTGGGGTCGATGTAGCGCAGGTGGTACCAGGAGGACCCCGCCCACTGCGGCATCGTGTTGGTCTCGCGCAGGTACGTCTTCGGGCCCTCGCCCAGATCCAGCTCCACCTCGACCCAGTCGCCCGCGCGGGACAGCGGGGTCTGCGGCTCGGTGTCCGCGTCCATCGGATCGAAGGTCTTGGGGGAGAAGTCGGTGACGTCGGGCAGGTCCACCGGCAGCATGCTCTCGGGCAGGGCGATCGGGGTCTCCGGATCGGCCGGGTCGTAGACGATCGGGAACGGCTCGCCCCAGTAGCGCTGCCGCGAGAACAGCCAGTCCCGCAGGCGGTAGGTGGTGCGGGCACGGCCGAAGCCCTGGTGGGTCACGAACTCCGTGGCGCGTCGCTTGGCCTCCTCCTGGCTCAGGCCGTTGAGGTCCAGCTCGGCGCTCGCGGAGTTGATCGTGATGCCGTCCCCGGTCCACGCGCCGCCGGTGAAGTCCTCCGGCGGCTGCACGGTGCGGATCACGGGCAGCTCGAAGCGCTCGGCGAACTCGTGGTCGCGCTCGTCCTCCGCGGGCACGGCCATGATCGCGCCGGTCCCGTAGCCGGTGAGCACGTAGTCGGCGGTGAACACCGGCAGCTCGCGGCCGTCCATCGGATTCGTCGCGGTCAGGCCCGTGAACACGCCGGTCTTGACCCGGTCGTCGGCGGTGCGCTCGTCGTCGCCGAGCGCGGCGGCCCGGTCCCGGTAGGCGGTCACGGCCTCGCGCGGGTTCGCCGCCCCGCCGGTCCAGGCGTCCTTCGTGCCCTCGGGCCAGGCGGCGGGCAGCGCGGAGGGGTCGGTCAGCAGCTCGTGCTCGGGCGAGAGGACGCAGAACGTCGCCCCGAACAGGGTGTCCGCGCGGGTGGTGAACACGTCGAAGCCGGCCTCCGCGCGGCCGTCCAGGCCGCGCACCGGGAAGGTGATCTCCGCGCCGTGGCTGCGGCCGATCCAGTTGCGCTGCATGGTGCGGATCGACTCGGGCCAGTCCACCCGCTCCAGATCGTCCAGCAGCCGGTCCGCGTAGGCGGTGATGCGCATGTTCCACTGCCGCAGGCGGCGGGTGAAGACGGGGAAGTTGCCGCGCTCGGAGCGGCCCTCGGTGGTGACCTCCTCATTGGCCAGCACGGTGCCCAGGCCCGGGCACCAGTTCACCGGGGTCTCGGAGATGTAGGCCAGGCGGAAGGCATCGGCCAGCTGCGCGATCTCGGCGTCGCTGGCCGCGGTGACGTCGGCGGGGGAGCGGCCCTGCCAGGCCTCGGGCAGCTCGAGGCGCTGCTGCGCGGCCAGGGCGAAGGGGTCGACGGTGCCGGCGCGCAGCTCCTCGCGCAGCTCGGCGATGGGACGGGCCCTGCCGGTGATGCCGTCGGCATTGGGTGCCTGCGGGTCGTACCAGGAGTCGAAGATGCGCAGGAAGATCCACTGCGTCCACTTCACGAACGCGGGATCGGTGGTGGCCAGCGAGCGGCGCGGGTCATGGGACAAGCCCAGGCGGTGCAGCTGGCGGCGCATGTTCGCCACGTTCGCCTCGGTGGTGGTGCGCGGATGGGTGCCGGTCTGGACGGCGTACTGCTCGGCGGGTAGGCCGAAGGCGTCGTAGCCCATCGTGTACAGGACGTTCTTGCCCAGCATGCGCTGATGGCGGGCGACCACGTCGGTCGCGATGTAGCCCAGCGGGTGGCCCACGTGCAGCCCCGCCCCGGAGGGGTAGGGGAACATGTCCATGATGTACATCTTCTCGGGGGCCGAGGAGGCGGTCGCCGCAGCCTCCTCGAGCGTCTCTGCCGAGCCGCGCAGCTCGCCGACGGGGTTGTCGGCGTAGAAGGTGCCGTCCTCGTCCCAGCGCTGCTGCCAGCGGAGCTCGATCTCGTCCGCCACGGCGGCGGTGTATCGGTGCGGGGCCTCGCTCATGGGTGAATCGTCCTCCGGAAGATCAGTGCGGCGGGTGCCGCCAGGTGTCTCGTGACATGAAAAAACCCTCGCGCAGGCGAGGGGAGCCGCATCGGTGCCTCACGTGCGCACCGGGCGCGCTCTCAGGAGCGCGGGGTGGGCGCGGGCCTTGTCCGACGCGGCTGCATAAGCAGAAGCCGTCGAGTCACCCGGTCATCCTACCGCGCCCGCGCGAATGCCCGCAGGGCGCTCCGCGGCGGCACGGCGACCGTGGCGGCACGGCGGTGCGCATGCGCGGAGCACGGGACCGCTCAGACCCCGAGCACGGCGGAGATCAGCAGCAGCACCAGCACCGTGCCGATCGTCGTGATCAGCACCGTGTCGCGGGCGAGGTTCTCCGAGGCCCGATAGCGTGCGGCGGCGACGTACACGTTCTGCGCCGTGGGCAGGGCCGCCATCACCACCACCTCGTACAGGGCGGTGCCGCGCAGCCCCAGCAGCAGCGCCACCCCGAGCGCGATCACGGGCATCAGCAGCAGCTTCGAGGCGGAGGCGACGGCGATCAGCCCGCGATAGCCGTCATCCTTCGCGAGCGGCCGCGAGCCGTACAGGGACAGCCCATAGGCCAGGAGCATCGCGGGGATCGCCATGTCGGCGAGCGACCTGACCGGCTCGAGCGCGATGGGCGGGATCTGCACCCCGGCCAGCACCAGCAGCAGGCCGACGGAGGACGCGATGATGGTGGGGTTCGCGACGATGCTGCGCAGCACGCCCGGGGGACCGGCGGCCGGGTCGGCGGTCACCCGGTGCAGGACGAAGAGGTACAGCGGCGTGTACACCGCCTGCTGGAAGAGGATCACCGGCAGGGCGTGGGAGATGTCGCCCAGCACGTAGGCGGCGATCGGGAACCCCATGTTCGCGCCGTTGACCACCGAGCCGCTGATGGCCGTGACCACCAGGTCGGGTCCGCGACGCGTGGTGAACAGCGCGACCGCGAGGATCAGCAGGGCGCCCGTGGTGAGGCCCGAGATCCCGGCGACCAGCATCGGCAGCGAGAGCACCGCGCGCACATCGGACTCGAGCAGCCCCACGAGCACCAGCGCGGGGGAGGCGATGAAGAAGGTCGAGCGGTTCAGGACGTAGCGCCCGTGCGGGCCGAGGACACCGCTGCGACCCACCACCCAGCCCACGCCGATCATGGCCCAGACGATGAAGAAGCCGGCGAGGACCCCGCTCACAGCGGTACGGAGAAGGACGGAACGATCACCGGGCAGAGCCTAGCCCGCCTGCGGGAAAGGGGCTTCCCGTGGTCACGTCTCGGACACCGCCGAGCGGGCGGCCGGGGGCGCGGCAGGGGCGGTGCGTCGGCCCGCCGGGGGCTGCGCAGGGCTCAGCGCATGCCGTGCGAGGAGCGGCCGTCGATCTGGTCGTCCTGGCCGGGGACGGGCTGTGCGCCGTCGTCCCCGAGCGCGACGATGCGGTTGCTCGCGTCCACGTGCACCACGCGCGGTCGGTGCGCGGCGATCTCCTCGGCGTCCAGCTGCCCGTACGCCATGATGATCACGAGGTCGCCGGGGGAGACCAGGTGGGCGGCCGCGCCGTTGATGCCGATCACGCCGCTGCCGCGCTCGCCCTCGATGACGTATGTGACCAGACGATGACCATTGGTGATGTCCACGATCGTGACCTGCTCGTTCTCGACCAGGCCCGCCGCCTCCGTGAGCTCGGGGTCGATCGTGACCGAGCCCACGTAGTGCAGGTCTGCCTGCGTGACGGTGGCCCGGTGGATCTTCGAGGTCATCAGAGTGCGCAACATCGCTCCCATTCTCCCACTGGTGCCCCATGCTGGATGATGGGGACGTCCGTTTCGTCAGGAGGATCACCATGCCCAAGGCCCGCCGCCGCTCAGCCCACCGCTCCGAGCGTTTCGAGGACATGGCCCTGCCCGATGAGGTGCTCGGCGTCCTCGCCGGTCAGGGCCTCGAACGCGCCTTCGAGATCCAGTCGGCGATCCTGCCGGACGCGCTCTCCGGACGCGACGTGCTGGCCCGAGCCGAGACCGGCTCCGGCAAGACGCTGGCCTTCACCCTCGCGATGACCTCCCGCTTCCGCGGACGCAAGGTGCATCGGCGGCGACCGCTCGGCGTGGTCCTGGTGCCCACCCGTGAGCTGGCGGTGCAGGTCGTGGACACCATCCATCCCTTCGCCCGGGCCGTGGGCACCTCGGCGCAGCTGGTCGCCGGCGGCATGAATATCGAGAAGCAGGCCGACGCGGTCGCCCGCGGCGTCGGCATCGTCGTGGCGACCCCGGGCCGCCTCATCGACCTCGCCGAGCGCGGGGCGCTGCAGCTGGACCTGGTGGAGAGCACCGTGATCGACGAGGCCGATCACATGGCCGATCTCGGCTTCCTGCCGGATGTGCGCGACATCCTCGCCGCGATCCCCATGGGCACCCAGAAGATGCTGTTCTCCGCCACGCTGGACGGCCAGGTCGAGCAGATCGTGGATTCCTTCCTCGTCGACCCCGTCAGCCACGAGACCACGCCGGTCACCGCGGCGGTGGCGACCATGGACCACCACGTGCTGGCGGTCGCGCCGGCGGCCAAGCGCGAGGTCACCGCCCAGCTCGCCGCCCGCGCCGGGCGCACCCTGATGTTCACCCGCACCCAGCTGGGCGCCGAGCGGGTGGCGCAGGAGCTGGTCGAGGTGGGGGTGGGCGCCGCCGCCCTGCACGGCAACAAGCAGCAGGGCCTGCGCACCAACGTGCTGGCCGGCTTCCGCCAGGGCGCTTTCCCGGTGCTGGTCGCGACCGACGTCGCCGCCCGCGGCCTCCACATCGACGACATCACCATGGTGGTCCACGTCGACCCCTCCGATGCGGTCAAGGAGTACGTGCACCGCTCGGGCCGCACAGCCCGCGCGGGTGCGGCCGGCAGCGTGGTCACGCTCGCCCTGCCGCACCAGCTCTCCGCGACCCGGCGCATCCTCGCCGGGGCCGAGGTGGAGCCCGACTGGGTGGAGGACGTCTCCTCCGCCGAGCACCCCGCCCTCGCCGCGCTCGGCGGCCGCACCCCGGCCGGCGCACCGATCGAGGATCCGGCGTCCGTGAAGTACAAGGGTGCTCCCCGCAAGCTCGACCTCTCGCGGGGCGGCCGCGGGGCCGACGCCCGCAAGGCGGAGGAGCGCCGCGCGAACGAGGAGCGGCGCGCCTCCTGGGAGCAGGAGGCCCCGCGGCAGGGTCGAGGCGGCGGCCGCGGCGGCGGTCGGGGCGGCTCGCGCCCGAGCGGCGGGAAGCCGGGACGCTCCGGCGGCGGGAAGCCGGGACGCGGCGGGAGCTCCGGCACGGGCCGGGGCCGCGGCCGGTCCGGGGCGCCCACCCGCGCCCCGCGACGCCGCGGCGGGCGATGAGGATCTGACCGGCCGCTCGACGAGGAGCGGCCGAGACGCCGAGGAGGCACCGGATGAGCATCAGCACCTTCGACATGTTCACGATCGGCATCGGACCGTCGAGCTCGCACACCGTGGGGCCGATGCGCGCCGCGGCGCTGTTCGCGCGCGAGCTCCTCGCCGACGACCGGCTCGGGCCGCGGGTCGCGGAGGTGGCCGTGCACCTGTACGGCTCGCTCGCCGCGACCGCCGAGGGGCACGGCACCCTCGACGCGGTGGTCATGGGCCTCGAGGGCGCCGACCCCGAGAACGTGGACCCCGTGGCCGGGCGCGACCGGGTGCGGCGGATCGAAGCCGAGGGCGGCCTGCGGCTGGACGGCTCGCTCGAGGTGAGCCTGCGCCCCTCCCACATCGTGCGGCATCCGCTGACCTTCCTGCCCCGGCACTCCAACGGGATGGCCTTCCTCGCCCTGGACGCGGAGGGCACCGAGCTGCAGCGGCGCACGATGTTCTCCGTGGGCGGCGGGTTCGTGGTCGACGAGGCGGACATGGATCGCTCGATCGCCGAGGTCGCCGCCGAGGGCGAGGGCCGGCAGATCTTCACCACCGGGGACGAGCTGCTGCGGGTGTGCGAGGACCGCGGGATCTCCGTCTCCGAGGCGATGCTGCTGCGCGAACGGCAGTGGCGCAGCGACGAGGAGATCCGCGCCGGCCTGCTCACCCTCTGGCGCGCCATGGAGGACTGCATCGAGCGGGGCGTGCGCACGAGCGGCGTGCTGCCCGGCGGGCTCGAGGTCCGGCGCCGCGCCTCCTCCTGGTACGACTCGCTCGCCGCCGAGGACCCGGTGCGCCTGCCGATGAACGCCTTCGAATGGGTCTCCCTCGCCGCGCTCGCCGTCAACGAGGAGAACGCGGCCGGGGGACGGGTCGTCACCGCGCCCACCAACGGGGCGGCCGGCATCATCCCCGCCGTGCTGCACTTCGCGACCACCTACATCGAGGGCGTGGATCCCGAGGAGATCGCGGTGCGCTTCCTGCTCACCGCCGGAGCGATCGGCTCCCTGTACAAGGAGCACGCCTCGATCTCGGGCGCCGAGGTCGGCTGCCAGGGCGAGGTCGGCTCGGCCTGCTCGATGGCGGCCCGGGCCCTGTGCGAGGCGATGGGCGGCAAACCCGCCCAGGTGGAGAACGCGGCCGAGATCGCGATGGAGCACAACCTCGGACTGACCTGCGATCCCGTCGGCGGGCTGGTGCAGGTGCCCTGCATCGAGCGCAACGCCATGGCGGCGGTGAAGGCGATCACCGCGGCCCGTTTCGCCCTGCGCGGCACCGGCGAGCACTTCGTCTCCCTGGACACGGTCATCGAGACCATGCGCCGCACCGGCAAGGACATGCACGAGCGCTACAAGGAGACCGCGACGGGCGGCCTCGCGGTCACCGCGGTGCCGGTGGCCGTCCCGGACTGCTGAGCAGCACCTCGCGCGGGACCGCCGCCGCCCCGAGCCGGTCATGGACCAGCGCCTGCAGCGACTCGGGCGTCGGCGCGACCGTCTCCTGCTCCTCGTCGATGTGGAGCTCGACCTCCGCGACGGTGTGCACGCCGAGATGCTCGTCGGGCACCATCCGCACCGTCACCTGATCCACCCCGCGATGGGTGCACAGCACCCGCACCACCTCGACCGGATCGTGCAGCATCCCGGCCGCGGCGGCCGCGGCGTCGGCCCGGCCCAGCACATGGACGGCGCCGTCCTCACCGATCTCGCCGCGGTCGGTGACCAGCTCCCGACCTCCCGTGAACGGGGTCCGGGCGCGCAGCAGCCCGCCGACCTCGCGCAGGCGCACCCGGCGCAGCGGGTGGGCGTCGACCGTCAGGGGGCCGGCCTCGGTGGTGCCGTAGACGTCGTGCACCCGCGCCCGGAACCGGCGGGCGAGGTCCGCGCGCAGGGCGGGGGAGAGCACGTCGGAGCCCGAGATCACACGGGGGATGCGCAGCGGGCGCTCGCGCCCCAGCACCTGCTCCGCGCGCAGCAGGTCCTCCAGATGCACCGGCAGGCCGGTGAGCAGATCCGGGCTGCTGCGATGCAGCAGCGCGACCCGCTCCGGCCCCGTCAGATGGCTGAGATCGACCAGGGGAGCGCCGAGGCCCAGCGCACCCAGAGCCACGAGCAGCCCCTGGGCGCGCACGCCGGGGACGAGGGAGGCGATGCTCCGGCCCGGGCGCAGGCCGACGCGCCGGGCGAGATCTCCGAGGGTGAGCAGCTGCGCAGGGCTGAGCGGTCCGCGCCGCTGGAGGCGGGGCGGACCGGTGGTGCCGCTCGAACGCACCTCGAGCGTGCCGTTGCCCGCCAGCGCGGTGACCAGCACCTGGCGCAGCGGCGCGGTGGGAGGCAGCTCGGCGAGGGGCAGCGCCCGGGTGCGGCGGCGCCGGCGATGCAGCCGCACGAGGTCCAGCAGCTCCTCCGCGCAGAGCTCGCCGTGACGATCCACGAGGACGGTGGAGCGGGGACGCAGCGCCACTCGGGCGCGCAGGGTGGCCGAGGCGGAGAGGACCTTCATCGGCGGTCCCCGTGCGGCCGATGGAGCTGAGCGGTCACCACGACCCCCGCCGGTAGGCGCCCGGGTACAGCGCGCCGTCGCGCACGCCCAGCTCATGCGCCGCCCGCTGGGGCCAGCCCGCCTCGCGCAGCGCGGCGCGCCCCACCGCGACGAAATCGGCATCGCCCCGGTCCAGCACCGCCTGGGCGCCGTGCGGATCGGTGATGAGGCCGACGGCGGCCACCGGCATCGCCACCGCATCGCGCAGCGTGCGGGCGAAGCCGACCTGGTACTCGGGGCCGACGGCGATGTCGGCGATGACCGCTCCGCCGGTCGAGACGTGCAGCGCATCCACGCCCACGGCCTCGAGCTCACGGGCCAGCTCGACCGACTGCTCGATGTCCCAGCCGCCGTCGATCCAGTCGGTCGCGCTGAGCCGGACCAGCAGCGGGCGCTCCGCCGGCCACTGCTCGCGCACCGCCGCGGCGATCTCGATCGCGAGACGGCGCCGCCCGGGTCCGTCCCCGCCGTAGCCGTCGGTGCGGGTGTTCACCAGCGGGGAGAGGAACTCGTGCACCAGGTAGCCGTGCGCGAAGTGGAGCTCGACGGCGTCGAAGCCGGCGGCCTCGGCGCGGCGCGCGGCGTCGACGAAGTCCGCGATCACGCGGTCGATGTCCTGCGCGGTCAGCGCATCGGGGGCGTCGAGGCCGGGGAAGGGCTCCGAGGTCGGCCCCACCGTGCGCCAGCCCGCGGCGAACTCCGGCACCGTGCCGCGACGGCCGCGGAACTGCGGCAGCGCGGGCCAGGTGGAGGCCTTGCGGCCGGCATGGGCGAGCTGGACGGCGATCTTCGCGCCCTGGCGCTGGCAGAAGGAGGTGATCCGCTGCCAGGCCGCGGCCTGCTCGTCGTTCCACAGACCGGTGTCCTGCGCGCTGATGCGGCCCTCGGGGGAGACGGCGGTGGCCTCCGTGACGATCAGCCCGAACCCGCCGGCGGCGCGGGCGCCGAGATGCACCAGGTGCCAGTCCGTGGGCACGCCGTCCTGCTCCTCGACCATGTACTGGCACATCGGTGCGAGCCAGATCCGATTGCGGATCTCGAGCTCGCGCAGACGTGCCGGGGTGAGGAGCGCCGGGGGAGCGGCGGTGGGATCAGGGGCCATGGTCCCCCACGGTAGCCCTCCTGTCTGCGACGGCGTCGTGAGGTCCGCGCCGTCCTGTCCGCGCCGTCGGTGTGACGATGCCTGAGGCCGCTGCAGACCACCGATCCGCCCCGCGACTCGAGGAGCGCGAGCCGGCGACACCGACCTCTGCCTCTCCGTGGCCGACACCGACGAGGCCGCCGCCGTGCTGCGGACCTCGGGGCTGCACGTCGACGTCTGGGACGAGAGCTACGGTCGCCAGGGCGTCATCACCCTGCCCTCGGGAGAGGGGGTCTCCCTCAACGAGCGCCAGCGCGACCTCTACGGCTACCAGGGCCACGATGCGAGCGGCGCGGATGCGCGGCTGTCGGTGACGGCCGTGCTCTCCAGTGCAGACTTCGAGGCGGACGCGGCGTGGGCGCGGCCCCTCGGCTTCATCGCCGACGCCTCCGAGAGGTCTGACGCTCCTGACGTCCCCGACGCCTCTGATGCCGGGGACGGAGGCGAGGGTCCGTGGTTCCGCGCGCTGCGAGAGCCCCTCGGGGCCGAGGGGTTAGGGCCGCGCCCTGCTCCCGCGGCGCCGTGACCGTCCCGGCGGTGCGGGATCGATCTGTTCGAGGAGGGTGATGCGTGCGCGTGACGTGGGTCTCCTGCGATACGGTGGCCGCGTCCATCCGCCCCGGCCACCCCGGGGCCCGTGAAGCAGGAGTACTGATGTCTGACGACGCAGCCACCGGGATCGAGAACCTCTCGCAGGAGACCCGCGCCTTCTCTCCCCCCACCGAGTTCGTGCAGAACGCGGTCGCCCGCCCCTCCCTCTACGAGGAGGCCGAGCGGGACCGCCTCGCGTTCTGGCGCTCACGGGCCAGCCTGCTCAGCTGGGAGACCCCGTTCACCGAGACCCTCGACTGGTCCAACCCGCCGTTCGCGCGCTGGTTCGCCGACGGGACGCTGAACGCCGCCTACAACTGCGTGGACCGCCACGTGGAGTCCGGGCACGGCGCGCAGGCCGCGCTGCTGGCGGAGTACGAGGACGGCTCCGACGCGACCTTCACCTACGCCGAGGTCAAGGACGAGATCTCGCGCATGGCGAACGTCCTGGCCGACTGCGGGGTCAAGACCGGCGACCGGGTCGCGATCTACATGCCGATGATCCCCGAGGCCGTCTTCGCGATGCTCGCCTGCGCCCGCATCGGTGCGCCCCATTCCGTGGTCTTCGGCGGCTTCAGCGCCGAGGCGCTGCGCTCCCGCATCGAGGACGCCGAGGCGCGCGTGGTCATCACCGCCGACGGCCAGAACCGCCGCGGCAAGCAGCTGCCCCTGAAGCCCGCCGTCGACGAGGCGCTCGCCGGCGGCGGCGCCTCGGTCGAGAAGGTCCTCGTGGTGCGCCGCACCGGCGGGGACGTCGACTGGACCGAGGGCCGCGATGTGTGGTGGCACGAGGCGCGCGAGACCGCCTCGACCGAGCACACCCCCGTCCCGGTGGAGGCCGAGCACCCGCTGTTCATCCTCTACACCTCCGGCACCACCGGGAAGCCGAAGGGCATCGTCCACACCACCGGCGGCTACCTCACGCAGGCGGCGTACACGCACCGCAACGTGTTCGACCTCAAGCCCTCCACCGACGTGTTCTGGTGCACGGCCGACATCGGCTGGGTCACCGGCCACACCTACGTGGTCTACGGCCCCATGGCCAACCGCACCACCCAGGTCATCTACGAGGGCACCCCGGACACCCCGCACCAGGGCCGCTGGTGGGAGGTCGTCCAGAAGCACAAGGTCAGCCTGTTCTACTCCTCGCCCACCGCGATCCGCACGGCGATGAAGTGGGGCGAGGACATCCCGGCCCAGTACGACCTCTCCTCGCTGCGCCTGCTGGGCAGCGTCGGCGAGGCGATCAACCCCGAGGCGTGGATGTGGTACCGCCGCGTCATCGGCGGGGACCGCTGCCCCATCGTGGACACGTGGTGGCAGACGGAGACCGGCTCGATCATGATCTCCCCGCTGCCGGGCATCACCGCCACCAAGCCGGGCTCGGCGCAGGCCGCCCTGCCCGGGATCAGCGCCGACGTCGTCAACGACGCCGGGGAGCCGGTGGCCGACGGCGAGGGCGGCTACCTCGTGCTCGACGAGCCGTGGCCCGGCATGCTGCGCGGCATCTGGGGCGACCCGGAGCGCTTCAAGGAGACTTACTGGTCGCGCTTCGAGGGCCTGTACTTCGCCGGTGACGGCGCCAAGCGCGACGAGGACGGCGACATCTGGCTGCTGGGCCGCGTGGACGATGTCATGAACGTCTCCGGGCACCGCCTGTCGACGATGGAGATCGAATCCGCCCTGGTCAGCCACGACTGGGTCGCCGAGGCCGCCGTGGTGGGCGCGAACGATGCGACCACCGGTCAGTCCCCGGTGGCGTTCGTGATCCTGCGCGGCGGGAACGAGGACGCGATCGCCGAGGTCGGCGGCGAGGAGAAGGTCCCCGAGCTGCTGCGCGCCCACGTGGGCCGCGAGATCGGCCCGATCGCGAAGCCGAAGAAGGTCCTGCTGGTCACCGAGCTGCCCAAGACCCGCTCCGGCAAGATCATGCGTCGCCTGCTGCGGGACGTCGCCGAGAACCGCGAGGTGGGCGACACCCAGACCCTCGCCGACGCCTCGGTGATGGATCTGATCCAGGAGGGGCTCTCCGGCCGCTGAGCCGCCGCGAGCACACAGAGGGCGGGCGCCCCCGGTCGATGGCCGGGGGCGCCCGCCCTCTCGTCGCTGCGCCTTCTCGTCGCTGTGCTCTTTCGTCCGTGCGGGGGCGCGGTCAGCGGGTTAGCACGATGGTGCCGAGCTCGGAGGAGACCGTCAGGATCCCGGCGGCGTCGTCCTCTGCCTCGGCGGAGCCCTCCGTGAGACCCGGATCCTGCTGCACCGCGCCGTACTCGGAGGAGGCCTCGACGCTCCAGCGGGCGGTGCCCGGCGCCGCCACCTCGATGTCACCGAGTTCGGTGGTCACCGACACCCGGCCGCCCGCATCGGTGGGCAGGAGCAGGTCGACATCGCCGACGGTGGCGCTGAGGTCCACCGCGGCCGGTGCGGGGGAGCCGAGCTCGATGTCGATGTTCCCCACCTCGGCGGAGGCGGTCACCCCCTGCGGCGCCGTCACCGGTCCGAGCCGGATGTTGCCGACGTCGCTGCGGGCCTCCACGGCCGTGTAGTCGCCGTCGATGTGCACGTCACCGGCGTCGGTGCTCACCTCGAGCGCGAGATCCAGACCCGCAGGGACCAGCAGGAGGACGTCCTGGGGGCTGTCCGCCCAGGGCGGGTCGAAGGAGAGATCCGGCTGGCGCACGTCCACGCTCGCGCTGTCGGAGGCGGTGTCGGCGGTGACGCGGGCCCGCACCTGCGCGGCGGGGTCCGGGAGCGTGGTCGCACCCGGTTCGACCAGGCCGAGGGTCAGCTCGTCGACCTCGTTCGAGGGCAGCACCCGCACGGTGCCGGTCCGCGAGGTGAGGCTCAGCGAGCTCGGGCTGCCGAGCTGCGTGATCGCGGGGATCTCGGTGTAGCCGCGCCCGGTGAGCCAGGTCGCGGTGGACAGCGCCGCCAGGGCCAGCACCACCAGGAGCACGGTCGCGCCGCCGACGAGCGTGACCAGCAGGCGCCAGGGCCGGTCCCGGGCGTGCGAGGGGGACAGGCGCCGACCGGGCTCGATGAGCGGGTCCCGCGAGGGAGGCGGCTGCTGCGCCGAGGACGGCCGCTGGGGCGGCGGCTGCCGCGGGACGGGTGGGATGGCAGTGCTCATCGTTCCTCCGACTCGAGGTAGCGCAGCACCGCCATGACGCGGCGGTTCTCGCCGTCCACCGGCGGCAGGTCGAGCTTGGTCAGCAGCGAGGAGATGTGCTTCTCGACGCTGCCGGCGGAGACGAACAGGGTGTCGGCGATCGCCTGGTTGGAGCGTCCCTGGGCCATCAGCGAGAGCACCTCCCGCTCGCGCGGGGTGAGGGTCTCGAGGGTGCGGCGGCGCCGCGACCGGACGAAGATCTGCTGGACCACCTCCGGGTCCAGCCAGGTGCCGCCCTCGCCGACGTCGGCCACCACGCCGAGGAAGTCCTCGACATCGGCGACGCGGTCCTTGAGCACGTAGCCCAGCCCCCGCGGCGTATCGGCGATGAGATCGGAGGCATACCGCTCCTCGACGTACTGCGAGAGCACCAACAGCGCCACGTCCGGGTCCTGGCGGCGGATCCGCATCGCGGCGCGCACGCCCTCGTCGGTGAACGTCGGCGGCATGCGCACGTCGATCACCGCGAGGTCGGGGTGGTGGCGGGAAATGGCCCCGAGCAGCTCGCTGCCGTCGCCGACGGCGGCGACGACCTCGTGCCCCGCCTCGGTCAGCAGCCGTTCGAGTCCTGCGCGCAGCAGCACGGCGTCGTCGGCGATCACGATCCTCATCGAGGGACCTCCTGGGTGATGGGGCGGGGAAGGGACCGGCTCGCGGCCGGAGCGCTGGGCAGGGGGATCTGGGCGCGCAGGACGGTGCCGCCGGCGGGCGGGCTGCTCATCTCGAGCGCGCCGCCGGTGGCGCGGAGACGATCGGTGAGGCCGGCCAGCCCGGTGGAGAACCCGTCGCGGCGCACCTGGGCGCCGCCGCGGCCGTCGTCCTCGATCCGCAGGTGCAGCGCGTCAGCATCGCGGGAGACGGTCACGAGGGCGTGCGAGGCCTCGGCGTGCTTGGCGATGTTCGTCAGCGCCTCGGCGACCACGAAGTACGCCACCGCCTCGCGCTCGCGATCCAGCATCGGGGCGCCGGCCGGGCCCAGGTCGACATCGAGCTCGACGGGGACCCGGGACCGGGCGGCGAGCGCCGAGAGCGCCGCGTCCAGGCCCCGGTCGGTGAGCACCGCGGGATGGATGCCGCGGGCGAGCTGGCGCAGATCCGTCATGACGGCCTTCGCCTCCCCGTGCGCCTCGGCGACCAGGTGCTCGGCGCGGTCGGGATCCGCGCGGATCGCCTGGCGCGCGATGCCGAGGGTCATCGCCAGGTTCACCAGGCGCGGCTGGACGCCGTCGTGGAGATCGCGCTCGATGCGCAGCCGCTCCTGGGCGGCGGCGTCGACCGCGCCCTGGCGGCGCTCGGCGAGCTCGGCGACCTGCTCGCGCAGGTCATCCTCGGAGCCGGAGAGCAGGCCGCGTGCGAGCCCGCGATCGGCCAGCGCGCCCAGAAGCAGCATCACGACCGCCAGCAGCACGCAGGTCGAGGAGATCGCCCCGAGGGCCCAGCGGGAGAGCTCGAGGCCGCCCAGCTCGAGCGGGCCGTGCACGAAGGCGAGTTCCGCACCGGTCCAGCCGCCCCACAGCAGCACCACGAAGGCGAGGAAGAACAGCCCGGAGATGAGCATCGCGAGGTGATGGTGGAGCACCCCGCGCCAGAACGCGCCGGTGCCCAGCTCGAACCAGCGGTTCTGCAGCCAGCCCGCCACCCCCGTGCGCCAGGAGCGACGCCGCGCCGGCAGGATCACCTCGAGCCCGTGGATCGCCACCGCGCGGCGCTGCTCGATGCGCACGGCCAGCTGCATGATCAGCAGCCAGGGGACCAGCAGCAGCAGACCGCTGCCGAGGGCGGGAAGGGCGCTGATCCCGCTGATGACCAGGAAGAGGCTGATCCAGAACCAGGTGCACAGCAGCAGCCCGCCCACCGCCACCGAGGCGATCGAGGCAGGGGTGAGCCGAGGGCGCGGGGGCGTCTCGGGCCCGGCCGGAGGCCGGGCGAGGGTGTCGTCCATACCCTGACAGTAGGCCTCCGGGGCGCCGTGCTCCCACCGTGCCCACCCTCCGCCCGGGCGGGGGAAAACCCCCGCAGCGCCCGCTCCGTGACACAGATCCATCCCGCCCGGCGCGCGAAGGACCCGGCCCGAGCGCGCGGATGCGGTTCAATGGGCTCATGAGCAGTGACGCCCCTTCTTCCGACGAGACCACCGACCCCTCCTCCCGCGCCGCGGCCCCGCGCCCCGGGGACGGGAGCAGCGGCCAGACGGTCGAGCACCTCGAACGGACCGCCTCCGCGCCGACCGGCGACGGCCAGGACCGCGGCACCCTGCGGGACATCGCGAACTCCCTGGGCATCTCCAGCGCCGTGGCGCTGCGTGCCCTGCGCGGCGCGGACGAGATCAAACCCCAGATGGTGCACCGGGTGCGGGAGGCCGCCGAGCGGCTGCACTTCCCGCTCGAGGAGCTCAGCGAGGAGACCGAGCACCGCGGGGTCGTCGCCGTGCTCGTGAACACGATGCGCAACACCTGGATCTCCGATCTGGTGCGCGCGATCCGCATCGAGCTGGCCGCCACCGGGCGCACGGCCGTGGTGGTCCCGACCCGTCGCCGCATCCCCGAGCACCCCGTCGCCGCGGACACCGACGCGATCGAGGACCTGGTGCGGCTGGGAGTCGACGGCTTCCTCATGATCTCCGACCTCGCCGACATGGAGCACGTGCTCGAGTGCACGGGCAACCGGCCCTTCGTGGGGATCGGCTGTTCGCGCAGCTTCACCGGCCGCTTCGACACGGTCCGCATCGACGACGAGGTGGGCCAGGGCCTGCTCGTCGACCACCTGGTGAGCCTCGGCCACCGCGAGATCGCCCACGTGGGCGGGGTGGGGGCGGCCGTCGCCCGCGAGCGCGCCGAGGCCTTCCGCGCGGCGATGGAGCGTCACGGCCTCGGGGAGGAGGCCCGCGTCGAGCCCGGCGACTTCACCGAACAGGTGGGGCAGACGGCCGGTTCGATGCTGCTGCGGGGCAGCCGCGTGCCCACCGCCGTCACCTGCGCCAACGATGTCACTGCGGTCGGTGTGCTCTCCGCCGCCCGCGACGCGGGCTTCTCCGTGCCCGAGGAGCTCGCGGTGGCCGGCTACGGCAACACCTCCCTGGCCTCCTCGGGGGTCTCCCAGCTCACCAGCGTCGACCCCAACTCGGATCGTCTCGGAGCGCTCGCCGCCCAGTTCCTCGTCGAACGCGTCTCGGGCCATGAGGGGCCGACC
The DNA here is from genome assembly GCA_000023405.1 of Brachybacterium faecium DSM 4810. Taxonomy (NCBI): domain Bacteria; kingdom Bacillati; phylum Actinomycetota; class Actinomycetes; order Micrococcales; family Dermabacteraceae; genus Brachybacterium; species Brachybacterium faecium. The sequence goes on from CP001643.1 coordinate 1,429,568, forward strand.
CGCGACGTGGCCGTCGCCCCGTCGATGGTGGTGCGCCGCACCACGTCGGCGGGCCCCCGCCCCGAGACCACCAAGCGCAAGCGCATCTCGGTCGACTGACCGGGGCGCCGCCCGCACCATCCCGTGCTCCTGCGAACGCTCTTCTCCCTGCGATAGGCTCCGACCATGATCAACACCACGAACGACCCGAGCACGCCGCCCACCCAGCGGTCCATCGGCGAGCTCGTCCAGTCCATCCGCGACGAGCTCCTCGGTGTCGTCCACCATGAGATCGACATTGCGAAGAAGGAGGTCACCGCCCTCGCGGTCAAGGCCGGCATCATCGCCGCCTGCGCGGCGGTGCTGCTGTTCCTCCTGCTCTCCGCCTGGGTGATGCTGCTGTTCGCAGCGGCCACCGGGCTCCAGGCCCTGGGGCTGCCGTACTGGGGCGCCTTCCTCATCGTCGCGGGCGTGTTCGTCGTGATCGGCGCGATCCTCGGACTCGTCGCGTTCCTGGTGTCGAAGAAGCTCAAGGCCCCCGAGACCACCATCGAGACCGCACAGTCCGCGGTCCAGGCGGTCCAGGGCAAGCGGCGCCAGAACGCCGTCTCCTACGACGACACCTTCGAAGAGCTCTACGGCAAGCAGGTCAGCGCCCGCACCGACTGAGCGGCGCGGCCCTGCCGCCCCGGGCCGCCCCCGAGGGCCGGCGCGCGCCCGGCTGCGCGCCGCGTGCCGTTTGCCGCTCCGCGGGGCAGTACCCTGGGCACGTGACTCTCCACCTGCACGACACCGCCACCCGCACCACCGCGCCGTTCACCCCGGTGCAGCCGGGGGCGGTGTCGTTGTACGTCTGCGGACCGACCACACAGGGGGATCCCCACCTGGGGCACCTGCGCACCTTCCTCGCCTTCGACGTGCTGGTGCGGTGGCTCGAGCGCAGCGGGTACGAGGTCGCGCACGTCCGCAACGTCACCGACATCGACGACAAGATCCTGGTGAAGTCCGCCGAGGCGGACGCGGCATGGTGGGCCTGGTCGCTGCGGTTCGAGCGGGAGTTCCAGGACACGCTCGACCGGATCGGGAACCGCCGCCCCACCTACGAGCCGCGCGCGACCGGCCACGTGCCGGAGATGATCGCGCTCATGGAGCGGCTCATCGAGCGCGGCCACGCCTACGCCGACGGCGCCGGTTCGGTCTACTTCGACGTGGCCTCCCATCCCGGCTACGGCGCGCTGACCCGCCAGTCCCTCGAGGACATGCAGGACGCGGGCGAGGAGATGGAGCCCGGCAAGCGGGACCGCCACGACTTCGCGCTGTGGAAGGCCGCCAAGCCCACCGAGCCGGAGACCGCCTCCTGGGACACGCCCTTCGGGCGCGGCCGGCCGGGCTGGCACCTCGAGTGCTCGGCGATGGCCCGCAAGTACCTGGGTGAGAGCTTCGACATCCACGCCGGCGGCCTCGACCTGCGCTTCCCCCACCACGAGAACGAGCAGGCGCAGTCCCATGCCGCCGGGTACGGCTTCGCGCAGCGCTGGATGCACTCCGGGATGGTCACGGTGGACGGGATGAAGATGGGCAAGAGCCTGGACAACTTCGTCACCGCCGCCCGTGCCCTGGCCGAGCATCCCGCGCCGGCGGTGCGGCTGGCCCTGGTCAGCGGCCATTACCGCGCCACGGTCGAGTACAACGCGACCGCGATGCGGGAGGCGGAGACGGTGTGGGAGCGTTTCCGGGCCACGGCCGCGCGGGCGGCCGAGCGCCTCGAGGGCGCACCGCTCGCCGCGGCCGAGGCCCCGCTCGCGGACGTCGAGCTGCCGGCGGAGTTCACCGCTGCGATGGATGACGACCTCGCGGTCCCCGAGGCCCTCGCCGTCGTCCACCGCGAGCAGGCCGCGCTGAACACGCTGCTGGCCGCGCCCGGGACCGCGCCGTCCGCGGAGGTCACGAGCTCGCTCGGGCGGCTGCGGGCCATGCTCGACGTGCTGGGGCTGGACCCGCTCGGCGCGCAGTGGGGGCAGGACCAGGGCGTCTCCGGCGCCGAGCACGCGGCGCTGGACGCGCTGATCTCCAGCCAGCTGGCCGCCCGGGAAGCGGCCCGCGCCGAGAAGGACTGGGCCCGGGCGGATGCGCTGCGTGATGCGCTGACGGCCGCCGGGATCCGCATCGAGGACGGGCAGGACGGCGCCCGATGGACCCTCGAGACACGAGACTGAGCAGGACTGAGGAGACGCCGATGGCAGGGAACAGCGCGCGCCGCGGAGCGGTGCGCAAGAGCAAGAAGGGCGCGACCGTCGGATCCGGCGGTGTGCGCCGTCGAGCGCTCGAGGGCCGCGGGCCGACGCCGAAGGCCGAGGACCGCCCCGCCCACAAGGCGTACAAGGGCGGTGCCTCCGGTGGCGGGCCGCGCCGCGGCGGAGGCGGCAAGGGGGCCCGCAAGGCCCCCGGGAGCGACCAGGTCGCCGGCCGCAACGCCGTGCTGGAGGCGCTGCGGGAGGACGTGCCGGCCACGCAGCTGACCGTGATGGTGCGTCTGGACGCCGACGAGCGGGTGCGCGAGATCATGCGTCTGGCCACCGCGCGCGGCCTGCCCGTCGCCGAGGCCTCCCGCACCGACCTGGACCGCATGACGGACCACTCCGTGCACCAGGGGGTGGCGCTGACGATCCCGCCGTACGAGTACGCAGACGTGCAGGACCTGCTGCGCATCGCCGAGGAGCGCTTCGAGCCGCCGCTGCTGGTGGCCCTGGACGGCATCACGGACCCCCGCAACCTGGGCGCCATCCTGCGCTCCGCCGATGCTTTCGGCGCGCACGGCGTGATCCTGCCCGAGCGTCGCAGCGTCTCGATGACCGCGAGCGTGTGGAAGGTCGCCGCCGGCGCGGCCGGCCGGGTGCGCGTCGCCCAGGTCACCAACCTCAACCGGACCCTCACCGCGCTCAAGGAGCAGGACGTCTTCGCGCTCGGCCTCGACGCGGAGGGTGACGTCACCACGCGCGGGCTCGAGCTGGGCACCCAGCCGGCCGTGCTGGTGGTCGGCGCAGAGGGCAAGGGCCTCTCGCGGCTGGCCCGCGACATCTGCGACCAGGTGGTCTCGATCCCGATGGGCGGGCGCGCCGAATCGCTGAACGCCTCGGTCGCCGCGGCGATCGCGCTCTACGAGATCTCCGGCGTGCGGGAGCGCCAGGGCCTGGGCTGATCGTCGCCCGGCGCCGGCAGGGCCTTCCCGCCCACGGTGCGCACGGGGATCGTCACCAGCGGCAGGGTGAGCTGGATGACGGGCCCGAGCCCGATCGCGTACACCACGGTGGCCGCGCCGAGGGGGCCGCCGAGCGACCATCCGGTGAGCAGCACGATCACCTCGAGGACGATGCGCACCGGGCCGACGGGCCGCCTCAGCACCCGGCCGAGACCCGTCATCAGGCCGTCGCGGGGCCCGGCGCTGAGCTGCGCGCCGATGTAGACGGCGCCGCTGACGCCGTTGAGGAGCACCCCCAGCAGCATCATCGCCACGGCGAGGGGGAGGCCGCGGGCCTCGGGCAGCACCAGCATGCCGAGGTCGAGGCTCACCCCCACCCAGATCGAGTTCGCGATGGTGCCGATCCCGATCCGCTCCCGCAGCGGGAACCACAGCAGCAGCACCACGAAGCTCACGCTGATGCTCACCGTCCCCACGGTGAGCCCGAGACGCTCCGCGATCGCGGCGTGGAGGACGTCCCAGGGTGCCCCGCCGAGCCCCGAGCGGAGCAGCATCGCCAGGGAGAACCCGAAACCGCTCAGGCCCACCATCATCTGCAGCAGCCGCAGCGGCAGCCGGTCCACGCGCAGCTGATCGCGCAGCGAGAGGTTGTCGAGGCGGGCCGGGCCGCGCCGACCGGTGCGGGGCGGGGGACCAGCACGGCGCATGGCGGGGTGGGCTCCTCTCAGGAGTCGGAGCTCAGCGGTCCGAGGTCGGGGTCAGGAATTGAAGATCGGCAGCGCCGAGGTCTCGGTCGTCACCAGGGACTTCTCATCCGGTCGGTGGATCAGCACGTTGAGGATGTAGTGGCGCACGGTCTCGTCGAAGCTGACGTCGTGCCCGCTCTGCTCCGACAGGAACCACTTGTGCTCGAGCACCTCGTGGAAGAACTCCGGCGGCTCGAGCTTGGAGCGCATCGAGCGGGGGACCGCCCGCACCACCGGCTCGTACTGCTGCTTGAGCCACTCGTGCGCGACGAACTCCTCGTCCTCGAGCTGCTGCTCGGTGTCGGCGCGGTACTGGTCGAGGTCGTTGAGCAGGCGTCGGGCCTGGTTCTCCTGCGCGTCGATGCCCGTCAGCCGCATCAGGCGCCGCGCGTGGTGGCCGGCGTCGACGACCTTCGGCATGATCGACAGGGTGGTGCCGTCGAGGTCGGTGGTGATCTCCAGCTCGCCCACGTCGAAGCCGAGCGCGTTGAGCTTCTCGATCCGCTCCGAGACCCTCCATCGCTCGTCGGCGGAGAACCGCTCGCGCGAGGTGAGGGCGTCCCACAGCTCCTCGTAGCGGGAGATGAGGTCGTCGCCCACCTCGACCGGATCCGCTTCCGGGTCGAACATCTCGCCGGCCTGCAGGTCCATCAGCTCTCCGATGATGTTGGTGCGGGCCAGGTCGAGGTCGTACTGCCGCTGGCCGGTGGTGAGCTGCTCGTGCAGAGACCCGGTCTCGACGTCGACGAGGTAGGCGGCGAACGCGCCGGCGTCACGGCGGAACAGGGTGTTCGACAGCGACACGTCGCCCCAGTAGAAGCCGTTCAGGTGCAGGCGCACCAGCAGCACCGCCAGCGCGTCGAGCAGGCGATGGGCGGTGTCCTGGCGCGAGACCTGGCTGAACACGCCCCGGTAGGGGAGCGAGAACTGCAGGTGCCGGGTGATCAGCACGGCATCGAGCGGTTCGCCCTCGGGGGTGCTGCGGCCCGAGACCACGGCGAAGGGCTCGACGGCCGGGACGTCCATGCGGCCCAGCACCTTGAGAGTCTCGTACTCGCGCTGCGCGAGCGTGTGGGAGATCTCCTTGATCGCGAGGACCCGCCCCGAGACGCGCACGAAGCGCACGACGTGACGGGAGATGCCGCGGGGCAGGGCGGCGAGGATCTCTTCGGGCCACTGCTCGAGCGGCTTCTCCCAGGGCAGGTCCAGCAGGGCCGGATCGGCGCGGGACGCGGTGATCTCCAGGGGTGCCATGACGACATTGTCTCCTGTGCCGGGGCGCTGCGCCCACTCGGGGCGAGATTTCACGTCTTCTCGACGGGAAGGTCACCTCGGGTGCACGGGTGCAGGGCCCGGATGACGGCGACGGGCGCCCGGCGGAAGCCGGACGCCCGTCGCGCTGTGAAGCGGGACGCTCAGTCGCCCAGGCGCTGACCCGTCTTCGCGTCGAAGAGGTGGATGTGCCCCTCGGCCGGACGGAAGTAGACCGTCTCGCCCTTGACCGGGGGACGACGCGCGTCGACACGAGCGATGAACGGCTTGTCCGTCTCCTCGGCGCCCTCGCGGCGGCCGTAGATGAAGGCGTCGGCGCCGAGCTCCTCGACGAGGTCGACCTCGATGGCGATGCCCTGGTCGTCGGAGACCAGCTCGAGGTCCTCGGGGCGCACGCCCACGGTGACCGAGGTCTCGTTCGTCTCGGAGAGGGTGGAGCGGTCCACGGGCACCACGGCGCCGCCGAACTCCACACCCCGATCGGTGAGCTTCGTGTCGAACAGGTTCATGGCGGGGGAGCCGATGAAGCCCGCGACGAAGACGTTGTTCGGGTGGTCGTACATGCGGCGCGGGGAATCCAGCTGCTGCAGGACGCCGTGGTCGAGGACCGCGACGCGGTCGCCCATCGTCATGGCCTCGGTCTGGTCGTGGGTGACGTAGACCGTGGTGACGCCGAGGCGACGCTGCAGCGACGCGATCTGGGTGCGGGTGGCCACACGCAGCTTGGCGTCGAGGTTGGACAGCGGCTCGTCCATGAGGAACACCTGCGGGGAGCGCACGATCGCGCGACCCATGGCCACACGCTGGCGCTGACCGCCCGAGAGCGCCTTCGGCTTGCGGTCGAGGTACTCGGACAGGTCCAGGATCGCGGCGGCATCCTCGACGCGCTTGCGGATCTCGGCCTTCGGGGTGCCGGCGATCTTCAGGGCGAAGCCCATGTTGTCGGCGACCGTCATGTGCGGGTACAGCGCGTAGTTCTGGAACACCATCGCGATGTCGCGGTCCTTCGGCGGCACGTCCGTGACGTCGCGGTCGCCGATGAGGATGCGGCCGGCATCGATCTCCTCGAGGCCGGCGAGCATGCGCAGGGCGGTCGACTTGCCGGAGCCCGAGGGGCCGACGAGGACGAGGAACTCGCTGTCGCCGACTTCGATGTTCAGGTTGTCGACGGCCGGGCGCTCCTGGCCCGGGTACACGCGCGACGCGTTGTCGAAAGTCACTGTTGCCATGGTGGTTCTCCTTCACCGGCAGGTACGTGCCGGACGGTCCGTTGTGAAGTGATACGTGGCCGGGTCGAGGTCGCTCTCGCAGGAGGTGCTTCTTCGCACCGGCTCGGGCAAGTGTAGCCCAGCTCTCACCCCCTCGTGACTCGGACGCGCCCGGTCTCACGTGGCGGGACAGCGTTCTCCGCACGCACCCGGCGGCGGTGCGGCTGCGGGATACTGGCGCCGTGGACATCACCGAACTGACAGGCAAGATCCTCGGCCGACGGGAGAAGGACTGCGACCCGCTGCGAATCGTGCAGGCCGGCCATCCCGCCCTGCGCCGGCGGGCCGTGCGTGCGCGCGAACGGCTCGAGGACGGACGGCTCGAGGTCGCTCTGCTGCTCGAGCTCGCCGAGGCGATGACCGTGACGATGCGCGCCGCGCCGGGGGTGGGGCTCGCCGCCCCGCAGGTGGGTCTGCCGCTGAGCTTCTACGTGATCGAGGACCGCTACGCGGACGAGCCCGGTGAGGACGAGGTCGGCGACCTCCTCGAGCGCCGCCCGCTGCCGCTGCGGGCCCTGCTCGACCCGGTGCTCGAGCCGCTCGGGACGCAGCGCGTCTACGCCTTCGAGGGGTGTCTGTCGGTCGACGGCTGGCAGTCCATCGTCCCGCGCTCGCGCCGCGTGCTCCTGCGCGCCACCGAGCTGCTCGGGGACGGGAGCCTGCGGGAGGTGGAGGAGGAGCACGTGGGCTGGACCGCCCGCATCCTCCAGCACGAGACCGACCACCTGGCCGGGACGCTCTGCCATGACCTGTGCGTGCCCCGCTCCTACATCGACGCCCGCTACGGCTCCCGCTACGACGACCTGGGCGAGGCCGTGCGTCGGCTGGGGCTGAGCGGAGAGATCGCCGAGCTGGGCCCCGGCGAGGTCATGACCTCCTGAACTGCGCCCGCGCTGCCGGCGCGGACACCGGGCCGCGGCGCCCCGCAAAGTCCGGTCACGGCGCCCCGCCGCGGCCGCCGACCTCGGCGCCGGCCCCGCGACCCCTCAGGCGGAGCACGGCCCGACGCGATAGCTTGACCCTGTTCACGACCCCACAGAACGGAGCAGACGGTGGCCCACAGCGACCCGAACACCCCGCCCACCGCGCAGAGCATCCCGCTCGAGGACGCCGACCTCGCCGAGCTCGGCGAGATCGACGAGCGCTGGCTGTCGGTGATCGACACCGCGCTGAAGATGCAGGCGCCCTTCGCGCACCGCTACGTCGAGGGCCTGCGGGCGAAGCATCCCGATGCCACCCCGCGGCAGCTGCTCGAGCACGTCACGAAGCGCTTCACCACGCTGACCACCGTGACCGGCGCCGGCATCGGCGGTGTCGCGGCGCTGCCCGGGCTCGGCACCGCGGCGGCGCTCGGGCTGACCGTCGGCGAGGGGGTCACCTTCGCCGAGGCGTGCGCCTTCCTCACCCTCTCCGCGGCGGAGGTCCATGACGTGGACATGTCCGATCGCAGCACCCGTCGGCTGATCCTGCTGGGCGTGCTCAGCGGCGAGCGGGGCACCGAGATCATCGCCAAGGCGATGGGCAAACAGGGCCTGCTGTGGAACACGGTGCTCGGCGGCGGGGGAGGGTTCCTGCCCGGCCTGATCAGCAAGCAGGTCTCCCGCTACGTGCGGCGCCGCGTCGTGGCCCGCACCGGCAAGCTCTGGATCGCCCGGCTGCTGCCCTTCGGCATCGGAGCCGTGATCGGCGGCTTCGGTGCCCGGTCGGTGGCGAAATCCGTGGTCGAGGCGCTGCTGGAGATCTTCGCGCAGGGCGCCGTCCTGGAGGGCGAGCTCGCCGCCGAGCGCGGGCGGCTCGAGGGCTGAGCCCCGCGCACGGCGGCCCGCAGACCGCCGCGCACCCCGCGACGGCGCCGTCGCGGCGGAGAGCAGGAAGGGTCGACCCCTCGGGGCCGACCCTTCCTGCATGCTGCGGCGGTGCGCCCGCAGGCCGCTCATCGCGACCGGGGGCTCACACCTCCTGGGTGAACTCGTTGGCGTGCTCGGTGCCGATCGCGCGCTCGTAGGAGCGGCGGATCTCCGCCTCCGCGTCGCTGCGGCCCTCCCAGTGCGCGCCCTCGACGCTCTTGCCGGGCTCGAGATCCTTGTAGACCTCGAAGAAGTGCTGGATCTCCAGCCGGTGGAACTCGGAGACGTCCGTGAGCTCCTGGCGGCGCACCTGGCGCCGATCGCCCACCGGCACCGCGACGACCTTGTCGTCGCCGCCGGCCTCGTCGCGCATCCGGAACATGCCCAGGGCGCGGCAGCGGATCAGGCATCCCGGGAACGTGGGCTCCTCGAGCAGCACGAGGCAGTCCAGCGGATCGCCGTCCTCGCCGAGGGTGCCCTCGATGAAGCCGTAGTCATCGGGATAGCGGGTGGCGGTGAACAGCATCCGATCCAGGCGGATGCGACCGTTGTGATGGTCCACCTCATACTTGTTCCGGTTCCCCCGAGGGATCTCGATGGTCACGTCGAATTCCACGACAGCCGCTCCATTGCTCCGGCCTCGTCGGCCACTGGTAAAGACCGGGACACCATATCGTGGGGACCATGGCTTCGAGCGCACGTGAACGGATCTGGCGCACCGCCGCGATCGTGATGTGCGCGGCGGTGCCCGCGAGCTTCTACCTGCTCGGCGACCTCACCGACGCCTTCCCCGGCGTCCTCACCGTGCGCACCGAGCAGGAGGCGCCGGCCGCCGGCCCCCGCGCGGTCTCCGAGGACTGGGAGCGCCTCGAGGCGCAGGACCTGCTGCCCGCCCCCACCTCCCCGGCGCCCGAGGTCGACCCGGCTGACCTCGAACGACGGATGGCGGCGCACGCGGAGCTGCCGGTGGTCGAGGGCGGGCTCGCCTTCAGCGTCGTCGACGCGGGGACCGGGCAGATCCTCGCCTCCCGCGACCCCGACACCGCGCTCGTGCCCGCCTCGACCCTCAAGCTGCTCACCGCCGCCGCGGTGCTGCGCGAGTACAGCGGGGACGAGGTGCTGCGCACCCGGGCCTCCGTCGAGGACGGCGTGATCACCCTCATCGGCGGCGGTGACATGACTCTCACCGAGGAGCGGCTGCGCACCCTCGCGACCGAGGCGGCGAGCCTCGCCACCGAACAGGGCGCCGATGAGGTCACCGTGGCGCTGGACGACACCTTCCTCGTCGGCGGCAGCAACGAGGCGTGGGGCAACAACGGGCCGGCCGGCGGCTGGGTGACCCCCACCGCCTCCCTCGCCCTGGATGAGGGCTGGCTCGACGAGGAGCTGTACGGACCCAAATCCACCACGCCCGCCCGCGACGCCGCCGAGCGCTTCGCCGAGCTGCTCGGCGAGGCCGGCCTGACCGTCACGGGGAAGATCGCCGCGGCCGAGGCGCCGCAGGAGGCGCCGACCGTCGAGGTCACCTCCGCGCCGCTCGAGGAGATCGTCCGCCACACCCTGCTGATCTCGGACAACACCACCGCCGAGCTGCTCGCCCACCTGGTGGCCCACGCCCGCGGCGAGGACACCACCCCGGCCGGGGCCGCCGCCGCCGTGGAAGCGGAGATCCGCGAGCTCGCCGCCGAGATCGGCGTGCCCGAGGACGCCCTGGAGACCCTCGAGATCCACGACGGCTCGGGCCTGTCCCGACAGAACCGGGTGCCGCCCGCGCTGCTCTCGGCGGTCCTCGCGGAGGTCGCCTCCGGCGAGGTGCCCACGCTCGAGCAGATCCTCTTCGACGTGCCGATCGCAGGACTGTCCGGCACCCTCGCGGACCGCTTCGACGCGGCGGGCACCGAGGACGCGACCGGCCTGGTGCGCGGCAAGACCGGCTACCTCGGCGGCGCCGCCACCCTCGCCGGCGTCACCGTGCTGCCCGACGGTCGCACGGTCGGCTACGCGATCGCGGTGCACGGCTTCGACGGCGTCGATGCCCCCGCCGCACGCGCCGCGGTGGACGCGGTCGCCGCCGAGATGGTGCAGGAGGACTGATGGCCGGCCCGCCGCCCGTCGTCGCCCGCGCCCGCACCGCCGTGCGCGCGGCCCTCGCCGCGCGCCTCGAGCTGCTCGCCGACGACACCGCCGTCGGCCAGCTCGCACCCCGCCTGCTCGTGGGCCTCAGCGGGGGAGCGGACTCCCTGGCGCTGCTCGCCACCGCCGTGTGGGTCGGGACGCGGATGGGCCTGGAGACGGAGGCGGCGATCGTCGACCACGGCCTGCAGGACGGCTCCGCGCAGGTCGCCGAGCGCGCCCTCGTGCAGGCGGAGCGGCTCGGCGCCGCCGCGCACGTGCTGCCGGTGGAGGTCGATCTCGCGGCGCCCGGCGGCCTCGAGAACTCCGCCCGCGCGGCCCGCCACGACGCCCTGGAGACGCTGCGCCGGGAACGCGGCGCGCTCGCGCTGCTCATGGCGCACACCCTCGACGACCAGGCCGAGCAGGTGCTGATGGGGCTGGCCCGCGGGGGCGGCCCCCGGGCCCTCTCCGGCATCCCCCGCACCCGCGGCGCCCTGCTGCGCCCCTTCCTCGGCACCGGCCGGGACGAGCGCACCGCGCTGCGCCGCGCCGACACCGAGGAGATCTGCCGCCTCCACGACCTCGAGTGGTGGGAGGACCCGATGAACGCCGATGAGACCCTGCTGCGCTCCCGGGTGCGCCACCGCGCCCTGCCCCTGCTGCGCGAGATCCTCGGCGAGCACCTCGACGAGAACCTCGCCCGCACCGCGGATCTCGTCGGCCCCGATGCGGAGCACCTCGACGCCGAGGCGGCGGCGCTGCTCGAGTCGCTGCGCCGCGACGGCGGGGAGCTGCGCGAGGAGCGCGACGTGCTGCTGCTGGACGTCCATGCGCTGGCCGCCGCCGCGGCCCCGCTGCGCACCCGGATCCTGCGCGACGCCTCACGTTCCGCTGAGCGCGCAATCCGCGCCGAGGCCGGCGCGGGGGCCACGAAGTCCCTGCTTCGACGACAGGTGCTCGCGATCGATGCGCTGGTCGTCTCATGGCACGGTCAGGCAGCCGTGCCTGTTCCGGGTAGGATCGAGGTCGCTCGCCGCGACGGCCTGTTGGTGTGGCGCCGCATCGATACGTGACCCGCGGCTGGCGCACCCCACCACGTTCCATGGAGGAGATCCGCGTGCCCCAGACGCACCCCCATCCCGATGTCGACCGCGTGCTGCTGGACGAGCAGCAGATCCGCGACCGGCTCGCCGAGCTCGGTGAGCAGATCGCCGCGGACTACGCGGAGGAGCCTCCCGTCCTGGTGGGCGTCCTCCGGGGGGCGGTGATGGTCATGGCCGATCTCGCGCGACAGATCGACCTCAAGGTCGAGATGGACTGGATGGCCGTCTCCTCCTACGGCTCGGGCACGAAGTCCTCCGGCGTGGTGCGGATCCTCAAGGATCTCTCGGGTGACATCACCGACCGCAACGTGCTGATCGTCGAGGACATCATCGACTCGGGCCTGACCCTGAAGTGGCTGCTGTCCAACCTCCGCTCGCGCGGCCCCAAGAGCGTCGAGGTCGCCGCGCTGCTGCGCAAGCCGGACGCGGCGCGGGTCGACATCGACGTGAAATACATCGGCTTCGACATCCCCAGCGAATTCGTCATCGGCTACGGGCTCGACTACGCCGAGAACTATCGCAATCTCCCCTACGTGGGCGTGCTCTCGCGCTCGGTGTACGAGGACTGATCCCGTGGCAGATTCCGCCAAGACCCCCCGCGGCAAGAAGCGCCGCCCCTTCACCGGCCTCGCGCTGTGGATCATCGTCGCGCTGCTGCTCGGCATGGCGATGTTCTCCCTCTTCGGGCGTGACGGCTACCAGCAGATCGACACCCAGCAGGGTCTCGAGCTGCTCGCCGGCGACACCGTCGAGCAGGCCAAGATCATCGACGGCAACCAGCAGCGTGTGGACCTCGTGCTCACCGAGGACTTCAAGGACGGCGACGAGGACAAGGGCACCCAGGTGCGCTTCTCCTACGTCGACGCGCGCGGCGACGCGGTCGTGCAGGCCGTCGAGGACGCCGCCCCCGCCAAGGGCTACACCGACGAGATCGCCAGCAGCTCCTGGTGGTCGACGCTGCTGCTGTCCTTCCTGCCCCTGCTGATCTTCATCGGCCTGTTCTGGTTCCTCATCATGAACGCCCAGGGCGGCGGCAAGGCCATGCAGTTCGGCAAGTCCAAGGCCAAGCTGTTCAACAAGGAGGCCCCGAAGGTCACCTTCGCGGACGTCGCCGGCGCCGACGAGGCCGTCGAGGAGCTCGACGAGATCAAGCAGTTCCTCGTGGACCCGGGCCGCTACCAGGCCGTCGGCGCGAAGATCCCCAAGGGCGTGCTGCTGTACGGCCCGCCCGGCACCGGCAAGACCCTGCTGGCCAAGGCCGTCGCCGGCGAGGCGAACGTACCCTTCTACTCGATCTCCGGCTCGGACTTCGTGGAGATGTTCGTGGGCGTCGGCGCGAGCCGCGTGCGCGACCTGTTCAACACCGCGAAGGAGAACGCCCCGGCGATCATCTTCATCGACGAGATCGACGCCGTCGGCCGCCACCGCGGCGCCGGCATGGGCGGCGGCCACGACGAGCGCGAGCAGACCCTGAACCAGATGCTGGTGGAGATGGACGGGTTCGAGGAGAACCAGAACGTCATCCTCATCGCCGCCACCAACCGCGTGGACATCCTGGACCCTGCGCTGCTGCGCCCGGGCCGCTTCGACCGCCAGATCGGCGTGGAGGCCCCCGACCTCAAGGGCCGCCTGCACATCCTCGGCGTGCACGCCAAGGGCAAGCCGCTCGCGCACGACGTCGACCTCGAGGCCGTCGCCAAGCGCGCCATCGGCATGTCCGGTGCGGACCTCGCCAACGTGCTCAACGAGGCGGCGCTGCTCACCGCCCGCTCCGGCAACCAGATCATCGACAACCGCGCCCTGGACGAGGCGATCGACCGCGTCTCCATGGGACCGCAGCGGTACTCGAAGGTGATGACCGAGCGCGAGCGCCAGATGACCGCCTACCACGAGGGCGGCCACGCCCTGGTCGCCGCGGCGATGAACAACTCCGCGCCGGTCACCAAGGTGACGATCCTGCCGCGCGGCCGCGCCGGCGGCTACACGATGGTGGTCCCCACCCAGGACCGCAACTACCAGTCCCGCAACGAGCTGCTGGACCGCCTCGCCTACGCGATGGGCGGCTACGCCGTGGAGGAGAGCATCTTCCACGACGTCACCACCGGCCCCAGCTCGGACCTGCAGAACGCGACGAAGATCGCGCGCACCATGGTGATGCAGCTGGGCATGAGCGGGACCGTGGGCCAGGTCGCCCTCTCCGGCGAGCAGGACGAGGTCTTCGTCGGCATGCAGCAGGGCCAGGCGCCCCGCTTCAGCGCCGAGACGGCGAGCCTCGTGGACCAGGAGGTCCGCACCCTGCTGGACAACGCCCTGGACGAGGCCTGGTCCGTGATCGTGGAGAACCGCCACGTGCTCGACCGCCTCGTCGAGGAGCTGCTGGAGAAGGAGACGCTGAACGAGCGCGAGCTCGCACAGATCTTCCGGGACGTGAAGAAGCAGCCGCCGCGCGAGGTGTGGATCTCCAGCACCGAGCGCCCCTCCCTCGCGGCGCCCTCCGTGGGCGGCACCACCACCGCGACGGGCACCGAGTCCCATGACGCGGGCGAGCCGTTGCAGCCGAACCCGCCCGAGCTGCCCCACCCGGGCGGCGAGGGCCCGCAGATCCCGGGCGCCCCGCACGGCGGCGAGCCCGGCGGCGGGGGCTACGGGTACGACGGCTCCGCCGGCACCGACGGGACGGGGCGCTGAGATGGCCGTGGACAAGCCCCGCATCGAAGCCGCGGTCCGCGAGATCCTCGCCGCGATCGGGGAGGACCCCGACCGCGACGGCCTGCTGGACACCCCCTCGCGGGTGGCCCGCATGTACGACGAGGTCTTCGAGGGCCTCGCCCAGGACGCCCGCGAACCGCTGTCGACCACCTTCGACATCGAGCACCAGGAGCTGGTGCTGGTGCGCGACATCGCCTTCTACTCGATGTGCGAGCACCACCTGCTGCCCTTCCACGGCACCGCGCACATCGGGTACATCCCCGGCGGCGGGGTCGTCACCGGGCTGAGCAAGCTCGCCCGCCTGGTGAACATCTACGCCCGCCGCCCCCAGGTGCAGGAGCGCCTCACCTTCCAGATCGCCGATGCGCTGATGGAGGAGCTCGGCGCGGGCGGGGCCATCGTGGTGATCGAGGCGGAGCACATGTGCATGTCGATGCGCGGGGTGCGGGCCGCCGGCGCCCGCACCGTCACCAGCGCGGTGCGAGGCATGCTGAGGGACAGCCCCAGCACCCGCGGCGAGGCCATGGCCCTGATCCACAGGGCGTGAGCGCCATGGCCACCGCATCGCGCCGCCCCGACGGGCTCCCCGCCCACCTGGACGTCGAGGAGACCCTGGTGATGGGGGTCCTCAACGTCACCCCCGATTCCTTCTCCGACGGGGGAGAGCACGACGACGCCCCCGCCGCCGTCGCGCACGGACGCCGCCTGGTCGCCCAGGGCGCCGCGATCGTCGACGTCGGCGGCGAGTCGACCCGCCCCGGCGCGCCGCGGGTGGACGAGGAGGAGGAGCTGCGCCGCGTGCTGCCGGTCGTCTCCGCCCTCGCCGCCGACGACGTCGTGGTCAGCGTCGACACGATGCGCGCCACCGTCGCGGCGGCGAGCATCGAGGCCGGCGCGCTGATCGTCAACGATGTCTCCGCAGGCCGTGCCGACGTGGACATGGGCCGGGAGGCGGCGCGCCTCCGCACACGGCTGGGCACCCCGCCGGTGTTCATCGCGATGCACTGGCGCGGCCACAGCGACGTGATGAACGAGCTGGCCGTCTACGAGGACGTGGCGCGCGACAGCGCCGCCGAGCTCGCGGAGCGGCTCGACGCCCTGCGCGAGGCCGGGGTCGAGGACCGCTTCCTCGCGGTCGACCCGGGCCTGGGCTTCTCCAAGACCGGCGAGCAGAACTGGGACGTGCTGGGCGACTGGGAGGCGCTGGCCTCCCATCGCCTGCCGATCCTCGTCGGCGCCTCCCGCAAGCGCTTCGTGGGCGCGCTCGGCGTGGACCGCGACCAGGCGACCGCCGCGATCAGCGCCTACAGCGCCGAGCACGGCGCCTGGGCGGTGCGCGTGCACGAGGTGCCCCCGTCGCTCGCCGCGGTGCGGGTGGGGCATCGACTGCGACGGAGCGTGCGGCGATGACCGCCTTCCCGCACCCGGCAGGGCCCGCCCCGGCGCGGCTGGACCGCATCGAGGTCAGCGGCATCCGCGCCTGGGGGCACCACGGCGTGCTCGCGGCGGAGACCGAGCTCGGCCAGCAGTTCCTCGCCGACATCACCCTGCACCTGTCCACCGCTCCCGCCGGCACCGCCGACGCCCTCTCCCGGACGGTCAACTACGCGGAGGTCGCCCACGCGGTCGAGGAGGAGCTCCGCGGCGGCCCGCACGCCCTCGTCGAGACCCTCGCCGAACGGATCGCGCAGCGCATCCTCACCGACACCGGCCATCCTCTGGTGCGCCGCGTCGGCGTGCGCGTCCACAAGCCGGCCGCGCCCGTCGGCCTGCCCGTCGGCGACGTCGCCGTGAGCATCGAGCGCGACGCCGCCCCGGTCGAGGCGGTCCTCGCCCTGGGCACCAACCTCGGCGACCGCGCCCGGCACCTGCACGACGCCCTCGCCCTGCTGGCGGCGACGGACGGCATCGACGTGGAGTGGACCGGCCCGGTGCTCGAGACCGCCCCCGTCGGCGGCCCCGAGGGCCAGGGCGCGTTCCTGAACTCGGTGATCGGGGTGCGCACGGTGCTGGGACCCTTCGCCCTGCTGGAGGCCGCCCACCGCGCCGAGCGCGCCGCCCGCCGGGAGCGTCTGGTGCGCTGGGGGCCGCGCACCCTCGACGTCGACGTCATCACCTACGGCGACTGGAGCAGCCGGGACGAGACCCTCACGGTGCCGCACCCGCGCGCCCACGAGCGAGCCTTCGTGCTCGCGCCCTGGCACGCCGCACGCCCCGGCGACGAGCTGCCGGGCCGCGGCCCGATCGAGGAGCTGCTGGCCGGCGCCGCGGACCGCGACGGGCTGCGGCCGGGACCCGACATCGAGGGGTACGGGCTCCCGTGAAGCCGCTGAACCTCCCCGTCCTGGTGCTGATCCTCGTGGTCGGTGCGGGCTTCGGCGCGCAGATGCTCGAGACCATGGCCGCCCGCGGCCATTCCCTGCCGATCGCCGGCTGGCTGACCACCGCCGTGCTGCTGGTGCTGATCGGGGTGCTGCTGGCCTACGGGATCCCGCTGCGACGGTACATGCTCGAATCCGAGGAGCGGCGCACCCATCCCAGCTTCGCCCCCCGCCGCCACCAGATCGACCTGCCCACCGCGTACCGCACCGTGCTGCTGGCGCGGGCCTGCGCCTACACCGGCGCGGTGGTGGGCGGCATCTTCACCGGCCAGACGGGGTTCCTCCTCGTCACCGGCACCGGCGACCCGCTGCAGGCGATCCTGCCCACGGCGGCCGCCGCCGTCGCCGGGATCGTGCTGGGGGTGCTCGGCGTGATCGTCGAGCGCTGGGGCAAGCTGCCCCCGGAGGACGGCGAGGGCGCGGAAGAGGGCGCCGAGGCGGGGCGCTGAATCGCTGCGCAGGCGGGGCGGGAGGCCGAGCCCCGTCGCGGCGCGCGATGACGCGATCCCGCCGAACGTCGTGGTCCCCATCGCGAGGCACCGACGATCGACGGAGGCGCAGACCGCCCTGCGCGCGAGCGATCGGCCCGCGCGGGATGACACGATGTCCCCATGATGTCCACCGCGCCAGAGACCCCCGAGGGCGCCGACCCCGCCCTGCACGTCGTGCCCACGGGGCCCACCCTCCCCGATGACCCGAGCAGCCTGCTCGGCGCCTCGGCGCTGCGCCCCGTCTCCGCGAAGCTCATCCCGGCCCGCTACGTCGCGGCCAGCATCGGCTACGTCTTCTGCCTGCTCCTCCTGGCCGGCGCGATCGTCGCCGCGGTCCTCACCGGGTGGTGGTGGCTCGGCCTGACCGGCCTGATCCCGCTGCTGATCATCGCCCAGAGCCTCGCCCTCACCCCCCGCCGCGTGCGCGCCATCGGCTACCACGACGGGCAGGAGGAGCTCACCATCGCCTCCGGGATCATGTTCCGCGAGGTGAAGACGATCCCCTACGGCCGGGTGCAGTCGGTGAAGATCGACGAGGGCCCCGTGGATCGGAAGTACGGGCTGGCCAAGCTCTCCGTGAGCACCGCCGGGGAGGGCGGACCGGTGCTGCTGCCCGGCCTGCCCCGGGACGAGGCCGAGCGGCTGCGCACCCTGCTCACCGAGCGCGGCATCGAGATCATGGCGGCGCTGTGACCGCGCCCGATCCCGAGTCCGCACCCGAGACCGCGCCCCCGGGCGAGGCCTCCTCCGATGCGGCCGGAGCACCCCGCCACCGCACGCACCCGATCACCCCGCTGGTCACCGGCTGGAAGATCGTGGTCGGCATCATCGCGGTGCTCACGGCCCAGAACATCGCCCGCCTGTTGGAGGACTTCACCCTCCAGCGAGCCCTGATCGGCCTCGCCGCCGTCGCCGCCGCAGTCGTGATCGCCATCGTGCTCTCGGCCCTCAGCTGGTGGTTCACCACCTACGCGGTCGATGACCACGGCGTCTCCCTCCACCGCGGCATGATCAGCAAGTCCCGCGAGTACGCCCCGCGGGCCCGCATCGAATCGGTCTCCGTGGAGCGCCCGCTGCTGGCCCGGCTGCTGGGACTGGCCAAGGTGCGCGTCGAGGTCGCCGGCGGCGGGGAGTCCTACCTGGACATCGAGTACGTGAGGTCCGCGGACGCCGAGGAGCTGCGCCGTCGCGTGCTCGGGGTGGCGGCTCTCGCCTCCGCCCCGGAGGCCGGCCACGCCGCCGACTCCGAGCCCCGCCCCGCCGGAGCCGCACCCGCCGGGGGTACCGCCGCGGAGCAGGCCGACGTGACCGGCGCTTCCGCCGCCCCATGGTCCGCCGACGGCAGGACCGCGGCAGACGCGGCACCTGCCACGACCTCGGGCGCGCACCTCACAGCCGCCGCCGCGCCCGGCGCCGACGGGGCCGCGACGGGCTCCGGCCTCGAGTCCCTCCTCTACGACGGGGTGACCGACGGCGAGCTGATCGCGAAGATCCCCACCGACCGCCTGGTGCGCTCGCTCCTGCGCGACCTCGGCTTCGTGTTCGGCACCCTCGCGAGCGTCCTCGGCGTCGGCTTCGCGATCGTGGTCGGCATCTGGCAGGAGGGGATCAACATCGCGATGATCATCGCCCTGTTCCCCGCGTTCATCGCCGTGCCGAAGTTCGTGTTCGGACGGATCGAATCGGGGTGGGGGTTCGTCTCCCGCATCACCGACCGCGGACTGCGGATGCGGCGCGGCCTGGCCAACACCCGCACCGACAACATCGCCTCGGGACGCATCCAGCGCCTCGCGGTGCGGCGCCCGCTGCTGTGGCGCGCCCCGGACTGGACCGCGGTCTCGGTCACCGTCGCGGGGATCGATGACGACAGCGAGAACGGCGCCCAGAACGTGCTGCCCGTCGGCACACGCGACGAGCTGGGCGCCACGCTCGGGCACCTCGCCGCCCCGCTGGGCACCGCGGACGACCTCGCGACCCTCGAACACCTGCTGAGCGCTCCCGCCCCCGGCATCGAGGGGCTGCGCAAGCCCCTGCGGCTGTACTGGATCGCACGCCGCACCCAGGTCGCCGTGCTGCTGCCCGGCGCGCTGGTGCACCGCACGGGGATCCTCGGCCGCTCGCTCGAGATCATCCCCCGGGAGCGGATCCAGCACGTCAGCGTCTCGGACGGTCCGCTCAGCCGGCGCCTGGGGCTGCTCGACCTGGAGGTCGGGGTGGCCGGCCACACCGTGCACCTCACCAGCCTCGCCCGCTCCGACGCGCTCGCCCTGCACGCGGTGCTCGCGCGCGACGGCCGCACGCTGCGCCGTTACCGTGATCGTGCCCAGTGGCCCGCCCCCGTGCTCGCCGCGGCGCGCCGCTCGGCCCCCGACGAGCCGCCGGCCACGACCCCGGCCGCCCCCGCGCAGCCGGCGCAGCCCTCCACCCCCGCGAGCCCGCAGGAGAACAGGTGAACGCACCGCGCCTCGGCATCGGCATCATCGGGGCGGGCCGTGTGGGCGCCGTGCTCGGCGCCGCGCTGCGCGCCGAGGGCCACGCCCTCACCGGCGCCTACGCCGTCTCCGACGCCTCCCGCGCCCGCGCCGCCGAGCTGCTGCCGGGAGTGCCGCTGCTGGACGTCCCCGCGCTCGTCGAGCGCAGCGAGATGCTGCTGCTGGCCGTCCCCGACGACCAGCTGGCACCGCTGGCCGCCGGCATCGCCGCGACCGGGATGGTCCCCGGCGGGCAGCTCGTCGCCCACACCTCGGGCCGCTACGGCACCGACGTGCTGGCCCCGCTCGCCGCGGCCGGCAGCGCCACGCTCGCCCTCCACCCCGCGATGACCTTCACCGGCACCCGCACCGACCTCGCCCGGCTCATCGGCTGCCCGATGGGCATCACCGCCGCCCCCGAGCTGCTCCCCGTCGCCGCCGCGCTGGTGGTCGAGCTGGGCGGGGACTCCGTCGTGATCGCCGAAGGGGACCGGCCGCTGTACCACGCCGCCCTCGCCCACTCCGCGAACCACCTCACGGTGCTCGTGGACCAGGCGCGCGAGGCCCTGTCCCGGCTGGGGATCGAGGATCCCGGCGCGTACCTGCGCCCGCTGCTCGAGGCGGCGCTCGAGGAGTCCCTGCGCCGCGGGGCGAAGGCGCTGACCGGACCGGTGGTGCGCGGGGACGCCGGCACCGTCTCCGCCCACCTCGAGGCGCTCGAGGATCTCGACGTCACCGGGGCGCCGGGCGAGCACGGAGACGTCGCCGACACCTACCGCGCCCTCGCCCTGGCCGCCCTGTCCCGTGCGAGACTCCCGGAGGACACCCGGTCGAGGATCCGGGTGCTGCTGCAGGAGCAGCCGCCGAGGGAGGACGACGCATGACCCAGGACCACCCGGGCACGGGCCCGGCCGGCAGCACCACGAGACTGGTCACCACGAAGACCGCGCTGCGCGAGCACCGCGCCGCGATGCCGGGCACGGTCGCCGCGGTGCCCACCATGGGGTCCCTCCACGCCGGCCACCTCGCCCTCGTCGAGCGGGCGCGCGAGCTCGCCGATCACGTGATCCTCACCGACTTCGTCAACCCGCTGCAGTTCGGGCCGGGGGAGGACTACGAGGCCTACCCCCGCGACCTCGACGCGGACCTCGCCCTCGTCGACGGCCTGGTCGACGTGGTCTTCGCCCCCGCGGTGCAGGAGATGTACCCTGTGCTGCCGCCCACGGTCTCCGTCACCGCCGGGCACGCGGGCACGATCCTCGAGGGCGCCGCCCGGCCCGGCCACTTCGACGGCGTGGTGACCGTGGTGACCAAGCTGCTGCAGCTGACGAGCCCGCACCTGAGCGTGTTCGGCCGCAAGGACGCCCAGCAGCTGGCGATCATCCAGCGCCTCGTGGCCGATCTCGACCTGCCGGTGCGGATCGAGCCCGTCGAGATCCAGCGCGAACCCTCGGGGCTGGCCCGCTCGAGCCGCAACGCCTACCTCAGCGCCGCGGGCCGCGAGCAGGCGCTGGCCCTGTCGCGCACGCTCGAGGCCGCGCGCGCCGCCGCCCCCTCGGCCGCCGGGATCCGCGACGCCCTGGCCGCCGCGGTCGCGCGCGCCGAGATCGACTGGGACTACGCGCACGCCCTGGACCCGGCGACCCTGCGCCCGATCGGCCCGGAGCACCGCGGAGAGGTGCTGCTGACCCTCGCCGGGGTCGTCGAGGGCACCCGTCTGCTCGATGCGGCTGTGGCAGTGGCGACAGCCCCCTGATCCCACGGGCCCCCGCAGCGGCAGTGATGAGACAATCGCCCCCATGAGCGAGAATTCCCCTGCCCTGGACACGACGGACACCTCGGACCAGGTCGCGGTCCGCAAGTCCAAGCGGGAGCGGCTGCTGGCGCGCGGCGAGGAGGCCTACCCCGTCTCCGTGCCGGTGACCGCCACCATCGCCGAGGTGCGCGCGAAGTACGGGCACCTCGGCGCCGGCGAGGAGACGAAGGACGAGGTCGGCGTCGCCGGGCGCGTGGTCTTCCAGCGCAACACCGGCAAGCTGGCCTTCATCACCCTCCAGGACGGCGCCGGGCAGCGCCTGCAGATCATGGCCTCCCAGGCGGTGATCGGCGAGCAGCGCCTGGCGGACCTCAAGGCCGACGTCGACCTCGGCGACCACGTCTTCTTCCACGGCCGCGTCGGGGCGTCCCGCCGCGGCGAGCTGAGCATCTTCGCCGACACCTGGCAGATGGCCGCCAAGGCCGTGCGCCCGCTGCCGGTGCTCCACGCCGACCTCTCCGAGGAATCCCGCGTCCGCCACCGGTACGTGGATCTCATCGTCCGCCAGGAGGCGCGGGACACCGTGCGCCAGCGGGCCGAGGTCATGCACTCGCTGCGCACCTCGTTCCACGACCGCGAGTACGTCGAGATCGAGACCCCGATGCTGCAGGTGATCCCCTCCGGGGCCGCGGCCCGGCCGTTCGTCACCCACATGCATGCTTTCGATCTCGACCTCTACCTGCGGATCGCGCCGGAGCTGTACCTCAAGCGCGCGGCCGTTGGCGGTCTCGAGAAGGTCTTCGAGATCAACCGCAATTTCCGCAACGAGGGCGCGGATTCCACGCATTCCCCGGAGTTCGCGATGCTCGAGGCCTACCAGGCCTACGGCGATTACAACACCATCGGCGATCTCACGCGGACTCTCGTCCAGGAAGCCGCCGAGCGGGCGACAGGCTCCCAGCTCGTCACCCTCGCCGACGGCTCCGAGTACGATTTCTCGGGGGAATGGGCGCAGATCACCGTCTACGGCTCGCTCTCCGAATCCCTCGGCGAGGAGATCACTCCTGAGACCTCTCCCGAGCAGCTGCGCCGGATCGCGAGTTCCCTGGACCTGGATCTGGATCATCCGAAGTACGGCCACGGCAAGCTCGTCGAGGAGCTGTTCGAGCACCAGGTGGGAGATCACCTCCACGAGCCCACCTTCGTGCGCGACTTCCCGGTCGAGACCAGCCCGCTGGTGCGCGAGCACCGCTCCACCCCGGGCGTGGTCGAGAAGTGGGACCTGTACGTGCGCGGCTTCGAGCTCGGCACCGGCTACTCGGAGCTCGTGGACCCGGTGATCCAGCGTGAGCGCTTCGCCCAGCAGGCAGAGCTCGCCGCGCAGGGCGATGACGAGGCGATGCGGCTGGACGAGGACTTCCTCGAGGCCATGGAGCACGCGCTGCCGCCGACGGGCGGGATGGGCATGGGCGTGGACCGCCTCCTCATGGCGCTGACGGGTCTGGGCATCCGCGAGACGATCCTGTTCCCGCTCGTGAAGCCGGAGGCCTGAGATGGATTCCGGATTCTGGTTCGAAGCGGGGGCGCTGCTCCCCTCGATCGGCGTGGGACTGCTGTTCTGGTTCGTGATGCGCGCCGTGATGCGCGCGGATCGTCATGAGCGCGAGGTCCAGCGGGAAGCGGAACGCGAATACCGCGAGCTCCACCAGGGTGATGAACAGAATCACTCCGCCTGAACGGGAATCGGTATCGTATTGAAATTCCCGCCGTCGCACCGGATACTGTGTGCAGATGGCGAACTCATCAGAGATCGCACGAGAACATGACACCAGACCAGCAAGGGAGAACCCCTATGGCACGGAAGACCTACGTGGAGCTCATCGACGATCTCAGCGGAGAGAAGGCCGACGAGACGGTGAGCTTCGCCCTGGACGGGGTCGCCTACGAGATCGACCTGTCCGAGGCCAATGCGACGAAGCTGCGCGACGAGCTCGGCACCTGGGTCGAGAAGTCGCGCCGGGTGGGCGGTCGCCGCTCGCGCGGCACGTCCACGGCCCGCCGCGGCCCGAACGATTCCGCGAGGATCCGGGAGTGGGCCCGTCAGGCCGGCTACGAGGTCCCGGACCGCGGCCGCATCTCGGGCACCATCCGCAAGGCCTACGAGGAGGCTCACGCGCAGTGAGCCCCGGCGCCGCCCGTGCCCCTCACGGCAGCGCACCCCAGCACGAACAGGCCCGTCACCGCTCGGTGACGGGCCTGTTCTCTGTGCGGAGAGGGCGCGCGGGCGGGGGAGGGGCACTCTCCGGCTGCGGAGACGGGGGAGGGGTGCTCCCCGCGCCTCACCAGCCCTGCAGGGTCCAGGAGGCGGCGTGCTCGGTGCCGGGCGCGAGCCGCACCACGTCCGTGCCGCTGCGGAACGCGTCCGGCGGGCAGGTCATCGGCTCGACGGCGAGACCCAGCCGGTCGTGCTCGGGCTCCGGGCGGTCACCGGTGTGGATCTGCAGCCAGGGGCACTCGCGGCCGGCGGAGAGCGAGACCCCCGTGCCGCCGGGAGCGGTGACGGTCACGGTGTACAGCCCCTGCGCGTCGCGGCCCAGAGCGGTGAAGGCGTGGTCGATGAACAGCGGACCGAGGGTCTTCGCGTCGCGGAAATCGAAGTCGGAGCCCGGCTCGACCGGGGCCGTGCCGGTGGGCAGCAGCCTGTCCTCGGTGACCGTGAGCACCGTGGCCGCCTCCACCTGGAGGGACCACTCGTCCAGCGGCTCCGGCCCGGCGACCAGGTACGGATGCGGGCACACGCCGTAGGGGGCGTCCTGTGCGCCGAGGTTGTGGGCGGTGACCGTGGTGGTCAGCCCCGCCTGCGGGTCCAGGGCGTAGTGCACCGTCAGCAGCAGGTGGAAGGGGTAGCCCGGGGTGGGGAACAGCTCGGTGCGCAGCACCAGCTCGTCCTCGGAGACGGTCGCGGGTGTGAAGACCTGGAAGGAGACCAGGCCGTGCAGCGCGTTGCCGCGCTCGGGCTCGGTGAGCGGCGTGCTGAGCTCCTGCCCGTCCCAGGTGTACTCCCCGTCGCCGATCCGGTTCGGCCACGGCGCCACGATCGCGCCGCGGTAGAACAGCATCGGCCCGGTCTCGGGGCTGCGCACCAGCAGATCGCGCCCGCCGACGGTGACGGACTCGAGGATCGCGCCGACCGCGGAGATCTCCGCCCGGTACTCGCCGGCGGTCAGGGTGAACAGCTCACCGCGGTCGCGGCCGGCGGTGACGGTGGGCAGCTCGAGGCTGGCGGTGCGGGGGGCATCGTTCATGGGGTCTTCTCCTCAGTGGTGGCCGGTGCCTGCTCCGGCTCCGGCTCGGGGGCGGGTTCCGGCTCGATCAGCACCACCTCGAGGCGGCGCGGGCCGTGGACGCCCTCGACGCGGCTGAGCTCGATGTCGCTGGTCGCGCTCGGTCCCGAGATCATGGTCCAGGCAGCGCGCGGATCGGACGCCATCCGCTCGATCGCCTTGGGCACGCCGAGCACGACCTCCTCGGAGTCGACCACGACCACGTGATGGTCGGGCACGAGGCTGATCGCCCGGCGCCCTCCGCGGTCGTCGCCGCGCAGCACGAGCGTGCCGGTCAGCGCGATCGCCGTGTGGCAGCCGGTGAGCACCGCGTCGATCTCGTCGAGCTCATGCGGGGAGGCGGAGCCGTCGTCGACGACGACCGTGCTGTCGATCCCCTCGAGCCACGGCGCGGGAAGCCCCGAGGGGACCACCACGCTGCGGGCCCGGGCCAGCGCGGAGGCGATCGCCTCCGGGGCGGCGGCGGCCGTGGTGCGGTGCACGGTGGCGGTGTAGTCCTCGAGGCGCTGGACGAGCACGTCGCGCACCTTCTCCGGCGCCGTCCGCACCTCCTGCTTGGCGTCGGCGCGCTGGTAGTCGCGGGGCACATCCGCCGCATCGGTCACCGCGTCACGGCGCGGCACCGAGAGCGCGGCGCGCACCCGCGCCAGGATCTCGTCCTTCGCGCTCATCCCGGGGGTGCGGGTGGGGCGGGAGTCCGTCCAGTCGTTCACGAGCCCTCCTCCTCCGCGTCGCGGTCCTTCTCGCGCTGATCCCACCAGGAGCGGAAGGAGGTCCCGGGCTTGGGCAGATCGCGGTGATCGGTCCAGCCGGGCAGCAGCGGGAGGGCCCCGGGCAGCTTGCCGATGTTCTTGCCGCGCAGCACGGAGCTCAGCGGTCCCGCCGAACGCACGGCGATGTCGTAGGCGCGCGGGGAGGACATGAGCTTCCCGGCGCCCTGCAGCGCCACGTCCCAGGTGCCGTGGAAGTCGCCGCGGGTCTCGCGCCGCCGGTCGACGTCCTTCGCCCGCAGATGCACGAGGATCTCCGGGATGTTGATCTTCACGGGGCACACGTCGTAGCAGGCCCCGCACAGGCTCGAGGCGTAGGGCAGGGTCGAGTTCGGGTCGTCGCTGCCGTGCATCCCCGTCATCTGCGGAGACAGGATCGCGCCGATCGGGCCGGGATAGGTGGAGCCGTAGGCGTGCCCACCGGTGCGGGCGTAGACGGGGCACACGTTCAGGCAGGCCGAGCAGCGGATGCAGTGCAGGGCGCTGCGGCCCTCCGGGTCCTCGAGCACCGCGGAGCGCCCGTTGTCCAGCAGCACCAGATGGAACTCCTCGGGGCCGTCCCCCTCGGCCACGCCGGTGAACAGCGTCGTGTAGGGGTTCATCCGCTCTCCCGTGGAGGAGCGGGGCAGCAGCTGCAGGAAGACCTCGAGATCCTGGAACGTCGGCACGATCTTCTCGATGCCCACCACCGAGATGAGGGTCTTGGGCAGGGTCAGGCACATGCGGCCGTTGCCCTCGGACTCCACCACCACCAGCGTGCCGGTCTCGGCGACGGCGAAGTTCGCACCCGAGATCGCGACCGAGCCGGGCATGTCCAGGAACTTCTCGCGCAGGAAGCGACGCGCGGCCCCGGCCAGCTCCGCCGGGTCGTCGGTGATCGACGGATCCAGATCGGGCATGGCGGCCAGGAAGATCTCCCGGATCTCGGCACGGTTGCGGTGGATCGCCGGCACCAGGATGTGGGAGGGGGTGTCCCCGGCCAGCTGCACGATGAGCTCGGCGAGATCGGACTCGATCGCCCGGATCCCGGCGTTGGCGAGCACCTCGTTCAGCCCGATCTCCTGGGTCGCCATCGACTTGACCTTCAGCACCTCCTCGGCGCCGCGCTCGAGGGCGAGGCGGGTGACGATCTCCCCGGCCTCCTCCGCATCGCGCGCCCAGTGCACCACGCCGCCGGCTGCGGTCACCGAGGCTTCGAGCTCCTCGAGCAGCTCCGGCAGGTGATCGGTGACCTGCCACTTCAGCGCGCTGCCGGCGTTGCGCAGCTTCTGCCAGTCGCGCACCTCGCGCACCGCCGAGGCTCGCTTCGACTGGATCGTGGCGGTGGCATGGCGCAGGTTGCCGCGCAGCGTCTCGTCACCGAGATCGGCGCGGGCGGCGTCGGGGAAGTCCTCCGTGCCGCGCAGCGTCGAACCGGGGGAGGCGTGCTGCGGGCGGACGCCCGGCATGCCCAGATGGACTGTAGTCATGACGCCGTCTCCTCCCGCTCGTTCCTCGCAGTTCGTCGACAGGAGGTAGTCATGACGCCGTCTCCTCCCGCTCGTTCCTCGCAGTTCGTCGACAGGAGGTAGTCATGACGCCCTCCCCAGGATCGTCTCGGCCGGGACGAAGGGATCCTCGCGGGTCGAGGCGAGGATCTGCGCGAGATGCACGGAGCGCGGCTCCGCGCCCGTGCGGCGGAGCTTGCCGCCGATGTTCATCAGGCACGAGGCATCGCCCGCGACGACGAACTCGGCGCCGCTGCGCTCCACGTTGGCGGCCTTGTCGGTGACCATCGCGTCGCTGGTGGCGTCGTTCTTCACCGAGAAGGTGCCGCCGAAGCCGCAGCAGGTGTCGGATTCGGGCAGGTTCTTCATCTCGAGGCCCTCGACCGCACGCAGCAGCTTCAGCGGCCGCGCCCCGACCTTGAGGAAGCGCATCGAGTGGCAGGTGGGGTGGTAGGTCACCGAATGCGGGAAGTACGCCCCGACGTCGGTCACCTTCAGCACGTCCACCAGCAGCTCGGAGAGCTCGTAGGTCTTCGCGGCGACGGCGTCGGTGCGCTGCTCGAGCTCGGTGTCGCCCTCGTGCTGAGCCACCAGGCGGTGCTGGTCGCGCACGCAGCCGACGCACGAGCCCGAGGGCATCACGATCGCGTCGACCGTCTCGAGCGCCGGCTCGAAGGTGTCCACGAAGGAGCGCACGATCGGCGCGGCCTCCGTGTAGTAGCCGGAGTTGGTGTGCATCTGGCCGCAGCAGGTCTGGCGCTTGTCGAACACCACCTCGTGGCCCAGCCGCTCCAGCAGCGTGACCGTCGCCCGGGCCACGTCCGGCGCCATCACGTCCACCAGGCATGTGGTCATCAGGGAGATGCGCATCTGCTGTCCTTCTTCCGTCAGGAGTGGCTCAGGCCCAGCGCGTCGGCGGTGCGGTCCAGCGTCCGGTGCGCCTCCTCGGCGTCGTCCGAGAGCGACCGACCCCAGCTGGGCACCATCTGGGTCAGGGCGGGCCGCCACTGCTCGATGCGCTGCGGGAACATCTTCTCCAGCAGACCGAGCATGATGCTGGTGGCGGTGGAGGCGCCGGGGGAGGCGCCGAGCATGCCGCCGATCGAGCCGTCGGCGGCCGTGATCAGCTGGGTGCCGAACTGCAGCACGCCGTGCTTCTTCCGGTCCGGGGCGATCACCTGGACGCGCTGGCCGGCGGTGACCTCCTCCCACTGCTCCGGGCGGGCCGAGGGCATGTACTCCAGCAGCGCCTCGAAGCGCTGGTGGTGGGTCGCGGCGAGCTGCGAGCCGAGGTAGACCATGAGGTCGAGGTTCGGCGGGGCGACCGCCATCATCTGGGTGACGTTGGAGGGCTTGACCGACTCGAGCAGGTCCGTCCAGCGGCCGGTCTTGAGGAACTTCGGGGACCAGCCCGCATACGGGCCGAACATCAGCGAGCGCTCCCCGGCCACGAAGCGGGTGTCGAGGTGGGGGACGCTCATCGGCGGGGCGCCGACGGCCGCCTTGCCGTACACCTTCGCATCGTGGCGGGCGATGACCTCCGGGTCGGTGCAGCGCAGCCACTGGCCGGAGATCGGGAAGCCGCCGAAGCCGCGGATCTCGTCGATCCCGGACTTCTGCAGCAGGGGCAGCGCATAGCCGCCGGCCCCGACGAAGACGAACGGCGCCCGCACCACGCGCAGCGCATCATCCGTCGTGGACCGCACCATCACGCCCCAGTCGGTGCCCATCCGGCGCAGGTCCACCACCTCGGAGCCGGTGGAGACGGTGGTGCCGGTGCGCGAGGCGAAGCCGAGCATCTCGCGGGTCAGCGCCCCGAAGTCGACGTCGGTCCCATCGGGGGAGCGGGTCGCGGCGATCGTCTCGGTGACCGGGCGGCCCTCGGAGACCAGCGGCGCCCACTGCGCCAGCTGCGCATGCTCGGTGGTGAACTCCATCCGGTCGAACAGCGGGTTCGCGGTCAGCGCCTCGTGGCGGCGGCGCAGGTAGTCCACGTTCTCCATCCCGTGCACGAAGCTCATGTGCGGCACGGTGTGGATGAAGCGGCTGGGATCGCCGATGCGGTCGTTCTCCACCAGGTGGGCCCAGAACTGCCGGGAGACCTGGAACTGCTCGTTGATCGAGATCGCCTTGGCGGGGCTCACCGAGCCGTCGACGTCCTGCGGGGTGTAGTTCAGCTCGCACAGGGCGCTGTGGCCGGTGCCCGCGTTGTTCCAGGCGTCGCTGGACTCGGCGCCGAGGGACTCGAGGCGCTCGAGGACCACGATGTCCCAGCTCGGTTCGAGCTCCGTGAGCATCGCGGCGAGGGTCGCGCTGGCGATCCCGCCGCCGATCAGCACCGCATCTGCGCGGGTCACGTCCAGGTCTGACATGTTTCTCCGTTCGGACTGTCGCGGAATTCCACTCGGAAGGCGTCGCGCACTCCTCGCGCGGCACCGAGCGGCCATGCTTCCCAGGGTATCCCTTGAGCAGGGGCCGGGAACCCAGGGAGCGGGCCGCACCGCCACGACCGGGAGGACAGGCGGACGCGGTGGGCCGCGCACCCCACGGGGACCACCTCACGGGGCCGAGGGCCGTGCCGCCTCGAGCTCGGAGAGCAGCGCCTCGACGCGGCGGCCGAACAGCAGGCATGCCCCCTCGATCGCCGTGCCCGCGCCGACCAGCAGCGCCAGCGGCCACACGGCGGTGCACACCACGATCCACACGATCAGCCCCAGCAGCAGGCAGATGAACCGCCCCGGCAGAGCACCGGACAGCAACAGGGCGAGTCGCCACGAGACCAGCAGATCCTGCCGGCGTAGCCGCGGCACGGCGACCAGGACGGCCGCGCTCACCGTGGACCAGGCGGCGCTGATCACGGAGAGGCCGGCCAGCACCACCGTGGCGGCCGAGCTGGGAGCCGCGCCGCCGAGGACGATCCACAGCATCGCCGCGGACCCCGCCTGCACCACCAGCAGCGGCAGCAGGCGCAGGTTCGCGCCGAGGAACTGGCGGCGCCAGCTCCCGCTCATCGTCACGAGGACCCTCACCCTCGCCCCCTCGCGGGAGGCGCGCAGGGCATCGGCCGCGGCGACGCTGGCCGGGGCGATCCCGAGCACCACCAGTCCCAGACCGGTCAGCAGGATCCAGACGAGGTTCACCCGCACCACGAGCCAGACCTTGTCCACGGTCTCGTTGAACCGCAGCACCCAGGCCGGGATCTCGGCGGGCCCGCGGGAGGGCTGACGGGAGGAGCGGGAAGTCGGCATGGGCGGAGACTATCGCGTGCGAGGACGATTCCCGGGGCGCCGACCTCTCAAACACCCGATGTCTACTTGCCGCAGAGGCCCGATGTCTGATCGGATGGGGGCATGGACACAGCCCCTGACGGCACCGCCGCCGACACCGATATCCTCCGTCCCACCCCTGAACAGCTGCAGTGGCAGAAGGATGGCCTCGGCGTCTTCTTCCACTTCGGGATCAACACCTTCGCGGGCAAGGAGTGGAGCGACGGCTCCGTGCCCTCCGACCTCTTCGCGCCCAGCGACCTCGACACCGACCAGTGGGTGCGCACCGCCCGCGACCTCGGCGCCGTCTACGTGATCCTCACCGCGAAGCATCACGACGGCTTCTGCCTGTGGCCCACCGCGACGACCGACTACTCCGTCGCCTCCTCCCCGTGGCGCGACGGCACCGGCGACGTGGTGGCGGAGCTCGCCGCCTCCTGCCGGAAGCACGGCATGAAGCTCGGCCTGTACCTCTCGCCCTGGGACCGCAACGCCCCGCAGTACGAGGACCCGGAGGTCTACGACGAGTTCTACCTCACCCAGCTGCGGGAGCTGTGCACGAACTACGGCGAGCTGTACGAGCTGTGGTTCGACGGGGCGGGCTCCGCGGGCCGGGAGTACGCCTGGGACCGCATCGGTGCGCTCATCGCCGAGCTGCAGCCCCAGGCGATGGTCTTCAACATGGGGCCGGCGACCATCCGCTGGGTGGGCAACGAGGACGGCCTGGCCTCCGACCCGGTCGAGTACGTCACCCGCTCCACGGATCTCAACCAGTACGACCCCGACGTGGTGGACCTGGGCCAGGCACGCTACCTGCCCCCGGAGTGCGACGTCTCCCTGCGCCGCGGCTGGTTCTGGCAGGAGGGAGAGTCGCCCAAGGACCTCGCTCACCTGCTGGGAATCCATGACCGCTCGATCGGTCTGGGCGCCAACCTGCTGCTGAACATCCCGCCGAACCGGGCGGGGCGGATCGGCGAGGACGATGCGGCACGCTGCCGTGAGCTGCGTGCGGCGCTGGACGCCCGCTTCGGCTCCCCACAGCCCGCCGCGCTGTCCCAGGAGACGGACTCGGTGGTGCGCCTGGACCTGCCGGCCTCCGCGGAGCAGGGCTTCGACCACATCGAGCTGCGCGAACGGCTCGAGGAGGGTCAGCGCGTCCGCTCCCACCGCATCACCACGGACCAGGGGCAGCTGGTCGCCGAGGGCGGCACCATCGGCGTGCGTCGCCTCCACCGGCTCCCTCAGCCGCTGCACGCCCGCACCCTGCGCGTCGAGCTGGTGGGCGAGGGAGCGGTGCTGGAGGATGCCTGCGTGCACGATGCCAGCGGCGCGCCCGTGCCCGCGCTGGACGAGTCGAACAAAGCCCCGTCGACCGCTCCGGTGGACTGACGGGGAGGCCCGTCTCCGGCCCGCACGACCGTGGCGGGCCGCGACGGAGGCGGGGTGGGACGGTGCCCGAGAGCACCGGCCCACCCCGCCTCCGTCGTCCGCGGCGTGTGCTCAGACCTGGTTCGCGT
Source organism: Brachybacterium faecium DSM 4810 (assembly GCA_000023405.1). Classification (NCBI taxonomy): domain Bacteria; kingdom Bacillati; phylum Actinomycetota; class Actinomycetes; order Micrococcales; family Dermabacteraceae; genus Brachybacterium; species Brachybacterium faecium. The sequence goes on from CP001643.1 coordinate 1,461,289, forward strand.
CCGCCTCCGTGAGGACCTCGAGGTACTGATCGGCCCCGGCGTTCGACAGCGAGGTGAGGTAGGACTCCCAGTCCGCGTCGGAATCCGGGTCCAGCTCGCCCAGGCACATGCTGGTCGCCCCGCGCACATAGGCGCTGTCGATGTTCGTGCGCAGCTCACCGACCTGGGCCGCCTGGTCCTGGTCGAAGAACGGGCTGTAGAACTGCGACTCCGGCGGGGCCGCGAACTCCTCGTACAGCTTCCCGGCGCGGTAGAGCATCGGCTCGAAGCTGGTCATCTCGTCGACCGCCTCGCCGTGGCGCACGTCCAGGGCGAGGTTGAACACGCCGTGCTCCTCCCACACCACGTTCTGCATCTCCTCCTCCTGGAGGACCTTCTTGTACAGTGCGGGGCGGTCGTCGATCCCGAGATCGCCGTCCTCACCCCAGGTCCAGAACTCGTCCTGCGGGCCGAGCCGCATGCTCAGCGTGGACAGCAGGCCGAGCTGGAAGTCCGCCCAGCGCACCAGGGTCTCCGGATCGGCGCTGTCGGCGGGGATCACCAGACCCACCGAGCCGGCGCCGGGCGGGTCGTCCCAGGCGATGACCGGATCGCCCTGCGGGCCGGCGAAGGGGCGCAGCGGCTCGAACTCCCGGTAGCGGGCGTCCGGATCGGTGTAGTCGACATCGGCGAAGTTGCCCTGGGAGACGCCCTGGCAGACGCCGACCTGGCTCCCGGCCTCGTTCATGCCGAGGCGGATCAGCTGCTCGCTGGTCTGGGTGAAGGCGTTGCGGTCCAGCAGCCCGTCGCGCACCAGGCGGGCGGCCACGCGGAACACGTCCCGCATCGCCGGATCCGTGGGGGTGTACACGATGGTGTCGCCGTCGCGCCGCAGCTGATTGGTGCCCATGTTCAGGTGGGCCGCGCCGAGCAGCTGCAGGGGGAGGTTGTCCTTCCAGCCGGTCATCGGGCGGATGTCCGGGTTCGCCTCCTTCATGGCCGCGAGCATCTGCTCGAACTCCTCGAGCGTCGCCGGCTGCTCGCTGAACCCCGCCTCCTTCATCGACGGGGTGTGGACCCAGGTGCGGTAGTCGGAGGACATGCAGTGGTAGCACTGGTTCACCGAGGGGAAGGCATACATCGCCCCGTCGGGGGCGGTCCACGCCTTGCGGAACTCCGGGTTCAGGGCGAAGACCTCCTGCAGCTCGGGGGCGAGCCGGTCGATGAGCTCGTCCAGCGCCATGAACAGGCCCTGCTGTCCGTAGACGTACAGCTCCGACTTCGTGAAGCCGCCCATCCACTCCGGACCCAGCATGAGCGCGTCCGGCAGATCGCCGCCGGCGAGGATCGCGTTGACCTTCGGGGCGCCCTCGTCGCCGCGCGGCACGGTGCCGTACTCGATCTTCACCCCGGTCTTCTCCTCGAGGTATTTCGAGAAGAGGTTGGTGGTGGGGTCGAAGTTGGTCACGCTGCGGGTGATGACCGACAGGGTGGTGCTGCCGTCGCCGAAGGGCTCGCTCTCGCGCGCCTTCGGACCCACATAGCCCTCCGGGTAGGGGACGCCCTCGATCTCGGGGCCGAGCTCGACCTCGAGCGCGGCGCTGCCCTGCTCGTAGTCGACCTGCGAACGTGGAGTAGCCGTAGGCGATCCCGAACTTCGGCCCCTCGGAGGCGTCGCCGAGGGCCTGGTACTGCTCGGGGGTGTTCGAGAGGATCCCGCGGTCGAAGTTCCCCTTCTCGAACTGCTCCTGGATCCAGATCATGCCCTCGCGGAAGGCCGGGTCCTCGTGGATCCACTCGAGCGTGCTGCCGTTGCGGCGCAGGTGGAGGTCGGGGATCTCCAGGAAGGAGCCCAGGAAGAACTGCACCAGCTGCAGCATCGTCTCGGCGCTCGCGGTGGTCAGCGCCGCGCCGTCGGGCTTGTCGGAGTAGTCACGGAACGCGTCCATGAGCTCCTCCTACTCCGTGAGGGTCTGGGGCGCCTCCGCACCGACACCCTCGAGCCAGCGGGAGTTGATCCAGGTGCGCACATTGGCGGCCTTGCAGTGGTAGCAGTCGTTCATCGACGGGACGGCGTAGAGCTTGCCATCGGGGGAGGAGTACTGCTGGCGCATGTCCGGGAAGTCCGTGAACATGTCCACGATGTGCGGTGCGTTCTCGTCGATCAGCTTGTCCAGCGGGAGGAACAGCCCCTGCTCGCTGTAGATGCTGATCTCCGAGAGGTTGAAGATGTCCTGGCCCACCATCATCGCGTGGGGGAGATCGCCGCCCGCGACGATCGCGTTGACCTTGGTCTTGCCGTCCTCGCCGGCGGGGACGGTGAGGTAGGAGACCTTCACGCCGGTGGTCTCCTCGACGTGCTGCGAGTAGTAGTTCGTCGTGAAGTCCATCCCGGGATCGGTCTGGGTGAGCATCGAGAACTCGGTCTCCCCGTCGCCGAACGGCTCGAGCTCCCGTGCCCGCGGGCCCACATAGTCCTCGGGGTAGTTCACGCCCTCGATCTCCGGAGCGATCTCGACCTGGAGGCTCGCGCTGCCGGGTTCGTAGTCGTCGCCCCCGGTGGTCTCCTCGTTCTCGTCGGACCCGCCGCAGGCGCTCAGCGCCAGCGGGGCAGCGACCGCGGCAGCTCCCACTGCGGCACTTCGTCCGAGGAAGGCGCGCCGCGCGAGCGGGGGCACCGGCGGAGCGTCGAGCTGATCCTGCGGCGGGTGCTTGGGTTCCACGATGACTCCTTCGTCCGGGTTGCTGCGGTGAATATGGCATAGATCGGACCTGTCAGCAAGAAATGACGCGCCGATCCCGCCCGAGAACGGAGCGGGCGTCCCCGCCGAGGGTGCCCGGGACCCCGTGACGGCGCGTTGAGGGCTTCGCACTGGAGGGCCGAGTGGACCCGTCCGTGGGGAGGTCGCGCAGCAGCTCTGCGAGGCCGCGGTGCCGGGGCGTGTCCTGAGCGCGGCGGGATGCGCTGAATGAAGGGGACGAACCGTCATGAACTGGGGTTATGGCGCTCCGTGTGGGGTCTGCAGGGGCGGGGGAGAGTTCGGTGAGCGCGTATGCCGGGTGGGTCGGCGGCGGCCCGCGGGATGGGGGTTCGGCGGAAGGTGCTTCCGTGGAGGCGGGGCGTGTCTGCGGGGCGGGCCGTGGCGTTCGTGCTGTTCAGCGGCGGGGTGTCGCCGCCCCGGAGCGTGCTTGCCCAGAGGTCCGAGGTGTCATAGCCTTTTGTGGACATCCGAGGTCTGCGCCCCGGCGCATCCTCACCGAGCCGCACCTGATCCGGGCCGTCCCGTCCGGACGGAGGAGAGCCGTGCCCCCGTCGTCACATACCCCCGCCCCGCAGGCCGATGCGCCTGTCACCGACACCCTCGCCTGGTTCGACGAGGCCCGCTTCGGGTTGTTCGTCCACTTCGGGCTCTACGCGATCCCCGCCCGCCATGAATGGGTGATGACGCGGGAGAAGCACAGCCCCGAGGACTACGAGCGGTACGCCGACCTGTTCGACCCCGACCGCTTCGACGCCCGCCAGATCGCGCGCACCGCCCGCGAGGCCGGGATGCGCTACGCGGTGCTGACCACGAAGCACCACGAGGGCTTCTGCCTCTTCGACAGCGCGCTGACGGACTACACCTCCCAGCACGCCTGCGGGCGCGACCTCGTGCGCGAGTTCGTGGACGCCCTGCGTGAGGAGGGGCTGCGGGTCGGCTTCTACCATTCGGTCATCGACTGGCACCATCCCGACTTCCCGATCGACCACCTGCACCCGCTGCGGGACCGGGAGGACATCGACGAGCTCAACCGCGGCCGCGACATCGCCCGCTACCGCGACTACCTCCACGGGCAGGTGCGCGAGCTGCTGACCGGCTACGGGCAGATCGACTACCTCTTCTTCGACTTCACCTACCCCGGACCGCACGGCAAGGGCCCGCAGGACTGGGACTCCGAGCGGCTGCTCGCCACGGTGCGCGAGCTGCAGCCCGGCTGCGTGGTCAACGACCGGCTGGGCATCCCCGCCGATCTCGTGACCCCGGAGCAGTACCAGCCCGCCGAGCCGATGCGGGACGACTCCGGCCGCCCGGTGCGCTGGGAGGCCTGCCAGACCACCAACGGCTCCTGGGGCTATGACCGGGACAACCTCGAGTTCAAGTCGCCCGATCTGCTGCTGAGGATGCTGGTGGACACCGTCGGCAAGGGCGGCAACATGCTGCTGAACATCGGGCCCGACGGGCGAGGAGGCCTGCGCCGGGAGGACACCGACGCCCTCGCGACGATCGGGGAGTGGATGGACCTGCACGGACGCACGATCCACTCCGCCGGCCCCGTCGACCCGGCCCTGGGCATCCAGGCCCCGCCCGGCACGCTGCTCACCCAGCGGGGGGACCGCCTGTACATCCACCTCACCGCCTGGCCGATGTCGCACCTGCACGTGCGGGGTCTGGCCGGGGCGGTCCGCTTCGCGCGGCTGCTGCACGACGGCTCGGAGATCGCCTTCTCCACCATCGACCCGGAGCAGAAGGGCAGCCACACCACCGTGGGCGGTATCAGCGCGGACACCGTGACCTTCACCGTGCCGATCATGCGACCGGAGGTGCTGCTGCCCGTCATCGAGGTGCTCCTGACGGAGGACTCGACCCCGGTCGCGGGCTGACCGCCGCACCCCCGGGCCCCGTCACCGCCCGCCGCGGTGGCGGGGCCCCTCACCGCGGCGACGGAGAGGGTGGCGCGGTCAGGGTGGCGCGGTCGATCACGCGAGGTCGAACGCCGCGCGGTCGAAGACGGCTCAGTCGACGGCGGCGCCCTTGAGGATCCAGCTCTCGACCCCGCCGATATGCGCCGCCGCATGCACGCGGGCCAGGTCTCCGCGGCGCAGCCGGAGGGCGTCGAGGATCCGGCGATGCTCGGCGAGGGTCGCATCGACCGCCGACGCCTCGGTCAGCCCGCGCCACACGCGGGCGCGTGCGGTCGCGCTGGCGAGCCCCTCGAGCATCGAGGAGAGGTAGTCGTTGGGGCAGCGGCTGGTGATCAGCTGATGGAACTCGATGTCGGCCTGCACCAGCTCCTCCACGCTCGAGTGCTCGGAGAGGTCGACCATGAGCTGCTCGAGACGCGCGAAATCTGCCTCGTCCAGATGCGGGCAGGCCTGCTCCACGGCCGTGGGCTCCAGCAGCCGGCGCACCTCGAGGATCTGCTCCTCGCCGGAGCCCTGGTGCAGATCGAGGATGAACCCGAGCGATTCCACCAGCAGGCTCGGGGCGAGCGACGTGACATAGGTGCCGTCCCCCTGGCGCACGTCCAGCACGCGGACCAGGGACAGCGCCTTGACCGCCTCGCGCAGCGAGTTGCGGCTCACGCCGATCCGTTCGGCGAGCTCCTTCTCGGGCGGCAGGCGGTCGGCAGGGGCGAGATCGCCGTCGATGATCATCTGCTTGATCGCGTGGATCGCCCGATCCGTCACGGCATGCGGTGCTGGCATGGCGTCCTACTCCTCGCTGGACCGGGGAGGGCTCCGGTCCACACGCGAGTGATGGTAGTTCACCGGTGGGACCGGCGAGCGGGATCGTGTGGACACGCGCTTCCGCGCACCGCCGTCACGCCCACGGCGAACGGCGGTCACGCCCGCGGCGAACAGGCGAGGAAACCGGACCGGATCCGCGTAGTCTCGATCCATCACCACCACCGGACGGGGGAGGACCATGTTCGAACGCTTCACCGATCGCGCCCGCCGCGTCGTCGTCCTGGCACAGGACGAGGCGCGACTGCTCAACCACAACTACATCGGCACCGAGCACATCCTGCTGGGCCTGATCCACGAGAACGAGGGCGTCGGCGCCAAGGCGCTCGAGGCGCTCGGCGTGACCCTCGACGCCGTGCGCGAGCAGGTCCGCGACATCATCGGCGAGGGCAATCAGACCCCCTCCGGGCACATCCCCTTCACCCCCCGGGCGAAGAAGGTGCTCGAGCTGAGCCTGCGCGAGGCCCTCCAGCTGGGCCACAACTACATCGGCACCGAGCACATCCTGCTCGGCCTGCTGCGCGAGGGAGAGGGCACCGCCGTCAAGGTGCTCTCCCGCCTGAAGGCCGAGCCCTCGGCCGTGCGCCAGGAGGTCATCGAGCGCCTCTCGGGCTACCAGGGCAAGGAGCCGGCCACCGCCGGCGGCCCCTCCGAGGGTCAGCCCTCGGGCTCGCTCGTGCTGGACCAGTTCGGCCGCAACCTCACCCAGGCCGCCCGCGAGGGCAAGCTCGACCCGGTCATCGGGCGCGAGCTGGAGGCCGAGCGCGTGATGCAGGTGCTCTCGCGCCGCACCAAGAACAACCCGGTGCTGATCGGCGAGCCCGGCGTCGGCAAGAGCGCCGTGGTCGAGGGCCTGGCCCAGTCCATCGTCGCCGGCGACGTCCCGGAGACCCTCAAGGACAAGCAGCTGTACACGCTGGACCTCGGCTCCCTCGTGGCGGGCTCCCGCTACCGCGGCGATTTCGAGGAGCGCCTGAAGAAGGTGCTCAAGGAGATCCGCACCCGCGGCGACATCATCCTGTTCATCGACGAGATCCACACGCTCGTCGGGGCCGGTGCCGCCGAGGGCGCGATCGACGCCGCCAGCATCCTCAAGCCGATGCTGGCCCGCGGCGAGCTGCAGACCATCGGGGCGACCACCCTCGAGGAGTACCGCAAGCACATCGAGAAGGACGCCGCGCTCGAGCGCCGCTTCCAGCCGATCCAGGTCGACCAGCCCTCCGTGGCCCACACCGTGGAGATCCTCAAGGGGCTGCGCGACCGCTACGAGGCGCACCACAAGGTGACGATCACCGACGCCGCCCTGGTGGCAGCCGCGAACCTCGCCGACCGGTACGTCAACGACCGCTTCCTGCCGGACAAGGCGATCGACCTGATCGACGAGGCCGGCGCCCGCCTGCGCATCCGCCGTCTCACCGCGCCGCCCGAGCTCAAGGAGTTCGACACCCGCATCGAGGAGACCCGCCGCAAGAAGGAGGAGGCGATCGACGGGCAGGACTTCGAGCTCGCCGCCTCCCTCCGCGATGAGGAGCAGAAGCTCAAGTCCGAGCGGGACGAGAAGGAGACCGCCTGGCGCCACGGCGAGTCCGATGCCGTGACCACCGTCAGCGAGGAGGTCATCGCCGAGGTGCTGGCCGCCTCGACCGGCATCCCGATCGTCAAGCTCACCGAGGAGGAGTCCTCGCGGCTGCTCAACATGGAGCAGGAGCTGCACAAGCGCGTCATCGGGCAGGACGAGGCCATCAAGGCCATCTCCCGCGCGATCCGTCGCACACGCGCCGGGCTCAAGGACCCCAAGCGCCCCGGCGGCTCGTTCATCTTCGCCGGCCCCACCGGCGTCGGGAAGACCGAGCTGGCCAAGGCCCTGGCCGAGTTCCTGTTCGGCGACGAGGAATCCCTCATCCAGCTCGACATGTCGGAGTTCGGCGAGAAGCACACCGCCTCGCGCCTGTTCGGCTCGCCTCCCGGCTACGTCGGCTACGACGAGGGCGGCCAGCTCACCGAGAAGGTGCGCCGCAAGCCGTTCTCCGTGGTGCTGTTCGACGAGGTGGAGAAGGCCCATGTGGACATCTTCAACTCGCTCCTGCAGATCCTCGAGGACGGCCGCCTCACCGACTCGCAGGGTCGGGTGGTCGACTTCAAGAACACGATCATCATCATGACCACCAACCTCGGCACCCGGGACATCGCCAAGGGCGTGTCCATCGGCTTCACCGCCGGCGGCGGCCTCTCCACCGACTACGAGCGGATGAAGTCCAAGGTGCACGAGGAGCTCAAGCAGCACTTCAAGCCCGAGTTCCTCAACCGCGTCGATGACGTGGTGGTGTTCCCGCAGCTGTCGAAGGAGGAGATCGTCGAGATCGTGGATCTCGAGATCGCCAAGCTCGAGACCCGCCTGCGGGACCGGGACATGTCCCTCACCCTCTCCTCGGAGGCGAAGGAGCTGGTGGCCGAGAAGGGCTACGACCCGGTGCTCGGCGCCCGTCCGCTGCGTCGCACGATCCAGCGCGACATCGAGGACACCCTCTCGGAGCGGATCCTCTTCGGGCAGGTGCAGGTCGGCGACGAGATCGTCGTGGATGCGGAAGGCGAGGGCCTGCTCGGCGAGCTGTCCTTCTCCCGCCGCGGCGAGGACGGCACGCTCGAGGCGATCTCCGAGGTGATCGATCTGGAGTCGATGACCCAGGCGCGCGCCGAGGACGTCACCCGCGCCGACGGCGCGGGCACGGAGAGCGACACCGGCAGTGCGGGCAGCGGCTCCGCGGGCCCCGGCGACGCCGACGCTCCGAGCGCGGACGACGCACGCACCAGCGCCCCGTGATCCCTGGGGCCGGCCCCGCGCCCAGGGGCGGGCCGGCCCCTTTCGCTCGGCTGCGGCTCCTCGGCCCCGGCACGAGCACCGCCGGACCGGGGCGGTCCCGGTCCGGGCAACCGCCTCGACTCTCCCGCACCGTGCGGGAGGCGGCGCCGGGGCCTGCGACGGAGAGGACGCATGCGCGACACCATCGACTGGCTGCTGTCGCTGACAGGACAGGTCGAGGAGTGGATCCTCGGCGTCGCGGACGCCTGGTGGATCCACCTCGTGGTCTACCTGTTCTCTGCGCTGGACGGCTTCTTCCCCTCCGTGCCCAGCGAATCGACCATCGTCACGCTCTCCTCGCTCTGGTCGAGCGCCGGCACCCCCTCGCTCCTCCTCATGGGCCTGGCGGCGTGGATCGGGGCGTGGACCGGCGACAACCTCGGCTATCTCATCGGCTACACGATCGGGTGGGAGCGGTTCCGCTTCCTGCGTGAGGGCAAGGGGCGCCGCGCCGTCGAGGCCGCCGACGCGGGACTGCACAAGCGCGCGCTGCTCTTCCTCATGACCGCGCGCTACATCCCCTTCGGCCGCACCGCCGTGAATCTCGTCGCCGGAGCGGTCCGCTACCCGCACCGGCACTTCTGGCCCCGCTCGCTGCTGTCCACCTTCGTGTGGGCGGTGTACTCCTGCGCGATCGGTGCGGTCGCCGGTGCCTGGTTCGAGGACCACCACCTGGTGGCGATCACGGTCGCGCTCATCGCAGCGGTGGTGATGGCGCTGATCATCGAACGCGGGATCACGGCGATGCACCGCGCCCTCGACCGGCGCGCCGCCCGCCGCGAGGCGGCGCTGCGCACCGAGTCGACGAGGCCCGGTCAGGGCTCCGACGACGAGGGCGCGGCCGGCGCGCACGACGACCGCGCGCACACCGAGACGATCGCGGTCCCCGCCGAGACGCCGCCAGCCCCCTCCCGGGGAGAGGAGACCCCCGCATGAGCGCCACCATCCGTCCCGCCCTGCCCGCCGATGTGCGCGGCATCAACCGTCTCGTCGAGCCGATGACGCACACCGGCATCCTGCTGGGCAAGGATCTCGTGTCCTACTACGAGGCCGTCCAGGAGTTCCTGGTGGCCGTGGACGCCGACGGCGAGGTGGTGGGCTGCGGCGCCCTGCACGTGATGTGGGAGGACCTCGCCGAGGTGCGCACCCTCGCCGTGCACGACGAGCACCGCGGCACCGGCCTGGGCCATCAGCTGCTGGACGCGCTGCTCGAGCGGGCCGTGCAGCTCGGACTGGAGCGGGTGTTCTGCCTGACCTTCGAGGTGGAGTTCTTCACCCGCCACGGCTTCGAGGTGATGAGCGAGGAGGTCGACCCCGACGTCTACGTCCAGCTGCTGCGCTCCCCGGACGAGGGGATCGCCGAGTTCCTCGACCTGGCGCGGGTCAAGCCCAACACCCTGGGCAACACGCGCATGATCAAGGCGCTGCCCACGCAGAGCTGACGCCTCCCGGAGGCGTCCTCGCCGACGCGCCGGCGCGTCGATGGTGCGCTCGGGCGCGCTGCCGGCGGGCTCAGGGGAGGCGCAGCCCCTCACCCTCGGGGACCGCGAGACCATCGCTGACCAGCGAGGCGGTGCACCGGTGCACCCGCGGCGCGTCCTCCTCGTCGAGTGCGAGCAGCTGCTCTGCGGTGGCGGTGCCGTCACGGCGCAGCAGCGCCATGATGCGGCCGCGCATCTGCCGGTCGGTCCCCTCGAAGGCCTGGCGGCGTCGCGTGTCCTCCACGGGCGCGGGGCGGCCCGCGGCGAACCAGGCGCACCCGTTGTCGGCCAGCGGGCAGTGCGCGCAGCGCGGAGAGCGGGCGGTGCACACCAGTGCGCCCAGCTCCATCACCGCGGCGTTCCACGCCACCGAGCGCTCCCGCTGCCCGGGCAGGCTGCGGGTGGCCAGACCGCGCTCGGCCGCGCTGTAGGAGCGGTCCGGGAGAGCGCGGCCGCGCACGCTCCGGGCGAGCACACGGCGGATGTTGGTGTCGACCACCACCGCACGACCGCGATGCGCGAAGGCGGTGACCGCGGCGGCGGTGTACTCGCCGATGCCGGGCAGCGCACGCAGCGCCTCCTCGCCCCGGGGAACCTCCCCGCCGTGCTCGCGCACGATCGCGCGAGCGCACTCCTGCAGGCGCAGCGCGCGGCGCGGATAGCCGAGACGGTCCCAGCAGCGCAGCACCTCCGCCGTCGGGGCGTCCGCCAGCGCAGCCGGTGAGGGCCAGCGCTCCATCCACTCCTGCCAGCGCGGCAGCACCCGGACCACCGGGGTCTGCTGGAGCATCACCTCGGAGACCAGGATCGCCCAGGCGGAGACGCCCTCGTGCCGCCACGGCAGATCCCGGCCCTCGACAGCGAACCAGTCGACGACGGCGTCGACCATCGCCGCATCGGCGGCGCGAGCATCGGCCGTCCCGGCATCGGCCGAGCGAGCTCCGGTGGCGGCAGGGGCAGCGGTTGCACCGGGCGCATGAACGGCGCGGGCCGGAGCCGAGAGGCTCCGACCCGCGCCGGACGATGGTGCAGCAGCACCGAGCATGAGGATCAGACCTGCGGGGTGGGGCCACCCGGCTGGACGGGTCCGCCCGGCTGGGCGGTGCCGCCCTGCTGCACGGTGAGCGCATCGCGGATCTCGGTGAGCAGCACGATGTCCTCGGAGACGGAGGTCTCCTCCTCCTCGGGCAGGCCGCGGCGCTTGCGGTCGAGCCTGCGCGCAGCGGAGATCGGCAGGACGAACACGAAGTAGACGACGGCTGCGGTGATCAGGAACGCGATGATCGCCGAGAGCACCCCGCCCACGTCGATGCGCGTGGCCTCATTGGCCTGGATGATCTTGAACGAGAGTCCGTCGACGTTGGAACCGCCGAAGACGTTGATCACCGGCTGGATCAGGTTCTCGACGAACGCGGTGATCAGCGCGGTGAACGCACTGCCGATGACGACACCGACGGCCAGGTCGATGACGTTGCCCTGCATGACGAAGTCCTTGAAGCCCTTCATGGGGTCATCCTTAAGGGGTCGGGGATGTGAGGAGGAACCGCAGGCACGGCTCGCGAGGGACTCTAGCCGATCACGGGGTGATCACGGAGACGGTCACGACACCGAGTCCGAGAGCGTGAGCGACTTCTCCCGCCCGTGCGGCCTCCACAGCGACCAGCACCTCCGCCGTCGCGGCGGAGCCGCCGCCGAGCGCGCTCTCCCCGTTCTCGGGCACGACCACGTCGACGACCTGCGCGGAGACAGCGATGCCGGAGGGCTGAGACGGATCGGTGACGAGCAGCATGAGCTCGGTGCCCGGCTGCAGGTGGGCCACCAGCGCCCTCGGCACGGGCACCGCCATCAGCGCGGAGCCCGAGGGGAGGGCGGGCGCGGCCGGATCCTCGAGCAGCCCCGGCAGCAGCGGCGTGCCGGGTTCGATCGGCAGCCGCGCGGTCTGCCCCACGACATCCTCGATCTGCTGAGCCGCTCCCTCCGGCAGCAGCTCCGGCGCGATGCGGGCGGTGCGCAGATCCGCGCGGCTCAGCGCCGTGCCGGGAGTGAGCTCCGCATCGGCGACGACGATCTCGACCCCGCGCGAGGACGGCGGCAGGAGGGAGGGCAGCAGCGATGCGGTGAGCGCGGCGAGGGCGAGGACGGCGAGCAGGCGGCGCCGCCTGCGCAGGGCGCGGCGCCAGAGCGGCAGGTGGGCGCGGAGGCGGGAGAACATGTCCCGACGCTAGGCGCACCATGGCCCGTCACGGGGGTCGCCGCCTCCGACGGTGGAGGAGGACGCGGTGTGGAGGAGCAGTGCGGCGCCCCGGCGTGCCCGAGGGCGACCGCCGGGCTCAGGAGGCCGTGGCGGCGGGCTCGCTGCTCGAGGAGCCGGTGCTCGCCGGCGCCGTCGTGCTCGAGGACGTCTCGGCCGAGCCCGACGTGCTCGAGGTGCCGCCGGAGTCCTCGGAGGCGGAGCCCGCTGAGGAGCCCGGGGTGGAGGTCGAGGCGCCGGAGGTCGCGGAATCGGTCGAGTAGAAGCCCGGGCCCTTGAAGACGATGCCGACGGAGTCGAACACCTTGCGCAGCGTGTCCTGCGCACACTCGGGGCAGGTCCGCAGGGAGTCCTCGGTGAAGCTCTGGTACTGCTCGAAACGGTGAGCGCAGCTCTTGCAGGCGTAGACGTACGTGGGCACGCGGAATCCTCCGGGAGTGTCGAAGTGATCGGTCGCGCGCGGCGACCGAGCAGAGTCTACGACTGCGGGCGGCTCAGCGGCTCGTGGACGTGACCAGTGAGACGAGCCCGTCAGCGGTGAGCACCTCGGGGATCGGCACGTCGTGCTCCCCGCGCGGCAGCGCACCCGCCGGGAGCAGCTCGTCGGGATGGACCACGGCCACCACCCGGGCGCGGTCCGGCACCGTGCTCAGGGCCCGGTCGTAGTAGCCGGCACCATGCCCGATCCGGGTGAGCGAGCGGTCCACCGCCACGGCCGGGGCGAGCACCAGGGTCGCGTCCGCGAGGGCATCCGGCCCGAGCCGCCGGCCCGCCGGTTCCCTGCCGAAGCCTCGACCGGGGGAGTCCGCGAAGGGGGAGCGGCCGTCCCACAGGATCCAGTCGAGCTCGGTCCCCGCGGCGGCAGGGAACACCAGGCGGGCGCCGGCCCGGACCAGGCGGCGCACCAGGGGCAGCACGTCGGCCTCGGTGGGGGTGGGATGGAAGGCGGCGACCAGCGGTCGAGCCCCGTCCCCTGCCGCTGCGGCCGCACCGGCCGCCCGCTCGACCTGGGCGATCAGCGGCTCGGCATGCACGAGGATCCGCTGCGCCTGCTCCGCGCGCAGCGCCGCGCCCTCCTCGCCGGCGTAGCGGTGCGCTCGGCGGGCCCGCAGCTCGCGCCGCAGCTCGCGCTTGCGCGCGGCGATGGTCTCGGTGTCCATGCCCCCAGAGTCGCACAGCGCGGCGCGCCCCCGCCGCGGCTGCGGTGCGGGAACGTTCCCGCCGCCCTCTACGATGACGCGATGGTTCATGTCTGGCCGCTGGCCCTGCACGACGGGGAGCTCACGCTGCGCCCGCTGCGCCGTCGTGACCGCGCCGCCTTCGAACGGCTGCGCGAGCGCAACGCCGGCTGGCTGCGCCCCTGGGACGCGTCCGACCCGGAGGATCCGCGCCGAGTGCCCGACTTCCACACCCTGCGCCGCTGGAACCAGCAGCAGGCCCGGCTGGGCGCGGCCCTGCCGCTCGCGATCACGGTGCACGGGCGGCTCGCGGGCCAGATCACCGCCGGGCCGATCCAGTACGGAGCGGTGCGCTCCGCCGTGCTGGGGTACTGGATCGACCGGGACCAGGCCGGCCGCGGCATCGTGCCCCGCGCCGCGGCCCTGCTCATCGATCACCTCTTCGCCGAGCTCGGCCTGCACCGCGTCGAGGTCACGGTGCGCCCCGAGAACACCGCGAGCCTGCGCGTGGTCGAGAAGCTTCACCTGCGCGCGGAGGGGGTGCGGCGCTCGGCGATCCACGTCGACGGCGCCTGGCGCGACCACCTCGTCTTCGCCCTCACGGCCGAGGAGGTCGCCACGGGGGAGGACGGCACGGGCGTGCTGAGACGACTTCGCCGCGAGTTCCCTCGCGACACGCCCGCAACGTGACCTGGGGAATCACAGGCGTGTCATTAAGGTGTCACTGTGGAGTCGATCAATCTCGGAGCCGTCCTCTTCGGCATCCTGCTGCTGCTGTGGCTGGCGCATGCCCTCCCGCGCACCGCGAGCCGTCGTGAGGTGATGGGTCGTGCCCGCGCCGCCGATCATGCCGAGATGTCCTCCCAGGCGCGGGACCTCTCCGCGGCCGTCCACGCCCGCCGCACGACCCCCGAGGTGAACCCGCCCATGTCCCAGGACCGCCTGCTGCTGCGCCCCGCAGATCCCACCCGTCGGCCGCGCTTCGACGCCGAGCCCGGCACCCGCATCGACCCCGTCCAGGAGCGCGCCCGCTCCCGCCGGCTGCTCGGCATGGTGCTCGGCGGCCTGCTGACCGCGAGCGCCGCCCTCCTCGTCCTCGCGCTCGTGCAGGTGGTCGCGTGGTGGGTACCGGTCATCGCCCTCGCCGGGGCCGGCGCGTACCTGGTGGGGCTGCGCCGCGCCGAGATCGATCGCCGCGCCCGCCTGACCCGCGCCGCGACCCGCGCCCGCCAGGAGCGCGCCCGCGCCGAGACCGCGCGCCGGCGGGATGCCGCCGTGGAGCGGTCGCCCGCCTCGGCCCAGCCTGCGCTGCCGGCGCCGGCCGAGGCCGCTGCGACCCCTGCCGCGACCCCCGCCTCGCGCACCGACCTCGACGAGACCTCGCAGCGCGCCTCCCAGCAGGTGTCCCGGCCGGGTGAGTGGACGCCGCGCCCCGTGCCGCTGCCCACCTACGCCCTGCGCGGCGAGGTCGACGACCTCGCCAGCCGGCACGCCGCCCACCGCCAGAGCATGCTCGCCACCTCCGTGCCGCTCGAGAGCGCACGGGTCGAGGAGCTCGAGGCGGTCGACGAGACCTACGCCCCGGCGAAGGATCTGCACCTCGACGAGATCCTCGCCCGCCGCCGAGCCTGAGATGCCCTCCCGGCGCTCCTTCGGAGACCTCGCGGCGATGCTCGCCCGCGAGGGGTGGTCCGAGCGCCCGATGGCGGTGCTCGACCTCGACGCCTTCGATGCCAACGCCGAGGATCTCGCCCGTCGCGCCGCCGGCACCCCGCTGCGGGTCGCCTCGAAGTCGCTGCGCGTGCGGGGCCTGCTCGAGCGGGTGCTCGCCCGGCCCGGGTACGCCGGGATCCTCGCCTTCACCCTGCCGGAGGCGCTCTGGCTCGTCCGCCACGGGGTGCGCGACGTCGTCGTCGCGTACCCGACCGCCGAGCGGGCAGCGGTGCGCCGGCTCGCCGCGAGCCCGGAGGCGCTCGAGGCCATCACCCTGATGGTCGACGAGACCGCGCAGCTCGACCTCCTCCTCGACGCCACCGCGGATCTCACCCCCCGCACGGGCGGCCGACGGATCCGGGTCGCCCTCGAGCTGGACGTCTCCTTCACCCCGCTGCCCGGCGTGCGCTTCGGGGCGCTGCGCTCCCCGGTGCACACCCCGGCCCAGGCCGTCGCCCTGGCCCGGGAGGTGCTCGCCCGGCCCCGGCTCGAGCTGGTGGGGATGATGGCCTACGAGGGCCACATCGCCGGGGTCACCGATGCGGCCCGCACCCCCTACGGCGCGGCGGTGCGCACCATGAAGCACCTGTCCCGCCCGGACATCGCCGCGCGCCGCGCCGAGGCGGTCTCCGCGGTGCGGGAGATCGCCGAGCTCGAGTTCGTCAACGGCGGCGGCACCGGCTCGATCGAGTCGACCGCCGCCGAGGAGGCGGTCACCGAGATCGCGGCCGGCTCCGGGCTGATCGGACCGGGCCTGTTCGACCGCTACCGGGACTTCTCCCCGCACCCCGCCCTGCTCCTGGGGGTCAGCGTGGTGCGGCGGCCGTCACCGGGGGTCGCCACCCTGCTCGGCGGCGGCTGGATCGCCAGCGGCGTGCCGGGCCCGGACCGGCTGCCCACCATCGCCCATCCGCCCGGTCTCGCCTTCGCGCCGCAGGAGGCGGCGGGGGAGGTGCAGACCCCGGTCGTGGGCCCCGCCGCCGAGGCGCTGCGGGTCGGCGACACGGTGTGGCTGCGCCACGCCAAGGCCGGCGAGCCCGCCGAGCACTTCAGCCGGTACGTGCTGGTGCAGGGCGACGAGATCGTCGGAACCGCCCCCACGTACCGCGGCGAGGGTGCAGTCTTCCTCTGAGGTCCCCGTCCCGGAAGGAGCGCCCGATGACGTCGCGCACCCCGACCCTTCGCAGCTGGAGCGGCGCCGTGCGCTGGCGGCCGCAGCAGGTGCTGCGCCCGAGCTCGCAGGAGGTGGTCGTCGCCGCGGTGCAGTCCGCTCGCGCCCGCGGCGTGCCGCTGCGGGTGCTCGGCGGCGGGCATTCGTTCTCCGCCGTCGCCGCCACCGAGGGGATCACCCTCATGCTGGACGACCACCAGGGCCTGGTCTCCGCGGATCCGGTCACCGGGCTCGTCACCCTGCGCGGCGGGACGCGGCTGTGGGCGGTCGCCGAGCTGCTCGCCCCCTACGGGCTCGCCCTGTCGGTCATGGGCGACATCGACCGGCAGTCGATCGCCGGCGCGATCCAGACCGGCACCCACGGCACCGGCTCCCGCTTCACCGGTTTCGCGGGCATGGTGCGCGCGCTGCGGCTCGTCCTCGCCGACGGCTCCGTCGTGGACACCTCCCCGGCGCAGGATCCCGACCTCTTCGAGGCGGCACGCCTGGGTCTGGGCACCATCGGCGTGGTGCTCGAGGTGACGCTGCAGTGCGTGCCCGCCTACCGTCTCGAGCTGCGCGAGAGCACCGAGCCGCTCGAGCCCACCGTGCGCTCGTTCCTCGCCGACTCCGCGCTCGCGGATCACCACGAGTTCTTCTGGTTCCCCCGCACCGATCGTGCGACGGTGCGCACCATGCGCCGCCTGCCGGCGGAGGCACCCCGACACCGGCCGGCCCGCGCAGCCGAGCTGCTGCAGCAGGAGGTGCTCGGCAACGGCGCCTGGGAGGTGCTGTGCCGCGCCGCGGCGCTCGTCCCGCCGCTCAGCCGGCCGGTCGCGGAGATCGCCTCCCACGTGTTCGCCGGGCCGCGGGTGCTGGACGACTCCGCCGCCGTCTTCGCGGCACCGCGGCGGGTGCGGTTCCACGAGACGGAATGGGCGCTGCCCGCCGGGCGCTTCGAAGAGGCCTTCGCGGCGCTGCGCGCCCGCTTCGAGGAGGAGGGAGTGCAGGTCACCTTCCCGCTCGAGATCCGTCGCGCCGCGGCCGACGACGTCTGGCTCTCCACCGCCCACGGCCGCGACACCGTCTACATCGCCGCCCACCGCTACCGCGCGGAGGAGCCCGGGCCGTACCTGCTGCTGGTGCAGCGCACCCTCGAGGCGTTCGGGGCCCGCCCCCACTGGGGCAAGATGCACTGGCTGGGCGCGCGGGAGCTGGCCCGGCTGTATCCCCGGTTCACGGACTTCCGCGCCGTGCGCGAGGCGGCGGATCCGGACGGGGTGCTGATGACCCCGTACCTGCGGCATGTGCTGGGCTGAGACCGGGACCTCCGGCAGGGCCCGCCCTGTCCGGGCAGTGTGCACCGCCCCCGCGGCTGACCAGGGCGGACTAGCCTGGCAGCGATGAACACCACTGCGCCCCGCTCCCCGTCCGCCACCGTCCCCTCGCCCACGCACCTGCTGGAGATCGCCCTCACCGCCGCACACGCGGCCGCCGAGTACCTGCGCGGCCTGGACCGCGACGGCCTGGCCCGCGAGTACAAGACCTCGAGCCACGACATCGTCACCGAGCACGACCGTGCCAGCGAGGACATCATCGTCGGCGAGCTGCGCCGCCTGCTGCCCACCGCCCGCATCGTCGGCGAGGAGGGCGGGGAGCGTCCCGCCGAGTCGCCCGCCCCGGGCACCGCAGGCGCCGCCGCGGAGCCGGTGGTGAGCTTCTACGTCGACCCGATCGACGGCACCAGCAACTTCGCCGCCGGGCTGCCGCTGTTCTGCATCTCGATCGGCGTGACCATCGACGACGAGCTCGTCGCCGGGGTCATCGACGCCCCGATCCTCGGCCAGGTCTTCGCCGCGGCCGACGGGGACGCGACCCTCAACGGGCGCGTGCTGCGCCCCCGCTCCACCCGCGAGGCGGCCGACGCCCTGGTGCTCTCCGGCTTCCCCGGCCAGCGCACCGGCTCCCGGTTCCCCGACTACGCGGCCCGCTCGCTGCGCACCCTCGAGGACGGGGTCTCCGCAGTGCGTCACCTGGGCTCGGCCGCGCTCGAGCTCGCCTACGTCGCCGCCGGCTGGGCCGACGCGACGGCGCTGACCGCGATCAACTCCTGGGACGTGGCCGCGGGCTTCCACATCCTGCGCCGGGCCGGCGGCTCGCTGCGCACCTGGCCAGGCGCGGAGGTCGTCGAGCGTCCCGACCACCTGCAGCCCGCCTATGTGGCATGCACCGGGCAGGAGCGCCTGGCCGTGCTCGACGAGCTGCAGGAGGAGCTCCAGGCGCTGCGCGCCGGGGAGCGCTGAGGAGGTCCTGTCGCGCGGGGCCGTCCGTCGCTGTGACCTTCGTCAAGACGGCGCCCTCGATGCGACAGCACCCTCGTCGCGATGCTAATCTGTCCAGGTCGCATCGCGGCATGGGGCTATGGCGCAGTTGGTAGCGCGTCTCGTTCGCAATGAGAAGGTCGGGGGTTCGAATCCCCCTAGCTCCACCGAAGAACCTCCTGGCCAGAAATGGCCCGGGGGTTCTCTTCATTCCCGGGCGGGGCTCATCCCCGGGCGGGGGCGGAGTCCCGCACCACGAGCTGCGTGGGAAGGATGAGCGGGCTGTGCCGCGCTCCCGTCATCTCCCGCAGCAGCATCGAGGCGATCTCCTGGCCGAAGGCGTGGAACGGCTGGCGCACCGTGGTGAGCGGGGGATCGACCTGGCGGGCGATGGCGAGGTCGTCGAAGCCGACCACGGCGACGTCCCCGGGGACCGAGCGTCCGTGCGCGCGCAGCGCGCGCAGCGCCCCCGCGGCCATGGTGTCGGAGGCGGCGAAGACGGCGTCCAGGCCGGGGTGCGACGCCAGCAGCCGGGTCATCGCACGCTCCCCGTCGGCGAAGCTGAAGTCGGCTCCCTCGACCCGGTCGGCGCGCAGGCCGGCGACCGCCAGGGCCTCCGTGAAGCCCCGGTGTCGCGCGTCGGCGGCCTCCAGATCGTAGGGGCCGCGGAGCGCGGCGATGCGTTCGCGCCCCGTGCTGAGGAGATGCTCGGTGGCGGCGCGGGCGCCGCCGCGGTTGTCCACGTCGATGTAGCGTTCCCCGCCGCCGTGCATCGGCCGCCCTCCGAAGACGATCGGCATCGCGGAGCGGTCGGCGACGGCGACGAGCGGTTCCTCGCCGCGCGGGGCCATGATCATGACCCCGTCGGCCCCGTGCGAGCGCAGGAGGCGTTCCAGCCGCGCTCGGCTCTCCCGGGTCGAGGCGAGCATCAGCGTCAGATCCAGTTCGGCGGCAGCCAGCACCGTGTTGATCCCGACGACGACCTGGGAGAAGAACGGTTCGCTGAAATGCTCCGGCTCCTCGTCCAGCACCGCGAGCACGACGGACCCCACGCGGCTCGTGGCCAGGGCGCGTGCCGAGGCGTGCGGGGTGTAGCCGAGCTCCTCGGCGGCGCGTTCGACGGCCTCCCGCTTGGCGGGGCTGACGTCACGGGTGTGGTTGATGGCGCGCGAGGCCACGGATCGCGAGACGCCCGCGCGGCGCGCCACCTCGTCCAGCGTGGGCCGACGGGGCGGCTGCGCGCCCTCGCCCGAGCGCCCCTGCACATGCTCGGTGGAACCTGCCTCGGGGATCGACTCGGTCATGCTCGCGAGCCTACTGCGTCCGTTCGCGGCATTGACCTCGGGGTGGTGCGGTGCCACACTGTGGTGGACGATACTGGATATACACTGGAAGCGCTCCCAGTAGGTTCTGAGCGGGCGACGAGGCCCGTTCCCATGACGACGGAGGATGCCCATGACCACCACCCGACGCTCGCTCCTGTCCGCCGCTGCGGCCGCCGCCGTGGTGGCGCTGTCGGCGACCGGCTGCAACGCTGCCGACGAGGCGGCACCGCCGGCGATGTCCGCGTCGGCCGCTGCGGAACCCGGATCCACCGCAGAGCCCGACGCCAGTGCGGAGACCGGGTCCGCCGCGGCGCAGGAGGGCGCAGCAGCGCCCGCCGTGGGGCAGGAGCTCTACGCGGCGCCGGAGTCTCCGGTGCTCAGCTGGGTCGAGGAGAACGCCTCGGACGAGCGCGCCGAGACGATCCGCGCCGAGATCGGCCAGCAGCCGATGGCCCAGTGGTTCGGCAGCTGGAGCGGGCCCATCACCGAGGCCACGGAGGAGCTCACCTCGGCAGCGCAGGAGGAGGGTGCGCTGCCGATCATGGTCGCGTACAACATCTCCGGCCGCGACGCCTGCGGTGGGCACTCCGGTGGAGGGGCGGGATCCCCTGAAGCCTATGAGGCCTGGATCCGCGACTATGCGCGCGGCATCGGCGACAGCCCCGCCCTGGTGATCCTGGAGCCGGATGCGCTGGGCGACTACGAGTGCATGACCGATGCACAGATCGAGGAGCGAGAGGGCATGCTGCGCACTGCGATCGCACAGTTCGCCGAGGAGGCCCCGAACGCGTGGGTCTATCTCGATGCCGGCAACTCCGCCTGGGTGGAGGCGGAGACCATGGCTGAGCGCCTCGAGGCGGCGGGGCTCGAGGACGCGCACGGCTTCTCGCTCAACGTCTCGAACTATCTGAGCACCGAGTCCAACGTCGCCTATGCCGAGGCCGTGAACGAGCAGCTGAGCGCCGAGGCCGGGTTCACGGCGCCGTTCGTGATCGACACGAGCCGCAACGGCAAGGGCGAGGAGGGCGTCGACTGGTGCAACCCCGCCGGCCAGCAGCTCGGCGAGACCAGCCGGTGGGGCGAGGACGCGGAGCTCCTGCTGTGGATCAAGACTCCCGGCGAGTCCGATGGGGACTGCGGCGTGGGGGAGGGGTCCGAGGCGGGCGAGTTCCTCCCCGAGGTGGCGATGGGGCTGATCTCCGGCGAGTGAGGCTCACGGCGGGTGCGGGTGCGCGCCGGATGCCGCGCGTCGCCTCCGCGCCGTAGTCTCGAGGCACGGGGCCGTCCCCGCAGGGCCGGGTCGGGGAGGGCACGGTGCCCGCGGAGCTCGGGGCACGAGCCCGCGGCAGGACGGTCCGGCGGTGAGCCAGCGCACGGGAGGTGGGACCCATGACAGGTGCCGACGTCGACGCTCCCTGGCCGGTGGTGCTCATCCACGGCACCCGCACCTCGCACAGCCAGTGGGACCTCCAGGTCCCGTCGCTGCGCGCCGCCGGCCATCGCGTGCACACCCCGGACCTGCCCGGGCACGGCATGCGGCGCGGCGAGCCGTTCACGCTCGGCAGCGCCCTGGAGGTGATCGTGGGCGCGGTCCGGGAGGCGCGGGAGAGCGCCGGAGAGCCCGTGCACCTGGTGGGGAGCTCTCTCGGGGGCATGCTCGCGATCGCCGCCGCCGCACGCCTCGAGCGCGCGCCGGGTGTGCTCGGCTCCCTCACCGCGTGCGGCGCGGCGCTGCAGCCCACACCGCTGAGCGCCCGGCTCTACGGTGCGCTGCTCGGGGGCCCGGGTCGTCTGCCGGGGGCAGGCGCGGGCACCGTCCGCCTCCTCACCTGGCTGCTCGGCCCGGACGGTGCCCGCGCCTACCTGCGCGGCGGACGGGCGGATGCCTCGGTGATCGCGCCCGCCTTCTCGGCGGTCGCCTCGCTGGACCTGCGTGCGGAGCTGCGCCGCATCCAGGCACCGGTGATCCTCCTGCACGGCCGCGCCGACCAGATGCGGTGGGACGAGCGGGCCTTCGCGGCGGCCGCCCCGCACGGCCGGATCGAGCTGCTCCCGTACGGCGACCACATGGTGAACCTCAAGACCCCCGGCCGCTTCACCGCCGATCTGCTGCGCGTCCTCGCCCGCGCCCAGCGCGAGGCGGCCGCGCGGGCGGACGCGCATCCCACCGGGCCGTAGGCTGGGGGCATGCACACGAGCACCCTGCGCGTCGGCTTCGTGCCCGGCGTCGAGCCCGACCGCTTCCTGCGCCGCTGGAAGTCCGGCCGCCGCCAGGCCTGGCTCGAGCTGGTGCCGATCCCGCTGTCCCGGCAGCGCGAGGCGCTCGCCGCCGCGGAGGTCCACATGTGCTTCGTGCGCCTGCCGCTGCCCGCGGACGACCTCCACGTCGTGCCCCTGTGGGAGGAGCGGGCCGCGATCGTGGTCGGCACCGAGAACGTGCTGAGCCTGCTCGATGACGTCGGCGACGAGGACCTCGAGGGCGAGACCGAGATCCCCGCCGCACACCCCGATGACGCCGCGGAGCGGATCGCCGTGGCCGCGAGCGGCGTCGGCTACACCCGGGTGCCGCTCTCCCTCGCCCGCCTCCACCACCGCAAGGACGCCGTCGCCCGACCCCTGCGCGAGGCCGACCCCACCCGGATCGCCCTGGCCTGGCCGCGGGAGGAGGACGACCCGCTGCGCCAGGAGTTCGTGGGCGTCGTGCGCGGGCGCACCCCGCGCTCCAGCCGCTGACCCGCCCGCCGCGCGTCCTGCGGAGAGCACCCGGGCCTCCCGGACGACCCCCAGAACTGCACGACCCCGAGAACCCCAGAGAACACCCGAGCCCGAAGGAGCCACCCCATGACCGAGACGCCCCGCATGAACGTCGAGAGCTTCAACCTCGATCACCGCACCGTCGCCGCGCCCTACCTGCGCATCGCCGACCGCAAGGAGCTGCCCGGCGGTGACGTGCTCACGAAGCTCGATGTGCGCTTCACGCAGCCGAACACCGAGCACCTCGACTCCGAGGCCGTGCACTCGCTCGAGCACATGATGGCCGAGCACATGCGCAACCACTCCGAGGACGTCCTGGACGTCTCCCCGATGGGCTGCCGCACCGGCTTCTACGTGCTGCTGGTCGGCGACCACACGCCGGAGGGCTTCGCCCCCGTCCTCGAGGCCACGCTGCGCGATCTGCTCGCGGCCGACGAGGTGCCCGCCGCCAACGAGATCCAGTGCGGCTGGGGCGCCCACCACAGCCTCGAGGGCGCGAAGACCGCCGCCCGCGCCTTCCTCGACCAGCGCGCGGCCTGGGGCCAGGTCACCGCCGGCTGAATCGCGCCGCTGGCCAGCGGGGCTCAGCCCCGGCCGATCCCCTCGCGCACCGCCGCCAGCAGGCGCGCGGTGCGCGCATCGGTCGCGATGTCGTCGATCGAGACAGGGGACTGCGCGGCGTCCGCGAGCGGGATCCGCCAGTTCGGGTACTCCTCGTCGGTGCCCGGCTGGTTCTGGATCCGTCGCTCGCCCACGCAGTCCACGAGGGAGACACCCAGCAGCACCGAGGGAGTGCGGGCCAGGTGGCGGTGCAGCGCGAGCACCGTCTCCTCGATGCCGGCGGCATCGGCATCGCCGTCGTCCGCAGCGCCGCCCTCGGCGAGCAGCCCCTCGGCCCGCAGCAGGTCGAGCACCTGCTGCCGCCCGGCGGCGTCCGCGGCGAGCTCCTCGTCCAGGCCGCGCTCGAGCAGGCCCAGCTCGTGCCGCAGGCTGACGTGATCGCCGGCGAGATACCCGGCCGTGGGCGGCAGGTCGTGGGTGTTCACCGAGGCCATGCACAGGGTGCGGTAGTCCTCCGCACGCAGCGGTCGTCCCTGCGCGTCGTACTCGAACCACAGGATCGAGGTGCCCAGGATCCCGCGGTCCACGAGGGTGTCGCGCACCCACGGCTCGAAGGTCCCGAGGTCCTCGCCGACCACGAGCGTGCCCGAGCGCTGCGCCTCCAGGGCGAGGATGCCGAGCATCGCCTCGTGGTCGTAGGAGACGTAGGCGCCGTCGGCCGCCCCGTGGCCCTCCGGGATCCACCACAGCCGGAACAGCCCCAGCACATGGTCGATCCGCAGCGCCCCGGCATGCCGCATCAGGGTGCGCAGCATGTCCCGCCACGGCCGGTAGGAGGCCTCCCGCAGGCGCTCGGGATGCCAGGGCGGCTGATGCCAGTTCTGCCCCTGCTGGTTGTACTGATCGGCCGGTGCGCCGACGGCCGCGCCGCTGGCGAGCACGTCGCGCAGCCGCCACGCGTCGGCACCGACCTGCTCGACCCCCACGGCGAGGTCGTGCATGATGCCGATCCGCATCCCGGCGTCGCGGGCCGCGGCCTGCGCGGCGCCCAGCTGCTCGTCGAGCCACCACTGCACCCGGACGTGGAAGTCGATGCGTGCGGAGAGCTCGCGCCGCGCCTGGGCGAGAGTGGTCTCGTCGAGAGCCCGCAGGCACGCCTCGTCGGCCGTGCCGCGCACCCGCTCCGCGATCGCGCACCACAGCGCGAAGTCCTCCAGGCCCTGGCCCTCCCGGGCGCGGAAGGCGTCCAGCAGGGCCTGCCGGCCCGCGGTCAGCGGCACCGCGACCAGCTCCTCGAGCGCCTCGAGCTTCGCCGCGAGCACCTCATCGCGCTCGAGATGCTCCACGCGGTCGTTCCACCCCGCCACCCGCTCCCGCAGCAGGGCGATCCGCTGGCGCGCGAAGTCGGTGAGCTCGCGATGCTCGGGCACGTCCTCGATGCGCAGGTACAGCGCGCTCGTGAAGCGGCGCGTGACCGGGAGATAGGGGGAGGGCTCCACCGGCGGGGTCGGGTACGAGGCGTGCAGCGGGTTCAGCAGCAGGAAGTCCGCGCCGTGGCGGGCACCGGAGATCGCGGCGAGGTCGCGGAGGTCGGCGAGGTCGCCGATGCCCCAGGAGCGCTGCGAGCGGACCGAGTAGAGCTGGGCCTGCAGGCCGAAGGCGCGCTGGGCGACGAACTCCTCGTGGGCGGTCAGGCGCGCCGGGGTGACCACGAGATCCGCCTCGACCGGCCCCTGCTCCGTGTCCGCCACGAGCCGGTGCCAGCCCAGCGGCAGATGCGAGGGGAGATGGAAGCGGGCCCGGCCGCGCAGGGTGCCGTCGAGGTCGAACGGCGGGGTGTGGTCCTCGGCCTGCTCGAGGTCGCGCCGCCCGCCGTCCTCCAGCCGCAGGTGCGCGCGCACCGAGGTGCCGTGGTCGACGTGGACGGGCACCGTCGTGGCGGCGTCCTCGCGCAGCACCGTCACCGGCGGCAGGGTGCGGGCCCAGGGGGCGCGTGCGCGCTCGCGCCGCACGGCTGCGATGTCCTCCGCGGAGTCCACCGGTGCGCCGAGCGCCGCGAGGACGGCATGGAGGGTGTCGTCGGAGACATCCTGGAGGACGCCGTCCCAGCCCCAGTACCGGGTGCTGACACCGAGGTCGCGGGCGAGATCTCGCAGCGCTGAGGAATCTGGGGCCATGGCGCAATCGTAACCGCCGGACGTGGCGCCGGACACATCGGACCGGCCGAGGCCGTCCCCCCTCGTGCCGCGGCGCTGACCCGCCCTGCCCCCGCCCTCGGCTCCGGCTGCCGCTTCGCGGCCCGCCTCGCCGGCGGCGCCGCCGCGGTCTCAGCGGAAGGGCAGCAGCTCCTGCGGGAGCGACCCGGTGGCGACCAGGGTGTTCAACGCCTCGACGAACTCCCGCCCCTCGTGCGGGTCGATGCCGCCGAGGGTCAGCGTCGCGCCGTCGTGCATCTGGACGCGCACCACGTCCTTGAAGCGCCCCTCGTCGAACACGGCGCCGCGCACGGCCGCCGCGGGGTGATCCGTGATCTTCCTGCCCGGGGCGCGGCCCCGCATCACCCGCCGATCGGTGGCGGCGAGGTACTCGGTGCTCACCCCCACCTGGCCGAGGAGAACCAGCAGCGTGTGCTCCCCGGGCTGCAGCCAGCCCAGGGCGGGCCCCGAATGGACCTCCTCGCAGTTCCACAGGTCCGTGCTCGCCAGGAGGGCGCGGTCCCAGGCGGCGCGCATCCGGTTCTCGGGGGAGTCGGGGGAGTAGTTCCCCCGCGCGTGCCGCGCCCGGACCACCTCGGCGGGTGCCAGCGGCGGGGGGACGCGGCCGGTCGTGGCGAGGGTGTGGAGCGCGTGCGCGAAGCGGATCCCGTCCTCCGCCGTGCACGGCTCGATCGACAGGTCCCGGCCGGAGCGCACGGCGATCGTGAGCGTGTGGTAGAGCCCGGGACGGTAGTCCGCGCCGCCGATGTCACCGGCGGGGACCGCGCGCTTCCGGGTCACGCCCTTCGCGGCGCGCCCCACGGCCTTCCACCGCCCGAGCACCACCTCCCGGGTCGTGACGAGGATGATCGACGGTGCATCATCCGGGATGCCGGGCAGGGCCAGGAGCACCTCGTCCTCGTCGGCGAGCAGATGATCGGCGAGATCCTCGGGCAGCAGCATCCGCCGGTGGATCGTCGTGGTGGACAGCGCCCGGGCGAGGCTCGCGCGGGCGGGGGTCGTTCCGTGGAGCATCCCGACATCGTAGGACGCGGTCGGACCGGGGCATGGGGAGTACTCCCCATCGCGGCGGCGGGCGTTCCTCCGTACCGTGTTCGGCACAGATGACGGGTGAGTGCGGACGACGCGCGCTCCTCGGCCCGTGGGGGCACGAGGCAGAGGACGACAGAGGGGACGAGAGATGACCGGGTTCCAGGGGGCGGACACCGAACAGCTCCGCGAGCATGCCGAGCTGATGCGCGATCGCGCGAACTCCTTGGACGGTCTGCGCACCCGGCTCTCGATGCTGGTCGCCCACGGCGCGGAGTGGGAGGGCCCCGACGCCGAGGCCTTCCGCGAGCGCTGGCGCAGCGAGGTGGCACCGCGGTTCGACGCCCAGATCGGTGCGCTCGAGGACCGCGGCAGCTCTCTCGAGCAGGAGGCCGAGGAGCAGGACACGGCCTCGGAGGTCGAGAAGTCGCCGAGCCTGTTCGAGAACCTCCGGGACCTGTCCAAGATCGGTCAGGGCCTCTTCAAGCACGTCACGACGTTCCGGAAGCTCATCGAGGACTTCCCCGCGCACATGAAGGAGTGGAAGGCCGCGTTCAAGGGCGGCCCCGGCGAGCTGTGGGCGAAGTACAAGGACGAGCTCGTCAAGGGGATGAAGAAGGGGCTGAACTTCGGCGAGGAGTACTCCTCGATCGCGAAGAAGCTCGTCGGGGAGCTCGGGTTCCCGGATTCTCTCGGGACCTGGGATCCGCTGAAGAAGCACCTCGACGGCGGCAAGTTCCCCTCGTGGCTCGGTGACGTCGCCCCGAAGGCCGCGACGCTCGGGAAGCTCGGCGGCAAGCTCATCCCCGGATTCGACATCGGCGTGGGCATCCATCAGATGACCACCGGGGAGACCACCTTCGACAAGGTGAGCGGCGGGCTGTCCGCCGTCGGCGGAGGGATGGTCCTCGCGGCCCCGCTGTTCGGCCCGGCCGCCCCGGTCGTGGCCGGGATCGGCGCGGCCGCCGGCGTGGTGTCCCTCGGCATGGACCTGGGCAAGATGGCCTGGGAGAACCGCGAGGCGATCGGCGCGTTCGTCGGCGACGTCGCCGGGGGCGTCACGCATGCCGTCTCGAACGTCGCGGACGGCGTCGCGGACGTCGCCTCGAACGTCGCCGGGGGTGTCGCGGACGCCGCCTCGAACGCCGCGGAGACGATCGGGAACGGGGTCGAGGCCGCCGGCGACGCCGTGAAGAACGTCGGCGGAGCGATCGGCGACGCCCTCGGCTTCGGATGATCGCGCGTCGCGGGCGCGGGCGTGACCTCGGCGGGCGTGACCTAGTCTGGGCGCTGCCCAGCCCCCGACCGTCCGTGCCGCCCTGCAGGCCCGCACGATCCGCTGTCCACCCCTCAGGCCGAAGGAGCCGACGATGACCACACCCACCGTGACCGAGCGGGACGCCGCCGGGGCCATGGAGCTGCTCGCCGCGGCCTCCGCGGACCCGGAGCTGCTGATCGTCCTCACCGATGAGGAGATCGTCGCGCTCGCGGGCCGGGACGCGCTCTCCTTCGCCGGCAGCCCCTACCTCGACCAGGAGGGCGTGGACGAGACCGCGCACGCCTCCGCGGCGCTGCGCTCGCTCATCGCGCGGGGACTGGTGGTCACCACGGACGAGGCGCGGGAGGAGGAGGGCGAGGTCCTCATCGGCGCCGCGCCGGAGGGCGGGATGCAGATCGACCGCCCGATCGCGGGGCTGCTCATGCTGCGCACCACGGCGAGCGCGGTCGTGCACGTCACCCGACAGGTCGCCGAGCAGGCCACGCGTCTCGTGCTCCATGTGGAGGCGGACGGGGGAGTGCTCGAGGAGTTCGTCTCCGCCGACGGCTTCCACCGCTTCTCGGTGCCCACGCCGGCCGCGGCCGTCGAGCGGCTCGCGCGCTACATCGACCCCAGCGGCGTCGCCGGCGAGGAGGGCGGAGCGGCGGTGACCGCCCCGATCGCCGAGCTCGACGCCGGCGAGGGCGAGCTCGCCGAGACCCTCGCGGACACGCGCACCCTCAGCGTCCTCACCGCGGTCAGCGCCGCCGAGGCGAGCCAGGCCACGATCTTCGCGACCACCGGGTCCGTGCACGCGATGGACACCCCGCCCGAGGGCGCGACGGAGGGGACCGTGCGCGAGCTCTCCGCGACCGACCTGCGGGCGCTGCTGAGCGACCTCCTCGAGCGGAGCACGCGGCGCGCGGAGGCCTGAGCCCCGGCGCGGCGCGGGCCCGTCGGTCCGCTCAGGTCCAGGACGGCAGCCACATGCGGTAGCGCCACTGGTCGAGGTCGAGCACCTGCCCGCTCCAGATCGGCCAGAAGAACGCCGAGACGAGCACGATCAGCACCAGCAGCGACCCGACGAACAGCGCCCCGGCCAGCCGCCCCTCGACGTCCACCCGGGCGGAGCCGATCAGCAGCGTCATGACGTAGGCGAGGCAGAGCATCAGCCACGGCGCGAACGCCACCGTGTAGAAGGTGAAGATCGTCCGGTCGGCGTACAGCAGCCACGGCACGTACCCGGCGAGGATCCCGGACAGCGCCGCCCAGGCGCGCCCGTCCCGCCGCACCACCGCGCACAGCACCGTGACCAGCAGGGCGAGGGTGCCCAGCCACCAGATCAGCGGGTTGCCGACGGAGAGGATGTGCGCGCCGCACTTGGCGACCTCGCAGCCCTGCTCCCCGTACTCGTAGGAGCGGTAGTAGAAGTTCGTGGGCCGCAGCTGCAGCAGCCAGCCCGCCGGATGCGCCGCATAGGGGTGCTCGGAGTCGAGGCCGACGTGGAAGGAGTACGCCTGGACGTGGTACAGCCACAGCGAGTGCAGGGAGTCGATCACCCCGTTGCCGGTCGCCACGCCCTTCTCCGCCGCGAGGTGGCGGTTGTACCCGACCGCGGAGGCGAACCAGCCCGCG
The DNA here is from genome assembly GCA_000023405.1 of Brachybacterium faecium DSM 4810. NCBI lineage: Bacteria > Bacillati > Actinomycetota > Actinomycetes > Micrococcales > Dermabacteraceae > Brachybacterium > Brachybacterium faecium. Next base: position 1,490,506 of record CP001643.1, read on the forward strand.
TAGGAGGCCACATAGGTCACCAGCGCCGTGCCGACCATCGCGAAGAAGGCCGGGATCGCATCCCGCAGCAGCCCGCCGAGCAGCCAGTCCCGCTGGGCGGCGGTGCGGCGCGCCCACCAGTCCCACAGCACCGTCATGATCCCGAACACGGCCACGAAGTACAGCCCGGACCATTTCACCGAGCAGGCCATGCCCAGGAGCAGACCGGCCACCAGCCGCCACGGGCGCACCCCTGCGGAGATCCCGAGCCGCGGCGGCGCCTCGCCGCTCGTGTGCAGCCTCGCGCTGGCCAGCGCGAGCCGTTCCCGGAAGCGATCGCGGTCGATGAGCAGAGCCCCGAAGGCCGCGAGGGCGAAGACCATGACGAAGGGGTCGAGCAGGCTGGTGCGCGAGTGGACGAGCGATTCCCCGTCGATCGCGAGCAGCAGCCCGGCGATCAGCCCCGCCGTGGTCGAGCGGAACAGGCGCCGCCCGATCCTCGCCAGCAGCAGCACCGCGACCGCGCCGAGCACGGCGGAGGAGATCCGCCAGCCCCACGGGTTCTCGGGCCCCAGCAGCAGCATGCCGGCGCCGATCACCCATTTGCCCAGCGGCGGGTGGACCACGTACGAGCCGTCGGCCTCGTAGGAGTCGACGTCTCCCGCCTCGAAGGCGGCGTCGGGCTCGTCGGGCCAGGCCATCTCCACGCCCTGCTGGGTGATCGTGTAGCCGTCCTTGACGTAGTACGTCTCGTCGAAGATCAGCTCGTCGATCGATCCGAGGCCCCACAGCCGCAGCACCAGCGCGAGGCCGAACAGCGCCATCGCCCCGGCCCAGGCGACCCGGGAGAGGGGCAGGTCGAAGGTGTGCAGGCGTCGCCGGTAGGAGTCGAGCACGGCGCGCGGCTCGTCCTCGACGGCGGCGCGATGGGCGTGGGGTGTCTCTTCCTCCTCCGTGGGCACCCGCACATGCTAGGACATCCCCGCAGCGCGAGCCGTGCGCAGGCAGGACGCGGACGGGGCAGGGACCAGGCGGGGGAGCGGGGTGGCTAGCATGGCCGGATGCTCGAACCCGGAGTCCTCGCCCTCGCCGCCACCCCGATCGGCAATCCGCTGGATGCCTCGGTGCGGCTGATGCGCGCGCTCGGCGAAGCGGACCTCATCGCCGCCGAGGACACCCGGCGCCTCGCCCGCCTGGTGCGGGAGCTCGAGGTCGAGACCACCGGGACGATCCTCTCCTACCACGAGCACAACGAGGCGGAGCGGACCCCCGTGCTGCTCGAGGCGCTCGCGGAGGGCCGACGGGTCCTGATCGTCACCGACGCCGGCATGCCGGTCGTCTCCGATCCCGGGTTCCGCGCGGTGTGCGCCGCGACCGACGCCGGGTTCCGCGTCACGGTGCTGCCCGGACCGTCCGCGGTGCTCACGGCCCTGGCCGCCTCCGGCATCGCCCCGGACCGCTTCACCTTCGAGGGCTTCCCGCCGCGGCGCGAGGGCCGACGGGCCGGGACGCTCGAGCCCCTCGCCGCGGAGCAGCGGACCATGGTGTTCTTCGAGTCGCCGCGCCGCACCGCCGCGACCCTCGCCGCGATGGCGGAGGCGTTCGGCCCGCAGCGGCACGCCGCGGTGGCGCGCGAGCTGACGAAGACCTACGAGGAGATCCGGCGCGGCACCCTCGAGGAGCTCGCCGCCTGGGCCGCCGACGGCGAGGTGCTCGGCGAGGTGGTCCTCGTCGTCGCGGGGGCGGAGCCGGTGGCGGCGAGCGCGGAGGACCTCGTCGAGCAGGTGCTGGCGCGTGCCGCGGCGGGCGAGCGGCTCAAGCAGGCGGCGAAGGAGGTCGCGCGCGGCCATGCCGGCGTCGGCGCGAGCGCGCTGTACGACCTCGCGCTGCAGCGGCGCTGACCGCGCTCACGCGCGGGGAGGTCTCGTCGACGCCCGCGGAGACGACGACGCCCCCGGCACCAGGTGCCGGGGGCGTCGTCGGAAGATCGCGCTGCGGGCGTGCCCGCAGGGGGAGTCAGTCCTCGATCTGGAGGAGGCCGCGCTGGTAGGCCTTCGCGAGGCGGCGCGGCACGGAGGCGGTGCGGCCGCGGACCGTGATCTGCACGAGGTCGGCGTTGTTGGCCTTCCACTGCGAACGACGGGAGTGCGTGCGCGCACGGGACATCTTGAACTTGGGCACTGCCATGGGACGCTCCTTGACGGTCCGGAGGATGAACGAGCGTTGGCATCCGCCCGAGCAGCGACCCGAACCCGGTGCGGTGGAACCGCTGCGATCGGGGCGCTCGGGTGCACGAAAGGACGCGCAACGACGACTCATCTTGCCACATCCCGCCGTCTCCCGCTCGCCCGCTCCCCGTGAGCTATCACACCGCAGGGGCGGCGCCGCCCCTGTCGGGCGTCCTCCACCGGCGGCAGGAGCGCGGCGAGGAGCACGAAGAGGTCACGGCCCCCGCGCCGATCGCGGGCGTGGCCCAGGAGGCCCGTCGGCCCTCCTACCATGGTCCCATGCCGTCACCGCACGAGATCCCGTCCGGACCCGCCGCCCCGCCGCCGGTCCGCGACCGCGAGGACATCGATCCCCGGGGGAAGAAGCGCGACCGCTCCTGGCCCCCGGAGCCCGAGCCGCTGCCCTTCCCGGTGATCGACAACCACTGCCACCTCGACTTCGCCGACGGCGACGAGCAGCTGAGCGTGCCCGACCACGTCGCCCGGGCCGCAGCCGTCGGCGTCGACGCGCAGATCACCATCGGCTCGGACCTCGCGGCGGTGCGCTGGACCGCCGCGCTGCTGGCCGACGAGAACTGTCCGCCCAGCCTGCGCGGCGGCGTCGCCGTGCATCCCAACGAGGCGGCTCTCCATGCCCGCGGCCACGACCACGACGGCCGCGCGCTGCCCGGCCTCGACGCGGCGATCGCCGAGGTCTCCGAGCTGCTGCGCGGCCCCGGCATGGTCGTGGTGGGGGAGACGGGCCTGGACTGGTTCCGCACCTCCCGGAAGGACGAACAGGCCCGGAACGCCCAGATCGAGTCGTTCCGCGCCCACATCGCCCTGGCGAAGGAGCTGGACCTGCCGCTGCAGATCCACGACCGCGACGCCCACCGCGACGTGCTCGAGGTGCTCGAGGCCGATGGCGCGCCCGAGCGCACCGTCTTCCACTGCTTCTCCGGCGACGCCGAGTTCGCACGGACCTGCGTGGACCGCGGCTGGTATCTCTCCTTCGCCGGCACCGTCACCTTCAAGAACGCCGCGGAGCTGCGCGGAGCGCTCGCCGAGGTGGGTCTGGGCCGGGTCATGGTCGAGACCGACGCCCCGTTCCTCACCCCGGTGCCCTACCGCGGCCGCCCGAACTCGTCCTACCTCATCCCGCACACGATGGAGACCATCGCCGAGGTGACCGGCACCGACCTCGAGCACGCCTGCCGCACGATCCGCACCACCACGCAGGACGTGTACAGCTGGCCCGAGGTCGTGGCCGTATGACGGGTCCCGAGGCCTCCGGCGCCGGCATGCTGCTGACGGCCCGCGACATCCGCGAGCTCGCCGAGGCCGCCGGCATCCGGCCCTCGAAGCAGCGCGGGCAGAACTTCGTCATGGATCCGAACACGGTGCGCACCATCGTCGGCCGTGCCGGCGTCGAGCCCGGCCAAGCCGTGCTCGAGGTGGGCCCCGGGCTGGGGTCCCTGACTCTCGGGCTGCTCGAGGCGGGAGGCGAGGTGGTCGCCGTCGAGCTCGATCGCGGGCTCGCCGAGCTGCTCCCGCTCACCCTGCGCGCCCGCGGGGTCCAGGAGGACCGCTTCCGTCTCGTGCACGCCGACGCCCTCCAGGTCACCGAGCTGCCGGCGCTGCCGGGCGCCGGTGCGCCGGCCTCGCTGGTCGCGAACCTCCCGTACAACGTCGCGACCCCCATCCTGCTGACGATCCTCGAACGCTTCGACTCCATCCGCTCGGCCCTGGTGATGGTGCAGTCCGAGGTGGTGGACCGGCTCACCGCCGGCCCCGGCTCCCGCACCTACGGCGGCCCGAGCGTGAAGGCCGCCTGGTACGGCAGGGCGGTGCACGCCGGGCGGATCTCCCGGCAGATCTTCTGGCCGGTCCCCAACGTCGACTCCGCCCTGGTCGAGCTGGTGCGGCACGAGGAGCCCCTCGGCACCGCCGCGGAGCGGGAGACCGTCTTCGCGGTGGTCGACGCGGCCTTCGCCCAGCGCCGCAAGACGCTGCGCGCGGCGCTCGCCGGCTGGGCCGGCTCGGCGGCCCGCTCCGAGCAGATCCTCCGCGGCGCCGGCATCGATCCGGGCGCGCGCGGCGAGACCCTGGGCATCGAGGAGTTCCGGGCGATAGCCCGGGCGGAGAGGGAGATCGCCTGATGGCACAGGCGCTGCAGCGGGTGGTGGTGCGCGCCCCCGGGAAGATCAACCTCTCGCTCGGGGTGGGGCCGGTCGATGACCGCGGCTATCACGCCCTGGCGACGGTGTTCCAGGCCGTGGATCTCTACGAGACGATCACCGCCACCCGGGCGGAGGCGCTGACCCTGGAGATGACCTCCGAGGTGGCGGGGGAGGTTCCGCTGGATGCCAGCAACCTCGCCCTGCGGGCGGCGGAGCTCCTGCGCGAGGAGTGCGCGCTCGGCGAGGGTGCTGCCCTGCACATCCACAAACAGGTCCCGATCGCCGGCGGGATGGGCGGAGGGTCGGCCGATGCCGCCGCCGTCCTGGTGGCGCTGGACCGCCTGTGGGGGCTCGACCTGGGTGCGGAGCGGCTGCGGCACCTCGGCGCGCGCCTCGGGGCCGACGTCCCCTTCGCCATGCTCGGCCACACGGCGCTGGGCCGCGGCAACGGCGGGGACCTCACCACGGTGCTCACCCACGGGGAGTGGACCTGGCTGCTGGCCGTCCCCGGCGGGCATCTCTCCACCCCCGCGGTGTTCCGACGCTTCGACGAGATCGTCGCGCAGACGGGGCGGGTGCCCTCCTCCCACCCCGGCGTGGACGAGCGGCAGCTCCAGGCCCTCAGCAGCGGCAACATCGCCCTGCTCGCCGACACTCTGCACAACGATCTCCAGGCGGCCGCGTTCGCCCTGCACCCCGGGCTGGAGCCGGTGGTCGAGGAGGCCGAGCGGCTCGGGGCGCCGGCGGCCCTGGTGAGCGGCTCCGGGCCGACGGTCGCGGTGCTCGTCGAGGACGAGGCGCAGGCACGATCCCTCGCCGCCGGGCTGAGGCACGCCTCGCTGGTCGAGACCTGCCTCGTGGCACGCGGCTCCGCGCCGGGAGCGAGCGTGCTCGAGGAGGAATGAGCGGCGCGACCCGTGGTCGCCCCTGTCGTGCAGGCGGCGGAGCGGTGCATCGATCACTGCGTGCCGGGCGTCCTCATCGAACTGGCACGTCGGATTCTCGGCGGGCAGCGGGAATCTGAGCGGAGCGGATGCGGCGAGGGAGAATACGGTCGGAGGGAATGCGGGAGGGCGGGCGGCAGCGGAAATTCAGGCGGGCAGCGGAAACTCGGGCGGGCCACGGGAATGTGCGCGGCGGGAACGTGGGCGCAGTGAATGCGACGCGTTGATCCGGAAGGAATCTGCGCCCGGTGATGACCTCGATGCGCTCGGCAGTGCGGCGCTGAGCGCCCTCTGCGGGGCCAGGGCCGCGGGTCAGTCAATGAGCCATGTGTGCCGGGTGAGTCGGGGTGCCGGTGTGACGGGTGTGACGGGTGTGACGGGTGTGACGGGTGTGCCGGGGGTGCCGGGTGAGCCGAGGGTGCCGGGTGAGCCAGGCGATCCAGCTGAGGCAGATGTGCCGGACGCCCCAGGCGTCCGAGTGCGTGGTGGGGTCGTCGGCGGGGGAGTGGCGAGCTGCCGCCCCGCCGTGACAGAGGGCGTGATCCGCGAGCTCCCGCATCTCACTAGCCCTCCCCAGTTCGAGTTTTCCACATTCTCAAACTACTCATCGGTAGGGTGCGATCAGGTCTTCCGCATATCGAATCGGTGTGCGAAAATGGGTGCATGGCACAGGATTCGCAGAGCGCGCACTCAGAGCCCGAGAGGACCTCACACGGCTCCGCTCGCAGCGCGTTCCGCCGCGCGGTCGCGGGGGAAGTGCCGCCGGAGGCGCCGGTGTCGGCGCGCCCGGGTCCCCGGAGTGCGCTGCCCATCGCGATGCGTGCTGAGCAGTTCCAGATCGGTGAGATCGATGTCGCCGCAGTGAGGTCGGCTCTGGCCGAGGTCGGGGCCTCCGGCTCTGTCGCACTCGACGGGTTCGCCCCGACCGAGACGATCGCGCTGCTGGTGCATCTCCAGGAGCTGTCCGGAGCGATCGCTGCGGTGCAAGCGCGAGCGCTCGTGCACCTCGAAGCAACGGTCAAGGAGGAGTGCCGCCGGCGCGAGGAGACGCCCCAGCAGGCGCTGAAGATCGCCCGCTCCGAGGCGTCGAAGGCGCTGAAGCAGTCGAAGTCCTGCGCCGGCCAGTCGATGGCCTCATGCCGCCGGCTCGTCCACTCCATGCCCGGGATGCTCGGCGCCCTGGCCCGAGGGCAGGTCGTCGCCCCGTCCGTGCACAGGGTCGCCCGCACGATGGGCCCGGCCACTCCGGAGCAGCGCACGCTCGTCGATGAGATCCTCACCGCCCACCTGCCCCACCTCGAGGGCTGCGGGCCGGAGGAGTGGTCCGGCGAAGCGGAGCGGGTGCTCCACGGGATCGACCCCCGCGGTGCCGCCGCGCGTCACCGCACGGCGAAGAAGGAGCGCAGCGTCACGGTGCGCCGCTCCGAGCACGGCATGTGCACGGTCACCGCACGGCTGACGGGACTCGACGGGGCACGCATCCGCAAAGGACTCTCCCTTGCCGCGGAGAAGGCGCGCGCCCATGGAGACCGGCGCGGCCATCAGCAGATCATGGCGGACCTCTTCGCCGATGCGCTGATCGGCCGCGGCGAGGGGATCGACCCGTCCACCCTGGAGATCGGCGTGATCATCACCGACCGCTCGCTCCTCGCCCCGGACCACGCCGACTCCGCCACCATCGAGGGCTACGGCCCCGTGCCCTACGAGCACGTCCGAGAGGAGATGCGCAACGCGCTGACCTCCGCGAAGGACGACCCAGAACTTGCCATGACGCTGCGCCGGCTCTACACCGACATGGAGGACGGCCAGCTCGTCGCGGTCGAATCGACCTCTCGAGAGTTCCCGCCCGCCCTCGCCCGCTTCCTGCGGCTGGCCCACCAGACCTGCCGCGGTCCCTACTGCGACGCGAACATCCGCCAGAACGATCACATCGTCCCCTGGTCGCAGGGAGGCGCCACCTCGCTGGACAACGGCAACGGGGCGTGCGTCGGCGACAACCAGAAGGAGGAATCCGGCGAGAGCGCCCGTGTGATCCGCGATGAGCACGGGAAGCGCCGCACCGTCGAATGGACCAGCCGCTACGGCCAGAAAGTGCGGCGCAGAGGCATCAACTTCGACCCCCTCGGCACCGGCTCCAGAATCCTGGAGCAGGAACGGCGACGCGACCACGAGCGGGAGCAGCAGCGGGTACAGCAGCGAGAGGCGCAGGCGAAGCAGGCACCGGACCAGACGCCGGAACCGGGCCACGAGAGAGCACTCGACGAGGTGGGCGCGGCCTTCCACCGCTCCTTCGCCCGGATCGATCCGGAGGTCTTCGCCGACCTCGAGCTCCATCCCGCAGTGCTGCTCTCACGCTGCGATCAGCGCGTGCTGAGGAGCCGCCGCATAGACCATGTGTTCCTCCGGCGCAGGAGCGCACGGCGATCGGGCCCGCCAGGGCGAGCCCGCCCCTGAGCGCCCTCCCCACGGAGCATTCTCGCCAGACCGCGCAGCCTCGAAAGACAGCGCGGCCCCGCCAGGCGGTGCAGCCCCACTGGACAGCGCGACCCCGCCAGGCGGTGCAGCGCCGCCAGGCGGGGCCGGTCCGCCAGCCAGAGCTGCTCCGCGCTCACCCCAGCAGTTCGGACAGCTCCAACCAGCGCTCCTCGAGACCCTCGATCTCCGTCTCGACCTCCCGCAGCTGCGCGGTGATCTCCGCGAGGCCCACGTAATCGGACTGGTCGTGCTCGGCGAGCGTCGAATGCAGCGTCGCGGTCTGCCGCTCCAGCTTCTGCATCCTGCGCTCCACCGCGCCCAGCTCCTTCTGTGCCGCGTGCGCTTCAGCCCCCGAGAGCGCCGGGGCCACAGCAGCAGAGGTCCCGCCACCCGACGAGGAACCCGCACCACCGGAGGACGGCGCGGCCCCGCGGGCCGGGGCCGCCGTGGCGGCGGCCCCCGGCGCGGACCCACCACCCGTTGCGCGAGCACCGCCCCCGGCACGCGCACCGCCGGCCGCCTCGCTCGCGGCCCGCAGCTGCAGATACTGCTCCACCCCGCCCGGCACATGCTGCACCGTCCCGTCGAGCACCGCGTACTGGATGTCGGTGACCCGCTCGAGCAGGTAGCGGTCGTGCGAGACCACGAGCAGGGGCCCGGGCCAGGTGTCCAGCAGATCCTCCATGGCCGCGAGCATGTCCGTGTCCATGTCGTTGGTCGGCTCGTCGAGCACCAGCACATTGGGCTCGTCGAGCAGCGTCAGCAACAGATCCAGCCGGCGCTGCTGGCCACCCGAGAGCGCCCCCACCTTCACCTTCAGATGCGCAGCGGTGAACCCGAGCCGCTCGAGCAGCTGCCCGGGCGTGACCTCGTCCTTCCCTGCCCGGAACGTGGTGCGGTACCGGCCCACCACATCGCTGACCCGCGAGTCCAGATGCTCCTGCAGGCCCTCCAGGCGCTGCGTCACCTGCCGCACCGTCACCGTCTTGCCCTTCTTCACCCGGCCGGCCTGCGGCGGGACGTCCCCGGTGATCAGGCCCAGCAGCGTCGACTTGCCGGCGCCATTGGGGCCCAGCACCCCGATGCGATCCGCCGGCCCGACATGCAGGGTGACGTCGTGCAGCACGGTGCCGTCCCCGTACCCGGCATCCACGTCGAGCACATCGATGACATCGCGGCCCAGCCGGGAGGTCGCCAGCTGCGTCAGCGCGACCGAGTCCCGCACCGGCGGCTCCCCGGCGATCAGCTCGTTCGCGGCGTCGATGCGGAACTTCGGCTTCGAGGTGCGGGCCGGCGCACCGCGACGCAGCCACGCCAGCTCCTTGCGCATGAGGTTCTGCCGCTTCGACTCGATCGCCGCCGCCTGGCGATCTCGCTCCACCCGCTGCAGCACATAGGCCGCGTAGCCGCCCTCGAACGGTTCGACGAGCCCGTCATGCACCTCCCACATCCGGGTGCAGACCGCGTCGAGGAACCAGCGGTCGTGAGTGATCACCACGAGGCCGCCGTCCTTCGGGTTCCAGCGTCGGCGGAGATGCTCGGCCAGCCAGGCGATGCCCTCGACGTCCAGGTGGTTCGTCGGCTCGTCGAGCAGCAGCACGTCCCACTCGCCCACCAGCAGCTCTGCCAGGTGCACGCGACGCAGCTGCCCGCCCGAGAGGCCCGTGAGCGGCGCCTCGAGATCGATGCCGCCGAGCAGCCCCGCCAGCACGTCCCGGATCCGCGGGTCCGAGGCCCACTCGAACTCCGGCCGGTCGCCGACCACGCGGTGACGGACGGTGGTGTCCGCCGTGGCCTCGTCCTGCTGGCTGAGCACCCCCACCCGCACACCGCCGCGCACGGTCACGCGGCCGTCGTCGGGCTCCTGCGTGCGGGCGAGCAGGCGCAGCAGCGTCGACTTGCCGTCGCCGTTGCGGCCGACCACACCGATGCGGTCGCCCTCGTCGATGCCGACCGTGATGTCGTCCAGCAGCACGCGGTCGGGCAGTGCGACGTGCAGGGACTGGGTGCCGAGCAGATGAGCCATGCGAAGAGGTCCTCGAGTGGTGCGGGGGAACGTGACGGGCCGACGGGCGGTTCTCACCGCCGCTTCTCCTCAGCGTTCGGGAGGGTCGTCCGCCTCGAAGGTCAGAAGCAGGGAGCGCAGCGTGTCGGCGAGGACCAGGCGACCCTCGGAGGCGAGGGGCTCGAGCAGCTCCTGCTCCGCCTCGAGCAGCCTCTCCATGGCCGCATCGACGCGGGCCACGCCATCGGGCCGCAGCCTCACCTCCACGGCGCGTCCGTCGTGCGGGCTGCGGTTCTTGCTCACCAGGCCGCGGGCCACGAGCTTGTCGATCCGCGTGGTCATGGTGCCGCTGGTCACGAGCGTCTCGTGCATGAGCGCGCCGGGGGAGAGCGCATCGTCCCCGCTGCGGCGCAGCGCGGAGAGCATGTCGAACTCCCAGCCCTCGAGTCCGGCGTCGGCGAAGGCGCCGCGACGGGCGACCTCGAGATACCTCGACAGCCGCGAGATGCGGGAGAACACCGCCAGCGGCGCGACGTCCAGATCGGTGCGCGCGCGGCGCCAGCCCTCGACGATGCGGTCGACCTCGTCATTGCGCGAGGTGGCGGCGTCAGGCGTGGTGGGCATGGGGCGAGTCTAGGTGCCCGTGCCTCCGCGGTGGCGGTCAGTCGTTGCTGGTCTCACGCAGGGAGGGCGTCTTCTGCAGCGCGCTGAGACCGAACCAAGAGAGGTTCACCATCCGGGCCGCGACGATCTCCTTCGACGGCATGCGGGTCTCCAGCCACCACTGACCCGTGTACGCCACCATCCCCACCAGCATCTGGGCGTACAGCGCGGCGTCCTTCGGCGGATAGCGGTGCAGCGTGAGCTGCGTGGCGAGGATCTCCTCGACGCGCTGCGCCACATCGGTGAGCAGGGAGGAGAAGGTGCCGAGCGAATGGCTGACGGGGGAGTCGCGCACCAGGATCCGGAACCCGTCCTCGTTCTCGTCGATGTAGGAGAGGAAGGCCAGCGCCGCGCGCTCCATGAGCACGCGCGGATGGGCGCGCTGATCTGCGAGGGAGCGCTCCAGAGCCGCCAGCAGGGTGGAGACCTCGCGGTCCACCACCACGGCATACAGGCCCTCCTTGCCGCCGAAGTGCTCGTACACGACGGGCTTGGAGACCTTCGCGCGGGCTGCGATCTCCTCGACGGTGGTCATGTCGAAGCCCTTGGCGGCGAACACCCGCCGCCCCACGGCGAGCAGCTGCTCGCGCCGCTCCTTGCCGGACATGCGGGTGGACCGACTGCGAGGGGCTTCCTTCTGGGCCATGGCGGGAGTCTCCCACACCGGTCACACGGGGGACCGGAGCCGGTCACGGAGGCGGCCGGAGGCGCCACAGGCGACGACGCCCGGGGCCGCGACCGGCGGCGGGACTCCCGCGACCGGCGGGACTCCGGCAACCCCGGCCGCAGCGCTCCTGTGACCCGGGCGCCAGATCTCCTGCGATCCGGGCCGCGGGGCTCCGGTGGCCCGGCGGGAAGGACTCCCGCGGTCGGGAGCGGTCGTGCCCGGGCAGTGCTCCGCGGGCGATAGGATCGGGCCGCGCCCGCGGCGCCGCCTGCCCCCGCCGGCGCCCCTGGGGGCCCGGGAGGCGGCAGACCGGTGGTCGCGATCCGCCATGGTGTAATCGGCAACACCTCAGATTTTGGTTCTGAAGTTTCAGGTTCGAGTCCTGATGGCGGAACGCCCGTCGCTGCAGCGGTCACCCTCATCTCCCGCAACGGTGATGCCGGGCGGCATCGCAGGACGACCGCGGCACCGCCGCATGCCCCACCCGTCGAAGATCCGAGGAGCCGCAGACGTGGGAACCGCCCAGACCACCGCCCCCGCCGCCGTGATCGTCCTGGCCGCTGGTGCCGGGACGCGCATGAAGTCCCGCAGACCCAAGGTGCTCCACGAGATCGGGGGCAGATCCCTCCTCGTGCACGCCGTGACCGCCGCCGAGGGCACGGGCCCCGCCGAGCTGGTGGTCGTGCTCCGCCACGAGCGCGAGCGCGTCGCCGAGCACCTCGCGGAGCACGCCTCCGAGGTGACCGTCGCCGACCAGGACGAGATCCCCGGCACGGGCCGCGCCGTCCAGTGCGGGCTCGAGAAGGTCACCGCCGGCGAGGGCACCGTGCTCGTCACCTACGGCGACGTCCCCCTGCTGGACCCCGCGACGCTGCGCGAGCTGGTCTCCGCCCACGAGTCGGCCGGCGCCGCCGCGACGGTCCTCAGCGCCCGCGTCCCCGACCCCACCGGCTACGGCCGCATCCTGCGCAGCGACGACGGCGGCGAGGTGCTCGGCATCGTCGAGCACAAGGACGCCGACGAGACGCAGCGCGAGATCGACGAGATCAACTCCGGCATCTACGCCTTCGACCTCGCCGTGCTGCGCGACGCGCTGGGCCGCATCGGCACCGACAACGCACAGGGCGAGATGTACCTCACCGACGTGCTCGCCATCGCCCGGTCCGACGGCCGCTCCGTGCGCGCCGTCGTCACCGAGGACGTGATGATGGTCGAGGGCGTCAACGACCGCGTCCAGCTCGCGCAGCTCGGCGCCGAGATGAACCGGCGCACGCTCGAGCGTCACATGCGCGCCGGCGTCACCATTGTCGACCCCTCCACCACCTGGATCGACGCCGACGTGACCATCGGGCAGGACGCCGTGATCCTCCCCGGCGTCCAGCTCCACGGCGCCACCGACATCGGCGAGGAGGCCGTGATCGGGCCCGACACCACGCTGCGGGACACCGAGGTGGGCGCCGGCGCCGAGGTGCTCCGCTCCCATGCGCTGCTGGCCGTCGTCGGCCGCGGCGCGTCCGTCGGCCCGTTCTCCTATCTGCGGGCCGGGACGGACCTCGGCGCCGACGGCAAGATCGGCGGCTTCGTCGAGACCAAGAACGCCCGCATCGGCGAGGGGGCGAAGGTGCCGCACCTCAGCTACGTGGGCGACGCCGAGATCGGCGAGGGCACCAACATCGGCGCGGGCACGATCGTCGCGAACTACGACGGGGTGGAGAAGCACCGCACCACCGTGGGCCGGCACGTGCGCATCGGCTCCGACAACGTCCTGGTGGCACCCCTCACCATCGGCGACGGCGCGGCGACGGGCGCGGGCACCACCGTGCGCAAGGACGTCCCGGCCGGGGCGCTGGGCGTGAACGCCGTCTCCCAGCGGAACATGGAAGGATGGACGCTGCGACGCCGTGCGGGGACCGCGGCCGAGGACGCGGCACGTGCTGCCCTCGGCGCTGACGAGGGATCCGCTGCCAGGACGCCTGCAGGAACTGCCGCCGAGGAGCACAAGGAGCACGAGCAGCGATGAGCGGAATCGTCACCACCGGGGAGAAGCGACTGGTCCTCGCTTCGGGACGGGCGCATCCCGTCCTCGCGCAGGAGGTCGCCGCCGAGCTCGGCGTGGACGTCCTGCCGATGGATGCCTGGGACTTCGCCAACGGAGAGATCTATGTGCGCTACGGGGAGTCCGTGCGCGGCACCGACGTCTTCGTGCTCCAGTCGCATCCCGCCCCGATCAACACCTGGGTGATGGAGCACCTCATCATGATCGATGCGCTCAAGCGCGCATCGGCCAAGCGGATCACCGCGATCGCCCCGAGCTTCCCCTACGCGCGGCAGGACAAGAAGCACCGCGGCCGCGAGCCGATCTCCGCCCGCCTGGTCGCGGACCTGTACGAGACCGCCGGCGCGGACCGCATGATCTCCGTGGACCTCCACGCCCCGCAGGTGCAGGGCTATTTCGAGCGCCCGGTGGATCACCTCATGGCCCTGCCGATCCTCGCCGAGTACATCCAGGCCAAGTACGGCCACGAGGACATCGCCGTGGTCTCCCCGGATGCGGGCCGGATCCGCGTCGCGGAGCAGTGGGCCAAGAAGCTCGGCGGCGTCAACCTCGCCTTCATCCACAAGTCCCGCGACCCCAAGCGCCCCAACCAGGCCGTGGCCAAGCGCGTGATCGGTGACGTGACCGGCAAGACCTGCATCCTCGTCGACGACATGATCGACACCGCCGGCACCATCGTGCAGGCCGCGGATGCGCTCGTCGCCAACGGGGCGGAGTCGGTGGTCATCGCGACCACCCATCCGATCCTCTCGGACCCGGCGACCGAGCGCCTCAAGGCCAGCTCGGTGCGCGAGGTGGTGTGCACCAACACCCTCCCGGTGCCGCCCGAGAAGCAGTTCGACCGGCTCACCCAGCTGTCGATCGCCCCGCTGCTGGCCCGCGCGATCCGTGCGGTCTTCGATGACGGCTCGGTGACCAGCATCTTCGACGGCGAGGTCTGACCCGCCCTCGCCCCGCACGCAGAGCGACCCCGCCATCTGGCGGGGTCGTCCTGCGTGCGGTCAGTGGGCGGGATGCCCGTCGGAACGCGCTGGCCCGCACGCCCTCAGAGGAGGAAGCGGTTGCCGCGGACCAGCCGGTGCCACTGCTTCCCGAGCCCCACATGGTCGCCGGCGGCGAGCCCGGCCATCGCGATCACGGCCACCGCCATCAGCAGGTGGGTGTCGTAGAGCGGGTTCGAGGCGATCGGGAACGCGGCCAGGTACATCAGGGTGTACATCGCCGCCGCCGAGACCGCGGCCAGCCGGGTGCCGATGCCGAGCATGAAGGCGACGCCGACGCCCAGCAGGCCGAGCATGAACAGCACGTCCGTCAGCGGGTTGATCGAGAGGAAGAACTCCCAGGCCCCGAGAACGGGTTGCCGCCCGCGATCGAACCGCCGAGGAATCCGGCGGTGGGCGAGCCGCCGTTGAGCCAGGAGCCCTCGGCGGGCGTCGAGAAGTTCAGCCCGAAGGTCTTGTCGAGGAACGCCCACAGGAAGGTGAAGCCGACCATGAGCCGGGCGATGCCGAGGACGGTGTAGCCCCAGCTCTTCTTCTCGGCGCCGACGGAGGTGCCGACGCGAGCGGCGGGGGTGGGGAGTGCGGCGGGCGAGGCGGCGGTGGCAGTCACGGCGGATGCCTTTCGATCGGTCCCGGAGGGACGCGGACGGGGGATGGTGTGACACCGACAGACTAGGTGCGCGCAGCCCCTCCGCAGCAGGGACCAAGGTCACCGAAAACGCGCCATGACCTGCAGGGATGTAGGTCCCGGCGGAGTGTGCCGGAGAGCGCTCGTGCGGCGCCCCTCACCTCGCCGCGGTCGGTGCGGCATCTCCGTGCTATTCTCACCGGGTCACTTCGGCGAGGGAGCGGGCAGCGAGCCCCTCCGTGATCGACGCGGTGCGGACCTGGGGAGCAGAGCCTCCCGGTGCCCCGTGGCGTCGCTCACCGTCGAGCCACCGCATCCACGAGGAGCACCCCCATGGCTGAGAAGCTGAACGTCGAGCTGCGCGAGGACTTCGGCAAGGGCGCGTCCCGCCGCCTCCGCGCCGAGAACCGCGTCCCCGCCGTCCTGTACGGACACGGCGAGGCCCCCCTCCACCTCTCGCTGCCGGGCCACGACACCGCCCTGGCCGCCCGCAACCCCAACGCGCTGCTCGAGCTCGCGCTCTCCGACGGCACCAAGCACCTGGCGCTGATCAAGGAGATCCAGCGCCACCCGCTCAAGCGCAGCCTGAACCACCTCGACCTGATCACCGTCCGCAAGGGCGAGAAGGTCGAGGTCGAGATCCCGGTCATCCTCACCGGCGAGCCCGTCGCCCCGGCGGTCGCGTTCGTCGACCTGCAGACCCTCACCCTCTCGGTCGACGCGCTCAACGTCCCCGAGCAGGTCGAGATCTCCGTCGAGGACACCGAGGACGGCTACCAGCTGTTCGCGGGCGACGTCACCCTGCCGGAGGATTCCGAGCTGGTCACCGACGCCGAGATCCTCGTCGTCTCCGTCGCGGTGCCGCGCATCGAGGAGGAGCCCGAGGAGGGCGAGGAGGAGGCCGCCGAGGGCGAGTCCGCCGAGGAGCCCGCCGAGGAGGAGTGACCCGAGGAGGAGTGACCCTCGGGAGCGGCGGGGAGGGGCGTGGAAGCCCCTCCGCCCCGCTCCGTTGCTCACACACCGGTACCGGGGCGTCGCGCACTGCGCGGCGCCCCGGTACCGTATCCGGGGTCGTGCGACCGGCCTCGGGCCGCGTGCGCACCCCACGAAGCACGCCGATCCGGGCCAGCACGAGCGCAGGCCCGCACCCGGCCGCGCCGGCCCGCAGCACCGCGCCGGCGCCAGGCAAGCGAGGAGCAGCCCCATGACCGCGAGCGGACGTCCCCGAGGCCCCTACCTGGTGGTGGGGCTCGGCAATCCCGGTCCCCGATACGCCGCCACCCGGCACAACATCGGCCAGATGGTGCTGGACCACATCGCCGACGCCGGCGGCGGGCGCTTCGCCGCGGCGCGGCGCGCCCAGGCCGTGGTGCTCGAGGGCCGGCTCGGGAACCCGGGGGCCGACGAGCGCGTGATCCTCGCCAAGACCACGACCTTCATGAACGTCTCGGGCGGTCCGGTCAAGGCCCTGGCCGCGTACTACGACATCCCGCCGGCGCGCGTGGTGGCCGTGCACGACGAGGTCGACATCCCCTTCGACGCCGTGCGCCTCAAGCTCGGCGGCGGGGAGGGCGGCCACAACGGCCTGCGCGACATCACCAAGGCGCTCGGCACCAAGGACTACCTGCGCGTCCGCGTCGGCGTCGGCCGCCCGACCGGCGGCCGCGACACCGCCGACCACGTCCTGGCCCCGTTCAGCGCGACCGAGCGCAAGAGCCTCGACCTGCTCGTCGCCGATGCCGCCGACGCCGTGGAATCCCTGATCCTCGAGGGCCTCACCACCGCCCAGCAGCGCTTCCACTCCCGAGAGAGCCGATGACCGCACAGACCACCGCCCCCCGCCCCACGACCGCCGAGGCCCCGCTGCGCCCGCTGCTGGACCAGCTCGCGCGCGGGCGCGACCTCACCGCGGTCCGCGACCTGGTCGAGGCCGGCGCCGAGTCCGGGGAGGGCGGCAGCATCGTCGCCGCCACCGGGCTGTTCCCCTTCCTCGTGGCGGACCTCGCCCGCCGCGCCACCGCCGAGCAGCCGCTCGTGATCGTCACCGCGACCACCCGCGCGACCGAGGACCTGCGCGCGGCGCTGTCGGCGCTCGTCGGCACCGAGCATCTGGTGGAGCTGCCCGCCTGGGAGACGCTGCCCCACGAACGGCTCTCCCCGCGCGCCGACACCGTCGCCAAGCGGCTGTCGACCCTGCGCCGGATCGCCCATCCGGAGAGCGAGGACCCGGCGCACGTGGTGCTCATGCCGGTGCGCTCGCTGCTGCAGCCGATCGCCAAGGGCCTGGGCGAGCTGCGCCCGGTGCGCGCCGCGGTGGGGGACACCTACCCTCTCGAGGACCTCGAGCGCGACCTCACGGGCGCCGCCTACGCGCGGGTGGACATGGTCGAGAAGCGCGGCGAGTTCGCCGTGCGCGGCGGCATCCTGGACGTCTTCCCGCCCACCGAGCCGCATCCGGTGCGCGTGGACCTCTTCGGCGACGAGATCGACGACGTGCGGTACTTCTCCGTCGCCGACCAGCGCTCCCTGGACCCCGCCCCCCGGGGCCTGGACGCCCCGCCCTGCCGCGAGATCCTCCTGACCCCCGCGGTGCGCGAGCGCGCCCGCGCCCGCGCCGAGGAGCTGCCCGGCGTGCGCGACCTGCTGCTGCGGATCGCCGACGGCATCGCGGCCGACGGCATGGAGTCGCTCAGCCCGGTCCTCGTCGACGGCATGGAGCAGGTCGCCGACGTGCTCCCGGCCGGTGCCCGCTTCCTCGTGATCGACCCCGAGAAGGCCCGCGCCCGGGCCGACGAGCTGGTCGCCACCACCGACGAGTTCCTCGCCGCCGCCTGGTCCAGCGCCGCCGCCGGCGGCGGGCTGCCGATCGACGTCGGCGCGGCGAGCTTCGTGCCGCTGTCCGAGGCGAAGGGCCACGCCCGCGAGGGCGGACGGCCCTGGTTCACCCTGGCCGCCTTCGGGCTGGACACGGACGTCGACCTCACCACGTCCTCCACCACGCATCCGGGCTACTCCGGGAAGCCGGGGGACGCCGCGAAGGACCTCGAGCGCCGCCGCGCCGAGGGCTGGTCGGTGCTGTCCACGATGGTCGGTCCGGGCGGGGCCCGCCACGTGGCCGAGAACCTGCGGGCCGAGGGGCTGCCGGCGGTGTTCTCCGCCGAGCTCGACGCCCCCGTGGCGCCCGGCGAGGCGGTGGTCACCGTCGGCCCCTTCGCCGAGGGGCTCGTCGACGAGGACCTCCAGCTGATCCTGGCCGCGGAGCGGGATCTCACCGGCAAGTCCGGGGCGCGCCGCGGCGAGGAGCGCAAGATGCCCTCGCGGCGCCGCAACGTCGTCGACCCGCTGCAGCTGCGCCCCGGGGACCACGTCGTCCACGCCCACCACGGCGTGGGCCGCTTCGTGGAGATGACCCGCCGCGCCGTGGGCAGCGGTGCCAAGCGCACCACGCGCGAGTACCTCGTCATCGAGTACGCGCCCTCGAAGAAGGGCCAGCCCGGTGACCGCCTCTACGTGCCCAGCGACCAGCTCGACCAGGTCACCAAGTACGTCGGCGGCGAGGAGCCGAGCGTCAACCGGATGGGCGGCGCCGACTGGGCGAAGACCAAGTCCAAGGCCCGCAAGGCGATCCGGGAGATCGCCGACGAGCTGGTGCGGCTGTACTCCGCTCGGCAGTCCGCGCCCGGGCACGCCTTCGGCCCGGACACGCCGTGGCAGCGCGAGCTCGAGGACTCCTTCGAGTTCGTGGAGACCCCCGATCAGCTGGTGACGATCGACGACGTCAAGGCCGACATGGAGAAGTCGGTCCCCATGGATCGCCTGATCCTCGGCGACGTCGGCTACGGCAAGACGGAGATCGCGGTCCGCGCCGCCTTCAAGGCGGTCCAGGACGGCAAGCAGGTCGCCGTGCTCGCCCCCACCACGCTGCTCGCCCAGCAGCACCTGGACACCTTCGCCGAGCGCTACACCGGCTTCCCGGTGACCGTGCGCGGGCTCTCCCGCTTCCAGAACCCGGCGGATTCCGAGGCGACCGTCGAGGGCCTGCGGGACGGCAGCGTGGACATCGTGATCGGCACCCACCGGCTGCTCACCGGCAATGTGCGCTTCAAGGACCTGGGCCTGCTGATCGTCGACGAGGAGCAGCGCTTCGGGGTCGAGCACAAGGAGACGCTCAAGGCGCTGCGCACCAACGTGGACGTGCTGTCGATGTCCGCCACCCCGATCCCGCGCACCCTCGAGATGGCGGTGACGGGGATCCGGGAGCTCTCGATCCTCGCGACCCCGCCGGAGGAGCGCCATCCCGTGCTCACCTACGTCGGCGCCCAGGAGGACAAGCAGGTCACAGCAGCGATCCGCCGTGAGCTGCTGCGCGAGGGCCAGGTGTTCTACATCCACAACCGGGTCGAGGACATCGACCGGGTCGCCGCGCACCTGCGCGAGCTGGTGCCCGACGCGCGGGTGCAGGTCGCCCACGGCAAGATGAACGAGCACCAGCTCGAGCGGGTCCTCATCGACTTCTGGGAGCGGGACTTCGACGTGCTCGTGTGCACCACGATCGTGGAGACCGGGCTGGACATCTCCAACGCCAACACCCTCATCGTCGAGAATGCGGACAGGTTCGGCCTCTCGCAGCTGCATCAGCTGCGCGGCCGCGTGGGCCGCTCGAGCGAGCGCGCCTACGCGTACTTCCTCTACAACGCCACCAAGCCCCTCACCGAGCTCGCGCACGACCGCCTCACCACGCTCGCCACCAACACCGACCTCGGTGCGGGCATGCAGGTGGCGATGAAGGACCTCGAGATCCGCGGCGCCGGCAACCTGCTGGGCGGGGAGCAGTCCGGGCACATCGCCGGGGTGGGCTTCGACCTCTACGTGCGGATGGTGGGGGAGGCCGTGGCGGCGTTCCGCGGCGAGGGCAGGGCGCCTGAGAAGGAGATCCGGGTCGAGCTGCCGCTGGACGCCCACGTGCCGCACGACTACATCGGCTCCGAACGGCTGCGGCTCGAGGCCTACTCGAAGCTCTCCGCCGTGCGCGAGGTCTCCGAGATCGCGCAGATCCGTGCCGAGCTCACCGACCGCTACGGCACCCCGCCCGCCCCGGTCGAGGTGCTGCTGGACGTGGCACGGTTCCGCATCGACGCCCGCACCGCCGGGATCGACGAGGTCCAAGCCCAGGGCAAGATGATCCGCTTCGCCCACCTCGAGGTGCCGGACTCCGCCGCGATGCGGATGAAGCGGCTGTACCCGGGCACGGTGCTGAAGCCCGCGATCCGTCAGGTGCTGGTGCCGCGGCCGATGACCTCCCGCCTGGGAGGCACGGAGCTGCGCGATCACGAGCTGCTGGAGTGGTCCCGCGACGTGCTGCGCACCCTCGTGCCCGCCGCCGCGGAGCAGATCTCCGCACCGACCGTGCAGGAGACGGACGGGGCGCAGGGCCGGGGCTCGGCGAAGTAGCCTCGCTGCCGTGAGCGACGCGCAGACCTTCCCGACCCCCGAGCCCGACCGGCCCGCCCGCGGCAGCGCCCTGCTGCGCGCCGTGGAGGTGATGGAGGCGCTGCGCGCCCCCGACGGCGACGCCTGGACCCACCAGCAGAGCCACGCCTCGCTGGCCCGGTACCTGCTGGAGGAGACCCACGAGGTCCTCGAGGTGATCGACGACCCCGCCGTCCACGGCGCCGGGGCCCTCGCCGACGAGCTCGGGGACCTGCTGTTCCAGATCCTGTTCCACGCCCGCGTGGGCCAGGAGGAGGATCCCGCCTGGGACATCGACGACGTGGCCCGCGCGTTCATCACGAAGATGGAGCGCCGCAACCCCCATGTGTTCGGGGCGCGGCGCGAGCAGGCGCTCGACGATCCCGCGGACGTCGAGCAGATCATCGCCCAGTGGCATGCGGTCAAGGCCGCCGAGCGGGAAACCGCGGGCGCGCGCGAGAAGGGCTGGTTCGAGGGGATCCCGGCGGCGCTGCCGTCCCTGCAGACCGCGGCGAAGGCCGTGCACCGGGCCCGCTCCGCCGGGCGCCTCGAGGAGCTGCTGGCCGCCGCCGACGACGCCGCCGCCGAGGACGCGCACGAGTGGGGAGGCGACCTCGCCCGCGCGCTGCTGGACCTGGTGGTCGCCGCCGAGTCGCGGGACGACGACCCCGAATCGGCCCTGCGCGCGCTGCTCGCCCGCACCGCCGAACGCACCGCCGAACGCACCGCCGACGGCACCGAGCGCGGGACGGGAGCCCGGCGCACGGGGCCCACCGCCTAGACTGTCGGATGGACGGTCAGCGCCGACCGGCCGTTTGGAACTTCACCCGAAGGAAGGAACAGCCCATGGCAGCCCTGATCGATGCCGTTCACGCCCGCGAGATCCTCGATTCCCGCGGCAACCCCACCGTCGAGGTGGAGATCCTGCTCGACGACGGCACGTTCGCCCGCGCCGCCGTCCCCTCCGGCGCCTCCACCGGCGCCTTCGAGGCCGTCGAGCGTCGTGACGGCGACAAGGCCCGCTACCTGGGCAAGGGCGTCCTCGACGCGGTGAGCGCCGTCATCGCCGACATCCAGCCGAAGATCCTGGGCATGGACGTCCAGGAGCAGCGCGCGATCGACGCCGCGATGCTCGAGCTCGACGGCACCGCGAACAAGGGCGCGCTCGGCGCGAACGCCATCCTCGGCGTCTCGCTGGCCGTGGCCCGCGCCGCGGCGGATTCCGCCGGGGTCCCGCTGTACCAGTACGTCGGCGGTCCGAACGCGCACATCCTGCCGGTCCCGATGATGAACATCCTCAACGGCGGGTCCCACGCGGACTCCAACGTCGACATCCAGGAGTTCATGATCGCCCCCATCGGCGCGGAGACCTTCTCCGAGGCCATGCGCGTGGGGGCCGAGGTCTACCACGCGCTGAAGTCCGTGCTCCAGGAGCGCGGCCTGGCCACGGGCCTGGGCGACGAGGGCGGCTTCGCCCCGAACCTCGAGTCCAACCGTGCGGCCCTCGACCTGATCGTCGAGGCCATCGGCAGGGCCGGCTTCGAGGTCGGCAAGGACGTCGCGCTCGCGCTCGACGTCGCGGCCTCGGAGTTCTTCGAGGACGGCGCCTACACCTTCGAGGGTGCGAAGAAGACCGCCGCCGAGATGGTCGACTACTACGCCGAGCTCGTCGCCGCGTACCCGATGGTCTCCATCGAGGATCCGCTGGACGAGGACGACTGGGACGGCTGGAAGGCCATCACCGAGCGTCTGGGCACGAAGACCCAGCTGGTGGGCGACGACCTCTACGTCACCAACCCCGAGCGCCTCGGCCGCGGCATCGCCGAGGGCGCGGGCAACGCGCTGCTGGTCAAGGTGAACCAGATCGGCTCGCTCTCCGAGACCCTCGATGCCGTGGACCTCGCGCACCGCGCGGGCTTCAAGGCCATGATGTCCCACCGCTCCGGCGAGACGGAGGACACCACCATCGCCGATCTCTCCGTGGCCACCAACTGCGGTCAGATCAAGTCCGGTGCGCCGGCCCGCGGCGAGCGCGTGGCGAAGTACAACCAGCTGCTGCGCATCGAGGAGGAGCTGGCCGAGGCGGCACGCTACGCCGGGGCCTCCGCGTTCCCGCGCTACTCCGCCTGACGTCCCCAGGACGAGGCTGTAACCTGCTCGCATGAGCAGCAGACGACCGGGCGCCCCGCGATCGACGAGGCGCCCGGTCTCTGCGTCCGGGGGCAGGCGCCCCGGGACGCGGTCGACCTCCCGCCCCGGCTCCACGACCTCCCGCACGGCGTCCTCGGCCGGCACCCGCACCCGCGGTCCCGCCGCGGCCTCCCGGCCCGCGGCGACCCCGCCGAGCGCCCCCGAGGAGGACGGCCCCGGCATCACCATCACCCGGCGGATGCTCGCGCTCGTGGCCCTGGTGGTCATCGCGCTGGCCGCCCTCGTCCCCACCGTCAACACCTACGTCGCCCAGCGCCAGGAGCTCGCCGAGCTGCGCGCGCAGGTCGGGCAGCAGGAGCAGCAGGTCGATGACCTGCGCGAGCAGGTGGCGCGCTGGGAGGACCCGACCTACGTCGCCGCGCGCGCCCGCGAGAGGCTGCTGTTCGCGATGCCGGGCGAGACCCAGTACCGCCTCACCGACACCTCCGGGCGGGACGTGCCCCTCACCGAGGCCGAGCGGGCCCAGGAGGAGGCGAAGGACGGCGAGTGGTTCTCCGTGCTCTGGGAGAGCCTGGAGGGCTCCAGCCGCGTCACCCCCGAGGACATCCCCGACGAGACCGGCTCCACCGAGGACGACGTCTCCGAGCAGGACCCCGCCGACGACACCACCGATCAGGACACCGACCAGTGAGCACCCTTCCCCCTCTGCCCTACGAATCCCCGGCCACGGCGCGCGATCTGGAGATCATGCGCGAGCAGCTGGGACGGGACATGCGCGGCGTCGTCTCGATCGCCCGCCGCTGCGGCTGCGGCCGGCCCGCCGTGGTGCGCACCGCCCCGCGCCTCGAGGACGGCACCCCGTTCCCCACTTCGCTCTACCTCACCCTGCCCTGGCTCACGCTCGAGCTCTCCCGCCTCGAGGCCACCGGTCTGATGGCCGAGCTCACCGAGCGGCTCGCCCAGGAGCCCGCGCTCGCGGCCGCGTACCGCACCGCCCATGAGCGCTACCTCGCCCGCCGCGAGGAGGTCGGCGAGGCGGAGGAGGTGCGCCACGTGAGCGCCGGCGGCATGCCCACCCGGGTGAAGTGCCTGCACGCCCTCGCCGGCCAGGCGCTCGCGGAGGGGGAGGGGGTCAACCCGATCGCCGACGAGGTGCTGCCGGGGATCGACGGCGCCGTGCCCGAGCTGCGCTGCCGCTGCACGGAGGTCGAGGGATCGGGGGCCGCCGCGCCCGCGGCCGGGACGGAGGAGCGATGAGCGCGCCCGTCGCCGCGATCGACTGCGGCACCAACTCCATCCGCCTGCTCATCGCCCGCCGCGACGAGGCCTCCGGCCGGCTCGTCGACCTCGAGCGGGAGCTCGAGATGGTGCGCCTGGGGCTGGGCGTGGACCGCACCGGGCGCTTCGACCCGGTGGCCGTGGAGCGCACCCTCGCCGCCGCACGCCGGTACCGCGAGCTGATCGAGCACCACGGCGTCTCCGTCCAGGACGTCCGCTTCGTCGCCACGTCCGCGACCCGCGACGCCTCCAACCGCGACCTGTTCATCGACGGGATCCAGGAGATCCTCGGCGTCGAGCCCGAGGTGATCAGCGGGCAGGAGGAGGCGGCGCTCTCCTTCCGCGGCGCGGTGAGCACCGTGGCGGACCTGCCGCCGGGGCCCCATCTGGTGGTCGACATCGGGGGCGGCTCGACCGAGCTGGTGCTCGGCACCGACGCCCCCAGCCACCGCATCAGCATGGACATCGGCTCGGTGCGGATGACCGAGCGGCACCTGCAGTCCGATCCGCCGACCGCCGCGGAGATCGCCGCCGCGACCGCCGACATCGACGCCCACCTCGACCGGGCCGCCGCGGCCGTGCCGCTCGAGGGGGCCACCGCTCTCGTCGGCGTCGCCGGGACAGTGACCACCGTCACGGCCGTCATGGCGGGCATCGAGGACTATCGTCCCGACGTCACCCACGGGGCCGCGGCCACCGTCGACGAGGTGCGCCGCACCTGCGCCACGCTGCTGGGGGAGACCCGTGAGCAGCGCGGCCGGCGCCGCATCATCCACCCTGGTCGCATCGATGTCATCGGTGCGGGCGCCCTGATCTGGTCGCGCATCGTGGAGCGGGTCGCGCAGGCCGCGGGGCTCAGCGAGACCCGCACCAGCGAGCACGACATCCTCGACGGCCTCGCCCTGGACCTGCTGGACCGCGTCCCCTGAGGGCCGCGCCGCGCCCGCGCGGGGCCGGGCGGGCGGATGTCACCCCTCGGCCCGCTTTGTGTCAGGCCGTCAGCAGTTCTAGTCTGTAGGTATGACCAATACTTTCGGCGGCAAGCCCCATGTCCTCATCCTCGGAGGCGGTTCCGTCGGTCTGACGACCGCGTCCGAGCTGCGCAAGACCCTCGGTGCGGAGGTCGCGATCACGGTCGTCGACCCGCGGCCGTATATGACCTACGCTCCGTTCCTGCCCGAGGTCGGCGCCGGCAGCATCGACCCGCGCAACGTCCTCGCCCCGCTGCGCAAGATCCTCCCCGGCGCCAAGGTCGTCACGGGCTCGGTCTCCGCGATCCGCAGCGCCGAGAACACCGTCGTGGTGGAGCTCGAGGACGAGGAGAAGCTCGAGATCACCTACGACTACCTCGTCGTCGGCCTCGGTGCCGTCCCGCGCCTGCTGCCCATCCCCGGCCTCGCGGAGAACGCGATCGGCTTCAAGCAGGTCGAGGAGGCGACCGCCGTGCGCGACCGCATCCTGGCGAACCTCGGCGAGGCCGCGACCACCAAGGACCCGGCCCTCCGCAAGCGCCTGCTCACCTTCACCTTCATCGGCGGCGGCTTCGCCGGCGGCGAGGCGGTGTCCGAGGCGGAGGACATGGTCCGCGACGCCCTGCGCTACTACCCCGACCTGCACTCCTCGGACATCCGCTTCGTGCTCGTCGACGGTGCCCCCTTCATCTTCCCCGAGCTCACCGAGGACCAGCGCGCCTACGTGCTCAACCAGCTGCGCGAGCGCGGCATCGAGGTCAAGCTCGAGACCTTCCTGAACTCCGCCGAGAACGGCGTGATCAAGACGAGCGACGGCGACGAGTTCGAGAGCGATCTGCTGGTGTGGAACGCCGGCGTGAAGCCCGCTCCGGTGCTCTCCGACTCCGAGGTCTCCGACCTGCCGGTGGTCACCGAGCGCGGCCCGCTCATGGGCAAGCTCGAGGCCCTGCCGGACCTGCGTGTCAACGGCGCCGACGGTCCGCTGGACGACGTCTTCACCGGCGGCGACTGCGCCGCGGTGCCGGATCTCGCCTCGGGCGAGGGCAAGTTCTGCCCCCCGAACGCGCAGCACGCGGTGCGCCAGGCGAAGCGCCTGGCGGACAACATCGCGCGCTCCATCCAGGGCCGTCCGCTGGTGGACTACTACCACCGCAATCTCGGTGTGATGGCCACCCTGGGCATGTACAAGGGCGTGTGCCGTCTGCAGCTGGGCGAGAAGGAGGTCGACGTCCGCGGGCTCCCGGCCTGGGCGATGGCCCGTGCGTACCACGTGTACGCGATGCCGACCTTCGGGCGGAAGGCCTCCGTCGTCGCCGGCTGGGCGACCAACCTCATCTCCCGCCGCGACATCATCGGCATCCCGCAGACCGAGACCCCGCGCGCGGCCTTCGAGTACGCCGCGAACACCGGCAAGAAGAAGTGAGCCGGTCGGGAGCACCCGCCTGAGCGGGTCTCCCGCCGAGAGCACGGACGCCGCCGCACAGCAGGTGCGGCGGCGTCCGCGCGTCCGGGCCCGGGCCCCCGATCCCCCGGACGGCGGCGCCGTGTGCCCGGAGCGCGTCGCGCCCGCGGGGACGGGATCGTGAGCGGCTATGCTCGGAACCAGCTGAGAACGCGCAGGAACGGCCGACGGGCCAGGCCCCGACAGGCCAGGCCCCGACAGGCCAGGCCCCGACGGGCCACCGGAGCAGAAGGGCAGGACCGTATGGAGATCCACATCGTGGCGGACGCCGAGGCGGGCGCGAAGGTCGTCGCGGACGTCTTCACCCGCACGCTGCAGGCGGCCGGGGACACCGGCGCCGTGCTCGGCCTGGCGACGGGATCCTCGCCGGTGCCCGCCTACGAGGAGCTCATCCGCCGCCACCGCGAGGACGGGCTCTCCTTCGCCCGCAGCCGCGCCTTCCTGCTCGACGAGTACGTCGGCCTGCCGGCCGGCCACGAGCAGAGCTACCACCGCTTCATCCGCGAGAACTTCACCTCGCACGTCGACATCGACGACGCCGCCGTGGTCTCCCCGGACGGCACCGCCGTCGATCCGGTCGCCGAGGCGGCGTCCTACGACCGCCGGCTGCAGGAGGCCGGGGGAGTGGACCTGCAGATCCTCGGCATCGGCTCCAACGGCCACATCGCCTTCAACGAGCCCGGCAGCTCCCTCGCCTCCCGCACCCGCGTGGTGGGTCTCGCACGCTCCACGATCGAGGACAACTCCCGCTACTTCGCGAGCGCCGAGGACGTCCCCGTGCGAGCCCTCAGCCAGGGGCTGGGCACCATCCTCGAGGCGCGGCGCATCGTGCTCACCGCGACCGGCGCCGGCAAGGCGGAGGCGGTCGCGCAGCTCGCAGAGGGGCCGATCAGCGCGCGCTGGCCCGCGACCGCGCTGCAGATGCACCCGGACGTCACCGTGGTGGTCGACGAGGCGGCCGCCGCCCGGCTCGAGCTCGCCGACTACTACCGCTACTCGCGCCGGCTCGAGGCGGAGAACCCCCTCACCTCCGGCGCCTGAGGGGCCCCCGGGCGGGCGAGGGGCAGGGCGCGGGCGGATACGATCTCTCCCATGCAGCAGGCTGACCCCTCCTCCCTCCCCTCCCCGGCGGCTCCGCCCGCCGCCCGCGCACCCCGTTCGGGGCTGGACCGCTACTTCCGGATCTCCGAGCGCGGCTCCACCGTCGGCCGCGAGATCCGCGGCGGTCTGGTGACGTTCTTCTCGATGTGCTACATCGTGGTGCTGAACCCGCTGATCATCGGCACCGTCCCGGACTCGACGGGGATGTACCTCGGCGGAGGCACCGAGCCGAACCTGCCCGCGGTCGCGGCCGGCACGGCACTGATCGCGGGACTGCTCAGCGTGGTGATGGGGGCATGGGCGAAGTTCCCCCTCGCCCTCGCCGCGGGCCTCGGGCTGAACGCCTATCTCGCCTACTCGGTCGTCCCGCTGCCCGGCATGACCTGGGGCGGCGCGATGGGGATGGTGCTGCTGGAGGGCGTGGTCATCCTGGCCCTGGTCCTCACCGGATTCCGCCGGGCCGTCTTCAGCGCCGTCCCGCCCTTCCTCAAGACGGCCATCGCCGTCGGCATCGGGCTGTTCATCGCCTTCCTGGGACTGTTCAACGCCAAGTTCGTGACCACCGCCGCGGACACCCCGGTGCAGCTGGGCAACGACGGCTCCCTGATCGGCTGGCCCACCGCCGTCTTCGTCGTCGGCCTGCTGCTGATGTTCGTGCTGTGGATCCGCAAGGTGCCCGGCGCGATCCTCATCGCGATCGTGACCGCGACCGTGCTCTCGCTGATCGTCGAGCGGGTGCTGCACCTGGGCGCCTTCAGCGCGGCCGACGGCACCGACCCCGGCAACCCCGGCGGCTGGGCGATGAACGTCCCGGCGATGACGGAGTTCCCGGTGCGGATGCCCGACTTCGCGACCCTCTTCACCGTCGATCCGCTGGGCGGCATCACCGCCGCCGGCGTCATCGGCGCCACCGTCATCGTCTTCTCGCTGCTGCTGGCGGACTTCTTCGACACCATGGGCACCATGGTGGGCGTGGCCTCCGGCGCAGGCCTCGTCGACGAGGCGGGCGACATCCCGCACTCCCAGCGCATCCTCGTGGTCGACTCGGCGGCCGCGATCGCCGGCGGCATCGGCGGGGTCTCCTCGAACACGAGCTTCGTGGAGTCCACCTCGGGAGTCGCCGAGGGCGCGCGGACGGGCCTCGCCGCCATCGTGGTGGGCGTGCTGTTCCTGCTGTCGACCTTCCTCTCCCCGCTGGTGGCGATGGTGCCCTACGAGGCGGCCACTCCGGCGCTGGTCATGGTCGGCTTCCTGATGATGACCCAGATCACCGACATCGACTTCAGCGACGTCGAGGTGGCGGTGCCGTCCTTCCTCACCATCATCCTCATGCCCTTCGCCTACTCGATCACCGTGGGCATGGGCGCCGGCTTCGTGATGTACGTGCTGATCCGGGTGGTGCGCGGCAAGGCCCGCGAGGTCCACTGGCTGATGTACCTCATCGCCGTGCTGTTCGTCGCGTACTTCCTGCGCGGGGCGATCGAGGGCCTGCTGCTGTGACCGAGGGCGCCCACGGGGAGACGGAGCCGGTGCCGGCTGGGGAGGAGAGCGCCGGCGGCGGGGAGAACGTCGAGCTCGCCGCCGGCCTACAGCGGGTCCTGCTCGTCTCCTCGCGGATCCTGCGCTCGCACACCGCCTCGGAGGAGGTCTCGGCGCCGCAGTTCTCGGTGCTCGCCTACCTCCAGCGGACGGGGGAGTCGACGCCGGGAGCACTGGCGGAGTTCGACCACGTCAGCCCTCCGGTCATGACCCGGATCCTGGGACGTCTCGAGCACGCGGGCCTGGTGCGGCGCGACGCCCACCCCGGCGACGGCCGACAGGTGCGGGTCACGCTCACCGACAGGGGACAGCAGCTCGTGCTCGCCGGCCGCGAACGACGCCACGCCTGGCTGCGCAGCCGGATCGAGGAGGCCACCCCGGCGCAGCAGGCGGCCCTGCGCGACGCCTCGCGGGTGCTGCAGGAGATCCTCATCCCCCCGCGGGACTGAGCAGCCGGGAGGGCGAGCCGCTGCGCGCCCGCGCCACCCGACGCTCACCGCCCGCACCAGGACGGCCGGACCACCCCGAGGGCGGCCCGGCCGTCGTCATGCCGCGCCGTGGTCGGCGGCGCTCAGGCGCCGGCGGTGGCGTCCAGCACGTGATCGAGGACGGCGATGAGCGCGGCCACGTCCTCCTCGCCGACGGCGGGGAAGGTGGCGATGCGCAGCTGATTGCGGCCCAGCTTGCGGTACGGCTCGATGTCCACCACGCCGTGCTCGCGCAGCACCGAGGTGATGGCGGTCGCGTCGATCGACTCATCGACGTCCAGGGTGGTCACCACCTGCGAGCGCGCCGCGGGATCCTCCACGAACGGGGTGATCTCCTCACGGCTCGCGGCCCAGCTCTGCAGCATCCCGCTCGTGGTGCGGGTGCGTGCATCGGCCCATGCCAGACCGCCCTGGTCGAGGATCCACTCGATCTGCTCGGCGAGCAGCACCAGCGTCGCGACCGCGGGCGTGTTCAGCGTCTGCTCCTTGCGCGAGTTGTCGATCGCGCTGGTGAGCGAGAGGAACGAGGGGATCCAGCGGGAGCCGTCCTGCGCCAGGCGCTGCGCACGCTCGATCGCCGCGGGGGAGAGCACGCTCAGCCACAGCCCGCCGTCCGAGGCGAAGGCCTTCTGCGGCGCGAAGTAGTACGCGTCGGTCTGGGAGATGTCCACGGCGGCGGCACCCGCGACCGAGGTCGCGTCCACGAGCACCAGCTGATCCTGCGTGGCACCGGCGGGACGGCGCACGGGCACCATCACGCCGGTCGAGGTCTCGTTGTGCGGCCAGGCGTATGCATCGACCTCGGCCGAGGCCACCGCCTGCGGGAACGAGCCCGGCGCGGAGCGCAGCACCTCGGGCTCGGCCAGATGCGGCGCCCCGGCGGACTCGGTGGCGAACTTCTGCGAGAACTCGCCGAGCACGAGATGCTGCGAGCGGCGCTCGATGAGGGAGAACACCGCGAGGTCCCAGAAGGCGGTGGACCCGCCGTTGCCGAGCACCACCTCGTAGCCCTCCGGCAGCTGGAACAGGGCGGCCAGGCCCGAGCGGACGCGGGAGACGAGCTGCTTCACCGGCGCCTGGCGGTGGGAGGTCCCCAGCACCGTGCGGGAGACGGACTGCAGCGTCTCCACCTGCTCCGCCCGGATGCGCGAGGGACCGGAACCGAATCGGCCGTCCGCCGGCAGCAGGTGCTGCGGGATGGACAGTGCGCGGAGGGCATCGGTGCGAGCAGAGCTGGCAGCGGTCATTCGAAGACTCCTCAGGAGGGATGAGACGAGGGCGCCGCCCGGACGGGGCGCCCGCCCCCATTGTCCCAGTGGCCGCGCGATCGGCCGAGCCCGGTCCGCGCAGACCGCCGTGCATGGCAGGATCGGGGCATGAGCCGTGCCGATCTCGAGAAGCAGCCGTACGACGTCGCGACGATGTTCGACGGCATCGCCCAGCGCTACGACCTGATGAACGACATCGCCGCGATGGGGCAGGTGGGGATGTGGCGCGACCTCATGGTCCAGGCGCTCGAGATCGCACCCGGGGACGAGGTGCTCGACCTCGCCGCCGGCACCGGCACCTCGACCACCGCGATCGCCCGCGCCGGCGCGCGGGTGGCCGCCGCTGATTTCTCCCTGGGGATGATGAGCGAGGGCCGCCGCCGCGGCGCGCCCGTGCCCTTCATCGGGGCGGACGCGCAGCGGCTGCCCTTCGCGGAGGACTCCTTCGACGCCGCCGTCATCTCCTTCGGCCTGCGCAACGTGCACGAGCCCCGGAGGGCGCTCGCGGAGATGGTGCGGGTGGTGCGCCCGGGCGGCCGGGTGGTGGTCTGCGAGTTCTCCACCCCGTCCTGGCGACCGTTCCGCACGGTCTACGAGAAGTACCTGCTGCGCG
Source organism: Brachybacterium faecium DSM 4810 (assembly GCA_000023405.1). Taxonomy (NCBI): domain Bacteria; kingdom Bacillati; phylum Actinomycetota; class Actinomycetes; order Micrococcales; family Dermabacteraceae; genus Brachybacterium; species Brachybacterium faecium. The sequence goes on from CP001643.1 coordinate 1,521,651, forward strand.
CCCTGCCCGCGGTCGCCGGGATGGTGACGACCACGGCCGACGCCTACGAGTACCTCGCCGAGTCGATCCTCGAGTGGCCGGACCAGGAGGCCCTGCGCGGCTGGTTCCTCGCGGCGGGCATGGAGCGGGCCCAGTACCGCAACCTCAGCGGCGGGATCGTCGCGCTGCACCGCGGTGTCGTGCCCGTCTCGTGAGCCCGCCGGCCCGTGCGGCGCGAGCGACGCCGCAGTCCTCAGCTCGGGCCGCTGACCTGCAGCGACGCCCCCGACGGCGCGGTGTGGTCGAGGACACCTCGGAAAGGGTCGTTCTGGCTTGACGGGGTGCCGCGGGGTGCGTAATGTTCTTCCTCGTGCCCCGGCAGAACGGGAACGAGGAACGGCCGCCGTGTCGGACTGAGTTTCCGGGACTGACCAGGGTGGAAGGATCTTCGGGATGAGGATCGCGGCGCGGATCACACCGCCCCGATTTGACTCGGAGAACTGGAAGCCCTAAGTTAGAGGGGTTGCCTCGGAGCGAAGGCCCGGAAGGGTTCGGAGCGCTGAGTGCGCGTGTTGCTTGATATCTCAATAGCGTGTCTGTTTGTTGATGCCATTATTTTGAATGGCAATTTTGAAACGGATGATACAGCAGTTTAATTTGCTGGTTGTTTGTTTCTGTTGTCAGGATACTGTTTTTCATGTTTTTTCATGGAGAGTTTGATCCTGGCTCAGGACGAACGCTGGCGGCGTGCTTAACACATGCAAGTCGAACGATGATGGTGGTGCTTGCACTGCCTGATTAGTGGCGAACGGGTGAGTAACACGTGAGTAACCTGCCCTTCACTTCGGGATAACCTCGGGAAATCGAGGCTAATACCGTATATGAGCTTCTGCCGCATGGTGGGGGTTGTAAAGATTTATCGGTGAGGGATGGACTCGCGGCCTATCAGTTTGTTGGTGAGGTAATGGCTCACCAAGGCGATGACGGGTAGCCGGCCTGAGAGGGCGACCGGCCACACTGGGACTGAGACACGGCCCAGACTCCTACGGGAGGCAGCAGTGGGGAATATTGCACAATGGGCGAAAGCCTGATGCAGCGACGCCGCGTGGGGGATGACGGCCTTCGGGTTGTAAACCCCTTTCAGTAGGGAAGAAGCGAGAGTGACGGTACCTGCAGAAGAAGCGCCGGCTAACTACGTGCCAGCAGCCGCGGTAATACGTAGGGCGCAAGCGTTGTCCGGAATTATTGGGCGTAAAGAGCTTGTAGGTGGCTTGTCGCGTCTGCCGTGAAAACCCGAGGCTCAACCTCGGGCGTGCGGTGGGTACGGGCAGGCTAGAGTGTGGTAGGGGAGACTGGAACTCCTGGTGTAGCGGTGAAATGCGCAGATATCAGGAAGAACACCGATGGCGAAGGCAGGTCTCTGGGCCATTACTGACACTGAGAAGCGAAAGCATGGGTAGCGAACAGGATTAGATACCCTGGTAGTCCATGCCGTAAACGTTGGGCACTAGGTGTGGGGGACATTCCACGTTCTCCGCGCCGTAGCTAACGCATTAAGTGCCCCGCCTGGGGAGTACGGCCGCAAGGCTAAAACTCAAAGGAATTGACGGGGGCCCGCACAAGCGGCGGAGCATGCTGATTAATTCGATGCAACGCGAAGAACCTTACCAAGGCTTGACATGCACCGGACGGTCGCAGAGATGTGGCTTTCTTCGGACTGGTGCACAGGTGGTGCATGGTTGTCGTCAGCTCGTGTCGTGAGATGTTGGGTTAAGTCCCGCAACGAGCGCAACCCTTGTTCTATGTTGCCAGCACGTGATGGTGGGGACTCATAGGAGACTGCCGGGGTCAACTCGGAGGAAGGTGGGGACGACGTCAAATCATCATGCCCCTTATGTCTTGGGCTTCAAGCATGCTACAATGGCCGGTACAATGGGTTGCGAAACTGTGAGGTGGAGCGAATCCCAAAAAGCCGGCCTCAGTTCGGATTGGGGTCTGCAACTCGACCCCATGAAGTCGGAGTCGCTAGTAATCGCAGATCAGCAACGCTGCGGTGAATACGTTCCCGGGCCTTGTACACACCGCCCGTCAAGTCACGAAAGTCGGTAACACCCGAAGCCAGTGGCCCATCCTCGTGAGGGAGCTGTCGAAGGTGGGATCGGTGATTGGGACTAAGTCGTAACAAGGTAGCCGTACCGGAAGGTGCGGCTGGATCACCTCCTTTCTAAGGAGCATCACCAATTATGGTGGCCATCGTCCTGCCCGAGTGTGGTGGGGGTGGTTGCTCAAGGGTGGAACATCAACGGATGGGCGCTTCGCTGCGTCGCGAGTTTCTAGTACGGCCTTCTTTTGTGGGGGTGTGGAACGGGCTTGTGGGGTGGTTTGAGGTGGAGACACGCTATTGGGTTGTGAGGCTGCACGCGCCTTCCGCCGTTCTCCTTGTGTGGGGAGTGGTGGTGGGGTGTGGCTGGTCCTCCCTGGTCACTGTGCCGCGTTGGTGGTGTGGTGGTTGGTGTGGGGTTGTTTCTTGAGAACTGCATAGTGGACGCGAGCATCTTGTAAGCAATTTATAGCGCAAAGTGTCTTTGTGTTGCCGTAAGTTTTAAAGGGCGCACGGTGGATGCCTTGGCAAGAGGAGCCGACGAAGGACGTGGGAGTCTGCGTTAAGCCTCGGGGAGTTGACAACCGAACTGTGATCCGAGGATGTCCGAATGGGGAAACCCACCACGAGTCATGTCGTGGTACCCGCTGCTGAATGTATAGGTGGCGTGGAGGGAACGCGGGGAAGTGAAACATCTCAGTACCCGCAGGAAGAGAAAACAATAGTGATTCCGTGAGTAGTGGCGAGCGAAATCGGAGGAGGCTAAACCTGGTCTGTGTGATACCCGGCAGGGGTTGCAGGTTGGGGGTTGTGGGACGTGTCTGATGGGTCTGCCGGCTCATCGGCGTGGACGTGTAGTGGTAGTCGAAGTCGTGGTGAGTGCGACGGCGTAGAGGGTGTGACCCCCGTAGACGAAACTTCTGCATGGCGCGACGCTGTTCCCGAGTAGCACCGGGCCCGTGAAATCCGGTGTGAATCTGCCAGGACCACCTGGTAAGCCTGAATACTACCTCTTGACCGATAGCGGACAAGTACCGTGAGGGAAAGGTGAAAAGCACCCCGGGAGGGGAGTGAAATAGTACCTGAAACCGTGCGCTTACAATCCGTCGGAGCCTTTTGGGGTGACGGCGTGCCTTTTGAAGAATGAGCCTGCGAGTTAGTGGTCGGTGGCGAGGTTAACCCGTGTGGGGTAGCCGTAGCGAAAGCGAGTCTGAACGGGGCGTTCAGTCGCCGGCTCTAGACCCGAAGCGAAGTGATCTATCCATGGGCAGTGTGAAGCGCGGGTAAGACCGCGTGGAGGCGCGAACCCACTTCAGTTGAAAATGGAGGGGATGACCTGTGGATAGGGGTGAAAGGCCAATCAAACTTCGTGATAGCTGGTTCTCCCCGAAATGCATTTAGGTGCAGCGTTGCGTGTTTCGTACCGGAGGTAGAGCACTGGATAGGCGATGGGCCCCACCGGGTTACTGACCTTAGCCAAACTCCGAATGCCGGTACGTGAGAGCGCAGCAGTGAGACTGTGGGGGATAAGCTTCATAGTCGAGAGGGAAACAGCCCAGAACATCAGCTAAGGCCCCTAAGCGTGTGCTAAGTGGAAAAGGATGTGGAGTTGCTGAGACAACCAGGAGGTTGGCTTAGAAGCAGCCACCCTTGAAAGAGTGCGTAATAGCTCACTGGTCAAGTGATTCTGCGCCGACAATTTAGCGGGGCTCAAGCACACCGCCGAAGCTGTGTCACTCCGGTGTATGCCGGGGTGGGTAGGGGAGCGTCGTGCAGCCGGTGAAGCCGCGGGGGAACCCAGTGGTGGAGGCTGTACGAGTGAGAATGCAGGCATGAGTAGCGAAAGACGGGTGAGAAACCCGTCCGCCGATTGATCAAGGGTTCCAGGGCCAGGTTTATCCGCCCTGGGTTAGTCGGGACCTAAGGCGAGGCCGACAGGCGTAGTCGATGGACATCGGGTTGATATTCCCGAACCGATCGTAGGAGGACCCATACCGAGGCAGTCGATGCTAACCACCCGAGCTTGCCCCATGCCCTTCGGGGTGTGGAGGTTGGTGAGGCTGGGAACCAAGGTTGTAGTAGGTCAGCGCGTGGGATGACGCAGAGAGGTAGCTTCCGCGGACTTAATGGAATAGTCCGTCTAAGCGTGCAGCCCGATCCCGGGTAATGCTGGGGTCTTTGGGTGAGACGTGATGGGGATCCCGTATGGGCGTAGGTGAGTGATCCTGTACTGCCTAGAAAAGTTCCGGCGTGACGAATACGGTCGCCCGTACCCTAAACCGACTCAGGTGATCAGGTAGAGAATACCGAGGCGTTCGAGAGAATCGTGGTTAAGGAACTCGGCAAAATGCCCCCGTAACTTCGGGAGAAGGGGGGCCTTCGGGGTGAGAGCCCTGTGGGCCGCAGAGACCAGGGAGAAGCGACTGTTTACTAAAAACACAGGTCCGTGCGAAGTCGTAAGACGCTGTATACGGACTGACGCCTGCCCGGTGCTGGAAGGTTAAGAGGACCGGTTAGATGCCTTTGTGGTGTCGAAGCTGAGAATTTAAGCCCCAGTAAACGGCGGTGGTAACTATAACCATCCTAAGGTAGCGAAATTCCTTGTCGGGTAAGTTCCGACCTGCACGAATGGCGTAACGACTTCTCCACTGTCTCAACCGCGAACTCGGCGAAATTGCATTACGAGTAAAGATGCTCGTTACGCGCAGCAGGACGGAAAGACCCCGGGACCTTTACTATAGTTTGATATTGGTGTTCGGGACGGCTTGTGTAGGATAGGTGGGAGACTGGGAAGCATTCACGCCAGTGAGTGTGGAGTCATTGTTGAAATACCACTCTGGTCGTTCTGGATTCCTAACCTCGGTCCGTGATCCGGATCAGGGACAGTGTCTGATGGGTAGTTTAACTGGGGCGGTTGCCTCCTAAAGAGTAACGGAGGCGCTCAAAGGTTCCCTCAGCCTGGTTGGCAATCAGGTGTTGAGTGTAAGTGCACAAGGGAGCTTGACTGCGAGACAGACATGTCGGGCAGGTGCGAAAGCAGGAACTAGTGATCCGGCACTCCATTGTGGAATGGGTGTCGCTCAACGGATAAAAGGTACCCCGGGGATAACAGGCTGATCTTGCCCAAGAGCTCATATCGACGGCATGGTTTGGCACCTCGATGTCGGCTCGTCGCATCCTGGGGCTGGAGTTGGTCCCAAGGGTTAGGCTGTTCGCCTATTAAAGCGGTACGCGAGCTGGGTTTAGAACGTCGTGAGACAGTTCGGTCCCTATCCGCTGCGCGCGTTGGATATTTGAGAAGTCCTGTCCCTAGTACGAGAGGACCGGGATGGACTGACCTCTGGTGTGCCAGTTGTTCTGCCAAGAGCATGGCTGGTTGGCTACGTCGGGAAGGGATAACCGCTGAAAGCATCTAAGCGGGAAGCCTGCTTCGAGATGAGATATCCTTGCACCTTTTGGGTGTGTGAGACCCCCAGTAGATGACTGGGTTGATAGGCCAGATGTGGAAGCGCAGTAATGTGTGGAGCTGACTGGTACTAATGGTCGAAGACTTACTTCAACATTCTTTGTGTGTGTTGGTTGTTTGCTGTGCTTGCGTCCACTGTGCGGTTCTCTTGGAGCAACCCCGCCGCGTTGTCCGTCCCGTTCCGGGGTGGGTGGCGTGTTGGGGGCTGGTTGAGAGTCTCGTTGTGTTACGGCGGTCATAGCGTCGAGGAAACGCCCGGTTCCATTCCGAACCCGGAAGCTAAGCTCGATTGCGCCGATGGTACTGCACTCGGGAGGGTGTGGGAGAGTAGGTCGCCGCCGGACATCTTCATTGGGAGTGGAGGAGTGCTGAGCCCCTGCGGGGTGTTCGCCTCCTCCACTCCCTTTTTCATGCCCGAAAGATGCCCGGTCACCGAATGCGTACGGACTGATGAATGCGCGCAGGATGACGGCCCCGGCGGTTCCCCGCCGGGGGCGCCGCTCCGGTTCCGCTCACAGCACGGGGACGCTCACCTCGGCGCTGCGCTCCACATCGTCAGAAGAGCGCGCGACGTGGAGGGTGACTGTGCCGGTCGGGGCGACGAAGTCTGCCGCCTCCTCGGACCACACACGCAGCCGCGTCCATGGGATCTCGAGCCGTGCACGCACCCCACCGGAGGCCGGCACCTCGACGACCCGGGACCCGATGAGGCGGAGCGCCGGCAGAGGGCCGAGGTCGTGGGGATACGCCGCCGCGTCGACGGTGGCATACACCTGCACCACCTCGTGCGCCGGCCATGCCCCGTCGCGCTCGAGCGTCACCGCCACCGAGACGCTCTGTCCGGAGGCCTCGAGGGCGACATCTGACCAGCGCGTCGGCTCGAGGGCCAGCCCGTGGCCGAAGGGATACAGCGCCTCCTGCCCGTACAGGTAGGTGGCCGCCGAGCTGATCACGTCGTAGTCCAGGATGTCCGTGAGCGCCCGCTCGCGGATCCACGCCTGCGCCAGGCGGCCGCTGAACTCCCGCTCTCCCCGCAGCAGGGACGCCAGAGCCGGTCCCTGACGCGCCCCGGCATGGCTGCTCCACACCACGGCCTGCGCAGCCTCCTCATGGCGACCCAGGTCGTAGGGGTAGGAGGAGAACAGCACCAGTGCCGTCTTCGTCGTCGGGGCAGCCTCCGCCAACAGGTCGACGAGCGACTGGTCAGGGCCTGCCAGGGACAGGGAGGCGCGATCCTCGGTCTCCCGGCCGTGCACATGGGGTTCGTTCCCGGCGACGAGGATCGCCAGGTCCGCACCATCCATCGCCTCCCGTGCCTGCTGCAGGCCGGAGACCCGCACCTGCCAGGACAGCTCGAGCGCCTGCGCAGCCTCCGTGCCCCCGAGCACGAGGCGGCCGGTCTGCCGCTCGGCGCGGAGCCAGCGCCCGCTGCCCACGTGCTGCAGCCGCACCCGCCCGTCCGCACTGCGGAGAGGGCGGAACGTCTCCTGGACGACCCATCCTCCGATCCGCGGGGCCCGGGCGCGGAGATGACCGTGCGCGTCCGGCGCGAGCCAGAGGCCCGTCGACGTCTCCCGCAGGCTGAGCACCCCGTGGCCGTGATCCCGCACCTCGAAGCGGGCACCTCCGGCGTCGGAGCCCTCCGCGGCGTGCGAGGGCTCCCCGAGGCCGGGATGCTCGTCATCGACGGCGCCCACGTCATCCTTGAACGAGGCGGCGGCGAGCTCCAGGCGCTCCTGCGCGCCGCACAGCACGGGCACGCCGTCGGCCGAGAGCTGCACGATGTCGAGCCCTGCAGCGAAGCGCACCGGTCCGTCGTGACTGTCCTCGAGGGCCTCGCGCAGGGACACGGGGTCCATGAGCTCGCCGCTGTACCAGTCCTGCAGCACCGTCCCGCCGAGGTGGCCGATCACCGCGAGCGTCGAGCCCGGCCGGGCGGGCAGGGCCTCATCCTGGTGGCGCAGGAGCACTGCGGCGCGTGCAGCGACCTCCTGGGAGAGCTCCACCGCCCGCGCGCGGTCGAATCCTGCTCCGGTGGGGGAGTTGGAGGTCCCCGTCGCGGTGTGTCCCGAGGCGTCGGCCGCTGCACCGAACTCGCCGGTGCGGGCCCGGGCGACGAGCTGACGCACGACGGCGTGATCGATGTGCTGCTCCTGGACGAGGCCGCGCGCGAGCGCCTCGCGCGCGGCGCGGAGCGTCGGCCCGGAGTCCCGACCGTGGTCGGTGAAGGAGTCCACGCCGGCCCGCAGCATCGCCGCGACCGCCTCGGTGAGATCCGCGGCCGCATCCTGGATCTGGACCAGGTTCGTCGGCGCCCCGGCATCGCTGACCACGAACAGCAGATCCGGATCCGCGACCACGCGGCGCAGGTGGTCGTTCACCAGCGGCGAGAGGTGCGCAGGGACGCCGTCGACCAGGTTGTAGGACAGCATCACCGCACCGGCGGCCCCGCTGGCCAGTGCTTCCTCGTAGCCGGGCAGCTCGTACTCGTGCAGCACGCGGGGCGGGAGCGACGAGGAGGTCGCGGCGCGGTCGACCTCGTGGGAGTAGCCGAGGAAGTGCTTGAGCGTCGGGACCGTGGTCCAGCAGGGGCCCTCGCCGCGCAGCCCGCGGGCGATGGCGGTGCCCAGGCGCGCGTTCAGCAGGGGATCCTCGGACAGCCCCTCCTCGGTGCGTCCCCACAGCGGATGGCGCAGAGGGTTGACCACGGGCGACCACACGTTCAGGCTCGCCGGGTCCTCCTGCGCGTGATGCTCCCTCACCTCCCGTGCGATCTGGTCGCCCACTGCGGCGAGGAGGTCCTCGTCCCACGTCGCGGCGAGACCGACAGGTTGCGGATAGGTCACGGCCGGGCCCCGCCACGCCACCCCGTGCAGCGCCTCGGTGCCGGTGGAGAACGGCCCGATGCCCAGGCGCTCCAGGCCCGGGCTGTGCTGGTGCAGGAAGGGAAGCTTCTCCTCGAGCGTCATGGCCCTGACCAGGGACCGTGCGTGCTCGAGATGCGCGGAATCGGTGGCGCCGAGCTCGGGGCGAGCTTCCAGCCACATCGGGGGGACGGGGTGTGCCATGGAGTCCTCTTCGACGAACTGCGGATGGGCGGCAGGCTCCGACGGTCCGGGGCGGATGGTCTTGCCAGGAGCCGGGGTGGAGACTACTCTCACACCCTATCGAAGCGCTTCGATGCGGGCTAGTCGCCGTTCGACATCCGCTTCTCGCCAGTCCGGCCCCTGAGGGTCGGCGGACGCCATGTCGGCGTTCCTCGTCGCCACAAGGAAGTGAGTGCCTCATGAACAGCCCCCTCCACACCAACGCCGTCTCCCGTCGACGCCTTCTGGGATATCTCGGACTCGGTGCCGGCACGCTCGGCCTCGCCGCGTGCGGCGGCTCGGGAGGTGCGGGCGGCACCGCGGCCGGCAGCGGGGGAGTGCTGACCGGTGCCGAGCTGGCCGCCGAGGTCGAGGCCTCCGTGCCGAACAGCTCTCTCGAGTTCCTCGTCGAGCCGGACTTCCCGAGCGTGAACGGCTCCACGCCGGGCTACGTCACCATGCCTGATCCGCTGGTCGACGGCGTCTCCGAGGTGCCGGGATCCGGCGGCAGCTACACCGTGATGAGCCCGGCATGGTGGACGTCCCCGCCCGGGCTCGGCGACAACGCGTACTACGAGGCGGTCAACGAGGAGCTCGGGGCGACCCTCGAGTTCCAGGTCGCCGACGGCAACTCCTACGCCGACAAGGTCCAGACCGTCCTCGCCTCCCCGAAGAACGTCCCGGACTGGATGGTGATCCCCTCGTGGAACATCCCGCCGCGCTTCGTCGAGGGGGTCGGCAACGTCTTCCAGGACCTCACCGACCATCTCGCGGGCGAGGGGATCCTCGACTACCCGAACCTCGCCCGGCTGGATCCTGCCGCCTGGGAGTACTCGATGTTCAACGGGCGGATCTACGGGCTGCCCTATCCCTCGGAGCTGGTCACCGACGCGGTCTTCTACCGCCGCGACCTCTTCGAGGAGCTCGGGGTGGAGCCGCCCACCGATGCCGAATCGTTCCTCGAGGTGCTCAGCGAGATCACCGATCCGGGAGCGAACCGGTGGGGCTGCGAGAACCTGTGGAACACCGCTCAGCTGATGTATGCGCTCCCGCCCACCTTCGCCGAGCGGGACGGCGAGCTCGTCCACCGCTTCGAGATGGAGGAGTTCAAGGAGGCGATCATCTGGCTCACCAAGGTCATCGAGTCCGGGGCGATGCATCCCGATGCGGTGGCGGGCAACGACGGCGCCGCGAAGGACCGCTTCGAGTCCGGCCAGACCCTGGTGATGAACGACGGCGTCGGCGGGTGGCACGAGGCCCTCGCGCGGGTGCGTCCCTCCAACCCGGACTTCGACCAGATGGCGATGGACCTCTTCGCGCCCGACGGCGGTGCCCCCACCCTCTACCGCGGGGCGCCGGTGAACATCTTCTCCTTCCTCAAGAAGACCGATGACGAGGACCAGGTGCGCGAGATGCTCCGCATCGCCGACTGGTGCGCCTCGCAGTTCGGGACCAAGGAGTTCGACCTGCTCACCTACGGCATCGAGGGCACCCACTTCGAACGGGACGAGCACGGCATCCCCCAGCTGAACGACCAGGGGCGCAGCGAGGTCACCTCCACCTACCAGTTCCTCGCACAGCCCGCGATCGTCAACGCCAAGGTGCAGTTCCCGGACTATGTCGAGGCCTCCAGCGAGTGGATGGCCCGCCAGTCGGAGCATGTGGTGGACCCGCTGTTCTACGGCATCCAGATCCAGGAGCCCGCGGAGTTCGGCTCGCTCGGCCAGCCGCTCGACGACCTGGTCGTGGACATCAGCCGCGGCCGCAAGGACATCAGCGAGCTCGACGCGGCGGTGGAGAACTGGCGCACCTCGGGCGGCGACAAGCTGCGCGAGTTCTACGGCGAGTTCATGGCCTGAGCCCCGTGCCCGTCGACCTCCCCTCGCACTCCCCGGAGAGAATCATGTCCACCGACACCGCACCGCCCGTGCGCGCGGCCCGTCCCGCCCGCGCACGGGGGAAGCGCGGGGCCTCCCGTCCCGCTCCGCGTCGCGTCAGCCTCGCCAGCCGGCTGCGCCGCGACCGCACGCTGATCCTCATGGCGCTGCCGATGGTGGTGCTGCTGCTGATCTTCGCGTACATCCCGATCCTGGGGAACGTGATCGCCTTCCAGGACTACTCGCCCTTCATCGGGATCCGCGACAGCCCGTGGCTGGGGATGCAGCAGTTCGAACGGGTCATCGCGGATCCGCTGTTCTGGAACGCCGTGAAGAACACGTTGGTCATCACTGCGTTCCAGCTGGTGTTCTACTTCCCGATCCCGATCGCGCTGGCGATCCTGCTGAACTCGGTGCTCAGCGAGAAGGTCCGCACCGTGATCCAGTCGATCGTGTACCTGCCGCACTTCTTCTCCTGGGTGGTGGTGGTGTCCGTCTTCCACCAGATCCTGGGCGGTGCGGGCCTGCTGAGCCAGTTCACCCGCGAGTTCGGGCTGGGGTCGATGAACGTGATGACGAACCCGGACACGTTCCTGTTCCTCATCACCTCGCAGGTGGTGTGGAAGGACGCCGGCTGGGGGATCATCGTGTTCCTCGCCGCGCTGAACGCCATCGATCCGGCGCTGTACGAATCCGCGGCGATGGACGGCGCGGGCAAGTGGCGTCGCATCTGGCACATCACGCTGCCCGGGATGCGTGCGGTGATCGTGCTGCTGCTCATCCTCAACCTCGGCAACGCGCTGACGGTCGGGTTCGAACAGCTGATCCTGCAGCGGGACGCCGTCGGCGCCGGGCGCGCAGAAGTCCTCGACACCTTCGTCTATTACACCGGTGTGCAGAACGGCGACTGGAGCTATGCCGCCGCTGCCGGTCTGCTCAAGGGAGTGGTCAGCATGATCCTGGTGCTCGGCGCGAACAAGGTCGCGCATCTCTTCGGCGAGGCGGGGGTGTATCAGAAGGCATGAGCGTCTCGACCGGAACCGAACCCGATCCGCGCGGTGCACCCGTCCGCCAGGGCGTCGCCACCGCGGCCGTCTCCGACATCCGGCGCACCCCGCGCCGGCGCAGGTCCTCGCGTCCCGTATGGGACGAGGCGCCTTCGATCCCGGCCCAGGGGGCCAAGGGCGTCGTGCTGGTGATGATCTGCCTGGCGGTGCTGGTGCCGCTGTACACGATCATCCTCACCAGCCTGTCCCCGCAGGCGGCGATCACCCGGGCCGGCGGTCTCGTGCTGGTGCCGGACGGCCTCACGCTGGACGCCTACCGGCAGGTCCTCTCCGGCGGCATCGTCACCCGCGCCGTGCTGGTCAGCCTCGGGGTGACGGGGGTGGGCACCGCCATCTCGCTCGTCGTCTCGGTGCTCGCTGCGTATGGGCTGTCCCGTCCCGGGAGCCTGCTGCACACGCCGATCCTCTTCCTGATGCTGGGCACGATGTTCTTCGGCGCCGGCATGATCCCGATGTACCTGCTGGTCTCCGGGCTCGGCCTGATCGACAGCTATTGGGCGCTGATCCTGCCCACGGCGGTCTCCGCCTTCAACATCGTGATCATGCGCGGCTTCTTCCAGGGCATCGACCAGGGGATCCTCGAATCGGCGCGGATCGACGGCGCCTCGGACTGGCGGATCCTGTTCCAGATGGTGCTGCCGATGTCGAAGGCCGTGGTGGCCGTGGTGGCGCTGTTCTACGCGGTCGGCTACTGGAACGCCTTCTTCAACGCGATCCTGTACATCAACGATTCCGCCAAGCAGCCGCTGCAGGTGGTGCTGCGCAGCTTCGTGCTGCAGGGGGTCTCGGTGCCGGGCCAGGTGGACGTGGGCTCCGGTCAGGTGGCCACGCTCGCCGTGCAGATGGCGGTGATGGTGATCGCCCTGGTGCCCGTGGTGCTCGTGTATCCGTTCATCCAGCGGCACTTCAAGTCCGGCGTCATGATCGGCGCGGTCAAGGGCTGAGCGGCAGGAGATCAGCGCATCCGGCAGCGCTGATCGACGTGTGGTTCAGCCGTGCACGGGATGGGTCGTGTCGCGGGCGATCAGAGCGGGGGCGATCAGCTGGTCGCGCGGTCCGTCCCGGCCCTCGATGAGGTCGGTCGCGACGGCGACGGCGGTCTGACCGATCTCCTCGACGGGGATCTGCACGGCGGTGTACTCCACGGCCCCCAGCAGGGTCGTCTCCCGCGGGGCGATCGCCACCACCTGCAGATCCCCGGGCATCTCGACGCCCTCCGCGGTGAGAGCCCGGTGGATCGCCGGCAGCGCGCTCTCATTGTGGATGATCAGCGCGTCGGGACGATCCTGGGCGAGCACGGAGTGGATCAGCTCGCGGGTGGGATCGACCTCGTGGTCGTGGACCACGTGGCGGGCCGACAGGCCAAGGCGGCTGCACGCGGTGCGGAAGCCGCGGGTCGCGCGGTCTGCGTAGGTGGCGTGCCGGGACTGCGTGGCCGCCGGCGAGCCGATCATCACCAGGCGGCGCGCGCCGCGGCGGTGCAGCTCGGTCACCGCCAGGATGGACGCCTCCTCGAAGTCGAAGTCGACCCGCGGGATGCCTCGGGCGTCGCTGGGGTAGCCGAGCAGCACCACCGGCCGGGTCGCCTCCGCGAGGACGGGGATGCGCGGGTCGTCCTCGACCACGTCCATCACCACGAGCGCGTCGACCCTGCCCTCGGCGAGCACCCGCTCGGTCGCCTCGTGGTCCTCGCCCGCGATGAGCAGGATCTCGCTGGAGGCGTCGTGGGCTGCGCGCATGAGGGAGCGCACGAACATCATCACCACGTGCGCGTCGACATCCTCGGCCAGCGGCACGGCCAGGCCGATCGCGCCGGCGCGCTGGGAGGCGAGCGCGCGGGCTCCCGCGTGCGGGTGGTAGCTCAGGCGGGTGATCGCCGCGTTGATCCGTTCGCGGGTGCTCTCCGAGATGGTTCGCTTCCCGCTGAGCGCGTAGGAGACGGTGCTCAGGGAGACCCCTGCCTCCCGCGCGATGTCCGACATGGTGGCCATGGCGCCGCCTCTCCGAGTCCTGACGTGAACGATGGTGGGCAGGAGCGCCCGCCCCCGTCCCCGGTGACCGATTGTCCCAGGTGCGTGGGCTGCACGCGTCAGCCGCCCCGCCCTCGGCGCAGAGTACAACTCCGTGCCGCGCACGGGGCCGGCTCCGCGCCGGGCACGGGGGCCGACGCCGGGTGACCGGGCTGCGGACGGTGTGCCGAGGGCTCTGTTCCGCCTGGTGAAAGCTGTCACGGATCGAGCTGTTACCAGCGGGTCAATCACCCGTGGTCACTTAGGCTTCTGGATGACAAAGTCATAGCGCGAGACGAAGAGACGGACGGTCCAGGGTGGCTGAGCACAGCAACAGCAGGGGCGACCGCGGTCACGGCGACGAGCGCCGGGACGACCGGCGGCGCGACGAGCGCTCCACGACGTCGCCATCGCGCCCGCCGGCCGGTGGTGGGCGAGGACGTGCCGAGGGCGCATGGGACCACGGCGGTCCGCGGCGCGGACGGCAGGATCGCCCCCGCTCGGTGGCAGACGTCCCGGGGACTGCGCGGAAGCGTCCCTACCGGCCCACCGAGGGCGGCTCCCGTGCGAGCGACGACTCCCGCGAGGATCGCGGTGCCTCGTGGTCCCGCCGTCCCCAGCGTTCCGACGATCGCGGATACCGCGGCGAGCGGGGCCAGTGGCGGAACGACTCTCGCGGGCGCGGCGATGACCGTCGGCGTGATGACGACCGTGGTCGCGGCGAGAGCAGAGGGCCCCGCGAGGATCGCGGGCGCCGCGAGGACCGTCCATGGGAGAAGCGCGATCGGAAGGACGTCCGGCCGCGCGAGGACCGTCCGGGCCGCGAGGACCGTCCGCGGCGCGATGACCGGCCCCGCCGCGACGATCGCCCGTACTCCTCCGACCGGCCTCGCCGTGACGACCGCCCCCGTCGGGATGATCGCCCGCGCCGGGATGACCGGCCGTGGACCCCGGACCGCCCTCGCCGTGACGACCGGCCGCGCCGGGAGGACCGCCCGCGCCGGGAAGACCGGCAGCGGCGCGATGATCGCCCGTACGCGTCTGACCGGCCTCGCCGGGATGCCCGTCCCCGTCGGGATGACCGTCCGTACTCCTCCGACCGTCCTCGACGCGACGACCGCCGCGAGGGCCGTCCCGGACAGGAGGCGCGCGCCGATCGCCCGATCGAGCCCCGCATCCCGGACAGCATCACCGGTCGCGAGCTCGACAAGGACGTGCGCGCAGAGCTGCAGAGCCTGAGCCGGGAGACCGCGGAGCGCGTGGCCCGCCACATGGTCGCCGCGCACCTCCTCGAGGACTCGGACAACGAGACCGCCCGCGCCCACGCACGCTTCGCGGCCCGGCTCGGCGGTCGCGTCGGCGCCGTCCGCGAGACCTACGGCGTGATCGCGTACCGGGCCGGCGACTTCCGCACCGCCTCGCGCGAGCTGCGCACCGCCCTGCGCATCACCGGCCGCACCGACATGCTCCCGCTGATCGCCGATTCCGAGCGCGGGCTCGGACGGCCCGAACGTGCGCTGGACATCGCCGCCTCCGAGGACGCCTCCTCGCTCGGCGTGGACGCGGCCATCGAGCTGATGATCGTGGTGGCCGGCGCCTATGCCGACACCGGCGACATCGGCACCGCGCTGCGCACCCTCGAGATCCCGGCCCTGCGGCACAAGGTCGACGGGCGCTGGCAGGTCCGGCTCTGGGTCGCCTACGCGGACCTGCTCGAGCGGGCGGGCCGACAGGAGGAGGCGCGGCGCTGGATCACCCTCGCCGCGGACGCCGACACCGAGGGCCTCACCGACGCCGCCGAACGGCTCGGCCGCCCGGCACCGGTCCCCGCGGAGGAGCCCGCCTGGGAGGACGACGAGCAGATCGCCGTCCTGGACGCCTACGACCCCGACGCGGAGGAGCCCGAGGACTCGACCGACGAGGATCCCATGGTCGGAGACGCGACCGGCGCGGACTCGACCGGCGGGGACTCGACCGGCGGGGACTCGACCGGCGACGAGCCGGCCGCCGAGGGCTCTCCCGAGACCGCCGGTGAGGAGGCACGCGCCGCCTCGCCCGAGGCGGACCCCGCCGAGGACCCGGCGCACCAGGACCGCACCGATGACGACACCGCCGCCGGCACCGCGGAGCCGATCACCGCCCCGGACCCGGAGGACGCACAGACGACGGAGGAGCCCGCATGATCCGCCGCCCCGATCCCTCCCTGCTCGACCTCTACGACGCGCTGCTGTTCGACCTCGACGGCACCCTCATGCACGGCGCCCAGCCGATCCCGCATGCCGCCGAGTCCGTCGAGAAGGCCCGCGCGGCCGGACGCAGCGTCGTCTTCGCCACCAACAACGCCTCCCGCACGCCGCAGCAGGCGGCAGAGCACCTCGCCGTGGTCGGCATCCCGGCCCGCCCCGAGGAGTTCGTGACCTCCCCGCAGGTCGCCTCCCGGCTGCTCGCCGACCGGCTCGACCCCGGCGCGAAGGTCCTCGTCGTGGGCGGGCCGAGCCTCGCCGCTCAGGTGCGCGAGGCCGGTCTCACACCGGTGGAGACCGACGAGCCGGACGTCGTCGCCGTCGTCCAGGGCTGGTCACCGGACCTGGACTGGTCGCGCCTGGCCGAGGGCGCGTACGCGATCCGGCACGGCGCCTACTGGATGGCCACCAACGTCGACGCCACCCTGCCCACCGAACGCGGCCTGGCACCCGGCAACGGCTCGCTCGTCGCCGCCGTGCGGCACGCCACGGGCGCGGAGCCGGCCGTCGCCGGCAAACCCGAGCCGGGCATGTTCGAGGTGGCCGCCCGCGAGCACCGGGCCCGCCGACCGCTGATCATCGGCGACCGGCTGGACACCGACATCGAGGGCGCGGTGCGAGCCGGGATGGACTCGCTGCTCGTCCTCACCGGCGTCGACGGGATCGAGGCCGCGCTCCGCGCCGAGCCCGTCCGTCGGCCCACGTTCATCCTGCCCGACCTCGCCGAGATCGCCGCGCCGTTCCCGCTCCCGGTCGTCACCGGCGACCGGGCCCGCTGCGGCGCGGTCAGCGCCGCGTGGAGCGACGGCGACATCACCGTGCACGGCGAGGCGGACGATCCCCGCGTGCTGCGTGCCGTGCTCGCCCTGCTGACCAGCCACAGCGCGGACACCGCCTGGACCGGCCGGCTGCGCGACGCGGACGGCGCCGAGCTGCAGGTCGAGTCGCCGCCCTCCGCGACCCGGTGAGCGGGGACCGTCTCGACGTCGCGCTGCTCGCCGCCGGCCTCGCCCGGTCCCGCAGCCACGCCCGGCGCATCATCGAGGAGGGGCGCGCCCGCGCGGACGGCCGCGCGGTCACCAAGCCCTCCACCCCGATCCCGCCCGGCACCGGCCTCGCGGTCGTCGACGTGCCCGACGGGGTCGAGTTCGCCTCCCGCGCCGCACACAAGCTCGCCGGCGCCCTCGACGCGCTGGGGCTCGACCCCGCCGGACTGCTCTGCCTCGACGCCGGCGCCTCCACCGGCGGGTTCAGCGACGTGCTGCTGCGCCGGGGCGCGGCCGCGGTGATCGCGGTCGACATCGGCCACGACCAGCTCGCCGAGCACGTCCGCAGCGACCCGCGCGTGACGGTCCGGGACGGCACGAGCGTGCGTGATCTCACCCCGGAGCTGCTGGGCACCGCGGTGGATCTGCTCGTCGCGGATCTGTCCTTCATCTCCCTGCGCACCGTGATCGCGGCGCTCGGCGGCGTCGTCCGCCCCGGCGGGGAGCTGCTCCTCATGGTGAAACCCCAGTTCGAGGTGGGCAGAGCCGCGCTGCCGAAGTCCGGCGTGGTCACCGATCCCGCGGCCCGTCAGGAGGCGGTGCGCGCCGTGGCGGAGGCCGCCGCGCACGCCGGTCTGCGCCTGGCGGCCGTGGGCCCCAGCACCCTGCCCGGTCAGGACGGCAACCGCGAGTACTTCCTGCAACTGCGGCCGCACGGCGCGACCTCCGCGCTCGACGCCGAGGCCTGTGACATGATCGTGTCGGCCGTGCGCGGGGACGGTCCGCGGCAGCGCCGCGACCGGCACATCAGCGAGGAGGAATGACCACCATGCGACGGTTCCTCCTGTATGTGCACACGGGCCGCCGCGCCGCGCTGCGCGCGATGCTCAGCGTGCTCGAGGAGCTCCGGCTGCGGAACGTGCGGGCGGTCGTGGTCGACGAGCAGGTCGAGGAGATCCTCGCCCTGCCCGAGGACATGGCCCCGCCGAAGCTGATCACCTTCCTCACCAACGGCGCCGTGGACGTGCGCGCCGCGGTCTCCGCGGCGGACGTCGTCGAGCTCGGCATCGTGCTCGGCGGCGACGGGACCATCCTGCGAGCGCTCGAGGCGGTGCGCGAGGCGGACATCCCCGTCCACGGCGTGAACCTCGGGCACGTGGGCTTTCTCGCCGAGAGCGAGGTGGAGGACCTCTCGATCACCGTCGCGCGACTGCTGGACGGCGACTACGACATCGAGAAGCGCTCCACGCTGGACATCACCGTCCTGGACTCCGAGGACGAGCTGGTCGACCACCACTGGGCGCTGAACGAGGCCTCCCTCGAGAAGGCCGACCGGCAGAAGATGATCAACGTCGCGATCGAGATCGACGGCCGGCCCGTCTCCTCCTTCGGCGCCGACGGCGTGCTGCTGTCCACCTCCACCGGATCGACCGCCTACGCCTTCAGCGCCGGGGGACCGGTGATCTGGCCCGAGGTGGACGCGATGATGCTGATCCCCCTGGCGGCCCACGCGCTGTTCGCGCGTCCGCTCGTGCTGGGACGCTCCTCCGAGGCGGCGGTCGAGATGACGCTCGACAACCGCGAGGACGGCATCCTCACGCTCGACGGCCGCCGCGGTGCGGACATCACCGCCGGCATGCGCATCGAGGCCCGGCTCTCCCCGCGGTCGGTGCGCCTGGCCCGGCTGGCACCGACACCCTTCGCGGACCGGCTGGTCGAGAAGTTCCAGCTGCCCGTCGTGGGATGGCGGGGGCGCGGCCCCCGCACCCGCTGAGAGAGGAGGCACCTGTGCTGTCCACTCTGCGCATCCGCCATATCGGCGTGATCGACGACGCCATGCTCGACTTCGGTCCCGGCTTCACCGCCCTGACCGGCGAGACCGGCGCCGGCAAGACCATGATCGTCACCGGGCTGAGCATGCTGCTCGGCGGCCGGCTGGACCGCGGGCGCACCCGCGGCTCGAGCACCGTCGACGGCACGCTGTCGCTGACCGGCCACACCGAGCTCGCCGCCGCGCTCGACGAGCTCGGCGCCGACGAGGACGACGGCGAGGTGCTCGTGGTCCGGCGCGTCACCCGCGACGGCCGCTCGCGAGCCCAGATCGGCGGGGTCCCCGTCCCCATCGGCACGCTCTCCCGCCTGGTGGGCACCGCCGTCACCGTGCACGGCCAGTCCGATCAGCAGCGGCTGCGGGACCCGGAGGCGCAGCGGGAGGCGCTGGACCGCTTCGCCGAGGCCGAGGTCGGCACGCTGCTCAGACGGCACCGCGAGATCTGGCGCGAGCGCTCCGCCCTCGCCGCACGGGTCACCGAGCTCGAGGAGCTGCTCGCCGAGCGGGACCGCCGCGGCACCATGCTCCGCGACGCCCTCGAACGGCTCGAGCAGGCCGACCCGCAGGAGGACGAGGACGTCTCGCTGCGCGCCGAGATCGAACGGCTCGGCAACGCGGAGGAGCTGCGCGGTGCCGCCGGACAGGCCGCCCTGGCCCTGGTGGGCGACGACGACGGCCCGGCCGCGGCACCGCTGCTCGCCGTCGCGGCGGAGGCGCTCGGACGTGCGGCCCGCACCGACCCGACGCTCGAACCGCTCGTCGAACGGCTGGATTCCGTGCGCATCGAGCTCTCGGACGTCGCCGCGGAGATCTCCCGCTACGCCGAGGACATCGACGCCTCGCCCGGCCGGATGGAGGAGGCCAACGAGCGCCTCCACGAGCTGACGGTGCTGGTGCGGGACCTCGGCGCGATGCTCCCCGGCCCCGAGGGGCCGGCCGAGGAGATCAGCACGCTGCTGGCCACCTCCCGCACCGCCGCCATCGACCTGGACCGCTACGACGGCGCCGAGAGCGAACGCGCCGAGGCCGCCTCCCGCCTCGCCCAGCTCGAGACCGAGCTCGACGACGCCGCCGAGGCCCTCACCGCGGCCCGCACGGCCGCCGCCTCCGCCCTCTCCGCCGCCGTGCAGGAGGAGCTGCACCACCTCGAGATGCCGGATGCGGAGATCCGCGTGGACGTCACCGCGCAGAGCCACCGCTCCCACGGCCGCGACGCGGTCGCGATCCTGCTGGCCCCGCATCCGGGGGCGCAGCACCTGCCGGTCGCCCAGGCGGCCTCCGGCGGCGAGCTCTCCCGGGTGATGCTCGCCCTCGAGGTCGCGCTGTCCTCCTCACGCAACGACCGCACCGCTGCACCGGTGTTCGTCTTCGACGAGATCGACGCCGGGATCGGGGGCCGGGCCGCGCTCGCGGTGGGGCAGCGCCTCGCCCGGCTCGCCCGCCACGCCCAGGTGATCGTGGTGACCCACCTGCCGCAGGTCGCCGCCCACGCGAGCACCCACCTGCAGATCGTGAAGTCCTCCCACGACGGCACCACCAGCTCCACGGTGGAGACCCTCGACCGCCCCGACCGGATCCGCGAGCTGGCCCGGATGCTCGCCGGCGACGACGCCTCCGACGTCGCCCT
This sequence comes from Brachybacterium faecium DSM 4810, assembly GCA_000023405.1. NCBI lineage: Bacteria > Bacillati > Actinomycetota > Actinomycetes > Micrococcales > Dermabacteraceae > Brachybacterium > Brachybacterium faecium. The sequence goes on from CP001643.1 coordinate 1,541,923, forward strand.
CGCCCATGCGGAGGAGCTGCTGGACGAGGCCCGCGCCGTCACCGCGGAGCACGGCACCGGCCGTGCCGCCGCGCACAGCGCCGGCCGGGGAGCGGAGCGATGAGCCCCTCCCTCGCGGGCACCGCGCGCCTCGGCAAGCGCACCAAGGACCTCACCAAGCGCCTCCAGCCCGGCGACATCGCCGTGATCGACCACGAGGACATCGACCGGGTCGCCGCCGAGGCCCTCGTGGAGCGGCAGCCGGCCGCGGTGCTCAACGTCGCCGCCTCCACCTCCGGCAGGTACCCCAACGCCGGTCCGCGGATCCTCGTGGACGCCGGCATCGTGCTGGTCGACGGCCTGGGCCCCGCCGTCTTCGAGGAGGTCCGCGACGGCGAGCAGCTCACGATCGCCGGGCACGAGGTGCTCCTCGAGGACAGGCCCATCGCCGCCGGCACCCGGCAGGACGACGCGACGGTGACCGCCTCCCTCGAGATCGCGCGCGAGGGCCTGTCCGAACAGCTCGAGCTGTTCGCGCAGAACACCATGGAGTACATGCTGCGCGAACGGGACCTGCTGCTGGACGGCATCGGCGCCCCGGACGTGGCCACCCGCATGGACGGCCGCCCGGTGCTCATCGTCGTGCGCGGCTACCACTACAAGGAGGACCTCGCCACCCTCAAGCCGTTCCTGCGCGAGAACCGCCCCATCATCATCGGCGTCGACGGCGGTGCCGATGCCGTGCTCGAGGCGGGCTTCCACCCCGACATGATCATCGGCGACATGGACTCCGTCTCCGACCGCGCGCTGCGCGGCGGCTCCGAGCTGGTGGTGCACGCCTATCGCGATGGCCGCGCCCCGGGGATGGAGCGGCTCGCCGCGCTGGGGATCGAGGACGGCGCGATCGCCTTCCCCGCCTCCGGCACCAGCGAGGACATCGCGATGCTGCTGGCCGACGAGAAGGGCGCCTCCGTGATCGTCGCCGTCGGCACCCACGGCACCCTCGAGGAGTTCCTCGACAAGGGCCGCGCCGGCATGAGCTCCACCTTCCTCACCCGGCTGCGGATCGGCTCGAAGCTCGTCGACGCGAAGGGCGTCTCCCGCCTGTACCGTCAGAGGATCTCCACCTTCCAACTGGTGCTGCTGGCCCTGGCCGGGCTGGCGGCGCTCGCCGTCGCACTCTGGGCGACCCCCGGCGGGCAGGCGCTGGTCCAGATCCTCGGCGCCCGCCTGGACGGGGTCCTGTCCTGGTTCACCATGCTGTTCTCACCCCGGGTCACCGGGGCGTAGGAGGGTCACCGCCCCGTGATCGATTTCCGATACCACCTCGTCTCGCTGATCTCCGTGTTCCTCGCGCTCGCCGTGGGCATCGTCCTCGGCGCCGGGCCGCTGCGCGAGAACCTCGGCGACCAGCTGGCCGGCCAGGTCGAGCAGCTGCGCACCGAGCAGGAGCAGCTGCGCTCCGACGCCGAGTCCCTCTCCACCAAGCACGACCAGCTCGCCACCTTCGTCGCGGACCTCGGCCCGGAGCTCGTCGAGGGCACCCTCGAGGGCAAGCAGATCGCGGTGCTCACCGACGACCGCTCCACCCGTCCCGGCATCGAGCGCATGATGTCGCTGCTCACCGCGTCGGGCGTCGAGTCGCCGACGCGGATCGGGATGGAGACCTCGCTGTGGTCCCCGGAGGGCGCCTCCGAGCGGGCGGCGGCGCTCGAGGAGATCCGCGCCATCGCCCCGGAGACGCTCACCGCCGATCCCGATGACGAGCTCACCGATGCCGCCCAGCTCGCCGGTCTCCTCCCCACGCTCCTGCACGGCGGCGGCGACCTCTCGCCCGAGCTGCGCCAGCAGCTGTGGGACGTGCTGGTGGACCATCAGCTCGTGGTCGTCGACGGCACGGTCCCCGCGCAGGTCGATGCCGTGATCTACACCGGTGCGGCGCCGGAGGAGCTCGCCGTCGACACCGAGGACGAGGAGGTCGCGACGGAGCGTGCACAGAGCCTGCTCGCCCTGCAGACGCATCTGCTGCGCGTGCTCGCCGACACCGGCCTGCCCGCCGTGGTCTCCGCCGACACGCCCGGCAACGACGCCTCCAACGGCATCCTGCGCACGGTGCGGGGCGATGCCGACTTCGACGACCTCTCGACCACCGACCGCCTGCAGGAGGCCGACGGGCCGCTGCTGTCCGTGCTCGCCCTGATCGAGCAGGTCCGCGGCGGGGCGGGGGCCTACGGCACCACCGCCGACGCCGAGGACCGCCTCCCGTCCCTGCCCGAGACGCAGGGGGTCGAGGAGCAGGCCGCCGCGCAGGACCAGCCCCAGGACGAAGCGCAGGGCGAGGCACAGGACGCAGCCGAGGGCGAGAGCCAGGACACGGGCCAGGGCGAGGCCCAGGGACAGCCCGCAGGGCAGGACGCCGGGGACGGCTCCGTGACGCCCTCGGACGACGGGGGAGAGGGATGAGCGCCTCGCTGCGCGCCGAGCTGCGCCGCACCAACTTCGCCGGCCGCCGGGTGAGCCTGCTCGAGGGCGCCCTCGTCGTCGGCGGTGTCACCGTGCTCGCCACCCGCACCGGGCGGGCCGCGGACGCCGCCGTCCTCGCAGGGATCGGCGCGCTGGGCCTGATCGACGACGTGTGGGAGCCCCGTCAGCGCCGTGCCGGCCGCCCCGTCAGCAAGGGGCTGCGCGGACACCTCGGCGCCCTGCGCTCCGGACGCCTGACCACCGGCGCCGCCAAGGCGCTGGGGATCCCGCTGCTCGCCCTCGGCGGCGCCGCCGCCGCACCCGGCCCGCGCCGCGGGGCGATGGTGCTCGCGGACGCCGCGCTCGTCGCCGGCAGCGCGAACCTCGCCAACCTGCTCGATCTGCGGCCCGGCCGTGCGCTCAAGGCGGTGCTGCCCGGCGCGGTCGTGCTCGCCGCCGCTCCCGGCGGCGACCCGCGCGACGAGAGCGGCCGCCGGCTCGGCCTGGCCGCCGCCCTGCCCGCGCTCCTCGCCCTGCCCGCCGATCTGCGCGAGCACGGCATGCTGGGCGATGCCGGCGCCAACATCCTGGGCGCGGCCGTGGGCGGCGCCGCGAGCCGCCGCCTGCCCGTCCCGGCCCGGCTGTGCCTGCTCGGCGGGATCGTCGCCCTCACCTTGACGAGCGAACGCGTGAGCTTCAGCGCGGTCATCGACCGCAGCCCCGCCCTGCGCGCCCTGGACCAGCTCGGCCGCCGGCCCGCGCCCCGTCCAGAGGACACCGGCCCGGCAATGGGGGAGCAGCGATGAGCCCCGCGGATTCCCGGCCCTCCCGCGCCGCGACCCGTCGCGGCGGGATCGCGCGCTCCGTGCTGCGGGGCGCGGGCGTGATCCTCGTGGTGACCGTCTTCGCCCGTATCGCCGGGTTCGTGCGCTACCTCGTCTTCGGCGCGAGCGTGGGCGCCGGTGACGTGGGCACCGCCTACACCACCGCGAACATGCTCCCGAACGTGCTGTTCGAGGTGGTCGCCGGCGGGATGCTCGCCGCCGTGGTGGTCCCGCTCATCGCGGGACTGGTCCCCGAGGGCGACCCGGGCGGACCGCTCGAGGCCGACGCGACGGCAGACCCCCGCACCGTCGAGCAGCTGCGCTCGGAGGAGACGTCCCGCACCGCCGAGGAGGGTGCGGCGCTCGCCGACCGGATCACCTCCACGCTGCTGACCTGGACCCTGCTGGGCACCGGCGTGCTCGCGGTCGTGGTGATCGCGCTGTCGGGCCCGCTGGCCCAGCTGCTGCTGGCCGCGGAGTCGCCCGGCGCCGCCGGGGTGCCGCTGGGGGCGACGCTGCTGCGCATCTTCGCGCTCCAGCTGCCGCTGTACGGGATCGCGGTGGTGCTGGCCGCCTACCTGCAGGCCCGCAAGCGCTTCCTGTGGCCCGCGATGATGCCGCTGCTGTCCTCGGTGACGGTGATGATCGCCTACCGGGCCTACGCCCACCTGGTGCCCCCGGTCGCCACCGCCACCACGATCGACCGGGCCCCGGTGTGGTGGCTCGGCTGGGGCACCACCGCCGGGGTCGCGATCATGGCGGTCCCCGTGGTCGTGACCGCGGTGCGCTCCGGGCTGCGGCTGCGCCCCTCGCTGTCCATGCCGCCCGGCTACGGCCGGCGCGCCCTCGCCCTGGGCGGGGCGGGCCTCGGAGCCGTCGGCGCACAGCAGGCGGTGCTCGCACTGGTGATGCTGCTCGCCATGCGCGCCGGGGGAGTGGGCACCCTGCCCGTCTTCCAGTACGCGCAGGCGCTGTACCTCCTGCCCTACGCGGTGCTCGTCGTCCCCCTGGTCACGTCGGTGTTCCCGCATCTGTCGGAGCTGCGTCTGGTGGGGGACCGCTCGGGCTTCGCGAAGATCGCCGCCGCCTCCGTCCGCACCGTCATGGTCGTCTCCGTGATCGGTGCCGCGATGCTCGTGGCCGCCGGGCCGGCGCTCGAGCACTTCTTCCACCTCATCGACCGTGCCGGCGCGACCGGCGTCGGCTCCACCACGGCCGGGCTCGCGCTGGGCCTGGTCGGCTTCGCGGTCTCGTTCCAGTGCACCCGGATCCTCTCGGCCGCGCTGCGCGCCCGGGACGCTCTGCTCGTCGGCTCCGTCGGCTGGGTGATCGCCGGCGTGGTGATCCTCCTGGTGGTGCTGCCCAGCCCCGAACGCACCGCGGCGGAGGCCTCGACGGCCTTCGGGCTGGCGATGGCGCTCGGCATGGCCGTGGCCGGGCTGGTGGGCCTGGCCCGGATCGCGGACGTGCTCGAGCACGGCGGCCATCTCCCTCTGGTGCGGCGCACCGCGATCATGGTCCCGCTCGCCGTGCTCGGCGGCGGGGTCCCCGGCCTCCTGCTCGCCCGCCGCCTGGTGACCAGCGACGCCGGCGAGCTGCGCACGGTGCTGCTGGGGGCGCTGTGCGGCCTGGCCGCCGGGCTGCTCGCCGCGGCGCTGATGGCCGCCGCCGATCCGGAGACCACCCGGAGGATGCTGCGGCGCCTGCGCGCAGGTCGCCACGGCGTGGCGAGGGCCGAGGGATGAGCATCCTCCTGGTGCGCCCCGCCGCGAGCGGCGGCCTCGCCGCGCACGTCGACCACGAGCTCGCCCTGCTGCGCGCCGCGGGCCGGGACGTGGCCGAGGCGCCGGTGCGGATCCAGGAGCGCCCCCACTCGCTGGCGGATCTGCGCACGCTGCGCACCCTCCGCGCGGCGGCACGCGCCGCGACCCCGCCCGTGACGCTGCACGCCCACGGGCTGCGCGCAGGAGCGCTGGCCGCCCTCGCCCTCATCGGCCGCAGGCGGGAGCGCCTCGTGGTCACGCTGCACAACCGCACCGTCGGCTCCCGCGCGACGCGCACCGTCGGCGCCCTGCTGCTGCGGATCCTCGCGGGCCGCGCCGATGCCGTGCTCGCCGTGTCCCCCGACCTCGCCGAGATGGCGCGCCGGGCCGGCGCCCGCGACGTGCGGCACGCCGTCATCCCCGCGCCCGGGACGGCGCCAGAGAGCTCGGCCGAGCCCGCGCCGGAGCCCGCCCCCGATCCCGCACCGCCGACCGCGCACGCCGCCGAGCGTCTCGAGATCCTCGTGATCGCCCGCCTCGCCCCGCAGAAGGGGCTGCACGACCTGCTCGACGTCGCCGACGCGCTGCGGAGGCAGGCTCCGGTGAGGATCCGCGTGGCCGGGGACGGGCCGCTGCACGAGGAGCTCGCCGCGAGGATCCGTGCCGAGCGCCTCCCCGTGGAGCTGCTCGGTCGCCGCAGCGACGTGCCCGCGCTGCTGTCCGCGGCCGATCTGCTGGTCTCCACCGCGCACTGGGAGGGCCAGCCCGTGTCCCTGCAGGAGGCGCTGCGGTCCGGGATCGCGATCGTGGCCACTGACGCGGGCGGGACCCGGTGGGTCACCGGGGACGCCGCCCACCTGGTGCCCGTCGGCGACGTGCGCGCGCTCGCGGCGGCGATCACGGCGCTGCGCGAGAGCGGGACCCGTGATATGGCCGCGGCCGCCTCCCGCCGCCGTGCCCGCGAGCTGCCCACCGCGCAGGACCTCCTCGCCCAGCTCGATGAGGTGCTCGCCGCCGACCCCCGCGGCTGGTAGGTTGACAGTCCGTGGCAGATACCAGCGCGAACACCTCCCAGCCGGGCACCGGACCCATTCCGCGGATCGGCGCGGCCGCCGCGGGCAAGCCCTTCCGGAACCCGGGCATCACCAAGCACATCTTCGTCACCGGCGGCGTGGTCTCGAGCCTCGGCAAGGGGCTGACCGCCTCCTCGCTCGGCATGCTGCTGCGCAGCCGCGGCCTGCGGGTGACGATGCAGAAGCTCGATCCGTACCTCAACGTGGACCCGGGCACCATGAACCCCTTCCAGCACGGCGAGGTGTTCGTCACCGAGGACGGCGCCGAGACCGACCTGGACATCGGCCACTACGAGCGGTTCCTCGACGAGGACCTCACCGCCCACGCGAACGTCACCACCGGGCAGGTGTACTCCACCGTGATCGCCCGGGAGCGGCGCGGCGAGTACCTCGGCGACACGGTGCAGGTGATCCCCCACATCACCGACGCGATCAAGGAGTCGATGCGCTCCCAGGCCGGGGACGACGTGGACGTCGTCATCACCGAGATCGGCGGCACCGTGGGCGACATCGAGTCGCAGCCCTTCCTCGAGGCTGCCCGGCAGGTGCGCCAGGACCTCGGCCGCGACAGCGTGTTCTTCGTGCACGTCTCCCTCGTGCCCTTCATCGGCCCCTCCCAGGAGCTGAAGACCAAGCCCACCCAGCACTCCGTGGCCGCACTGCGCTCGATCGGCATCCAGCCCGACGCGATCGTGCTGCGCAGCGACCGCGAGCTGCCCACCTCGGTGAAGGCGAAGATCTCCTCGATGTGCGACGTGGACCTCGATGCGGTGGTCACCTGCGCGGATGCGCCGTCGATCTACGAGATCCCGCTCGTGCTGCACGCCGAGGGCCTGGACGCCTACGCGATCCGGCGCCTCGACCTGCTCAGCCGCGACGTGGACTGGACGCAGTGGGAGGAGCTGCTGCGCCGGGTGCACGAGCCCGCGTACGAGGTGACCGTCGCACTGGTCGGCAAGTACGTCGACCTGCCCGATGCCTACCTCTCCGTGACCGAGGCCCTGCGCGCCGGCGGCTTCCACCACCGCACGCGGGTGAGCATCCGCTGGGTCGAATCCGATCGGTGCGCGAGCGGGGAGGGTGCGGCCGAACAGCTGCGCGACGTCGAGGCGATCGTCGTGCCCGGCGGGTTCGGCATCCGCGGGGTCGACGGCATGGTGGGGGCCCTGCACCATGCGCGCAGGCACGGCATCCCCACCCTCGGGCTGTGCCTGGGCATGCAGGCGATGGTGATCGAGCACGCCCGGCACGAGCTCGCCCTCGCCACCGCCCACTCCACCGAGTTCGATCCCGCCACCGAACACCCCGTGGTCGCGACCATGGCCGAGCAGGAGGGCATCCTCGCCGGGCAGGGCGATCTGGGCGGCAGCATGCGCCTGGGGTCCTACCCGCACACCCTCGTCGAGGGCTCGCTCGCCGCCCGCACCTACGGCACCACGGAGGTCGCCGAGCGGCACCGCCACCGCTACGAGGTCAACAACGCCTACCGCGAGAGGCTCGAGGAGGCGGGGCTGCGCCTCTCCGGCACCTCCACCCTCGAGGACGGCCGCTCCCTGGTGGAGTTCGTCGAGCTGGATCCCGCGGTGCATCCGTTCTACCTCGGCACGCAGGCCCATCCCGAGTTCACGTCCCGCCCCACCCGGGCGCATCCGCTGTTCGCGGGGCTGATCGGCGCGGCGGTCGAGCGGCAGAAGTCGACCCGGCTGCTCGAGGTGCTCCCGGAGGCGGCCGGCACCGCGCCTCCTGCAGCGTCGTCGCCCGTCGCGCCGTCGGCTGCAGCGTCGGCGCCCGCCGCGCCGGCGGGCATCGAGGACATCATGGACACCGGAGGGAAGGAGCACGCATGAGCATCGAGGAGAGCACGCCGCTGCGCGACGAGCCCGGGCAACGGCCCGTCGCCGCCCGCCGCCGGCTGCACGAGGGGATGGTCTTCGACCTCGTGCGCGACACCGTCGACTTCGCCGAGGGGGTGCGCTTCGACCGCGAGTACGTCTGGCACACCGGCGCCGTGGCGGTCCTCGCCGTCGACGACCGCGACCGGGTGCTGATGATCCGCCAGTACCGCCACCCGGTGGGCCACGAGCTCTGGGAGATCCCGGCGGGCCTGCTCGACCTCGACGGCGAGCCGCCCCACGTGGCCGCCGCCCGCGAGCTCGCCGAGGAGACCGGCTACGATCCCGCGAGCCCGCTGCGCACCCTGGTGGATCTGCGCCCCAGCCCCGGCGGGAACGACGAGGTGATCCGCGTGTATCTCGCCGAGAGCGTCCGTGAGAACACCGAGGAGTTCGAGCGCAGCGACGAGGAGGCCGAGCTGCTCCACCGCTGGGTCCCGCTGGGCGAGGCCGTCACCGCGGTGCTCGAGGGGCGGATCACCAACGCCACGACGGTCTCCGCGCTGCTCGCTCTCCAGACGCTGCGCGCCCAGGGGCAGGGCACCGCGGCGCTGCGTGCGGCCGACGCCCCGTTCATGGCGCGGCCCGGGCGGGACTGAGGACCTCCCGCGGTCAGCCCTGCTCGGTGAGGGCCCGGTGGATCACCGGGGCGGACTGTTCCACCTGCCAGGGGCGGGCGCCCAGCTCCGCGAGCTGGGCGGCGATCTCGCTCTCCGCCGGCGCCTGCTCGTGCTCCCACACCCACTGCCGCAGCAGTGCGGGCTGGAGCAGGTTCTCCGGCGGCATCTCGAGATCCTCGGCGCGCTCGGCGGTCGCGGCGCGCACGAGCTGATAGCGCTCGGCCACCTCGGGATACTTCTTCGACCAGAGCTTGTGGGGCGGCGGGTAGGAGCGTTCGGTGCGCTCGGGCAGATGCGCCGGGGGCAGCTCGATCCCGGTCCGCGCCGCCTGCCACCACATGTCCTTGCGACGGAGCTTCGCCGGCAGCGCCCGATCGAACGCTTCGCGCCCGCGCGGCGCCTCCTTGGCCCCGGCCACGAGGTCGCGGTCCTTGATCACGCGATGCGGGGAGAGGTCTTCCCCGGCGGCGATCTCGTCGCGGCGCTGCCACATCTCGCGTGCCGCGGCCAGCTGCCGCGGTGTGCGGAGCCCGCCGAGGCCGTGCAGGCCGCGCCAGCTCGAGGAGCGGGTTGGGCCGTGCTCGCGCACCCGTTCGTGCTCGAACTCCTGACGGGCCCAGTCCTCCTTGCACGCCTCCCGCAGGCGCTCGCGGAGCACGTCGCGCACCTCGACGAGCACCTCGACGTCGAGGGCCGCGTAGGTGAGCCAGCCCTCCGGCAGCGGCCGCCGCGACCAGTCGGCGGCGGAGTGCTCCTTCGCCAGGCGCAGCCCCAGGGTGTCCTCGACGACGGCGCCGAGCCCCACTCGCTCCATGCCCAGCAGGCGGGCGGCGAGCTCGGTGTCGAACAGCCCGCCCGGCTCGAGGCCGATCTCGGCGAGGCTCGGCAGGTCCTGCCCGGCGGCGTGGAGCACCCATTCCCGCTCGGCGAGCAGGCTGCGCAGCGTGGCCGGCATGGTGAAGGCGAGCGGGTCGATGAGCGCGGTGCCCGCCGCCTCGGTGCGCAGCTGCACCAGGTAGGCGCGGGAGCTGTAGCGATAGCTCGAGGCACGCTCAGCGTCCACGGCGACCGGCTCCTCGGGCGCGGACGCCGCGGCCTCGCACCACGCCAGCAGAGGCTGGATGCGGTCGATGACGGGCACCAGGCCGCCGCGCGGTGCCTTCAGGTCAGTGGCGGCGGGGGTCTCTGTCACCGGGCGTCACCGGCTTCCTCGGGGCGCGGGGCCCTCGCATAGTGGGTGGGGGCGATCGGGGCGATGCGGGGCGGTGCCGGAGGCAGGCCCCCGGCGGCGGCGAGCATCGCCGTCCAGGCCGCGAAGTGCGGTGCCAGATCGATCTGCTCCGCCTCGGCGTCCCCGGACTCCTCCGGGACGGGCGGGGTCGCCTCCTCCGCTGCGGCGGCCTCCGGCGGCTCGGGCGTCCACGACACCCGCATCTCGACGTCCACCGTCGAGGGCCGCGAGGCGAGCGCTCCGTAGGACTGGGAGACCACGCGGGTGGCGGTGCATCCCAGCTCCCGCGCCTCGGCGTCATGCAGCTCGAGCGACTCGGTCACCCAGGACCAGGCCACGTCCCCGAGCATCGACTCGACGGCGAACTCGGGCTCGAGCTGCGCCTGGACCAGGGCGACCATCCGATAGGTGCCGTCCCAGGACTCCTGCCCGGCCGGGTCGTGCAGGATGACCAGCCGGCCCGAGGCCAGCTCCTCGTCCCGCACCAGGATCTCGCCCGTGCAGGCCCACGTCGACGGTGCCATCCGTGCAGGCGCGGGAATCGTGCGCCATGTGAACTCCGCACGCTGCGGCGCGGAGGTCATGGCGTCGACGGCGGCACGGAAGGTGTCGTCGCCGGAGTGAAGTCGATGGACAGGCACGCAGGGAGGTTATCCCCGCCGCGCTCGCGAGCCCGGCAGGCGCGCCGCGCAGCGGGCGGCATCCGCCGCGGGGCGGCGCAGGCCGGCCCGGACCAGCTCAGGCGCTGGTGCCGCTCGCCGAGTCGTCGCTGTGCACCAGGCTGATCGAGTTGATGCAGTAGCGCTGATCGGTGGGGGTCGCGAAGCCCTCGCCCTCGAAGACGTGGCCGAGGTGCGAGCCGCAGGACGCGCAGCGCACTTCGATGCGTCGCATCCCCAGGGAGGTGTCCTCGAGCAGCTCGACGGCGTCGGAGTCCGTCGGGGCGTAGAAGGCGGGCCAGCCGCAGTGCGCGTCGAACTGCGTCTGGGCGGTGAACAGCTCCGCGCCGCAGCCCTTGCACGCATAGGTGCCGGCCGGGCGCACCTCCTCGTACTCGCCGGTGCCGGGGCGCTCGGTGCCGCCCTGGCGGAGCACCTGGTACTCGGCGGGGGAGAGGCGCTCGCGCCACTCCAGGTCGCTCACGGTGAGGGGGTAGGGACGGGTGCCGATGGGTTCGGTGGACATCTGTGGAGCCTCCGATCTGCGGCGCCACGCAGCGCCGCTCGCGCGAGCGGACGCGCCGCTCGCAGGGACGGTGAACGAGGTGTTCACAGCCTCGATCGTAGCTCGCCGTTAGGATGCCGGGTATGACGCGCGACCCTTCCCCGACCGGTTCCCGCCGCGGCGTGCTGCGTCGCCCCCTGCCTCGCCCGCACCGCCCTGACCTGGCTCGATGGCCGGAGGTCGCGGTGCACGGGGCCGTCGGCGCGGTCTCGATGTTCGCGCTCAGCGCAGGCCTGCTCACCGTCGGCGCCCGGGTGATGGCCCGGCTGCCGCTGGTGCCCCGGGAGAGCCTGCGCGGGCGCCCCGACGTCTCGGTGCGCGCGGTCCACCCCGACCGCGTCCACCTCGACGACTCGCGCACCACCGGCCGCGACGGGCTGCTCGCGCTGCGTCAGCGCGGCGGCACCGTGCACGTGCGCCTGGGCCCCGTGGACGGCCGGCCCACCCCGACCACGGTCTCCCGCCCCGTGCTCGCCGTCGACACCGAGGAGCCGCTGCAGGTCGCGCGGGCCGCGAGCAACGGCTTCTACTGGGCCGGCACCCCGGAGACCGCGCACGGCCTGCCCACCGAGGAGGTCACGGTCGAATCCCCCGTGGGCCACATGCCGGCCTGGCTCGTGCGCCCCGAGCCCGCGCTCGGCGCCGCCGCGGGCAACGAGCACACCTGGGCGATCCTCATCCACGGCCACGGCTCCGCCCGCGGCGAGGCGCTGCGGATCATCCCGCTGCTGCACCGGCTGGGGCTGACGAGCCTGGCCATCACCTACCGCAACGACGTGGGCGCCCCGGCCTCCGCGGACCGGATGCATCATCTGGGATCCGCCGAGTGGGAGGACACCGAGGCCGCGATCGACTACGCCGTCGCACACGGCGCGCGCCGGATCGTGCTGGTGGGCTGGTCGATGGGCGGCGGCATCGCGCTGCGCACCTCGGTCCGCTCCGCGCACCGCGAGCGCATCGCGGCCCTGGTGCTGGACTCCCCGGCCGTGGACTGGCAGGACATCCTCATCTATCACGCGACGGCGCTCAAGGCGCCCGCGAAGATGCGCGAGCTCGCGCTGTGGATGATGACCTCCTCGATCGGGGCGCGCCTGGTGCGGCTGCGGGAGCCGCTGGCCCTGCACGAGATGACCCCGGCGTACTACACGCGGCACCTGATCCATCCCACCCTGCTGTTCCACGCGCTGGACGACGAGACCGTCCCGCCCGAGCCCAGCCGCCAGCTCGCGGCGATGCGTCCCGACCTCATCGAGTTCGTCCCCGTCGAGGGCGCCTCCCACACCCGCGAGTGGAATCGGGATCCGGTCCGCTACGAGCGCCGCCTCGTGGACTACCTGGTGCGCGTGCTCGACCTGCAGGCCTCGGTGGGAGAGGTCGAGGTGCCGGTGCGCGACCCCGCCGTCCCCGCGCTCGAGGGCTCGATCGGGCTGCGGCTCTGAGCAGCGGCTCCGTGCGGCGGCACCGCCGGCCCTGACTCCGTGCGCCGCTCCGACGTCCCCGACGGCTCCACTGTCCCGGAGCGCCCCTCAGCACCGTCGGTAGCGGGAGATCGTCGCGTGGTGGCCGACGAGCAGCGAGCTGAGCTGCCAGGCCTGGTCGTGCCCGGCTCCGCGCAGCACGCGGGAGGCGGGGCCGCCCACGGTGCGGTGGGTGGTGGAGAAGCACAGCTCGTCCAGGAGGCCGGCCGCCGCCAGGCGCCCCAGCGCCGCGGGCCCGCCCTCGGCCTGCACCGCCCGCAGCCCGCGCGCCGCCAGCTGCTGCAGCGCCTCCGCCGCCGTGTCCGCCACGATCACCTGCTCCGGGGGGATCCCGGCCCGGCGCGCGGCCTGCTCGGCGACGTCGGAGCCGGTGAGCAGGTAGGTGGGCTGATCCACCTCGATCGACTCCGGCAGCACCCCGCTGCGCGACCAGATCGCCAGGGCCGGCCGCGCGGCCCCGCCCGGCCGACGGGACGGGCGGAGCAGGTCCGCCCGGCCGAGCGGTCGGCGGTAGTCCTCGACCCGCACCGTCTCCGCCCCGACCAGCACCACATCGGTCAGCGCCCGCAGCACGTCGAAGACGAAGGAGTCCTCGGGATTGCGCAGCGAACCGCTGGTCCCGTCCGCTCCCGCGACCGCCCCGTCGATCGTCGTGTTCATCATCGCCCGCACGTGCACCGACCCCGGGGGCGGCGAGACCGCGTAGAGCTCGGCGAGCAGCCGTGCCCCGACGGCGTCGGCCGTGACCGGGGCGGGGGTCGGCAGCAGGACGCTGTCGCGCATCAGCAGGTGCACGGGAACCTCCGGGGTGGGGTGAGGATGTGCTCTCGATCATCGCTCACCGGGGCTGGAGCGGTCTAACCCGCAGGGGCGTGCGGAGCGCCCCTAGACTGACGCCCGTGACCGAAGCACTCAGCGACCGCCGGCCGGCCCCCTCCCTCGAGCGACTGCTCGCGGACCTGGTGCCGCCGCCGCGGTTCTCCGAGGCCCGGCTCGAGAACTACGTGCCGGATCCGGCCCGCCCCTCCCAGGAGGACGCCAAGCAGCGGGTGACGGCCTTCGCCGCCGAGCTCGCCGCCCCCCGCGGCGGCTTCCTCGCGAAGCTGCGGCGCCGCAAATCCGGCCCCGCGCGCGGGATCTACATGGACGGCGGCTTCGGCGTCGGCAAGACCCACCTGCTCACCTCGCTGTTCCACGCGGTCCCGGGGCACCGCGTCTACGGCACCTTCGTGGAGTACACGGACCTGGTGGGGGCGCTGGGCTTCCAGAAGGCGGTCGACCTGCTCGGAGAGTCGGTGCTGGTGTGCATCGACGAGTTCGAGCTCGACGACCCCGGCGACACCCTGCTGATGACCCGGCTGATCCGTGAGCTCTCGGACCGGGGCGTGGCGATCGTCGCGACCTCGAACACGCTGCCCGATGCGCTCGGCGAGGGGCGCTTCGCGGCCCAGGACTTCCTGCGCGAGATCCAGGCGATGGCCGAGCGGTTCGAGGTGCTGCGGATCGACGGCGAGGACTACCGCCGGCGCGACGGCGTCACCGAGATCAGCGCCCTGCCCGAGGCGGAGGTGAGCGAGAGCGCCGCGTCGATGGACGGCGCCACGCTGGACGGCTTCGACACGCTGCTGGGCCACCTCATCCGGGTCCACCCCTCCCGCTACGGCGCCCTGATCGACGACGTCTCCGCGGCGCACGTCACCGGGATGCACGGCCTCACCCACCATCACGACGCGCTGCGCTTCGTGGTGCTCGTGGACCGGCTCTACGACCGGGAGGTGCCGATGCTCGTCTCGCTCGCCGATGCCGCGGCGGCTCCCGGCGTCCTCGCGGAGCTGTTCTCCGAGGAGCTGCTGCGCAGCGGCTACCGCAAGAAGTACCTGCGCGCCCTGTCACGCCTGGCCTCGCTGACCACCGACGGCGGCGCGCTGCTGCACTCCGGGACGGCCGGCGCCGCGTCCTGACCGCGCGGCGGACTCAGCCGGCGGGCCGCAGCACGACGGCACCCGGACCGGCCAGCTGCACCGTCCCGTCCTCCCTGCGGCCCACCTCGCCGAAGGAGGCGAGCACCTCCGCGGCGCGGGGACCCGCCCCGGTCGCGCCCGGTCCGCGGTGGGCGAGGACGGCGAGCGCGCCGCGGTGCAGCAGCACCGTCCCCTCCGCGAGCACCTCGACGGAGGTGGTGCGCAGATCCGGGTCGTGCAGATCCGGGTGCGCGCGCCGCAGAGCGATGAGGGTGCGGTACCAGGCGAGCATCGCCGCGTGAGGGGCCTCCTCCCGCTCCTGCCAGCGCAGGATCGAGGACTCGAAGGTCTCGCGCAGCTGCGGGTCGGGGACCTGCTCGGCCCAGCCCATCGCGGCGAACTCCTCGACGCGCCCGGCGCTCACCAGCGCCCCCAGCTCCGCCTCGTGGTCGGTGAAGTAGGTGAACGGGGTCGAGGCCGCCCACTCCTCGCCCTGGAACAGCATCGGCGTGCCCGGGCCCAGCAGGATCAGCGCGATCGCCGCGGCATGCTGCCCCGCGGAGAGGCCGTGGTGGATCCGGTCCCCGGCGGCGCGGTTGCCCACCTGGTCGTGGTCCTGGAGGAAGGTGACGAAGGAGTGGGCGTCGTAGTCGTCGCTGCCGGGCTCCACCGGCGCACCCCACACCCGTGCGCGGAAGCTGGACCAGGTGCCGGCGTGGAGGAACACGCGCGAGAGCACGGCGGCGAGCGCCTCCGCGCTGCCGAAGTCGCCGTAGTAGCCCTCGCGCTCGCCGGTGATCCAGGCGTGCACGCCGTGGTGGACGTCATCGGCCCACTGCATGTCCATGCCGAGGCCGCCCCTCGAGGTCGGCGTGACGGTGGCCGGCTGGTTGCGGTCCGATTCCGCGATCAGCGTGAGCGGCCGCGCAGTCTCCACCTCCCAGTCCGCGACGGCATCCGCCAGCTCGGCGAGCAGGTGGCGGGGGGAGTCGTCGCACAGCTCGTGCACGGCGTCCAGGCGCAGCCCGTCCACGCCCACGTCCACCAGCCACAGCCGGGCGCTGCCCAGCAGGAAGTCGCGCACCTCCCGCGAGCCGGGCTGGTCGAGGTTGATCGCGGAGCCCCACGGGGTGTGGTGCCGGTCGGTGAAATAGGGGCCGAACATGCTCAGATAGTTGCCCGAGGGGCCGAGGTGGTTGTGCACCACGTCGAGCAGGACGGCGAGATCGCGCTCGTGTGCGGCGGCGACGAAGCGGGCCAGGCCGGCGGGACCGCCGTAGGCGGCGTGGGTCCCGTACAGGCCGACGCCGTCGTAGCCCCAGCCGCGGTCCCCGGGGAAGGGAGCGATCGGCAGCAGCTCGACCGCGTCGACGCCGAGCGCGACGAGCTCGTCGAGCCGCTCGATCGCCGAGTCGAAGGTGCCGCCCCGCCCGTCGGGCCCCGGCGTGAACGTGCCCACGTGCAGCTCGTACAGGACGCGGCCGCGCAGGCTGCGTCCCCTCCAGGAGGTCCGGCGGCGCAGCGCCAGCGGGTCCACGACCTCGCTGTCGGCGTGGACGCCGTCCGGCTGGGAGAGGGACCGTGGATCGGGCAGCCACAGCTCCCCGTCGTCGAGACGGAAGGCGTAGCGGGCGCCGGGCATCGCGGGCACCCCCGGCAGCGCGAACCAGCCGTCGCCGTCGGGCCGCATGGCGTGCTCGCCGCCGTCGATCCGGAGGGTGACCTCCCGGGCCGACGGGGCCCAGACCCGGTAGCGGTCGTAGGCGCGGGCGGTGGGGGAGATGCTCATCGCGCCTCCCCTCGGCCTCCGGCGCGCACCAGCAGCGCGACCGGCCAGTCGTCCAGCAGCGCGGACAGGGCGAGCTGGCCTCCCTCGACCTCCGCCCCGCCGAGCAGGTCCCGCCAGCGGCCGGGCGGCAGGGAGATCCAGGACTCGCCCCAGCCGCCGCGCTGGGCGAGGCCGTGGGCGAGGCGGGTCACGACGGTGACCGCCTCGATCGGTCCGTCGCCGCTCGCGCGGCCGAAGGCGACGGCATGCCCGGTGGTGCTCGCCAGCGGATGGTAGGCGGCCTCGCGGCCCTGGAACAGCTCGGGGCGCTCGCGGCGCAGCACCAGCGCGCGATGGGTCAGCCACAGCTTCTCGTCGCCGAGGCCGTCCGGGCCGGCACCGTCGATCATCCGGGCGAGCCTCGTCGCGTGCGCGGCGTGATCCACCGGGCGGCGGTTGTCCGGGTCCACGAGGGAGAGATCCACGGACTCGTTGCCCTGGTAGACGTCCGGCACGCCCGGCATCGTCAGCTGCACCAGCTTCTGGCCGAGGATCACGCTGCGCTGCGCGGCCGCGGTGCGGCGCGTCCAGTCGGTGAGGATCTCCGCGACCTCCGGCGAGTGCAGCGCAGTGCGCCCGAGCGTGAGCACCTGCTGTTCGTATTCCGGATCCTGCTCCGTCCACGTGGTGCGGCTCTTCGCCTCCCGCATCGCCTTGAGCAGGTAGCCCTCGAGCCGTTCGGCGCTCAGCGGTGCGGCGGCGGACCCGGGCAGCTCCCAGCAGGCGGCGAGGGTCTGCCACAGCAGCAGCTCGATCGCCCCGTCGACCCGGTCGCCGCGGTGCGCGGCGGTCGCCCGGTCGAGATCCTGCACCACCAGCGCCCACTCCATCGGCTGCTCGGTGAGCACCGCGAGCCGGGCGCGCACGTCCTCGCTGCGCTTGGTGTCATGGGTGGACAGGGTGGTCATCGCGTCCGGTCGGGTGCGGGTCATCGACAGGGCGTGATCGTGCAGCTCGTCGGCCTCGACCCCGATCCGGTCCGGGTCGGCCCCCACCTCGTTCACCGCCAGGAAGCGGGTGTAGCGGTAGAAGGCCGTGTCCTCGAGACCCTTGGCGTGCACGGGGCCGCAGGTCTGCGCGAAGCGGACCACCACCTCGTCCCGTTCGAGGCTGCGGGTGCGGCCCGCGCTGCCCACCTCGTCGCCGCACACCAGCGCCACCACCGTCTCCAGGGTCGTCACCAGGTCCTCGTCCTCGCCGAGCCGGGCCCGTGCCCGCGCGGCGGCCTGCTCGATCACCGCCCGCTCGGCGCCGGAGGCCGGCTCGCCCGGCACGATGTAGGCGCGGTAGCGGTCCATCGCCCCCAGGAGCGCGAGGACCACCTTCTGGATGTTCCGCCGCGTGGTGTCCCGCAGCCGGATGTCCTCCTGGCAGATGCGATGGATCAGGGTGATGAGCCGTTCGATCTCCGCCCACAGGCTGGTGGAGATGATCAGGTCCGTGGACTCCTCGGCCACCTCCTCGAAGGGGCGCGGGTCCCCGGTGCGGCGCTGCCACAGATGGGTCAGCCCGATCACGCCGTGCGGGTCGTGGAACAGCCCGCCCACCCGCCACAGCGCGTCGTAGCCGGTGGTGCCGGCGCAGGGGAAGTCCCCGGGCAGCTGCTCCTCGCCCTCGAGGATCTTCTCCACCACGGTCCACGCCCCGCCCGTGGCGCGCTCGAGGTCGCGCAGGTAGCCGCGCGGATCGGAGAGGCCGTCGGGATGGTCGATCCGGTAGCCGTCGATCACGCCCTCGCCCTGCAGGCGCAGGAGCGTCTGATGGGTTGCGTCGAACACGCCGGGCAGCTCCACCCGCACCGCGGCGAGGGTGTCCACGTCGAAGAACCGCCGGTAGTCCAGCTCGTCGTCGGCGACCTTCCAGTACGCGAGGCGGTACCACTGCCGGTCCAGGAGATCGGCGAGACCCAGATGCTCGGTCCCGGCGGCGAGCGGCAGCACGTGATCGTAGTAGCGCACCACCGGTTCGGTCCGCATCGTGCCATCGGCCTGGGGGACCTGCTCCTCGCCCACGGTGATCTCCCCGTCGGCGAGCACCGCGCCGATGGGACGGCCCAGCACCGGCACGAGCAGGGAGAGCTCGCCGTCGAGGTCGACGTCGAACCACTCGGCGTACGGCGAGCGGGGCCCCTCGCGCAGCACCGACCACAGGGCGCGGTTGTGCCAGATGGGGGTGGGGATCGCCATGTGGTTGGGCACCACGTCGACGATCAGGCCGATGCCGTGCGCGTGGGCGGCGTCGGCGAGGCGGCGCAGCGCCTCCTCCCCGCCGATCTCCGCGCTGATGCGGTCGTGGTCGACCACGTCGTAGCCGTGGGTCGATCCGGGGGCCGCCTGCAGCACGGGGGAGCAGAACACATGGCCCACCCCGAGCCGTGCGAGGTAGGGCATGATCGCCGCGGCGTCGTCGGCCGTGAAGCCGGCGTGCAGCTGCAGGCGGTAGGTGGAGGTGGGGACGGGACGCACGGCGCGCAGGGCACCGGTGGTGGTGGCCGTCTCGCGTCCGCGGGCCGCAGGGCGGGGGCCGGTCTCGGTGCTCACGGGTCGATGCTCTCCTTCGTCACGGCCGCGGTCCGTGGGCACGGTCCGGGGCAGGGCGGATCGTTCTCAGGCGCGGGTGGGGCGGCTCTCCTCGGGGTCGGCGGCCTCCTCGCCCTCCGAGAAGGGCGGTCGCAGCAGGACCAGCAGCGAATGCCCGGGCCGGGTGATGGTCTGCTCGGCGCGGACCTTCTCACCGACGTCGATCGTGCCGCCGGTGCCCAGCTCGACGCGCCATTCCCGGCCGTGGCCGGCCGGCGGCAGAGTGAAGTCCACGGGGTTTCCCGAGGCGTTGAACATGACCAGGGCGGAGTCGTCGACGATCCGCTCCCCGCGCAGGTTCGGCTCCGGGATGGCCGAGCCGTTGAGGAACATCGTCAGGCACTTGTTCTGCGCGTCGTTCCAGTCCTCGTCCGTCATCAGCGCCCCGTCGGTGCCGAGCCATTCGACGTCCGGCAGGTCCGAGTCCGCACCGTCGCGGGCGACGCCCTGCAGGAAGCGCCGGCGGCGGAAGATCGGATGCTCACGGCGCAGCGCGATCATGGCCTGGGTGAACCAGAGCATCTCCATCTGGTCCTGGTCCAGCTCCCAGTGCATCCACGCCAGCTCGTCGTCCTGGCAGTAGGTGTTGTTGTTGCCCTCCTGGGTGCGGCCCATCTCGTCGCCGTGCAGGATCATCGGCACGCCCTGGCTGAGCAGCAGCGTGGCCATGAGGTTCTTCGCCCGCCGCAGCCGCAGCTCCAGCACCTGCGGATCGTCGCTCGGGCCCTCGACGCCGGAGTTCCAGGAGCGGTTGTGGCTCTCGCCGTCGTTGCCGCCCTCGCCGTTCGCCTCGTTGTGGCGGTCGTTGTAGGAGACGAGATCGCGCATCGTGAAGCCGTCGTGCGCGGTGACGAAGTTGATCGAGGCGATGGGGGTGCGGCCGGTGTGCTGGTACAGGTCGGAGCTGCCGGCCAGGCGCGAGGTGAAGTCCCCGATCTTGCCCGGCTCGGAGCGGTGGAAGTCCCGCACCGTGTCGCGGTACTTCCCGTTCCATTCCGACCACAGCGGCGGGAATCCGCCCACCTGGTACCCGCCCTCGCCCAGGTCCCACGGCTCCGCGATGAGTTTGACCTGCGAGATGACCGGGTCCTGCTGGATGATGTCGAAGAAGGCGGAGAGGCGATCCACCTCGTGCAGCTCGCGGGCGAGGGTGGAGGCCAGGTCGAAGCGGAACCCGTCCACGTGCATCTCCGTGACCCAGTAGCGCAGCGAGTCCATGATCAGCTGCAGCACGTGCGGGGTGCGCATCAGCAGCGAGTTCCCGGTGCCGGTGGTGTCGTAGTAGTGGGCCCTGTCCTCCTCCACCAGGCGGTAGTACGCGGCGTTGTCGATGCCCCGGAAGCAGAGGGTGGGGCCCAGGTGGTTGCCCTCGGCGGTGTGGTTGTAGACCACGTCGAGGATCACCTCGATGCCGGCTTCGTGGAGGTTCTTCACCATCTGCTTGAACTCCTGGACCTGCTGGCCCAGCTGCCCGCCGTAGGCGTACTCGTTGTGCGGGGCGAAGAAGCCGATCGTGTTGTAGCCCCAGTAGTTGCGCAGCCCCTTCTCCACCAGGTGCCCGTCCTGCACGAACTGGTGCACCGGCATCAGCTCGACGGCGGTGACCCCGAGCTCCGTGAGGTGCTCGATGATCGCCGGGTGGCCCATCGCGACGTAGGTGCCGCGGATGTTCTCGTCGATGTCCGGATGGAGCATCGTCAGGCCCTTGACGTGCGCCTCGTAGATCACCGTGTCGTGGTACTCATGGGCCGGCGGGTGGTCGTTGCCCCAGTCGAAGAACGGGGAGACCACCACCGAGTGCATGGTGTGCTCGGCGGAGTCCTCCGTGTTGCGGGACTCGGGGTCCTCGAAGTCGTAGCTGTACAGCGACGGGTGATTGCTCGCCATCCCGGCGATCGCCTTCGCGTAGGGGTCCAGCAGCAGCTTCGAGGGGTCGCAGCGGTGCCCGGCTCCCGGATCGTACGGGCCGTGCACCCGGTAGCCGTACCGCTGGCCGGGCTGCACCGCCGGCAGGTAGACGTGCCACACGTAGGCGTCGACCTCGGTGATCTCGACCCGGCGCTCCGTGCCGTCCTCGTCGATCAGGCACAGCTCGACACGCTCCGCCACTTCCGAGAAGAGGGCGAAGTTGGTGCCCGAGCCGTCGAAGGTGGCGCCCAGGGGGTAGGACTGTCCGGTCCAGATCTGCATGGGGCCAGAGTAGACGCACCCTCAGCCCACGGCGCCGTGACCGGAAGAACAGTGGGGCCCGGTCCCGGGAGGGCAGTCGCGCCGGGCCCCGGGAGGAGGGCGGGGCCGGGACCGGGAGGATGACGCCGGACGCGGGCGAACGGCGGTGCCGGGAGGCCGTCTCCGGAGGGCGCCGGGAACGACGAAGGCCCCCTCGCTGCTGCGAGAGGGCCTGTGTGGGTGGGCGATACTGGGTTCGAACCAGTGACCTCTTCCGTGTCAGGGAAGCGCGCTACCGCTGCGCCAATCGCCCGGTGCGTCCGAGGACGCGGGGGAGGGGATGGAGCGGACGACCGGATTCGAACCGGCGACCCTCACCTTGGCAAGGTGATGCTCTACCAACTGAGCTACGTCCGCACATCGGCTGGGCCGACGGAGGAACACGATATGCGCCCCCGACCGGCGGCGCAAATGCAGAAGCCCCACAGTGTCCGAGGTCACCGCAGGGGTCGGGGTGTTCGCGCACGCAGCGCCTGGGGTCGGGTGCGCGTCCCGTCGCCGGAGCCCGGCCGATGTGGCCTGCGGGCCGGCGGCTCAGGGGGTCGACGGTGGCGCGGGACGACGAAGATCTTGGCGTGGGGCGACGAAGATCTTGTCGCCTGCGTGACCTCAACCCCGTATACGGGCCGAGGACACGTAGGCGACAAGAAGTTCGCTCCTGGGTGCCGTGATCGAAGTTCGCTCCTGGGCGCCGGGGTTCCGGTTGCGCGGCAGGGGTGTCGCGGTGGGAGGAGAGGAGGGTGTGTGACGCAGGGGAGCCTGCGTGGTGGGGCAGGCGGTGGGGAGGGGCGGCCACTGCGCTCCGTCGCCAGCAGGACGTACGTCACACCGGATCTGGTGCAAGCGCCCCGCGAGACCGTGTAAGCTTCTTCAAGTCCACTCGAGAGGGTGGCCAGCACCTTCGGGCGATTGGCGCAGGGGTAGCGCGCTTCCTTCACACGGAAGAGGTCACTGGTTCGATCCCAGTATCGCCCACGCAGGATCCACCGGATCCCTGTCATGCGGACGTAGCTCAGTTGGTAGAGCATCACCTTGCCAAGGTGAGGGTCGCCGGTTCGAATCCGGTCGTCCGCTCCGAGGGGCGGCGCGCTCGACGACTCGTCGGGAGCGCCGTTTCACATGGATGCGGAAGCATTCGTGGTGGGTTGGCCGAGAGGCGAGGCAACGGCCTGCAAAGCCGTGTACACGGGTTCGAATCCCGTACCCACCTCCGTCGGCGCCGCACAGCGCCGCACGGGCGATTGGCGCAGCGGTAGCGCGCTTCCCTGACACGGAAGAGGTCACTGGTTCGAACCCAGTATCGCCCACCCCGAGAAGAGCCCCGGTCCCCGCGGACCGGGGCTCTTCGGCCTCCGCGGCCCGGTTCGGCGCACGGCGCGTGCCCGGATACCATCGCCCGTGGAGCCGGCATCGTCGGCCGGCTCGACCCGACCCCACAAGGAGCACCCCGTGGCCCAGATCGCCATCACCCTCGACGGATCGTCCCAGCAGCTCGCGGAGGGGACCACGGGCACCGAGGTCTTCGCCGGCACCGCGACGATCGTCGCCCTGCGCATCGACGGCGAGCTGCGCGACCTGGACACCGTGCTCGCCGAGGGCCAGAGCGTCGAGGGCGTCGACATCTCCAGCCCGGACGGCCTGTCGATCCTGCGCCACAGCGCCGCCCATGTGCTCGCCCAGGCCGTGCAGAAGACCAATCCCGAGGCGAAGCTCGGCATCGGCCCGCCCATCACCGACGGCTTCTACTACGACTTCGACGTCGCCGAGCCGTTCACCCCCGAGTCCCTCAAGGCGCTCGAGAAGGAGATGCACCGGATCATCAAGTCCGGGCAGCGCTTCGTCCGCCGCGAGATCAGCGACGACGCGGCCCGCGCCGAGGAGGCCTCCGAGCCGTACAAGCTCGAGCTGATCGGGCTGAAGTCCACCGCCGAGGACGCCGCCGAGGGCGCGAGCGTCGAGGTGGGCGAGGGCGGTCTGACCATGTACGACAACGTCGACAAGAAGGGCCAGACCGTCTGGACGGACCTGTGCCGCGGCCCGCACCTGCCCACCACCAAGCTCATCGGCAACGGGTTCGCGCTCACCCGCTCCGCGGCCGCCTACTGGCGCGGCAGCGAGAAGAACCCGATGCTGCAGCGGATCTACGGCACCGCCTGGCCCACCAAGGAGGAGCTGCGCGCCCATCAGGAGCGGATCGCCGAGGCCGAGCGCCGCGATCACCGCCGCCTGGGCAGCGAGCTGGACCTGTTCTCCTTCCCGGACGAGATCGGCTCAGGGCTGCCGGTGTTCCACCCCAAGGGGGCGATGGTCAAGATGGAGATGGAGGACTACTCCCGCCGTCGCCACGTCGAGGCCGGCTACTCCTTCGTCTCCAGCCCCCACATCACGAAGAAGAACCTCTTCGAGACCTCGCGGCACCTCGAGTGGTACGCCGAGGGGATGTACCCCCCGATGCACGTGGACGAGGAGCGCGACGACGAGGGCAACATCACCCGGCAGGGCCAGGACTACTACCTCAAGCCCATGAACTGCCCGATGCACAACCTCGTCTACCGCTCCCGCGGCCGCTCCTACCGCGAGCTGCCGCTGCGGCTGTTCGAGTTCGGCACCGTGTACCGCTACGAGAAGTCCGGCGTGGTGCACGGCCTGACCCGCGCCCGCGGCTTCACCCAGGACGACGCGCACATCTACACCACCCGCGAGCAGATGAAGGAGGAGCTGACGAGCCTGCTCGGCTTCGTGCTGGATCTGCTGCGCGACTACGGCCTGGACGACTTCTACCTCGAGCTGTCCACCCGCGACCCGGAGAAGTCCGTCGGCGACGAGACCACCTGGGACGAGGCGACCCGCACCCTGGAGGAGGTCGCCACCGAGTCCGGGCTCGAGCTGGTCCCCGATCCCGGCGGCGCCGCCTTCTACGGACCGAAGATCTCCGTGCAGGCGAAGGACGCGATCGGGCGCACCTGGCAGCTGTCCACCATCCAGCTCGACTTCTTCGAGCCGGAGCTGTTCGAGCTGGAGTACACCGCGCCCGATGGCTCCCGGCAGCGCCCGGTGATGATCCACCGCGCCCTGTTCGGCTCGATCGAGCGGTTCTTCGGCGTGCTGCTGGAGCACTACGCCGGCGCCTTCCCGGTGTGGCTCGCCCCGGTACAGGTGGTGGGCGTCCCGGTCGCCGCCGAGTACGTGCCCTACCTCGAGGAGGTCGCCGCGAAGCTGCGTGCCCACGGGGTGCGCGTCGAGGTCGACTCCTCCGACGACCGGATGCAGAAGAAGATCCGCACCCACACCAAGGAGAAGGTGCCCTACCTGCTCATCGCCGGCGGCGAGGACCAGGCCCACGGCGCGGTCTCCTTCCGCATGCGCGACGGCAGCCAGGACAACGGCATCGACGTCGACGCGGCGGTCGATCGCATCGTCACCGCGATCCGCGACAAGGCGCAGGTGTGACCCGGCGGCCCGAGCTCCCCGATGGCGTCGAGGACGCCCGCGACTTCGCGGGCGTCCCCGACGACGCCGAACGGCTCTGGACCCCGCACCGGATGGCGTACATCGGCGGGGAGAACAAGCCGGAGGATCCGCACGACGACGAGCAGTGCCCGTTCTGCGCCGCACCGCGGCGCACCGACGAGGAATCGCTGATCGTCCACCGCGGCGAGAGCGCCTACGTGATCCTGAACCTGTACCCGTACAACTCCGGTCACCTGCTGGTGTGCCCCTACCGGCACGTCTCGGACTACACGGATCTGGACGAGGCCGAGGTGCTCGAGGTCGCCGAGCTCACCCGCACCGCGATGCGCGTGATCCGTGAGGTCTCGCAGCCGCGCGGCTTCAACCTGGGCATGAACCAGGGGGAGGTGGCCGGGGCGGGCATCGCCGCCCACCTGCACCAGCACGTCGTGCCGCGCTGGCCGGGGGACGCGAACTTCCTGCCGATCGTGGCGCGCACCAAGGCCGTGCCGATCCTGCTGGCGGACACCCGCCGGCTGTATGCGGACGCCTGGCCCTGAGCTAGCATGACCGGGCCCCGACCGGGCGGCGCCCGCAGGTGAGACGGACGTCCCGGGAGGGAGCGCACCGACCGGGGAGAGGCAGGACTGGGAGCGATGAGCACGACCGGGATCCCGCCGCGCCCCGCCCCCGCGCACCCCGCCTCGGCGGACCCCGTCCCCGCGCGCCCCGACGCCGGCTCCTACGGCTACGACATCGAGCGCGTGGACCCGCGCGCCCCCGGCCGCCTCGGCGACGCGGGGCCTGCGCGCCGGGGCCGTCGCCGCCCCTGGCTGCGCTGGGCCTCCTTCGGGGTGTCCTTCCTGCTGCTCGCGCTCGCTGCGGTGGTGGTGGGTCTCTACGTCATCCTCCCGCTCGGGATCGGCACGTCGCTGGTGGCCTTCACCGCCGCACTGGTGCCGGTGGCGATGGTCCTCGCCGCGGTGTGGTGGCTGGACCGCTACACCCCGCAGCCGCGGATATCGCTGCTCTACGCCTTCGGCTGGGGAGCGATCGGCTCCGTGCTGCTCACCCTCTTCTTCGGCACGTTCTTCGATGCGTGGATCTCCCCGCCCGAGGAGACGGCGGCGATCGACGAGTTCCTCGGCGCGGTCGTGCAGGCGCCCGTGATCGAGGAGGGGATGAAGTCCCTGGGGCTCATCGGGCTGCTCATCTGGGGGCGCCGGTACATCTCCGGTCCGCTGGACGGGGTGGTCTATGCGGCGCTGATCGCCGGGGGCTTCGCCTTCACCGAGAACATCCTCTACTTCGGCAGCTCCTTCCACCAGGCGCAGGCCGCGGGCGAGGTCGACGTCTTCTGGCAGACCTTCTTCCTGCGGGGCGTGCTCTCCCCCTTCGCGCACGTCTCCTTCACCTCGCTGTGCGGGCTGGGGCTGGGGATCGCCGCCGAGCGGCGCTCGCTGATGCTGTACTTCGGTCTCGGCCTGGGCGGGCTCTCGCTGGGCATGGTGCTGCACGCGGTGTGGAACGGCTCGGCCTTCCTCCTGCCCGTGGACCCGGAGGCGCCGCTGGCCGGGTTCCTGCGCTACTACGTCAGCGTCCAGGTGCCGATCTTCGTGCTGCTCGTCGCGATCGTGCTGTTCCTGCGGCTGCGGGAGAAGCGGATCCTGCGCCGCCAGCTGTCCGAGTACGGGCGCGCGGGCTGGTTCTCCCCGGACGAGGTGGAGATGCTGGTCTCGATGCGCGGGCGCCGGCGCGCCGAGGCCTGGGCGGTGCGGCACGGCGCGGTGGCGCGCATGGGCATGCGCCATCTGATCCGCTCCGCGGTCGCGCTCGGGATGGAGCGTCACGGCGTGCTGTTCGGGAAGCCGACGGCGAAGACCCGCGCCCGGGAGCGCGAGCTGCTCGAGATGATCACCGCCGATCGTCGGCTGATCGGCGCGCTCACCACACCCGTCGTGCGCGGCTGAACCCCGCCCGTCGTGCGCCCTCGTCCAGGGTGCGGCCCGACCAGCCCTTAGACTGGGGCGGCAATCGGCCGCCGGACGGCGGCAGAGTCGGGAGGAGAGAGATGGCCGGGCATTCCAAGTGGGCGACCACGAAGCACAAGAAGGCTGCCCTCGATGCCAAGCGGGGCAAGCTGTTCGCCAAGCTGGTCAAGAACATCGAGGTCGCGGCGCGCATGGGCGGCCCCGACCCGGCCGGCAACCCCACTCTCTTCGACGCGATCCAGAAGGCGAAGAAGACCTCGGTCCCCAACGACAACATCGACCGCGCCGTCAAGCGCGGCGGCGGGCTCGACGGCGGGGGCGTCGACTACGAGACGCTGATGTACGAGGGCTATGCCCCCGGCGGCGTCGCCGTGCTGGTCGAGTGCCTCACCGACAACAAGAACCGCGCCGTCTCCGAGGTGCGCCTGGCCTTCAACCGCAACGGCGGCAACATGGCGGACTCCGGCTCGGTGGCCTACCTCTTCGAGCGCAAGGGCGTCGTGACCGTCACGAAGGGCGAGCACAGCGAGGACGACCTGCTCGAGGTGGTGCTCGACGCGGGCGCCGAGGAGATCAACGACGAGGGCGAGGCCTTCGAGATCCTGTCCGAGGCGACCGACGTGGTCGCCGTGCGCACGGCCCTGCAGGAGGCCGGCGTCGACTACGACAGCGCCGAGGCTCAGTTCGTGCCCACGATGCGCACCCCCGTCGACCTCGACGGCGCGCACAAGGCGCTGCGCCTCATCGAGGCGCTCGAGGACAGCGACGACGTGCAGAACGTGTACTCCAACCTGGACATCCCCGACGACGTCGCGGCGCAGCTCGCGGACGCGGACGAGGAATGATCCCTGCGGACGGCGCGGCCGCCCCGGTCGGGACCGCGCCGTCCTCCCGGAGGAGCCGACGATGACCACCATGCGCGTGCTCGGCGTCGACCCGGGCCTGACCCGCTGCGGGATCGGCGTGGTCGACGCCCTCGGCGGGCGGCGCGCCCGGCTCGTGCACGCCGGGGTGCTCCGCTCGGAATCCGACGCCCCGCTGGACCAGCGGCTGCTGACCATCGCGCGCGGTCTGCGCGCAGCGCTCGAGGAGTTCGGACCGGACGCGGTCGCCGTCGAGCGGGTCTTCAGCCAGAACAACATCTCCACGGTCATGGGCACCGCCCAGGTCTCCGGCATCGCGCTGCTCGAGGCCGCGGAGCGCGGCATCCCGGCGGCGATGCACACGCCGTCCGAGGTGAAGGCCGCCGTGACCGGCAGCGGCCGGGCCGACAAGAAGCAGATCCAGACGATGCTGGTCAAACTCCTGGGGCTCGATGCCGCCCCGCAGCCGGCCGACGCCGCGGACGCGGTGGCGATCGCGCTGACCCAGCTGTGGCGCGGGCCGGGCCCGGTGGCGCTGGACTCCAGCGGCGGCGCCCGCACCAGCGCGCAGGCGATCTGGGCCCGCGCCGAGCAGCAGGCACGACGCGCCCGGGAACGTTCCACCTCCCGGCACTGATCGAACAGGTGTTCTAGGCTGGTCGCGTGATCGCATCCCTGACCGGGCGTGTCGCCCGCATCGACCTCGACTCCCTCGTGCTCGAGGTGGGCGGCATCGGCTACCTCGTCCGCACCACCCCGCAGGCGCTGAGCGCCACCCGCCACGGGGCCGAGCTGACCCTGCACACCGAGCTGGTGGTGCGCGAGGACTCGATGACCCTCTTCGGCTTCCCCCAGCTCGAGGAGGCCGAGACCTTCCGCATCGTGCAGTCCGTCTCCGGCATCGGGCCGCGCACGGCGCTCGCGGTGCTCGCGGTGCTCGAGCCCGAGGAGCTGCGCCGCGCGGTCGCCGAGCAGGACGCGAAGACCATCACCCGCACCCCCGGCATCGGGCCGAAGGTCGCCGGCCGCATGCTGCTCGAGCTGGGCGGCAAGCTGCCCGCCCCGGCGTCCCTCTCGGCCGTCCCCGGCACGCCCGCGGCGGAGGCGCCGGCCACGCCGAGCGGCGCCGACGCCGATGTGGTCGAGGCCCTCGTCGGTCTCGGCTGGGCGGAGAAGGCGGCGCTCAAGGCGGTCGAGTCGGCCCGCGCCGATGACGGTGCGGAGCTGGATTCCGCCGAGCTGCTGCGCCGGGCGCTGCGCGGGCTGGGAGGGAACCGATGACGGGCGAGCCGACCGCCGATGCCGAGAGCCCCTCGGTGACGAGTCCGGAGGCGGTGCCGCCGGAGCGCACCGCGGAGGCGGCCCTGCGGCCGCGCCGGCTCGACGAGTTCGTCGGCCAGCAGGTGGTGCGCGATCAGCTCTCGCTGGTCCTGGACGCCGCCTCGGCGCGGGGCCGCGCCCCCGAGCACATGCTGCTCTCCGGCCCGCCCGGGCTCGGGAAGACGACCCTCGCGATGATCATCGCCGCGGAGCTGTCGGTGCCGCTGCGGATCACCTCGGGGCCGGCGATCCAGCACGCCGGGGATCTCGCCGCCATCCTCTCCTCGCTCGACGAGGGCGAGGTGCTGTTCATCGACGAGATCCATCGCCTGGCCCGCCCCGCCGAGGAGATGCTCTACATCGCGATGGAGGACTTCCGGGTCGACGTCGTGGTGGGCAAGGGAGTCGGAGCCACCTCGATCCCGCTGGACCTGCCGCCGTTCACCGCCGTCGGTGCCACCACCCGCGCCGGCCTGCTGCCGGCACCGCTCCGCGACCGCTTCGGCTTCATCGGCCACCTCGACTTCTACGGCGCCCAGGAGCTGCGGGAAGTCGTCCACCGCTCCGCCGCGCGGCTCGAGGTCGAGCTCGACGAACCGGCGGCCGTGGAGATCTCCACCCGGTCGCGGGGCACGCCGCGCAT
Organism: Brachybacterium faecium DSM 4810; assembly: GCA_000023405.1. NCBI lineage: Bacteria > Bacillati > Actinomycetota > Actinomycetes > Micrococcales > Dermabacteraceae > Brachybacterium > Brachybacterium faecium. The sequence goes on from CP001643.1 coordinate 1,571,334, forward strand.
CGCCAACCGGCTGCTGCGGCGGGTGCGGGACTGGGCCCAGGTGCGAGGCAGCGGCCGACTGGATCTCGCCGCCGCGAAGGAGGCGCTGCGCGTCTACGAGGTCGACGAGCGCGGCCTGGACCGACTCGACCGGGCCGTTCTCTCCGCCCTGTGCGGGCGCTTCTCCGGCGGGCCGGTGGGCCTGTCCACCCTCGCCGTGGCGGTGGGGGAGGAGACCGAGACCGTGGAGACCATGGTCGAGCCGTACCTGGTGCGCGAGGGCTTCCTGCTGCGCACCCCGCGGGGGCGGGCCGCGGCGCCGGCGGCGTGGACCCATCTGGGCCTCGAACCGCCCGAGGGGCCGGAGGGCACCGCCCCGATGCTCGGCAGGTTCTGAGCGGGTTCCGATCCTCACGCCCTCGCTGGGAGGACCGCGGGATCTCGGCGGGTACAGTGGTGCGGTCAGTCGTCCGCGGCGGCGCCGGATCCGTGCAAGCAGCACGGAGGAGGGGCCGTCCGCCGAAAGGAACCCCGTGGAACTCCTTCCCCTCCTGCTCATCTTCGCCGTGATGATGCTGCCCCTGCTGTTCTTGTCCAGCCGCCAGAAGAAGATGCAACAGAAGCAGCTGGAGCTCGTGCGTCAGCTGGGCGTCGGCGACGAGGTGCGCACGCACTCGGGCTTCTTCGGCCTGATCGTCGAGGCGTACGACGACGTCGTCGTCCTCGAGTCCGAGGATGGCACCCAGACCAAGTGGTCCCGCCAGGCCATCGCGCAGCAGGTCGACCCGGTCGATCCCGAGGGCGAGGCGTCCGACGATCTCGCCGAGGGCGAGGCGGACGATGCCGGCATCCCCGGCGTCACCGTGTCCGAGGACACGCCCGCCGAGGACGATCCGCGCCGCGACCGGCTCTGACCCCGGCGAGCACACCACCTGCTGCGGGCCCCTCCCGGCCCGCGCTCCCGAGGTGCGGCCGCACGCCGCCTGCCCCGGGCCGCCCCGACCGTCCGCCATCCTGAGGAACTTCGCATCATGCCCGCACGTCGCATCGCCCTGGCGGCCCTCGCGGTGCTGATCCTGCTGCTGGGCGGCGGGATCGGTGCCGGAGTCTCGAAGGGCGGCTGGGAGCCGGCTCCCAAGCTCGCCCTCGACCTCGAGGGCGGCACCCAGATCATCCTGCAGGCGCAGTCGCGCGACGGCTCCGCGATCGACTCCGCCGCGATGGAGCAGGCCCGGCAGATCATGAGCCAGCGCATCAACGCGATGGGCGTGGCGGAGACAGAGATCACCGTGCAGGGCGGCACGAACATCGTCATCGACGTGCCCGGCCAGCTCGACCAGGCGACCTCCCAGGCGATCCGGCAGACGGCGGCGATGTCGTTCCGCCCCGTGCTGGCGATGATCGCTCCCGAGGGCGCGGAGGAGGCGCAGCCCTCCGACGGCGGCGGCGAGGCCTCGGACGGCGGGGGAGAGGCCGCGGAGCCCTCCGATGCGGGAGGGGGCGCCGATGAGGAGACCTCCGAGGAGCCCGCCGACCCCTCGCAGCACGTCTTCGACGGGCTCGTCGGCGAGGATCCGGACTCGGCGCCGTCGGCCGCCCCGGCCGAGGGCGAGCTGCCCTATCCGGCCTGGGCCATGGACTGGCTCACGCCCGAGATCGAGTCCGAGCTGATGAGCGCCGACTGCGTCGACCCCGCGGCGCAGCAGGAGAAGGTCGCCGACGCGGCGGCCGATGAGCCCGTGGTCGCCTGCGACCCGGACGGCTCGGTGAAGTACCTGCTGGGGCCCGAGGTCGTCGCCGGTGCTGCGATCGCGAGCTCCTCGGTCTCCGCCGACGTCACCCCCACCGGTCAGGCCACCGGCTACTACGTGGTGAACATGGGCTTCACCGGGGAGGGCGGTCAGGCCTTCGGCGAGATGACCACCGCGCTCTACAACGGCGAGGGCGCCACCGGCGCCTTCGGGATCGTCCTGGACGGCCTGGTGATCTCCGCTCCCGAGGTGCAGGGCGCGACCACCAACGGCGAGGCCCAGATCTCCGGCAACTTCTCCCAGGAGGAGGCGAGCCAGCTCTCCGACCAGCTGCGCTTCGGCGCCCTGCCCCTCGAGTTCGAGGTCGCCTCCGAGCAGCAGATCTCGGCGACGCTCGGCGCGGACCAGCTCGAGATGGGCATGATCGCCGGCCTCATCGGGCTCGCGCTCGTGGTCCTCTACGCGGTGGGCCAGTACCGGCTGCTCGCGATGGTGACCACGGCGAGCCTGGCCATCATGGGGCTGCTCACCTACGGCACGCTCACCGTCCTGTCGAACATCCCCGAGATCGGGTACCGGCTCTCGCTCGCGGGGGTGGTCGGGCTGATCGTGGCGATCGCGTTCACCGCGGACTCCTTCATCGTGTACTTCGAGAGGGTGCGGGACGAGATCCGCGAGGGCAGGGGGATCGTCGCCGCGGTCGACCACGGCTGGGATCGCGCCAAGCGCACCATCCTCGCCTCCGATGCTGTCAACCTCATCGCCGCAGTGGTGCTGTATCTGCTGTCCACCGGCGGCGTGCGCGGCTTCGCCTTCGTGCTCGGCCTGACCACCGTCCTCGATCTGGTCGTCGTGTTCCTGTTCACGCACCCGGTGCTGCAGGCGCTGGTGCGCACCCGCTTCTTCGGCAAGGGGCACCCGCTCAGCGGCCTGGACCCGGCGCGGCTCGACCGCGACGTGCCGGCCTACGCCGGCCGGGGCCGGGTGCGCCCCGTCGGCCAGCGTGGCGGGCTCGCCGCGGAGGACCCCGCCCTCGGGGGGCGCGAGCCGATCGCGGTGCGCCGCGCCCGGCTCGAACGGGAGGCCGCCGCCCGCGCCGCAGCCGACGGCCCGGGCTCTGCCGACGGTCCTGAGCCCGAGGACGGTCCTGAGCCCGAGGACGGTCCTGAACCCACGGATGGCCCCGATCCTGCGGGCGGTCCTGGATCCGCCGAGGGCGCCGACGGACCCGACGGCGCCGACGACACCGAGGAGCAGAGCCGATGACCGCGTCCTTCGCCCGCTTCGGCAACGACCTCCACGCGGGGCGGCGCATCGTCCCGATCGTCACCCGGCGGCGGGTCTGGTATCTCTTCAGCCTCGCCCTGGTGGTGCTGCTGGCCGTCGGATCCGTGCTGCGCGGGCCGAATCTCGGCATCGAGTTCACCGGCGGCTCGGAGTTCCAGATCGCCGGCGTGAGCGACACCGAGCAGACCTCCGCCCGTGACGTGGTGCGCGACCACCTGCCGGGGAACGAGCCGAAGATCACCGTGCTGGGCGGCAGCACGCTGCGCGTGCAGACCGAGGAGCTGGACTCGGACGAGACCGCCGCCCTCGCGAGCGATCTGGCCGGCGCCTACGACGTCTCCTCCGACGCGGTCTCGACCTCGTACATCGGCCCGGTGTGGAGCGGCGACGTCACCCAGAAGATGCTCCGCGGCGTGATCGTGTTCCTGGCGCTCGTGGCCGGGATGATGGCGCTGTACTTCCGCAACCTCAAGGCCTCGCTCGCGGCGATGAGCGCCCTGATCCACGACATGCTCGTCACCGTCGGCGTCTACCTGGTGGTGGGCTTCGAGATCACCCCCGGCACGGTGATCGGCTTCCTCACCGTCATGGGCTACTCGCTGTACGACACGATCGTGGTCTTCGACAAGGTGCGCGAGAACACCGCCGGCCTGAGGCGGCAGACCCGCACCACCTTCGCCGACGAGGTGGAGCGCGCCGCCAACCAGACGCTCGTGCGCTCGATCAACACCTCCGTCGTCGCGCTGCTCCCGGTGGGCTCGATCCTCGCGATCGGGGCCTTCCTGCTGGGCGCCGGGACGCTCAAGGACATCTCCCTGGCCCTGTTCATCGGCATCATCGCGGGCACCTACTCCTCGATCTTCCTCGCCCCGGGCTTCCTCGTGGACCTGCGCCGGCGCGAGAGCGAGATCGCCGCGCACACCGACCGGGTGCTCCGCGCGCGCCGCGGGGAGGAGAGCCCCGAGAGCGCGGAGGATGCCGAGCAGCCCGCCGACGAGGGCGCGGCCGGCACCGATGCGCACACCGCCGGCGGCCGCCGGCGGCGCACCATCCACCGAGGAAGCCGATGACCGACACCGTCCCCACCCGCGCTCGGATCGACGCGCTGCGCCGCACGCACATCGCCGAGTACCCCGACTTCCCCACCCCCGGGGTGCTGTTCCGCGACATCACCCCGCTGCTGCGGGACGCGGCCGCGCTGCGCGAGATCATCCAGCACTGGAAGACGCTGCTGCCCGAGGGTGTCGAGTACATCGTCGGCACGGAGGCACGGGGCTTCGTGCTCGGTGCGCCGCTGGCCTATGAGATCGGGGCAGGGTTCATCCCCGTGCGCAAGGCAGGGAAGCTGCCCGGGCGCCCCGCCGCGCTGCGCTACGACCTCGAGTACGGGAGCGCCGAGATCGAGATCCCGGAGAACTCCCTGCCGGCCGGTGCCCGCACGCTGCTGGTCGACGACCTCCTGGCCACCGGCGGCACCGCGGCGGCCACCCTCGAGCTGACCCGCCGCTTCGGGGTCGAGGTGCTCGGGGCGACCTTCCTCCTCGAGCTCGCCGGCCTGGGCGGGCGCGAGCAGCTGCCGGATGTGCCGCTCTCGGCCGTGTGGACGATCGAGAACTGACGGCGGCAGGGGAGGGCACGCCGTCCGGGAACGGGTCCGGGCCGATGGTGACCGCCGCGTAGACTGGCCCGACGAGCCAGGAGGTGTGCATGTCGCAGGAGTCCTCTTCCCCGCCCTCGGGGGCGTCCGTCCCGTCGGGTGGCGAGCACCGTGCGCCCGCACCGGCTCCCGCCCCCGCGGCGAAGAGCCCCGCCACGCCGAAGAGCCCCTCGACGGCGCCGCGGAGGAACCGTTCGCGGCTGTCCTTCTTCACCTCCCGCAGCGGCCCCACGGTCGATCCGCTGCTCGCTCCGCTGCTGGAGACGATGACGGCGATCAGCCCCAAGGAGAGCCCGGAGCTCGTGCGCCGGGCGTACACCGTCGCGGAGAAGGCGCATCGCGGGCAGACCCGAAAGAGCGGGGACCCGTACATCACCCATCCGGTCTCGGTCGCCACGATCCTCGCCGAGCTCGGCTCTCCGGCCGAGGTGATCGCCGCCGCGCTCCTGCACGACACGGTCGAGGACACCGACTACTCGCTCGAGCGGCTGCGCGCCGAGTTCGGCGAGGTGATCGCCGTGATGGTCGACGGCGTCACGAAGCTCGACAAGGTCACCTACGGCGAGGCCGCGCAGGCGGAGACCGTCCGCAAGATGATCGTCGCGATGAGCCGCGACGTGCGGGTGCTGCTGATCAAGCTGGCCGACCGGCTGCACAACGCGCGCACCTGGAAGTACGTCCCGGCCGCCTCCGCCGAGCGGAAGGCGAAGGAGACCCTCGAGATCTACGCGCCGCTGGCGCATCGGCTCGGGCTGAACACCATGAAGTGGGAGCTCGAGGACCGCTCCTTCCAGGTGCTCTATCCGAAGGTGTACGAGGAGATCGTCTCCCTCGTCGCGCAGCACGCGCCCGCCCGGGAGCAGTACCTCTCCACCGTCTCGTCCCAGATCAACGAGGACCTCCGCAAGGCGCGCATCAAGGCCGAGGTCACCGGGCGGCCCAAGCACTACTACTCGATCTACCAGAAGATGATCGTGCGCGGCCGCGACTTCTCCGACATCTACGACCTGGTGGGCGTGCGGGTCCTGGTGGACACGGTGCGCGACTGCTACGCCGTGCTGGGCACCCTGCACGCCCGCTGGTCCCCGGTCCAGGGCCGGTTCAAGGACTACATCGCCCTGCCGAAGTTCAACCTGTACCAGTCTCTGCACACCACGGTGATCGGCCCCACCGGCAAACCGGTCGAGGTGCAGATCCGCACCCGGGAGATGCACCGCCGGGCGGAGTACGGCGTCGCGGCGCACTGGAAGTACAAGGCGATGTCCGCCAACCCGGGCGGCGCCGACGCCGCCCCGGTCACCAACGACGCGGCCTGGCTGCGTCAGCTCATGGACTGGCAGAAGGAGACCACGGACTCGGGGGAGTTCCTCGACTCGCTGCGCTTCGAGATCAACACGCAGGAGGTCTACGTCTTCACCCCGAAGGGGGACGTGCTGGCCCTGCCGCAGGGAGCCACGCCCGTGGACTTCGCCTACTCGGTGCACACCGAGGTGGGCCATCGCACCATCGGGGCGCGCGTGAACGGGCGGCTCGTCTCCCTCGAGTCGACCCTCTCCACCGGGGACGTGGTCGAGGTGTTCACCTCGAAGTCCGACGACGCCGGCCCCAGCCGCGACTGGCTCGGCTTCGTGAGGTCCCCGCGCGCACGCAGCAAGATCCGGCACTGGTTCTCCAAGGAGCGCCGCGAAGAGGCGCTCGAGAAGGGCAAGGAGGAGCTCGCCAAGGCGCTGCGCCGGCAGGACCTCCCGATGCGTCGCCTGCTGACCCATGACACCCTCGCCACGGTCGCGGACGATCTGAACCTCAATTCGGTCGATGCCCTGTACACCTCGATCGGGGAGGGGCACACGGGGGCGCAGCACGTGGTCGAGAAGCTGCGCGCCTCCTTCGGCGGCTCCGACGGCGCGGAGGAGGATCTCGCCGAGATCACCCTCCCCTCCCGCGTGCGATCGCATGCCGGACGCGTCGAGCGGCATGCCTCCGAGACGGATCAGGGCGTGATCGTCGACGGGCACTCCGATCTGTGGGTCAAGCTCGCCAAGTGCTGCGCTCCCGTGCCGGGAGATCCGATCATCGGCTTCATCACCCGCGGCTCGGGGATCTCCGTGCACCACGAGACGTGCACGAATGCGATACAGCTGAGCGAACAGCAGCCGGACCGGATCGTCGACGTCTCCTGGTCGGGTCGTCACAGCACCGCGTACCTCGTGCACATCAAGGTCGAGGCCCTGGACCGGCCGCGGCTGCTCACCGATCTCGCGATGGTCATCGCCGAGCAGCAGGTGAACCTGCAGTCCGCCTCCGCCCAGTCCAACACCGACCGTCTGGCCACGAGCTTCTTCTCCTTCGAGCTGGCCGATCCCTCGCATCTGCAGTCCGTCCTGGGGCAGGTGCGCAGGATCGAGGGCGTGTACGACGTCTACCGGGTCACGGCCGACGGCAAGCCCGTGGGGGCCGCCGCCCCGCTCACCGCCCGCTGACACCCCGCACCGCTCACCGCGCCCCGGGCGACCGGCATCCGCTCGCGGCGCCCGGCGCTCACGGCTCCCTGCCGGCCGGCGCCACTCACGGCGCGGCGTCGCCCAGCACGGCCGCGAATCGGTCCCGCGCCGCCCTCACCCCGGGGTGGCGGTGCATCCGCTGCAGGCGCCGCTGCACCTCCTCGGGTCGCAGGTGCCCGCTGTCCACGAGCCGATGCAGCAGCGGGGCGGCGACCGAGAGGGGCGCGAAGCGCAGCAGGTCCACGGCGGTGCGTGCGGGGACCGTGACCGGGGCGCCGCCCACCGTCTCGATGTCCGCGCTCCGGAGTCGGGAGTGCCGCAGCGTGACGCCGGCCAGCTCTCCGCGGTGCGCGGTCGAGAGCATCTCCGCACTGGCCGGCGGCGGCCCGCCGAGCACCACCCACGCGGCCGACGGCCCGGCGATCACATGGTGCGACTGCAGCGCCGCGCCCATCGCGCAGCCCAGCGCGAGCGCCCGCTGCACGGCGCTGCGCAGCAGATCGGGAGGCAGGTACCGGCCGGGCAGGATCCGCGCGAGCTGCCCCTCGGCGATGAGCACGCGCGTGGGCGGGGTCTCCTCCCAACGCTGCAGGGCGGCGCCGATCGGCACGGCGAGCTCCGCCGCATGCCGCGACCACGCCGCGCACAGTCCGATCGACGTGACGGGCCGAACCTCCGGGTCCGGGACGGGGCGCGGTGTGATGATGCGCGGCGGCGGACCGGTGGCGGGTGGGCCCTCGGCCCCTCGGCCCGCGGTGCGCGGAGAGGACAGCACGGAGGAGGCGCCCAGCGAGAGCACCGGGGGCCGGTCGCGGGCCAGGAGGCGTTCCATGCACCGACTCTGGTCCGTCGGCGCGGGCACGGCAACGCCCCCGCCTGTTCCTGTGGACAGACGGGGGCGGTGGAGGAGAGGCCGCGGGCCCTCAGCCGAGGTCGCGCGCCGAGCGCTCGATGACGGCGAGCCACTCCTTGCGCGCCTCGAGCGCCGCTTCGGCCTCGGCGATCTTCTTCGGGTCGCCGCCGGCGACCGCCTTGTCGAGAGCCTCCTGGTAGGAGGCGATCGCGGAATGCAGCTGGGAGGACGCACCCTCCACCCGTGCCTTCGTGCGCGGGTCGGTGCGCCGCCACTCCTCCTGCTCGGCGTTCTTCACAGCCCGCTCGACGGCACGGAGGCGCTCGTCGATCCGCCGCATGTCACCGCGGGGGACCTTCCCGGCCTCCTCCCAGCGGTCCTGCACCGAGCGCAGCGTCTTCTTCGCCTGGTCCACCCCTGCCGAGGGATCGATGGCCTCGGCCTCGGTGAGCAGAGCCTCCTTCACCTCGAGGTTCTGGCGCTGCTCGGCCTCGGTCTCGTGGAGATCGGCGTTGCGCGCCTGGAAGAAGGTGTCCTGCGCGGCCTTGAACCGCTTCCACTGGGCATCGTCCTTCTTGCGGCTGCCGCGGGGCGCGCGGCGCCACTCGTCCATGAGGCCCTTGTAGGCCCGCACGGTGGGGCCCCAGTCCGTGGACTCCTGCATCGCCTCGGCGCGCGCGATCAGGTCCTCCTTGATCTGCGCCGCTTCGGCGTGCTTCGCATCCAGCTGGGAGAAGAACTGCTTGCGCATGCGGTCGAAGGTCGCCCGGGCCGCGGAGAGACGCTTCCACAGGGCGTCCTCGGTGGGACGGTCCAGGGAGACGTCGTCGGTCTGCATCTGCTTCCACGTCGGCACCATCTGGCGCATCGTCTCGCCGGCGTTGCGCCAGGAGATCTGCTCCGGATCGGTGGCGACCAGAGCCTCGATCGACTCGACGAACTCGGTGCGGCGCCGGGTGGCCTCCTCACGCTGGGAGGCGCGCTCGGCCTCGAGGGCGTGGATCTTCGCCTTGGCCTGCTCCCGCAGCTCCGCCGCCCGCGCCCGCAGCGCCGGGATGTCGCCGACGACCTTCGGCTCCTTCATGTTCTTGCGAAGGTTCTCGAGCAGCCGGTTGAGCTCGTTCTGCGTGTGCTCCGGCGCGTTGAGCGTGGTCTGGGTGAGGTCGAGGAAGGCGACCAGATCGAGATAGGCGCGGGCGAACGGCTCGAGGGCCGCGTCGTGGTCGGCTTCGCCGGCCGTGCCGACGGTCCGCACCTGCGTGCCGTCCTGGACCGTGACGGCGCCGTCCTCCGCGACCGTCCCGAAGGCCTTGGCGGCGGCGATCTGCTCCGCGTCGTACTCCGTGACCGGGGGGACCACGGGCAGCAGCGCGGCGCTCGGCTTCTTCGCCGCCAGCGCCGCCGGTGACGGGGCGCCGGGGCGCGGGCCGGGAGCGGCGGGCTTCGGCCCGGGCCTGCCGGGCTTCGGGCTGGGGGCTGCGGCGCCCGTGCTGGAGGCGGCGTCTTCCTCAGCCGGCTCCTCGGAAGCGGTCGGCTCTGCCGCAGAGGCCTGTGCGGAGGGCTGCTCGGCAGCCTGATCGGCGTCGGGCTCCGCGGCGTGCTCGCCAGTCCTCTCGCCAGTCTGCCCGGCACCGGGCTCGGCGTCAGCGGCCGGTGCGGACGTGGACGGCTGCTCGGCCGGCTGCTCCGTCACCGCGGGCTCTGCGCCGTCGGTCTGCGCGATCGGCTCCGCGCCCTCCGGTGCCGGGCCGTTCTCCTCCGCAGCAGCGGCGGGGGAGGGCGAGGGCTGATCAGCACCCTGATCGGCGGCCGGCTCGATGGGCTGAGCGGCGGGGGACGATGCGGGGACGGGGGTCTCGGACTCGCTCACGGTTGAGCTCCTTCGAAGGGATCCGCTGCAGGGCGGGACACTGCCGCCGGGATCGGCGGTCGGGCTGGCGCGGCACCGCCCCGGCGCGGGGCGGACCGTCTCACGGAACTCTACAGCGAGGCGCGTGTGCGGGCGCACCCGTTCCGTGCGGCATGCCCGAGCGCGGTCCAGCCCGGTCCGGGGGATAATGGGGCCTGGCATTCCGCCCAGATCGAGAAGGATGTGCACCGCATGGCGAAGATCGCCGCCCTGTCAGGATTCCCGGAGTGGCTCCCCGCGGAGCGTCTCGTCGAGCAGCACGTCATCGACGTGTTCCGCGAGGTCGCCGAGCTGCACGGGTTCTCGGGCATCGAGACGCGCGCCGTCGAACCGCTCGAGCAGCTGCTGCGCAAGGGCGAGATCGACAAGGAGGTGTACGTGCTGCGACGCCTCCACGCCGAGGAGGAGGACGGCGCGGAGGCCGGCCGCGAAGATCGTTCGCGCACCCTGGGCCTGCATTTCGATCTCACCGTGCCGCTCGCCCGCTACGTGCTCGAGCACCAGAACGATCTCGTCTTCCCGCTGCGCCGCTTCCAGATCCAGAAGGTCTGGCGCGGAGAGCGTCCCCAGGACGGACGGTTCCGGGAGTTCTACCAGGCCGATCTCGACGTCATCGGACAGGACACCCTCCCCGGGCACATCGAGGCGGAGGTCGCCACGGTGATGGCGGAGATCCTCGACCGCCTGCCGCTGCCCGCGTTCACGATCCACGCCAACACGCGCCGGCTCTCCGAGGGCTTCTTCCGCTCCATCGGGCTCGAGGACCAGGCCGCCGTGCTGCGCAGCCTCGACAAGCTGCCCAAGATCGGCCCGGACGCGGTGCGCGAGCTGCTCCTTGCAGAGGTCGGTGCGAGCGTCGAGCAGGCGCAGGCCTGCCTCGACTTCGCCTCGATCCGCACCCGTGACGCCTCCTTCGCGGATCGGGTGCGGGAGCTCGGCGGCAGCGGGGAGATGGTCGAGCAGGGCATCGCCGAGCTCACCTCCGTGCTCGAGCGCGTCGAGGCCGCGGTGCCCGGCGTGATCATGGCCGACCTCTCGATCGCCCGCGGGCTCGACTACTACACGGGCACCGTGTTCGAGACCTTCGTGACCGGTCACGAGGCCCTCGGCTCCGTCTGCTCGGGCGGCCGCTACGACGCCCTGGCCTCGGACAACCGGCACACCTATCCCGGAGTCGGTCTCTCGATCGGCCTCTCGCGCCTGGTCTCGCGGCTGCTCTCCGCGGGCCTGGCCACCGCCTCCCGCTCCGTGCCCACCTGTGTGCTGGTCTCGGTGGCGGATGAGCAGCACCGCCACCTCAGCGAAGCGGCCGCACGCTCCCTGCGCAGCCGCGGCATCTCCTGCGAGGTGGCGCCCACCGCCGCGAAGTTCGGCAAGCAGATCCGCTACGCGGACCGCCGCGGCATCCCCTTCATCTGGTTCCCGTCCGCAGACGGCGGCGCCGACCAGGTCAAGGACATCCGCAGCGGTCACCAGGTCGAGGCGGACGCCGCCGCATGGCAGCCGCCCGCGGAGGACCTCACCGCGCGGATCCTCGGCGCGGGCGAGGCCCAGGACGCACCGCCGACCCGATGATCTGGATCACACCGTGGTGCTGCGGGAATGATCCGCGGCGCCACGGCGTTCCCTCGGGCATGGCTACGCTCACCCTGACCACCGAGAACCACGACAAGACCGTCGAGGACGGCATCGTCCTGATCGACTTCTGGGCGGGCTGGTGCGTGCCGTGCCAGCGCTTCGCCCCGATCTTCGAGGAGTCCTCCGAGACCCACGAGGACGTCACCTTCGCGAAGGTCGACACCGAGGACCAGCAGGAGCTGGCGATGCGCTACGGCGTCACCTCGATCCCCACCCTGGTCGCCTACCGCGAGGGCATCCCGGTGTTCTCCCAGGCCGGCGCGCTTCCGCAGTCCGCGCTCGAGGACCTCATCGGCCAGGTGAAGAACCTGGACATGGACGAGGTGCGCAAGGCGTACGCCGAGGCGCAGGAGAAGCAGGACTGACCCTCCTCCTCAGCAGCGAAGAGCCCCGCCACCGGTGAACGGTGACGGGGCTCTTCCACGTCTCGGCCTCTCGCGCTCGGCTACTCGATCTCGGCCTCTCGACCGCGGTGCCTGGGCCGCTGCCCGGCGCCGGTGCCGGAGCACGCGGCGCCGGGGACGCTCAGCCCTCGGAGCGGCGGGGGCCTCGGCGCGCGGAGTCGAAGCGGCCACCGCGATCGTCGCGGCGCGAGCGGTCGTCGCGCCGGAAGGGGCGGTCGTTGTCACGACGCGGCCCCTTGCCGCCGCGCGGCCCGTGGTCCGGGCCGATGCGCAGCTCGCGCCCGCCGACCTTCGCGCGGCTGATGCGCTCCATCTGCTCCGGGCTGAGGGAGCCGCGGATCTGCACCAGGGCGAAGTGGGGGAAGATCTGGATCTTCCCGATGTCCTTGCCGTGCAGGCCGCCCTCGCCGGTGATGGCGCCGACGATGCCCGGCGGCCGCGCACCGTGCGTGTGGCCCACACCCACCTTGTACGAGGTGTAGCCGCGCTCCGTCGCGGCAGCCTCGCGCGGGCCGCGATCGCGATCGCCGCGCGGGGAGCGGTCCTCGCCCAGCTTCGCGCCGGTGAACTCCTCCTCCTCGGTCGCGGTTCCGGGGCCCTCATCACCCACGGACATCGCGCCCAGGGCGGCCGCGAGCTCGAGCGGATCGATGTCGTGCTCGGCCACGAACTGTCCGATCAGCTCGCGGTACAGCTCGAGACGACCGCGCTCGACACGGGCGGGGACCTGGGTAAGCTGAGCGGCCAGGCGATGCTTGGAGACGTCGCGCGGGGAGGGGATGACCGCCTCGGCGAGGGTCTGCTTGGTGGCGCGCTCGATGTTCTTCAGGGCGCGGCGCTCGTGCGGGCCGATGAAGGTCAGCGCCTCCCCGGAGCGTCCGGCGCGGCCGGTGCGGCCGATGCGGTGGACGTAGGACTCCGCCTCCTTCGGCACATCGAAGTTGACGACCAGGCCGATGCGCTCCACGTCGAGGCCGCGGGCGGCGACGTCGGTGGCGACGAGCACCTGCAGCGAGCCGTCGCGGAGACGCTCGACGATCTTCTCGCGCTCCTTCTGGGGCACGTCGCCGCTGATCGACGCGGCGATCAGGCCTCGGCCCACCAGTGCGGTGCCGACCTCCTCGGCGGCCGCGCGGGTGCGCACGAACACGATCGCCGCCTCCGCATCGGAGGTGGCGAGCACGCGGGCCAGGGCCCCGGTGCGGTGCCGGAAGGGCACCACGGCGTAGGTCTGGTGGACGCTCTTGACCGTGGAGGACTGAGGGCTCACGCTCACGCGCACGGGATCCTGCATGTGGGTCTGGGCGACCCGCTGGATGGCGGCGGGCATCGTCGCCGAGAACAGGGCGACCTGGCGGGTGTCGGGGGAGTGGGAGAGGATCTCCTCGACGTCCTCCGCGAAGCCCATCCGCAGCATCTCGTCGGCCTCGTCGAGGACCGCGACGCGGATGGTGTCCAGGCGCAGGTTCGTGCGGCGCATGTGGTCCATCACTCGGCCCGGGGTGCCGACGACGACCTGGGCGCCGCGAGCGAGCGCGCGCTCCTGCGGGCCGTAGGGGGAGCCGCCGTACAGCGCGACCACGTCGAGACCGCCGATCGAGGTGGCGAAGGAGGCGATCGCGTCGGCCACCTGCATCGCCAGCTCGCGCGTGGGGGCGAGGACCAGAGCCTGCACCTCGCGGAGGGAGGGGTCGATCGCGGCCAGCAGCGGCAGGCCGAAGGCGGCGGTCTTGCCGGTGCCGGTCTGCGCGACGCCGATCACGTCGCGGCCCTCGAGCAGCGGCGGGATCGCCTGGGCCTGGATCGCCGAGGGGGTGGTGAACCCGAGCTCGTCGACCGCGCGGCGCAGCGGTGCCGGCAGCGCGATGTCATCGAAGCTGGGGCCGGCCGGAGCCGCGGGCTCCGCAGCGGGCGCGGGCTCTGCCGCAGCGGGCTCGGGGATCGCAGCGGCATCCGTCGCGGTGTCCGCCCCGGCCGCAGCGGCTGTGGCGGTCGCGGGAGCGGTGTCGGTCGCGGTGCCTGTGTCGGACGAGGCGCCCTCGTCGGACGGTGCCGTCTCGGGATGGACCGCAGGCGCGGAGGAGGGGGTGGACCCGGTGGAGGGGTCGGTGGCAGGGGAGGCGTCAGTCATGGTGTCCTTCGACAGTCAGGGGTGAACAAGCCCTAACGTGTCGCAGGGCGTGGGCGCCCATACGTCTCGCGCGACGAGGATCCTGCGGAGGCAGGACACGGCTCGGGCGAGTTCGGGCGGAAACGGACCTGCGATCTTGCAGGTCGGACCGTCGTCAAGTCTACGGGCGCCATGGCGCGAGCAACAGTGCCGCGGTGGCGAGATCGCTCACCCTGCGCGGTAAGGTGGGCTGTCCACGCCACCGTGCGTGATGGCCCTCCGGACGCCCCGTCGCCCGGAGGGGCCCGACCTGTCGACACCACCAGAAGGACACCTCGTGCTGCGCACCCACACCGCCGGTGAGCTCCGCCCGGAGCACATCGGACAGACCGTCACCCTCACCGGCTGGATCGGCCGTCGCCGTGACCACGGCGGCGTGACGTTCCTCGATCTGCGCGACGCGAGCGGCGTCACCCAGGTGGTGGTGCGCGAGGACGAGGCGATGCACCTGCGCAACGAATACGTGCTCAAGGTCATCGGCTCCGTCGGCCGCCGGCCCGAGGGCAATGAGAACCCGCTGCTGCCCACCGGCGACATCGAGGTCACCGCGAGCGAGGTCGAGGTGCTCAGCGCCTCCGCGCCCCTGCCCTTCCAGCTCGACGAGCACACCGACGTGGGCGAGGAGGCGCGCCTGCGCTACCGCTACCTGGACCTGCGTCGCCAGGGACCGGCCGCCGCGATGCGGCTGCGCTCCGAGGTCAACCGCGCCGCGCGCGATACCCTGCTGGACCAGGACTTCGTCGAGGTCGAGACGCCCACCCTGACCCGCTCCACCCCGGAGGGCGCCCGCGACTTCCTGGTCCCGGCCCGCCTCGCCCCCGGCTCCTGGTACGCGCTGCCGCAGTCGCCGCAGCTGTTCAAGCAGCTGCTGATGGTCGGCGGCATCGAGAAGTACTTCCAGCTCGCCCGCTGCTACCGCGACGAGGACTTCCGCGCGGACCGTCAGCCCGAGTTCACGCAGCTCGACGTCGAGATGAGCTTCGTGGACCAGGAGGACGTCATCGCCCTCGCGGAGGAGATCCTCACCGCCGTGTGGGCGAAGGGCGGCCACCAGATCACCACGCCGTTCCCCCGCATCACCTATGCGGAGTCCATGCGCCGCTTCGGCTCCGACAAGCCGGACCTCCGCTTCGACCTCGAGCTGGTCGAGATGACGGACTACTTCCGCGAGACGCCGTTCCGGGTCTTCCAGGCCCCGTACGTGGGAGCGGTCGTCATGGCCGGCGGTGCCGCCCAGCCCCGCCGTCAGCTGGACGCCTGGCAGGAGTGGGCCAAGCAGCGCGGCGCCAAGGGCCTCGCCTACGTGCTCGTCCAGGAGGACGGCACGCTCACCGGCCCGGTCTCCAAGAACATCTCCGAGGCGGAGAAGTCCGGCCTGCTCGAGGCCACCGGCGCCTCGCGCGGCGACTGCATCTTCTTCGCCGCGGGCGAGGCGAAGTCCTCCCGCGCGCTGCTCGGCGCCGCCCGTGCCGAGATCGCCGAGCGGCTGGGGCTGATCGACCACGACGCCTTCGCCTTCGTGTGGGTCGTGGACGCCCCGATGTTCGAGCCCGCCGCGGACGCGGTGGCCTCGGGCGACGTCGCCGTGGGCGGAGGGGCGTGGACCGCGGTGCACCACGCGTTCACCTCGCCCAAGCCCGAGTTCATGGACAGCTTCGACACCGATCCCGGGGCGGCGCTGGCCTACGCCTACGACATCGTGTGCAACGGCAACGAGATCGGCGGCGGCTCCATCCGCATCCACGACCAGTCCGTGCAGCAGCGCGTCTTCCAGGTCATGGGGATCGGCGCGGAGGAGGCGCAGGAGAAGTTCGGCTTCCTGCTCGACGCCTTCCAGTACGGTGCGCCGCCGCACGGCGGCATCGCCTTCGGCTGGGACCGCATCGTGGCTCTGCTGGCCCGGGAGGACTCGATCCGCGAGGTCATCGCCTTCCCCAAGACCGGCAACGGCTACGATCCGCTGACCGCCGCCCCCGCGCCGATCACGCCGCAGCAGCGCAAGGAGGCGGGCGTCGACACCAAGCCCGCCCCGCGCACGGCCCCGGAGAAGCAGCCGTCCCGGGAGGACGCCGAGGGCGCGGCGCCCGCGCAGGGGAAGGGCGCCTGAGCTTCACCGCACGATGACGAACGGCCGACGCGGAGCACCGCGTCGGCCGTTCATGTCGCAGGAAGTCGCAGGAGGAGATCAGCGCGGCGACTCGCCGTGCTTGATCTGAGCGCGGGGGAGGCGGAAGCGCCGGATCTGGATCGCGCGCATGATCCCGTAGGTCACGACGCCGCGGCCGACATCCCCGAACCGCTCGGTGACCTCGCGGCGCAGCCGCTTGCGCAGGATGAAGCCGTCCACCACGCACAGCGCGATGCCGCCCCAGAGCACGAGGATCATCCCGCCGCTGAACACCGCCGTCAGCTCCGGCTTGATCAGCGGGAGCACCAGCGCGAGCAGCATGAACAGGAACGCGATGGGGAAGAAGTACTCCGCGATGTTCCGCCGCGAATCGACCACGTCCCGCACGAAGCTGCGTTCAGGGCCCCGATGCTGGAGCGGCATCTTGCGCTCGTCGCCGGTCATGAGGGCCTGCTGGGCCTCCGCCCGCTCGCGGTTGGCGCGCTCGCGGTCACGGCGACGGGCCTCCTTGCGGTCGTCGACCACCAGCGGCCGCCGACGGGCCGCCTCGGCCTCCTTGCGCGTACGGGTGGGACGGCCCTTCGAACCGGGCCGTTGGGGCTGCGGCGAGGGCTCGGGGCTCTGCGGGGGCTCGGACTTGCGGAAGATCACCGCAGCAGTCTAGGCGACAGGGCCTGGGACCCCGCGCTGTGCGCCCGGTGACATCCTCACACGTACAGCATCGCCCCAGCTCCGGCGACGGTACGGTGACCGTCATGAGCACTCCTGATCCCTCCGTCCACCCCGCTGCCACCGGTGAGTCCGAGGAGGTCGAGGCGCTGCGGGCCCGGCTCGAGCCGCTGCTGCCCCGCGCCGTCGAGGACCTCAAGGACCTCGTGCGCATCCCGTCGATCGCCTTCGCCGGCTACGACACCGAGCCCGTGCGCCGGAGCGCCGAGGCGGTCGCCGAGCTGCTGCGCGGCGCGGGCATGGCCGAGGTGACGATCGAGTCCGTCGACGGGGGCAGCCCGGCCGTCATCGGCCGCACGCCCGCCGCGGAGGGGCGGCCGACGGTGCTGCTCTACGCGCACCACGACGTCCAGCCCACCGGCGCCGTCGAGGACTGGAGCAGCGCACCCTTCGATCCCGTCGAGCGGGATGGCCGCCTGTACGGCCGCGGCGCCGCGGATGACAAGGCCGGGGTGATGGCGCATGTGACCGCCCTGCGCCTGGTGGGCGAGGAGCTCGCCGCCGACGGGATCGGCGTGACCGTCTTCGTCGAGGGGGAGGAGGAGGCCGGATCGCCCACGTTCCGCCCCTTCATCGAGACGTTCCGGGAACGGCTCGCCGCTGATCTCATCATCGTCGCGGACTCCGCGAACTGGGCGGTGGGCACTCCCGCCCTGACCACCAGCCTGCGCGGCGTGGTCGACCTCGTGGTCGAGGTGAGGGCGCTGGAGCACGCCGTCCACTCCGGGCTCTTCGGCGGACCGGTGCTCGACGCGCTCACACAGCTCTCCCGCCTGCTGGCCACCCTGCACGACGAGGACGGCGAGGTCGCGGTCGAGGGGCTGCGCCGCGCCGACGACCCGACGGTCGAGATGCAGGAGGCCGACTTCCGCCGCGACGCCGGGGTGGTCGAGGGCGCAGAGCTCTCCGGCAGCGGCTCGCTCACCGCGCGGCTGTGGACCCGCCCCGCGCTGTCCGTCATCGGGATCGACGCCCCGAGCGTGCGGGACGCCTCGAACACCCTGGTGCCCGTCGCACGGGCCAAGGTCTCGCTGCGCATCCCGCCGGGCGAGGACCCCGATGCGGCGATGCGCGCGCTGCGCACCCACCTCGAGCAGCATGCTCCGGCCACCGCGCAGGTCACGATCCATGAGGGAGAGCGGGGCAAGCCGTTCAGCGCCTCCCAGGCGTCGCCCGCCATGGATCTCGCCCGCTCGGCCTTCGCCGCGGCATGGGGCGCGCCGGCCGTCGACACCGGTCTGGGCGGCTCGATCCCCTTCATCGCGGATCTGCTCGAGGTGTTCCCGCAGGCCGAGGTGCTCGTCACCGGGGTGGAGGATCCGGAATCCCGGGCGCACGGCATCGACGAGTCCCTCCACCTGGGGGAGTTCGCGAAGGTCTGCCTCGCCGAGGCGCTGCTGCTGCGCGGCGCGAGCACGCTCGGGGCGCGGTCATGAACCACCCGGCCCAGCGCCCCGATCCGTCACAGCGCTCCGGCGGCAGCCCCACGGTCTCGCCGTTCATGATCCCGCTGCTCTTCGTCGGGATCGTGATCGGCTTCCTCGCCGGGTACTTCTTCCCGGGGTGGGGGCTCATCGCCGTCGCCGCGGTGCTGCTCCTCGCCGTCTCGGCGGTGCTGCGCGGGTGGAGTCGCGACGGCGCCACCGGAGCGGTGGTCGGCGTGGTGCTCGGCTACGGAGGCATCCTCCTGGTCGCGCTCTTCCGCGGCGTCCTGTGACGGGGACCTTCGCCACCCCCCCCGTTCCCGTCCCGCGGGGCGTATCCTGGCCTGACACGAGCTTCGAGGAGGACCTCATGACCACGACCACCGAGCGCCCCACCGCGGCGCATGGCGTCACCCTCACGTCCGGCGCCGCCCAGAAGGTGACCACGCTGCTGGAGCAGGAGGGGCGCGATGACCTCCGCCTGCGCATCGCGGTGCAGCCCGGCGGCTGCTCCGGCCTGATCTACCAGCTCTACTTCGACGAGCGCACGATGGATGACGACCTGGTCGTCGATTTCGAGGGCGTCGAGGTCGTCGTCGACAAGATGAGCAACCCGTACCTCACCGGCGCGGTGATCGACTTCTCCGACACCATCGAGAAGCAGGGCTTCACCATCGACAACCCGAATGCGGGCGGCTCCTGTGCCTGTGGTGACTCCTTCGCCTGAGTCGCTCTCCACCGCGCAGCCGCCGCACGGCGACCCGCCCGCCGCGGGACCAGGGGCCCGGCCGGGTGACGATCACGTCACCAGGCCGGGTCCTTCTGCATGTGATCACCGCGACCACGAGGTCACGGACCGGTCACGGACCCGTGGGCGGCACCGATGGCGGCGAGTCGAGATGCCCGCACCACCTCCGGAAAGCCGTATGATGACGACGTGCCGTCAAAGGGCGGGCCTCCGGCCTGTCTCGGTCCTCTCCCCATGGGGGAGGGCGCGGCACCGCGGGCGCGTCCCGCACACATCAGTACCAGCTCCATATCGCGGAGTCGGTCCGAGGCCCAGCGCCCGGCCCGGAGACGCGGTCGGGAGACGACGAGCGGAAGGTCATCCCCTGTGATCCCCCAGGTCCCCCAGCGCGCGCGGCGTGGACGCCGCGCAGCGGCAGCAGGCCTCGCCCTGGCCACCCTGGTCCTCGCCGGCTGCACCCAAGCGCAGCAGCGTGGATTCATGCCCGGCCCGGTCGACGGTCGGGAGGTCACCGATCGGACCGAGCGGATCACGAACCTGTGGGTCGGTTCGTGGACGGTTCTCGTGCTGGTCGGTCTCATCATCTGGGGCCTGACGATCTGGTGCGCGATCGCCTACCGCCGTCGCAAGCACGACAAGGGCTTCCCGATCCAGCTGCGCTATCACGTCCCCCTCGAGCTGATGTTCACGCTCGTGCCGGTGGTCATGGTGCTGACCTTCTTCTACTTCACCCAGCGCGACGCCCGTGAGATCGAGATGCACGTGGCGGAGCCGGACACCACGGTCAACGTCGTCGCCAAGCAGTGGAGCTGGGACATCAACTACGTCGACCAGGACGTCCACGAGCCCGCCGGCGTGCAGTCCTTCGCCACGGGAGAGCCGGGCGCGGCGGATTCGCTGCCCGAGCTGTGGCTCCCCGTCGACCAGACCGTCGAGTTCCGCCTCGACTCCCGCGATGTCATCCATTCCTTCTGGGTCGTCGACTTCCTCTACAAGAAGGACATGTTCCCGGGGCACACGACGAGCTTCCAGATCACCCCGACCCGTGAGGGCGTCTACGAGGGCAAGTGCGCCGAGCTGTGCGGCGAGTACCACTCGGACATGCTGTTCAACGTGGTCGTCGTCTCGCAGGAGGAGTTCGACGCCCACATGGAGGAGCTGCGTGCTCAGGGGAACGATGGCCAGCTCGGCGTCGACCTGAACCGCAACCAGGAGGAGTGGAGCATGCGCGAGAAGCATGACGATGCCGGTCCTCGCGTCACCGAGGAGACCAGCTCCACCGGTACTGAGGGAGAGAACGAGTGAGCACCGAGACCACCGCAGCGCCGAGCACCTCGGCGCCGACGCGGTTCCAGGACGAGCGGCCGACGAGCCTCGGCCGTCAGTTCTTCAATCTTCTGACCACGACCGATCACAAGCTGATCGGCATGATGTACATGGGCATGGCCTTCGCGTTCTTCGCGTTCGGCGGCCTGCTCGCGCTGGGCATCCGCACCGAGCTCTGGGAGCCCGGCCTGCAGGTGGTGGTCTCCAAGGACCAGTACAACCAGCTGTTCACCATGCACGGCACGATCATGCTGCTGATGTTCGGCACGCCGCTGTTCAACGGCTTCGCGAACTACCTGGTGCCGCTGCAGATCGGCGCCGTGGACATGGCGTTCCCGCGCCTGAACATGTTCGCGTTCTGGATCACCGGCTTCGGCTCGATGATCGTCGTCTCCGGTCTGCTCACGCCGCAGGGCGCGGCCTCCTTCGGCTGGACCGCGTATGCGCCGCTGTCGGACACCACGTTCTCCCCCGGCCTGGGCGGTGATCTGTGGGTGTTCGGCCTTGCCCTCCAGGGCTTCGGCACGATCCTCGGCTCGGTCAACTTCATCACCACGATCCTGTGCATGCGCATGCCCGGCATGACCATGTTCCGGATGCCGATCTTCACCTGGAACACCCTCATCACGGCCGTGCTCGTGCTGATGGCGTTCCCGCCTCTGGCCTCCGCGCTGCTCGCGCTCGGCGCAGATCGACGGTTCGACGCGAACATCTTCGACCCCGCCAACGGCGGACCGATGCTGTGGCAGCACCTGTTCTGGTTCTTCGGGCACCCCGAGGTGTACGTGCTCGCGCTGCCGTTCTTCGGCATCGCCACGGAGATCATCCCGGTGTTCTCCCGCAAGCCGGTGTTCGGCTACAAGACCCTCGTCGGCGCGACGATCGCGATCGCCGCCCTGTCGGTGACCGTGTGGGCGCACCACATGTACACCACCGGCTCCGTGATGCTGGACTTCTTCGCCTTCATGACGATGCTCATCGCCGTCCCGACGGGCGTGAAGTTCTTCAACTGGATCGGCACGATGTGGCGGGGATCGATCACCTTCGAGACGCCGATGCTGTTCACGCTCGGCTTCCTCACCACCTTCATCTTCGGCGGCCTGACGGGGATCATCCTGTCCTCGCCGGTGCTGGACTTCCACATCCAGGACACGTACTTCGTCGTCGCGCACTTCCACTACGTGATGGCCGGAACCGTGGTCTTCGAGATGTTCGCGGGCTTCTACTTCTGGTGGCCCAAGATGTTCGGCTACAAGCTCCACGAGGGCATCGGCAAGGTGCACTTCTGGCTGCTGGCGCTCGGCTTCCACATGACGTTCCTCATCCAGCACTGGCTGGGCGTCGCGGGTGCTCCCCGCCGGTACGTGAACTACCTCGCCGAGGACGGCTTCGACTGGATGAACCAGATCTCGACCGTCGGCGCGCTCATCATGGGTGCCTCCACCCTGCCGTTCCTGCTCAACGTGGTGCTCACGCACCTGAAGGGCAAGAAGGTCGAGGTCGACGACCCGTGGGGCTACGGCTCGTCCCTCGAGTGGGCGACCAGCTGCCCGCCGCCGCGCCACAACTTCCACTCCCTGCCCCGAGTCCGGTCCGAGCGCCCCGCGTTCGACCTCCATCACCCGGAGGTCGCGCTGCAGGACCACATGCTCGCCGAAGAACCTGCCGCGAACCCGAGGACGAACTGACATGAGAGCTAGCGCAAAGATCTTCTGGATCCTGGGAGTCTTCTTCCTGATCGTCGCGATTGCGTATGGCTTCGTGACCGGGACCTACGAGCCGCATGGCATCGAGACCGTGGGCTTCCCCGCGATCCTGGCCCTGTCCGGCCTGGGCTTCATGATCGCCATGGCGCTGACCCTGGCGTACCGGAAGAACAGCATCAATCCCTCGGACGATCTGGATGCCGAGGTCTCGCGCGAGGCCGGCGTGCAGGGGAGCTTCTCCCCGTACAGCTGGGCCCCGCTCTGGGCCTCCCTCGGCGCGGCGCTGTGCTTCCTGGGCGTGGCGGCCGGCTGGTGGATCTTCGCGTTCGGCATCATGTTCGCCATCTACGGCGTGCTGAGCTGGGTGCTGGAGTTCTCCATCGGCCAGCACGCCCACTGATCACCCGCTGATCCCCGGCAGGCGGGCCCGTACCGGCCGCTGCTGATCGAAGGCCCCGCATCCTGCGATGCGGGGCCTTCGGCGTTCCCGCACCCCCGGGCGTCGTGCGGATGCTGGCCGCCTCCCTCGTCGAGGCGGCGGCCTCCCGTGTCGCGACCGCTGGACCCCGGCGACGTGGAAGCGGCCTCGCGCCTCGTGGCAGCCGCCTCCCGGCGCCCGGGGAGAGGCCTCCCTCGTCGAGGCAGCCGGCTCCCGGGCCGTGGCAACTGTGCGTTCTGGACCGGTGCGGGACGCTATGACCGGTCCACAGCGCACATCTGGCGATTGGGAGCACCTCGGACCGCATTCTCGACGGGGGTGGGACGCAGTGGCCACGGCCCCGAGAGTGCGGTGAGCGGGGGCGGGGGTGCGCTAGGCGTCCGTTGACGGCCGAGTTCTTCCCTCGGTTCTGGCCGTCGCCCCGCCACCGCGGTCTGGTGGTGGACGGGACGCCACGACGCTGCGAGAACGGGCGAGAGGGAGAGTCGCGCACCGACGTCAGGTCGCGTCCTGTCGCAACAGCAGACCCGGACCGGATGCGGCGCCACACGCCTGTGACGATTGGTAACCACCAATACAGACGGATACATCTGTAGGCGAGGGTGAGCTCGTCGTTCCCGCTGCCGTTCGCCGGGCGGTGTGCCGAACATGCGGCGAGGCCGGTGTGCGTGGTCGCGGTGCTAGCGTGTGCGGCACAGCGCACCTGAGCTGTCAGGGCGCTCCGCTCTGCGATATGTCGATGCGAAGGCGGGAGGAGCGGCGTCATGATCGGTGGGACCGTGAGCCCCGTGGAGCGTGCGAAGAAGCAGCTGACGCTACTGTTCCCCGACGACCCCGGCCACCGCGAAGCCGTCGCCTGGGCCTCTGCGGTGCTGCAGAATGCGCAGCTCGATCCGTCGGCCGCCCCGCTGCGGTCCCTACGAGCCCTGCGCAGGGCTGACCGCCGCCTGGGCGGCGTGACGGCTCGGTACCTCGTCGACGCGGCGGCTGGCACTGCTGCCGGCGGCAGCCCGCGAGCGGTGAACCCGCACCTGGAGTGACCGCGCCCAGGGTCCGGGTGCGACGGAGCTCCGCGAGTTCATGACCGGACGAGCCGGCCGCTGCGACGTGCGCGCACCACGGCGCTGCGTCGAGTGAAGCACCGCCCGCGAGGCGCGGGGACAGCCACTCACGCCACTCACCCCGGGGCTCGGGGCCTCTGCCCGCCCGGGGCTCGGCGAATGCCCCGCACTCGGGTGCCGCCCAGGGCGCTCGCCCTCGAGGTGGGCCGGGGAGGGTCAGGACGTTCTGCCATCGCGCATGGCAGGGAAGGCCGCCATCGCCCATGGGCGGCGCAAGGGCAGGGAATGGCGTCATCGCGCATGGGCGGCGCATGGGCAGGGAGTGTCGTCATCGCCCAGGGGCAACGCAGGCGTGGATGCTGCTCGGGGCCGCCGCGGGGCGCCCGCGGGAGCTGCCGGACCTCAACGGCCTGCCGCCGGACCTCCACGCCCGCCGCCGGAGCCCACGCGGTGGCCTTGGGCAGCGGGCGGAGAATGAGGACGGGCCCCGAGGGAGAAACTCCCTCGAGGCCCGTCCTCGGCGCCGTGAACCGGCGCACTCATCGGCTCAGTGCACGACCTTCTCGGCCGGGGTGCGGTAATCCCCGCCGGTCGCCTGGTCGATGACGTGCTTCTCGTGGCCGGCGTGCTCGAGTGCGGCGCGCAGCTCGGCCGGGGTGACCGGCTCGATGCGGTCCTTGAAGAAGAAGCTCGTGGCCTTCGCACGCAGCGCGGAGACTCCCTTGCCCGCCTTGAGCGGACGGTAGTCGTCGTGCTGCACCAGCACCCAGCGGTCGTAGTCGCTGAGCGGCGCGTGGATCTCCAGCATCTCGCCGGTCTCCGTGCGGACCACGCGAGAGGTCTCCTCGCCGTGGAGAGCGCGCTCACGCTTGTGGCGCTGGATCGACAGACACAGCCGTTTCGTGATGTAGAAGGCCAGGATCGGCACCACGAAGAACCCGATGCGGAACGCCCATGTCAGGTCGTTGATCGACAGGTCGAGCGCGATGGCGATCAAGTCGTTCGTCGCTGCGAGCGCGAGGATCAGGTAGACCATGATCCAGGCGACGCCGAGGCCGGTGCGCACCGGGGCGTTGTACGGCAGATCGTTGAGGTGGTGCTCGCGATCATCGCCGGTCACCCATGCCTCGAGGAACGGGTAGAGGGCCAGGACGGCCAGCAGCAGTCCGTAGATCGCGAAGGGGATCAGCATGTTCAGCGAGATCACGTACCCGAAGATCGTGAACTCCCAGCCCGGGATCAGTCGCAGGCCGCCGTCCGTCCAGAGCATGTACCAGTCAGGCTGCGAGCCGGCCGAGACAGGGGAGGGGTCGTACGGGCCGTAGACCCACACGGAGTTGATGGACGTCGTGGCCGAGATCAGCGTGATGATGCCGAAGACCAGGAAGAAGAAGCCGCCGGCCTTCGCCGCGTAGACCGGGAACACCGGGAAGCCGACCACGTTGCGCTCGGTGCGGCCGGGGCCGGGGTACTGCGTGTGCTTGTGCAGCACCAGCAGCACCAGGTGGATCCCGATGAGGCCGAGGATCATCGCGGGCACGAGCAGGATGTGGATCGTGAACAGGCGCGGGATGATGTCGGTGCCGGGGAACTCCCCGCCGAACAGCAGCATCGACAGGTAGGTGCCGATGATCGGGATCGCCTTCATCAGGCCGTCGATGATCCGCACGCCGTTGCCCGAGAGGACGTCGTCCGGGAGGGAGTAGCCGGAGAAGCCGGCCACCATGCCCAGGACCATCAGCGTGAAGCCCACGAGCCAGTTCAGCTCACGCGGCTTGCGGAACGCGCCGGTGAAGAACACGCGGAACATGTGCACGAAGATCGCGACCATGAACACGAGCGCGGACCAGTGGTGCATCTGGCGGAAGAGCAGCCCGCCGCGGAGCTCGAAGGAGATCTCCAGCGTGGACTCGAAGGCGCGGGACATGGTCGCGCCCTGCAGCGCCTCGTAGGGGCCGTTGTAGACGACCTCCGCCATCGAGGGATCGAAGAACATCGTGAGGAACGTTCCCGAGATCAGCAGGATGACGAAGCTGTAGAGCGCCACCTCGCCGAACATGAACGACCAGTGGTCGGGGAAGATCTTGCGAGCGATGAACCGGACGAAGCCGCCGCCGGCGAGACGCTGGTCGAGCCAGTCGCCGCCCACCGCGCCGAGCTTGTACACGCGCGAGGAGTTCTCGGCGTCGGAAGTCTGCTTCCGGGTGCTGGGAGTCGTGGTCGTCACGAGATCACTTGTCCTTGTGGATGTTCCAGAAGCTGGGACCGATCGGTTCGGTGAAGTCACCGGGGGCGACGAGGTACCCCTCGTCGTCCACCTCGATCGGGAGCTGGGGGAGCGGGCGGTGCGCCGGGCCGAAGATCACCTTGGCGCCGTCGGTGACGTCGAAGGTGGACTGGTGGCACGGGCAGAGCATGTGATGAGTCTGCTGCTCGTACAGCGCAACGGGGCAGCCCACATGCGTGCAGATCTTCGAGAAGGCGAGCACGCCGTCCACACCCATCGCCATGCTCTCCTCGTTCTTGGCGAGCTTGGGATCGATGCGGACGATCACGGCCGCGGCCTTCGCGCGCTCCTCGAGGTGGTACGGCGTCTCCGAGGTCAGGTCCTCCGGCATGACGTGGAAGATCGAGTTCATCGCGACGTCGGAGAGCTTGATCGGGGTGCCGTCGTGATCGCGGGCGAGGCGCTGGCGCGGGTTCTGGCCCCAGAACGTGTGGTGGAGCTTGTTGCCCGGCAGCGGTCCGAGAGTGGACAGCGGCGCGAGCACGGCGATCGGCAGCGCGGTGAGCGAGGCCACCATCGCGGTGACGATCAGCGGACGGCGCGCGATGCCGGACTCCTCGAGCCCGTCCGTGATGATGCCGGCGGCGACCTCACGGGTCTCGTCGGAGCTGCGGATGTCGTGGCGCTCCTCGACCATCTCCTCATCGGGCATGAGGGTCTTCGCCCAGTGCACCGCGGCGGCGCCGATGAAGAACACGGCGACCGCGAAGCCGAGACCGGTGATGAGGTTCGACCACCACAGGGCGCTCGAGCTCCCCTCCTCGGCGAAGATGTTCGTGCCCAGCGGGGTGACCAGGAAGTACGCCGCGATGAAGACGATGGTGCCGATGACGCTCAGCAGGAACATCGCGGCGACCACGCGCTCGGCGCGCTTCTCCGCGGGCTTGGAGAGGTCCGCCTGGCGGGGGCTGTGAGGGGGCAGGCCCGGGTTCGGGAAGCCGCCGCCCTCCTTGGGGGCGATGGCGCTGACACCGCGGGCGGGGGAGCTGCCGTCGAGGTTGTTGTTCATGCTCGCATTCACTTGGCCTTCGCCCCCAGCCAGACTGCGCAGCCCAGGAGGAGGGACAGGATGATGGTCCACGCGTACAGGCCCTCGGTGACCGGGCCGAGGTCGCCCAGGGAGATGCCGCCCGGGGAGCCGGTCTCCTCGAGGGTCTCGAGATACGCGATGACATCGCGCTTGTCGGACGGGGACAGGTTGTTGTCGTTGAAGACAGGCATGTTCTGCGGCCCGGTCTCCATCGCCTCGTAGACGTGCTTGGGCTCGATCCCGATGACCGGCGGGGCGTACTTGCCGCGCGTCAGCGCGCCGCCGGCGCCTGCCGCGTTGTGGCACATCGCGCAGTTGACGCGGAAGATCTCGCCACCCTTGGTGGCGTCGCCCGCGGAGGCGTCCAGCCACTGCTCCTCGGGCACCGAGGGGCCGGGGCCGAGCGAGGCGACGTAGGCGGCGAGCTGGCTGGTCTGCTCCTCCGTCATCTGCGGGGGCTTGCGGGCGGCCTGCGCACCGGAGTGCTGCATCGGCATGCGCCCGGTGCCCACCTGGAAGTCGACCGCGGCGGCGCCCACGCCGATCAGCGAGGGGCCGAGGGTGCTGCCGTCGGCGTCGGTGAGGCCTTCGGCGTTGCGGCCGTGGCAGGTCGCGCAGTTGGCGAGGAAGAGCGCCTCGCCCTCCTCGACGTCGTCCTGGGTGTAGGCCTCGGCCTGGGCCGTCTGCGGCTGGAGGGCCGCGTACAGCCCACCGGTCGCGACGAGCGCGAGCAGCAGGATCACGAGTAGCGCCATCGGGTGATGGCGACGTGCGGCGAGAGCCTTCACGGTTCGGACCTCGATTCGTGCGGGGGGCGGGCGGAGGAGGAAGAGGAGCCAGGGGTGGGGCCGGACGGTGCGGCCCGGTCGCCGGCGGGCATCAGAAGATGCTCCAGTTGAACGTCACCGGGATCACGTGGTCCGAGCCGCCGAGGGACATGATCGGATCCAGCATGTACACGATGAAGAACAGCACGATCCACACCACGTCGACGAAGTGCCAGTAGTAGGACACGCAGATCGCGGAGACCTGCTCGTGCGAGGTGAAGGAGTCCGCGACGTAGGCGCGCAGCAGCACCATGAGGAACGCGATCAGACCGCCGATGACGTGCAGGCCGTGGAAGCCGGTCGACAGGTAGAACACGGAGCTGAAGGGCGAGGACGACATCGTCACGCCGTGGTGGAACAGCTCGGTGTACTCGAAGGCCTGGCCCGAGACGAAGATCGCGCCGAGGATGAAGGTGAGCGTGTACCACTCGATCATCCCCCAGCCGGCGATGTTGAAGATCGAGCCCTCGCGGCGCTTGCGGGGCGGGAAGGGGTCGCCCCACGGGAACCTGCCCTCGGCCATGAACACACCGATCTGGCAGGTGACCGAGCTGAACACCAGGATCGAGGTGTTCAGCAGGGCGAAACCATGCGTGAAGTTGGCCTGACCGGCGCTGAAGGTGTCAGGAGCCATCGAACGCAGAGTGAAGTACATCGCGAACAGGCCGCCGAAGAACATCAGCTCGCTGGAGAGCCAGACGAGGGTGCCGATCTGCGTCGGGTTCGGGCGGCCGACCGCTGGGGCGGCAGCGGGCGAGGGGCGCTCAGTCAGGGTCGCAGTAGTCACGTCACCATTATGTCGTGTCGTCAGATTCGGTGTGCCGGTACACGACGACCGGGCACATCGCGGGGCCTGCGCCCCGGGCGGACCGGGCCAGCATATCCCTCCTGACGTCGTGTCACGAACCCGGACACGCTCCGGGTCCGCCCGGCCCTGCGCCCCCGTGCGCGTCCGTGATCGTTCCGTGATCCGCACCGTGATCAGGTCGACTGTCGGCGGGGCGGGAATGCGATGATCGGGGCATGAGCGAGAACACCCCGACCTGGTCCCGGATCACCGCCCGCCTGGTGCGCGGGGAGGACCTGGAGCCGTCCGCGGCGGCGTGGGCGATGGACGAGGTCATGACCGGGGCGGCGAGCGCCGTGCAGCTGGCAGGGTTCCTCGTCGCGCTGCAGGCGAAGAAGGTCACCAGCGGTGAGCTCGAGGCGCTGGCCGATTCGATGATCGCGCACGCCCGCCCGGTCGACGCGCCGCGGCATGCGGTGGACATCGTCGGCACCGGCGGCGACCTCGCGCAGACGGTGAACATCTCGACCATGGCCTCGGTGGTGATCGCCTCGACCGGCCGCACCGTCGTCAAGCACGGCAACCGCTCCTCGACCTCGAAGTCCGGTTCCGCGGACGTCCTCGAGGCGCTCGGCGTGCGGCTGGACCTGCCGGTGGAGGCCTCGGAGGAGCTGGTCGCGCAGATCGGCATGACCTTCCTGTTCGCCCAGGTGTTCCACCCCTCGATGAAGTACGCGGCCGAGGCGCGCAGGGGTCTGGGCATCCCCACGGTGATGAACGTGCTGGGGCCGATCACGAACCCGGCCCGTCCGCGGGCGAGCGCCGTCGGCGTCGCGGATCCGGTGATCGCGCCGACGGTCGCGGGGGTCTTCGCCTCCCGCGATGCGAGCGCTCTGGTGTTCCGGGGGCAGGACGGGCTGGACGAGCTGACGGTGAGCGCCCCGTCGGACGTCTGGGAGGTGCGCGGCGGGCAGGTGCGCGAGCACGTGCTGGATCCCGCGGCGCTGCTCGGCATCCCGCGCAGCGGGCACGATGCGCTGCGCGGCGGGACGGTCGAGGAGAACGCGCACGTGGCGCGGGAGCTCTACGCGGGGGAGCGGGTGGGGCGGATGGGCCCGATCCGGGATGCGGTGCTGCTGAACGCCGCGGCCGGCGTCGTCGCCTTCGACGGGATCGGCGCTCCGGCGGCCGACGGGCTCGAGGAGCGCTTCACCGCGGCCTTCGAGGAGGTGGGCACCGCTCTGGACTCCGGCCGCCCGGCGGCGCTCATCGAACGCTGGGCCGCCGCCTCGCAGGAGGCGTATTTCCGCGGGAGCTGAGGCGCTGAACGCCGGGGCCGCGAGTCCTCAGCCGTCGATGCCGAGATCGAAGGCGGCGTCGAGATCGCGCTTCGAGTACGTCTTGAACGCGATGTTCGTGGTGGTGTCCAGCACGCCCTCCACGCGGCTCAGCCCGCCGGCGATCACTCCGGCGAGATCCTCGTGCGCCCGCACGTTGACCACGGCGATGAGATCCACGTCCCCGGTGACCGAGTAGACCTGCTCGATGCCTGCGATGTCGACGATCTCCTGGGCGACCTCGGGGATGCGGTGGGGCTCGACGACGATCGAGACGATGGCGGTGATCATGGGTTCTCCTTCGACAGGGATCGGACGCGGCGGGGCGCCGGACCCGGCGGGGCTTCACCTCCGAGCCTATGCCTCTGCGGCGTCCGCGGTCGCCGCGAAGCGCTGCGCGAGATGCTCTGCGTCGAACCGGGCACGGGCCGGCACCTGCCAGGTCCCCTCGACCAGCACCGTGCGCACCCCCTCGGCCTCGAGCCATCCCAGCAGGATCTCCGCCTCCTGGTGGTACCCCTGGCACAGCGGTGCGGCCAGCTCCGCCTCGCCGAGACCGGTCATCGCGAGGGAGCGGGCGAAGGGCAGCGGGTCCTTGCCCGCGGCGACGAGGGTGGTGCCCGAGAAGCGGCCGTGCCGCACCGCCAGCAGCTCCCAGCCCCGCCCGCCGATCACGGCCTCCGTGCTGGGCCGCGCGGCGATGAGCAGCGGCACCTCGGCGAGGGCGCGCAGGCGGGAGGCTCGTCGGGCCGCGGTGAGGAAGGCGAGCGCGAGCCGACGCAGCTTCTCCGCCTCCTCGTAGCGGCCCGCGCCGACGTGGCTGCGCAGCCGCCCCGCGACATGATCGAGCACCTCGGTGGGATCCTCCGTCATCGCCCGGCGGATCCGCTCGCGGTGCCCGCCGCCGGGGAGGGCGCGGCCGGGGGAGTCGAGCGCCGCCCCGCGCCCCATCACCGCATCCGTGAGCAGGCCGCGCAGCGGCTCGGCATCGTGCCGGGAGGAGAGCGGCCCGATCTGCGCGGAGCCGTCCTGCTCCGGCTTGGCCAGGCGAGCGGTGCGCAGCCCCTGCGTGCCGGGCCCCAGGCGCAGCCAGTGCGCCTTCTCGGGATGGAGTCCGTGCCGGTTCGACGGCGGTTTCTCCCGGCCGATGATCCGCAGCTCCCGGATGCTGGCCTCTGTGGCGGTGGCGCACTCGATGACGCGGACCGACTCGGCCCGCGGCAGCATGTCGAGCACCTTGCGCCGCGTCTCCGCCGCGGTGAAATAGGTGCGCACGCGGGAGCGCACGTTGCGTGAGGTGCCCACATAGAGCACCGCCCCCTGCGCGTCGAGGAACTGGTACACCCCGGGCACTGGGGGGACGTCCTCGGCCAGGTGCTTCTTGCGCAGCTGGACGGGCGAGGCCCGACGGTGCGCGGTGCCGAGGTCCTCGAGCGTGGAGGCGCCGCTCGGCCCGAGCCGCTCGATGATCGCGTGGAGCACGTCGACCGTCGCCCTCGCGTCGGAGAGGGCGCGGTGATCGGGCGTGATGCCGGCGCCGACGTGGCGGGCCAGGGTGGAGAGCCTGTGGTCGCGGACCTCGTCGCGGCGGAAGACGGTGCGGGCCAGGGCGAGGGTGTCGAGCACCCGGGGGCGCGGCCAGGTGATCTCGCAGGCCGCCGCCTGCGCGCTGAGGAAGCCGATGTCGAACCGGGCGTTGTGGGCGACCAGCGCCGCGTCCCCGGCGAAGTCCAGGAACATCGGCAGCACCGTGCGGATCGACGGGGCCTCCGCGACGGCGGCGTCGGTGATCCCCGTGAGCGAGGCGATGTAGGCGGGGATCGGCCGTTCCGGATCCACGAAGGTGCGGAACTCGCCGAGCACCTCGCCGCCGCGCACCTTCACCGCACCGATCTCGGTGATCGCGTCGGCCGCCGGGTCGGTGCCGGTGGTCTCCAGATCCACCACCACGAGCGTCGCCTCCGCCAGCGGGGTGCCCAGATCATCGAAGCTCAGCTGGCGGCGTGCGGACATGCTCGAAGGGTACGACGCGACCCCGACGGTCGAGCGGGCGCGGGACGGGCCCGGCCGCTCGGCCGACGGGGTCGCGGGGAGACGGTGCGCTGTGCGCGGGGGCTCAGCCGGTCGGCTTCGATCCCGAGTAGATCTTCTCGATGACCGGAGCGAGGTCCTTGACGACGACATTGCGCTTGAGCTTCAGCGAGGGCGTGAGATAGCCGTTCTCCTCGGTGAAGTCCGAGTCGATCACCTCGAAGGCCCGGATGGACTCGGCGCGCGAGACGCTCTGGTTCGCGCTCTCCACGACCGTCTGCAGCTCCGTGCGGACCGCCTCGTTCTGCGCGGCCTCCGCGACGGTCATCTCGGGCAGGCCGTTGTTCTTCAGCCAGGTGCCGAGCATCTCGGCGTCCAGGGTGAGGATCGCGGCGACGAAGGGCTTCTGGTCGCCGATCACCACGCACTGGCTGACCAGCGGGTGGGAGCGCAGCTGGTCCTCGAGCTGGGCGGGGGAGACGTTCTTGCCGCCGGCGGTGACGATGACCTCCTTGCGGCGCCCGGTGATGGTGAGGTTCCCGTTCTCGTCCAGGGCGCCGAGGTCGCCGGTGCGGAACCAGCCGTCGCGCAGCGACTCGGCGGTCGCCTCCTCGTTGTTGTGATAGCCGGCGAAGACCATCACGCCCTTGACGAGGATCTCGCCGTCCTCGTCGATCGCGACCGTCGAGCCCGGCAGCGGCGGCCCCACGGTGCCCGGCCGCACGTCCCAGGGCAGGTTCACGCTGATCGGGGCGGTGGTCTCCGTGAGCCCGTATCCCTCGAGGATCGTCACGCCGATGCCGCGGAAGAAGTGGGACAGCCGAGCGCCCAGCGGGGCCCCGCCGGAGACGGCCCACTGCACCTGGCCGCCCATCGCCCCGCGGAGCGTGCCGTAGACGAGCTTGTCGAACAGGGCGTGCTTCGCCTTGAGGGTGAGGGGGACCTTCCCGGCGGAGAGGGCGGTGGAGTAGTCGATCGCGGTCTTCGCCGCGGCGGTGAAGATCTTGCCCTTGCCGCCGGCGATCGCCTTGGCCTCGGCCCCGTTGTAGACCTTCTCGAAGACGCGCGGCACGGCCAGCAGGAAGGTAGGGCGGAACGCCGCGAGGTCGTCGAGCAGGTTCTTCGTGTCGGGGGTGAAGGCGGTGGTGACCGGCCAGGAGGCGGCCAGCACCGTGATCAGGCGGGCGAAGACGTGCGCCATCGGCAGGAACATCAGCAGGCGGGACCCGGGGGGCAGCACCTGGTCGCCCAGCAGGTTCAGGGCGCTGCGCGTGGTGTCCACGAAGTTCGCGTGGGTCAGCGCCGCCCCCTTCGGGCGCCCGGTGGTGCCGGAGGTGTAGATGATCGTGGCGACGTCGTCCATCCGGCGGGAGGTGCGGCGCGCCTCGAGATCCTCGTCGCCCACCTCCGCACCGAGCGCGGTGAGCTGCTCGAGGATGCCGTCCTCGAGCACGCCGATGTGGGCGAGCTGCGGGAGGTCGCCGCGGACGGATTCCACGTCCTCCCGGTGCCGGGTCGACTCGACCAGCACGTACTTCGCCCCGGCATCGGAGGCGATCCACTGGATCTGGCTGGGGGAGGAGGTCTCGTAGATCGGGACGCTGACGCCGCCGGCCCACCAGACGGCCCAGTCGGCGAGCGCCCACTCGTACCGGGTGCGGGACAGGATCGCGACCACGTCCCCGGAGTCGATCCCGGCGGCGATCAGGCCCTTCGCGACCCGCTTGACCTCCTCGATGAAGTCGGCGGTGCTGACGGGGGAGAAGCTGCCGTCGTCCTGGGCGATCTCGAAGATCGGGACCGACGGATTCGAACGGAGCCTGCCCAGCAGGAGATCCGTCGTGTTCTCATCGGGGCGGCTCTCATGCTGCGGCGGCGAGGTGAACTGCTTCATCGAATCTCCTTCGATCCGGGAAGGTGCGCGGCCCGGCGTACCGGGCTCCCGCCCGGAAGCGCTGGTGGGGTCCGTCCGATCCTACGGCAGAGGACGCCTACGATGGACCACGACAAGCAGGTGGGCGAAAGCTCCCGCGTGCGCCGGGACCGGCCGCGCGACGACAGGAACGGACAGGAGCGGCATGCTCTCCATCGGAGTGGACATCGGCGGGACGAAGATCGCGGCGGGCGTGGTCGACGGGGATGGCGAGATCATTGCCGCCACCACGCGCAGCACCCCCGCCACCGATGCCGCGCTGATCGAGGCCGCGGTCGCCGACGCGGTGGCGGAGCTGCGCTCGGAGCACGCCGTCGTGGGCGTGGGCGTGGGCGCGGCCGGGTTCGTCGGGGCGGACAGGCGCACCGTGAACTTCGCCGCCAACCTCGCCTGGCGGCAGCATCCGCTGGCCGAGGAGATCGAGCGCCTCACCGGCCTGCCGGTCGTGATCGAGAACGACGCGAACGCGGCGGGCTGGGCCGAGTACCGCTTCGGCGCCGCGACCGGTGCGGCGCACATGCTCATGGTCACCGTGGGCACGGGGCTGGGCGGTGCCCTCGTGATGGACGGCCGGCTGGTGCGCGGCAGCGCCGGCTTCGCCGGGGAGATCGCCCACATGACCGCCGTCCCGGACGGCCAGTGGTGCGGCTGCGGCCGCCGCGGCTGCCTCGAGCAGTACACGGCCGGCACCGCCCTGGTGCGCGCCGCCAAGCGGCGGGCGGCCACCGGCGATCCGCTGCTGGGCCCGCTCATGCAGGCCGCCGGCGGTGCGAAGAAGGAGATCGACGGCCCGCTGATCACACGCCTGGCCCAGCAGGGCGATCCCGGTGCCCGCGAGCTGATCGCCGAGATCGGCAGCTGGTTGGGGATGGGCATGGCCTCGATCGCGACGCTGCTGGACCCGGAGGTCATCGTCGTCGGCGGCGGCGTCGCCGAGGCCGGTGACCTGCTGCTGGACCCCGCTCGCGAGGCCTACGCCAAGAACCTCACGGCCCGGGCGCACCGCCCTCTGGCCCCCTTCGTGCCGGCCCGCATGGGCAACCGCGCCGGCATCGTCGGCGCTGCGGACCTCGCCCGCTGAGCGACCGGGCGCCGGGGCTCACACCTCGGCGCCGTCGTCCCCGTCGTCCCGCCGGCGGCGCGGGGCCCGCAGCAGCAGCGCCACCATGCCGCCGAGCGCGGCGAGACCGCCCAGCCATCCGAGCACGCCCGGCAGCGTCGGGGTCAGCGCGACCACGAGCATCAGCACGAAGCCGCCGAGCAGCGCGGTCCACGCCCACATCGCCGCATCCGACGGCGTGGGCAGATCGGGATCGGGCTGCTCGAAGTCGCCGTAGAGCACCTCGTCGTCGTCCAGCTCCCGCGGCCCGGCCTGCCCGCGCGGGGACGCCGGAGGGACGGGCCCTCCGGCGGAGGGATGCGCGGCGCGGGAGCGGGCGATGGACTCCGGGCTCGGCGGCTCCGGCGGCGAGTCGGCGCTGAAGGACCACAGAGAGTCCCCCTCCGCCGCGGGCGAGGAGCCGTCCGAGGGCCGGGGGCGCTCCGGGGCCGCGGGCTCCCGCGGCGCCTCCCCGGGCCGCAGCTCGAGGCCCTCGCCCTCGAGCATGCGGGCGAACTCGGCGTCCACGTCGCGCGGATCGGGCGACGGCTCGCGGTCCGTGCTCATCCGGACCTCCCCGGAGCCGGGACGTGCTCGTCGAGGAAGCGTGCGGAGGTCTCGAAGAGCAGCTCCGCGTCGTGGTCGAGGGTCGCCATATGGTGGCTGCGGTCCAGCGCCAGGCGCTCGACGGGGCCGCGCACCCCCGCGGCGACGATGTCGCTGTCGGTGGGCGGGACGGTGTGGTCGGTGCGCGAGGTGGCCAGCAGGAGCGGCACCTCCACCGCCCCCAGATCGCGCCGGGCGCGACGGAACAGGCGGCGCAGCTGATCGACGGCCCGCACCGGCAGCCGCTCGTAGGCCTCCTCCCGCACGCCCTCCTTCGCGATGTCCGAGCCGATCCCGGGCAGGGTGCGCAGCACCGGCGCGATCAGCCCCGCCACGTTCGCCGCGGCGGGCAGGGTCATCCCCGGGTTCACGGCGACGACGGCGGCGACCCGGCCCCGCAGCTGTGGATCCTCAGCCAGGGCGAGGGCGAGCGCACCGCCCATCGACAGGCCTCCCACGGCGATCTGCCCGTGCTCCGCGGCGAGTTCGAGCGCGGCCTCGCGCACGCATCCATACCAGTCCTGCCAGGAGCTCCCGGCGAGCTCCCGCTCGGTGGTGGCGTGGCCTGGCAGGAGCGGCAGCTCGACCGCCCAGCCGCGGGCGGCGTGATCCTCCGCCCAGGGACGCATCGACTGCGGCGACCCGGTGAAGCCGTGGCACAGGAGCAGTCCCCCGCGCGGGTTAGAGTGACCCCGCGCGCGCCAGGGGTGGGACAGTTCACTGAAGGCCATGGGTCCATCGTCGCATCCGCGCCCGCCAGGTTCATCCCCGACCGTGCTCGACCGAGCCCCGACCCAGGAGTCCTCCGTGCTGTACGAGATCGCCAAGCCGTTCGTGATGGCGGTGGTGCGTGTGCTGTGGAACCCCACGATCAGCGGGAGCGAGCACATCCCCGAGCAGGGGCCGGTCATCCTCGCCTCGAACCATCAGGCGTACTCCGACACCGTCTTCCTGCCCGGGCAGGTGCGCCGCAGCGTGCACTTCCTGGGCAAGTCGGACATCTTCACGGGTCGCTCGCCGCTGCGGCGCGCGGCCGGGGCGGTCATGCGCGGACTGCACGTGATGCCGGTGGATCGCAGCGGCGGCAATGCCTCGCGCTCCGCGATCGAAGCAGGGCTGGCGATCCTCGAGCGCGGCGAGGTCCTGGGGATCTACCCCGAGGGGACACGCAGCCCCGACGGCAGGCTCCACCGCGGCAAGACCGGCGTGGCCCGCTTCGCGCTCGCCACCGGCGCCCCGGTCGTGCCGGTGGCGATGCGCGGCGCCTTCGAGGCGCAGCGCGGCCGGAAGTACTTCCCGCGGCGACGCCCCCGCATCCACGCCGTCGTCGGCCCGCCGGTGGACGTCCGGGCGGTGGTCGCGGAACGGCAGGGAGCCGAGGAGGCCGTGGTGCTCCGAGCGGTGACCGCGGCGGTGATGGACAGCATCCACGCGCTCTCCGGGCAGGAACGGGTGGACGAGTACGCGATCACCGTGAAGCAGCGGATGCGCGCCGAGGCCGGCTGCCCGCCGGCACCGCCGGAGCCGCGTTCGGCGGTGTGAGGACCGCCCCGTGGGATCGACGCTCCGCGGCGGCGGGGGACTGGCTACCCTGTGCGGGTGACTCAATTCAGCCCCGACGCCCCCGCCCGCGCCCACGCCTTCACCCTGTCCTCGGCCGACGACGGCCTGGCAGCGCTCGGCGCGTGGCGCGAGTATCCCCGGGTGCAGCAGCCGGTGTGGCCCGACGAGGCGGAGCGCGCGAAGGTGTTCGA
This sequence comes from Brachybacterium faecium DSM 4810, assembly GCA_000023405.1. Classification (NCBI taxonomy): domain Bacteria; kingdom Bacillati; phylum Actinomycetota; class Actinomycetes; order Micrococcales; family Dermabacteraceae; genus Brachybacterium; species Brachybacterium faecium. Next base: position 1,608,735 of record CP001643.1, read on the forward strand.
CGACCTGCGCGCCGCCCCGCCGCTCGTGTTCGCCGGCGAGGTCGATGTGCTGCGCGACCGGATCGCCGCCGCCGCCCGCGGCGAGGCGTTCCTGCTCGCCGGCGGTGACTGCGCGGAGACCTTCGCGGACTCCACCGCTGACAGGATCCGCAACAAGATCCGCACGATCCTGCAGATGGCGGCCGTCCTCACCTACGGTGCGTCCCTGCCGGTGGTGAAGATGGGGCGGATGGCGGGCCAGTTCGCCAAGCCGCGCTCGGCCGACGAGGAGACCCGCGACGGCCTGACCCTGCCGACGTACCGCGGCGATGCGGTCAACGAGTTCGACTTCACCCCCGAGGCGCGGCGCCCGGATCCCTCCCGCCTGTGGAGGACGTACACCACGAGCGCCTCGACGCTGAACCTGCTGCGCGCGTTCACCGGCGGCGGCTTCGCCGATCTGCGCGAGGTCCACTCCTGGAACCGCGGCTTCACCTCCGGCGCCGGCTACGACCGGTACGAGGAGCTGGCCGGCCAGATCGACAAGGCCGTGCGGTTCATGGACGCGATCGGCGCGGATTTCGATGCCCTGAAGGTGGTCGAGTTCTACGCCTCGCACGAGGCGCTGCTGCTGGACTACGAGGAGGCGCTCGCGCGGATCGACTCCCGCACCGGGGAGATCTACGGCTGCTCCGGCCATCTGCTGTGGATCGGCGAGCGCACCCGCCAGCTCGACGGCGCGCACGTGGACTTCATGGCGCGGCTGCGCAATCCCATCGGGGTCAAGCTCGGGCCGACGGCGACCGTCGATGACGCGCTGCGCCTCATCGACCGCCTCGACCCCGAGCGGGAGCCGGGCCGGCTGACCTTCATCACGCGCATGGGCGCCGGCACGATCCGCGACCGGCTGCCCGCCCTGGTCGAGGGCGTGCGTGACTCCGGCGCCCAGGTCGCCTGGGTGACGGACCCGATGCACGGCAACACGATCACCTCCTCGAACGGCTACAAGACCCGACGCTTCGAGGACATCCTCGACGAGGTCGTCGGCTTCTTCGAGGTCCACCAGGCGCTGGGCACGGTGCCGGCCGGTCTGCACATGGAGCTCACCGGCGATGACGTCACCGAGGTGCTCGGCGGCGCGGGGGAGATCGACGAGGAGGGCCTGACCCGCCGCTACGAGACGCTCGTGGACCCGCGGCTGAACCATCAGCAGTCCCTCGAACTCGCGTTCCTCGTCGCGGAGATGCTCTCCCGACGCTGACGCACCACCTCGCGGCCCGCACGACGACGCCGGCGCCCTCCGTGTCCAGGAGGCGCCGGCGTCGTCCGTCATGCGTGCGGGGAGATCAGAACACCTTGAGGGTGATGGTGGAGCCCTTCTCGAGCTCCTCGCCGGCGGTCGCCGACTGCTCGTAGACCAGGTCGAACATCGGTTCCCCCTTGTCGTGGACGACCTCCACCGAGAAGCCGGCCGATTCGAGCGTCGCCTTCGCCTCGTCCTCCGGTGCGCGGAAGACGTCCGGGACCTTCACCATCTCGGGGCCGAGCGAGGTGACCAGGGTGACCGTGTCTCCCCGGAACAGCGTCCCGGAGGCAGGGTCCTGGGAGATCACGGCACCGCGGGGGACGCTGCCGGAGTGGGCCTGCGAGGAGGCGACCTGGAAGCCCGCGCTCTCGAGGGCGGAGCGGGCGGCATCGCCGCTGTTGCCCCGCTGGTCGGTGACCGTGATCGGCTGGCGCCCCTGGGAGACCACCACGTGCACCTCGCCGCCCTCGGGCAGGGCGTCCGCGGCGGCGGACTGGGAGATGATCTCTCCCTCGGCCACGGTCTCGGAGTGCTCGGGGTCGTCCTCGACGAGCTCGAGACCGAGCTCCTCCACCTCCTCGCGGGCGTCCTCGAGCTCCGTCCCGACCAGGTCGGGGACGGGGAAGGTCTGCTCGCCCTTGGAGACGACGAGATGGACGTCGGCCGATTTCTTCACCGTGGTCCCGGTCGAGGGGGAGACGGCGATGACGTGCCCGGCCGGCACGGTGTCGTCGAAGCGCTCCTCCGTGCTCACCGCGAGGTCCGAGGAGGTCAGCGCCGCCTCGGCGTCCGCGAGCGGGGTCCCGGTGACCAGCGGGATGGTGCGGTCCGCGCCCGGGCCGGTGTTCAGGTACCAGTCGGCACCGGTCCATCCCCCGACCACCAGGGCGGCGAGCAGGCTCAGCAGCGCCAGCAGCGCCATCGGGCGGGAGCGCCGACGGGCGCCCTGCACGAGGTGACGGCCATGCGGCGTGCGCGGGCTGCGCATCACCACCTCGCGCGGGGTCTCCTCGTCCTCGCCCGCCGAGGGCTGCGCCGGCGCGTCCTGAGCGGTCGCGGAGGCGGTGCGCGCGTCCGGGTCGTCGCCGCCAGGATCGGCGTCACGACCACCGTCGGGACCGGCGTCACGCTCATGGTCAGCGTCGGCGTCGGCGTCGGAGCGGGGGCCCTGTGCCGGGTCCTCCGGTGGGAGCTCACCGGAGGCCGCGGAGCCAGCGGCGCTTCCGGCCAGGAGCCCGGCGGGGAAGCTGCGGGGCCCGTGGCCGAGCTCGGAGGCGACCTCGTCCAGCGAGGTGGTCAGGCGCGGCACGTCCGAGGTGTCGGCGTCCTCGCGCGGCCGGGGCCGGGAGTCGAGGACCGCGGCCGGCAGCGTCTCCGTCAGCTCTCGCACGGCGCGCAGCAGGTCCTCCGCGGTGGCGGGCCGCTGTTCGACGGGGCGGGCGGCGGCCCAGGTCACGAGCGAGTCGAGCTGGCGGGGCACGCCGGAGACGAGGGTGGAGGGGGCGGGGATGTCCTCGTGCACGTGCTGGAAGGCGATGTGCACCGGCTGCTCGCCGACGAACGGCTGGCGTCCGGTGAGCATCTCGAACAGCACGACGCCGAGGGAGTAGAGATCGCTGCGCTCATCGGAATGGCCGCGGGTGACGACCTCCGGGCTGATGTACGCGACGGTCCCCAGCAGCGAGGCGCTCGCGGAGGAGTTCTGGGAGCCGACGGCGCGCGCGAGCCCGAAGTCGGCGACCTTCACCACGTCGCTGCGGTCGATGAGGATGTTCTCCGGCTTGATGTCGCGGTGGACGATGCCCGCCTCGTGGGCTGCGACCAGCGCCTCCAGCACCTGCGCCGTGACCTCGAGGGTCTCGCGCACGGTGAGGCGCTCCTGGGCGACCAGCCGGGCCCGCAGCGTCTCGCCCTCGACCAGCTCCATGGCGAGATAGATGCGGTCCTCGTCCTCGCCCTGGTCGAAGACGCCCACGACGTTGCGGTGGGCGAGGCGCGCGGCCGAGCGGGCCTCGCGGCCGAAGCGGCGGCGGAAGTCCTCGTCCATCGCCAGGTGGGGGTGCATGATCTTCAGCGCCACCACGCGGTCCAGGCGCTGATCATGCCCGCGGTGGACGGTCGCCATTCCCCCGCGAGCGATCGGCTCCTCGACCCGGTAGCGGTCGTCGAGGAGCAGGCTGATGCCGGGGGAAGTCGACGTCGCCGCGCTCACGGGACCAATCTAGGTGGGCAGGTGCTCAGGAACCGGCACCGACACACGCACCGGCGCGATGTGAGGTGGGGCGCGGCCCGGCGGGAGGCGCGCGACAGCGGGTGCGCGGGGAGGTGCCGGCATGGCACCCTGGTGCCGTGAACGACCTCGACACCCTCATCACCGACTGGCTCACCCTCCCCGACGTCGCCCAGCGGCTCGACGTGGAGGTCTCGCGCGTGCGGCGCCTCATCGAGGAGGGGCAGCTGGTCGCGGTCCGCCGAGGGGACCCGGTGGTGCGCATGGTGCCCGCGCTGCTGCTCGTCGAGGACGGCATCATTCCGCATCTGCCCGGCACCGTCACGATCCTGCGCGACGGCGGGTTCACGGACGACGAGCTGCTGAGCTGGCTGTTCACCCCCGACGAGACCCTGCCGGGGCGGCCGATCGACCAGCTCCGCAGCGGCCAGCGCGGAGAGGTGCGCCGGCGCGCCCTCACCCTCGCGCTCTGAGCGCCGCGGCCTGACCGCGGTCCCCATCGCCGGAGGGCCGCCGACCGTCGGCCCGCCCCCGGCCAGTGCGCGTGGCGGCGGGTGTCAGGCCGGCAGCGAGTCGACGTCGGTGGCCTGCGCTGCGAGAGCGCCGAGACCGTCCCGTCCCCGCGGCGAGAGCATGGACGCCTCGGCGAGCAGGTCGCGCCCCCGGCCCGCCCGACGGCGCACCTCCCGAGCCACCGAGCCCACGGCGCCGCTGGAGCGCATCAGCTGGTGCACGGCGGAGATCTCCTGCTCGGAGGCATCCGCACGCCCGATCACGCGCTCCAGCAGCGCGCGTCCCTCGGCATCGGCCGCCGCCCAGGTGCGGGCCAGCAGCACCGTGCGCTTGCCCTCGACGATGTCCCCGCCGATGGGCTTGCCGGTCTCGTCCTGGTCGCCGACCACGCTGAGCAGGTCGTCGCGCAGCTGGAACGCGGTCCCGACCTCGATCGCCCAGGCGGAGAGGGTCTCCAGCGCCGTGTGGTCCGCGCCCAGCAGCGCCGCCCCGATCCGCACCGGGCGCAGCACGGTGTAGGGGACCGTCTTCCAGCGGATCACGGAGAGCGCGGCCTGCTCCGCGTCCGGTGCCGAGGAGAAGCCGCCCGCCTGATGCAGGATGTCCAGGAACTGGCCGGACATCACCTCGGTGCGCAGAGCATCGAACTCGCGATGCGCCGCGGCGACCGCGCCGGGGGAGCCCTCGACCCCGGAGGCGATCTGCTCCGCCCAGCTCAGCGCCAGGTCCCCCAGGACGATCGCGACCGCCACCCCGTAGTCCTCCGCGGAGCCGGCGAGCTCCTCCGCGCGATGGCGTCGCTCGGCCTGCACATGCAGCGCCGGGCGACCGCGCCGCACGGGGGAGTGGTCGATGACGTCGTCATGCATCAGCGCCGCCGCCTGCACGAGCTCGATCGCCGTGCCGTACCGGGCCAGGGCGTCGATCTCCGCCTCCGTCGGCTCCCTGCCGAGCGCCGAGACGCCGCCCCAGAAGCAGAAGCGGGGCCGCAGCAGCTTCCCGCCGTCGAGGTACTCGAGCAGCGCATCGGCCAGCTGGGCGGTCTCCGGCGAGATCTCCGCCAGATGGTCGCGGCGGGAGGAGAGCTCGCTGCGGGTGATCTCCGAGATCCGGTCGACGAGCCGAGCGTCGAGGTCGTGGAGGTGCTCACCGGCAGTCGGTGCATCAGCGGAGGCCATCGGGCGGGATCCTTTCTCGCGGACCCCACGATCCTCCCATGTCCTGCTGAGTCCCCTGCGAGAGCGGCTCCGGGAGGGGTGCGACTCGTCCTCCACACCCGCCGCCCGTCCCCACCCCGGGCCGCGCCGCCCCGGTGCGCCGCACGACCGGTCAGGGTCAGGGGCATGACGACGAACACGACTCCCGCCGACCACGGCCGCCACCTGCTCAGCGGCGACGACGCCGCCGAACTGCTCGCCGAGTCCCGACTCTGCCTGCGCGAGATCCCCACCGACTGCCTGATCCTCGCCGGCAGCGGCAGCGCCGGCACCCCGGCGATGATCACCCGCTCCTCGCTCCGCGACCTCCTGGGCCCGCGCGGCGGGGAGAACCTCGAACACCATCTGGCGCTCATGGGCGACCGCGGCAGCGGAGATCTCAGGGCTCTGATCGTGGTGGGCGATGGCTACCAGGATCTCCTCGCCCCCGTCGTCGAGGGGATCCTCCGGCGTGCGGGCGCGGTGGTGCACCGCGCGGCCCGCGCGCTCGAGGGCGGCCCTCCGGCAGTGCTGGCCGTCCACGGCGCGGCCTCATCGACCTGCTGGACGGTGCCTCCTCCCGCAGCAGGCGGGGCGGCCGGCATCCGCCCCGTCGATGCCGGACCGCTGCGGGATTTCGCCGACACCAGCGCCGCGGCCTCCGCCGTGCTGCTCGGGCGCCCGATCCCGCGGGCCGAGTTGTTCTCCGCCCGCCTGGAGGAGATCGGGCGGCTGCTGGAGCTGCCGGCGCCGGACCTCGCCTCCACGGAGGATCCCGGCAGGCTGTTCGCGACGGCTCGCGCGGCCCTCGAGCCGCTGCTGGTGCATGGTGAGGTGCTCACCGGCCAGGACACGATGACGAAGTGTGAACAGGTCGCGGCGCTGCTGTCCGCCCTCGCGGTCGACCGGCTCCACTGGGAGCTGCTGGCGCAATGCGTCGAGCGGGGCGGCCGGGGAAGGATCGACCGCGAGACTCTCCTCCAGATCCTCGTCAGGGACGGGGAATGGGCGCCACATCCCGACATCTGTGCAGGTGGCGAGTGGTACGACGCGCTGCTGAGGTTCCGCGCGATCGCCGACTCGGCGCAACGGCGGGGCGCTCCCGCCGCACGCAGCATCGCCCGGTCCTCCTGGCGTGCGCTCACCGCGCTGCTGGTGCTGCTGGCGTGGTGGAACCATCGCTTCGCGACCGCTGGGGAGCTGGTCGACGAGCTCTGGGACCGAGAGCCGGAGTCGACTCTGGCACCCTTGCTGTCACGGATGACCGACACCCCGATCTTCCCTGCCTGGTGGCCCAGCACCTGACCCGAGGCTTCACGGCCCGAGCACCGGGAGGGTCCCGAAGGAGCAGTACCGATGACCATTCTCGGAGAGCAGCACGGCGTCGGTGCGGAGCCTGCTCGACCGGACGCCGCTCCGAGCGGACGCGCCCGCGTGCTCCCGGCCGAGGAGCCCGCCGCGGACACCGGAGGGGCCTGGCATCCGGATCGAGGAGCAGGAGATCGCCGCTTCGCGCAGCTGGGGCCGCTCGCGCTCGAGAGCGGTGCCGTGCTCGAGGACGTCACCATGGCCTACGAGAGCTGGGGGCGGCTGGATGCGGACGCGGGCAACGCGGTGCTCGTCCTGCACGCCCTGACCGGCGACTCCCATGTGTGTGGCCCGGCCGGGCCCTCCCACCCGAGCCCCGGGTGGTGGGAGGAGATGGTGGGCCCCGGCCGACCGATCGACACGAACCGCTTCCACGTCATCGCCCCGAACGTCCTCGGCGGCTGCCAGGGCACGACGGGGCCGAGCTCGCCGGCGGCGGACGGGCGCGCCTACGGCTCCCGCTTCCCGGCCATCACCACCCGCGACCAGGTCGCCGCGGAGCGACGGCTGCGCGAGACCCTCGGGATCGACCGCTGGGCCCTGGTCATCGGAGGCTCGATGGGCGGCATGCGCGCCCTCGAATGGGGTGTCTCCCACCCGGAGGAGGTCCAGCGCCTGGCCGTGATCGCCTCCTCCGCCCGGGCGACCGCGGACCAGATCGCCTGGAACAGCGCCCAGATCGCCTCCATCCGCCTCGACCCGGAGTTCGGGACCGGGGACTACTACGAGAACGGCCACGGGCAGGGGCCGCAGACGGGTCTCGGCATCGCGCGACGGATCGCCCACACCACCTATCGCACGGCCGACGAGCTCGAGCACCGCTTCGGCAACCGCCCCCAGGGGCGCGAGGACCCCTTCGACGGGCAGGGCAGGCACCAGGTGACGAGCTATCTCGACCATCACGCGGTGAAGCTGTCCCGCCGATTCGACGCGAACTCGTACATCGCGCTCGCAGAGACGATGAGCACGCACGACGTCGGCCGCGGGCGCGGCGGGGTCGCGGCAGCGCTGTCCCGGGTCACGGCCCGCACCCTCGTCGTCGCGATCGACTCGGATCGGCTGTTCCCACCGTCTCTCGTGGAGGAGATCGCGCTGCACGTCCCGGAGGCGCAGTGGCACGTGGCCTCCTCGCCCATCGGGCACGACGCCTTCCTCATCGCCCATCCGGGACTGGAGAAGTGGATCGGCGCTCTGCTGGACGACTAAGCTGACCTCCCCGGCTCCCGGGCGCCGCCCCCGCGGTGCCGACGGCCGGTCGATCGCACAGTGAGGAGACGTCGCATGACCATCGTCGTGGGGTACTCCCCCTCAGGACAGGGGAGGGCCGCGCTCCGCGCCGCCCTGCGCTACGCGGCCCACAGCGCCGAGGGCCTCGCCATCGTCTCCCACCAGTACAACGATCCGGAGCGCGGGATGACCGCTGCGACGGAGCCCGAGGTGCGGGCCGAGCTCGAGCGCGCCGGCGTCGAGTGCGGTGAGGTCACCGTCCACAGCAGCTCGGAGCGCGACATCGGGGAGTTCCTCCTGTCCGTGGTCGAGGAGGTCGCGGCGAGCCTGGTCGTCATCGGGCTGCGCCGCAAGCCGCCCATCGGCAAGCTCAACCTCGGCGCCTCCGCGCGCCGTGTCGTGCTCGGCGCGCCGTGCCCGGTGCTCGCCGTCAAGGACGATCCCTCCCTCACCGAGGACGAGCACAGCACCTCCTCTTGAACCGCGGGAATAAACCTCTCGCGAGGGCGTTATACTCGACAGGCTTGACGGCACCGTGCGTTCGTGCGCCGTGATACCGGAAGAGACCGGATCCGGCCCGCGCACCGGAGACCGCGAGCCGCGCCGAGAAGACCGATCGCCCGAGTGTGGCGGACCGCCCCCACCCGGGCCGCCGCCGGAAGAAGGAACTCTGTGACCTCCTCCAGTACTGCTGAGACCTCGCCCACGGCGAAGAGCTCGACCCGCGCCGCGGCCACGAAGGCGGCGAACGGCACCGAGGCCGAGGCCGTCGAGACCGAGACCGCCGACTCCACCTCCAAGACCACCGCGAAGAAGACCACCGCCAAGAAGTCGTCGACGCGCTCGTCCGCGCCGCGCAAGACGGCGGCGAAGAAGGCCGCCGCTCCCAAGGAGCCCGAGGTCGACGCCGAGCCGGAGGAAGAGGCCGAGGAGGCCGAGGCTGGCAAGCGCGAATCGGCCACGGACAAGAAGGTCGAAGCCTCCGGTGGGTTCGTCTACAACGCCGCGGAGGACGACGCCCCCGCGCAGCAGGTCGTCACGGCCGGTGCCACCGCGGACCCGGTCAAGGACTACCTCAAGCAGATCGGCAAGGTTGCGCTGCTCAACGCCGCCCAGGAGGTCGAGCTCGCCGAGCGGATCGAGGCGGGTCTGTACGCCGAGCAGAAGCTCAAGGGCGATGACTCGTTCCGGGACAAGAACGGCCGCCTCACCAAGGCCGGCCGCGAGCTGACCATGATCGCGGACGACGGCCGTGCCGCCAAGGATCACCTGCTCGAGGCGAACCTCCGTCTCGTGGTCTCCCTGGCCAAGCGCTACACGGGCCGCGGCATGCTCTTCCTGGATCTGATCCAGGAGGGCAACCTCGGTCTGATCCGTGCGGTGGAGAAGTTCGACTACGCCAAGGGCTACAAGTTCTCCACCTACGCCACCTGGTGGATCCGTCAGGCGATCACCCGCGCCATGGCGGACCAGGCCCGCACGATCCGCATCCCCGTGCACATGGTCGAGGTCATCAACAAGCTCGCCCGCGTGCAGCGGCAGATGCTGCAGGACCTCGGCCGCGAGCCCACCCCCGAGGAGCTCGCCAAGGAGCTGGACATGACGCCCGAGAAGGTCGTCGAGGTCCAGAAGTACGGCCGTGAGCCGATCTCGCTGCACACTCCGCTGGGCGAGGACGGCGACAGCGAGTTCGGCGACCTCATCGAGGACTCCGAGGCTGTGGTCCCGGCCGACGCGGTGAGCTTCACGCTGCTGCAGGAGCAGCTCCACTCGGTGCTGGACACCCTGTCCGAGCGGGAGGCGGGCGTGGTCTCGATGCGCTTCGGCCTCGAGGACGGCCAGCCCAAGACCCTCGACGAGATCGGCAAGGTCTACGGCGTGACCCGCGAGCGGATCCGCCAGATCGAGTCCAAGACCATGTCGAAGCTGCGTCACCCCTCGCGGTCCCAGGTGCTGCGCGACTACCTCGACTGACGCCACCGCGGCGCGCTGGCCCTCGGGCCCGGATCCGAACGGATCCGGGCCCGAGGGCCGTCTGCCGTCACGGGCAGCCGATGATCAGTGCGCAGGCGTCGGCAGGAGCGCGCGAAAGGACAGGAGCGCGCACACGGCGAGGAGAGCATGAGGGAGGAACACAGGAGGATGAGGGGCGCAGTGGACACGAAGACCGGCACGGACCTGCGGATCCACCGCGTCGCGGGCGAGGACTGGGCCTCCCATCGTGCGCTGCGCCTGGACATGCTCGAGGCGGATCCAGAGGCGTTCTGGGCTGATCCGGCCGAGGTGCGGGCGCGCACCGAGCGGCAGTGGCGCGAGGAGATCGCCGGGCCCCGGCGCCATCTGCAGGCACGGCGCGGTGACGCGGTGCTCGGCGGGATCGCACTGCTGCCCGAGGGGTACGTCCCGCAGCACGTGATCCCGGCCGACCGGGCGCTGATCGTCTCCCTCTGGGTGCGTCCCGAGGCGAGGGGGACCGGGGTCTCCCACGCCCTGTTCCGTGCCCTCGCCCAGCTCGCCCTCGACCTCGGCCGGCCGGACCTGCGGCTGGACGTCGACGAATCCAACCTCGCGGCGCAGCGGCTGTACGAGCGTCTCGGCTTCGAGGCGACCGGGGCGCGGGACCCGCGCGAGGGGCATGACACCGCCTGGGTCGAGTACGCGATCCGCGCCGAGCACCTGCTGGAGGGCCAGCACCTCCTGGAGAGCTGAGAGCCGCTGCACCCGCTTCTCCGGCACTGCCCTTTCCCGCCGACATCTGTGCCGCGGGGTCCATGGGACGACGAAGGGCGCCCACCCTCAGGTGGGCGCCCCTCGTGCAGAAGGTCGTCGGGCCGGAGCTCAGTCCTCGACCGGCTCGGGCTTGAGGTGCAGACGCTCGGTCTCGTCGATGACCTCGGAGGCGACGCTCGTGAAGGCCTCCTGGTGGGCGCGGGCGTGGTGGGCGCAGAACATCAGCTCACCACCGGCCTCGAGGAGCACCTGGACGTACGCCTGAGCGCCGCAGCGGTCGCAGCGGTCGTGTGCCGTCAGTCGGGGGGCTTCCAGAGTCAGGTTCATGGGGTCATTTGTAGCATCGCGAGCGCCGCTCGGGGGAGCGTCCACAGCCGTGGTTCGCTGGGGGCGCAACACCGTGTGAGCCCCGCCCCTGCACGGCGTCCGCGCCGGGGCTGTGAGCGGCACGGCACCTCGCCAATGCGGGGTTCGAGGCGCCCCGCCCCGTAGGATCTGAGAGGTGTCCACCACCAGCACTGCGAAGAAGTCCGCCTACGATGCGCGCAACCTCCAGGTCCTCGAGGGCCTGGAGGCCGTGCGCAAGCGCCCCGGCATGTACGTCGGCTCCACCGACTCCCGGGGGCTCATGCACTGCCTCTGGGAGATCCTGGACAACGCCGTGGACGAGGCCCTCGGAGGGTACGGCGACTCGATCGAGGTGATCCTGCATCCCGATCATTCGGTGGAGGTGCGGGACACCGGCCGCGGGGTGCCCGTGGACGTCGAGCCGCGCACGGGACTGACCGGCGTCGAGGTGGTCTACACGAAGCTCCACGCGGGCGGGAAGTTCGGCGGCGGCTCCTACGCCGCCTCCGGCGGTCTGCACGGCGTGGGCGCGAGCGTGGTCAACGCCCTCTCCGGGCGGCTGGACGTCGAGGTCGACCGGGGAGGCAAGATCTATGCCATGAGCTTCCGGCGCGGCCAGCCCGGCGAGTTCGCGGACGCCGACGGGCCGTCCCCCGACTCCGAGTTCACCCCGCTGACCGGGCCGGACGCGCTGCGCGTGGTCGGCAAGGCCAAGCGCGGGGTGACCGGCACCAGGGTGCGCTACTGGGCGGATCCGCAGATCTTCGTCAAGGGCTCCCACTTCTCGCTCGACGACCTCACCCGGCGCTCCCGCCAGACGGCCTTCCTGGTGCCGGGGCTGAAGCTCTCGGTCACCGATCATCGCCCGGAGGCGTCGCCGGACCAGCCCGCGACCCGCACCTTCAAGTACGACGGCGGCATCAGCGAGTTCGTCGAGTACCTCGCCCAGGATCAGAAGATCACCGACGTGATCCGGCTGCGGGGCACCGGCGAGTACACCGAGACGATCCCCGTGCTGGACAAGAACGGGCACATGGTCTCCACCGATGTGGAGCGCTCGTGCGAGGTCGACATCGCTCTGCGCTGGGGGGCGGACTTCGACGCCACGGTGCGCTCCTTCGTGAACATCGTCGCCACCCCCAAGGGCGGCACCCACGTGACGGGGTTCGAGCAGGCGCTGGTCAAGACGGTGCGCAAGCAGGTCGAGAACCATGCGCGCCGGGTGAAGTTCAACGCGAAGAACGAGAAGATCGAGAAGGACGACACCCTCGCCGGTCTCACCGCCGTGGTCAGCGTGCGCATCGACGAGCCCCAGTTCGAGGGGCAGACCAAGGAGGTGCTCGGCACGCCCGCGATCCGGGCGATCGTCGCGAAGGTCGTCGAGGATCGGCTCACCGAGTTCCTCACCTCGACGACGAAGGGCGAGAAGGAACAGGCCGCCCTGGTCATCGACAAGGTCGTCTCGGAGATGCGGGCCCGCATCGCGGCCCGCATGCACAAGGAGGTCTCCCGCCGCAAGAACGCGCTGGAGTCCTCCACGATGCCCACCAAGCTCGCCGATTGCCGCACCCATGACGTGGACCGCTCCGAGCTGTTCATCGTCGAGGGAGACAGCGCGCTGGGCACGGCGAAGAACGCCCGCTCCTCCGAGCATCAGGCGCTGCTGCCGATCCGCGGGAAGATCCTCAACACGCAGAAGGCGTCCGTCACGGACATGCTGAAGAACACCGAGTGCGCGGCGATCATCCAGGTGATCGGTGCCGGCTCCGGGCGCACCTTCGATCTCGAGGCCGCCCGCTACGGCAAGATCATCATGATGACCGACGCGGACGTGGACGGTGCCCACATCCGCACTCTGCTGCTGACCCTGTTCCACCGCTACATGCGGCCGCTGGTGGAGGCGGGCCGCGTCTACGCGGCGGTGCCGCCCCTGCACCGGGTGGAGATCATCCACGGCGGCAAGAAGAAGAACGAGCTGGTCTACACCTACTCCGAGGCGGAGCTGCACAAGCTGCTGAAGAACCTCGAGCGCCGCGGCAAGCGGTACAAGGAGCCGATCCAGCGCTACAAGGGCCTGGGCGAGATGGATGCCGACCAGCTGGCCGACACCACCATGGACCCGGGCCACCGCACCCTGCGTCGGGTGCGGATCGAGGACGCCGAGGCCGCCAGCGCCGTCTTCGAGCTGCTGATGGGTTCCGAGGTCGCTCCGCGCAAGCAGTTCATCATCGAGGGAGCCGAGGAGCTCGACCTGGAGAGGATCGACGCATGAGTGTCGCCGTACGAGTCATCCCCTGCCTGGACGTCGACGCGGGACGCGTCGTCAAGGGGGTCAACTTCAAGGACCTGCGCGATGCGGGCGACCCGGTGGAGCTCGCCGCCCGTTACGGTGCCGAGGGGGCCGACGAGCTCACCTTCCTCGACGTCACCGCCTCTTCCGGCGGCCGGGACACCCTGATCGAGGTGGTGCGCCGCACGGCGGAGCAGATCTTCATCCCGCTGACCGTCGGCGGCGGCGTGCGTTCCCCGGACGACGTGGACCAGCTGCTGCGCGCCGGCGCGGACAAGTGCGGGATCAACACCGCCGCCATCGCCCGCCCCGAGGTGATCTCGGAGATCTCCCAGCGCTTCGGCAACCAGGTGCTCGTGCTGTCGATCGATGCGCGCCGCGTCACCGACGAGACCCCTGAGGGCACCGCCCGCACCGGCTCCGGCTTCGAGGTCACCACCCATGGCGGCCGCCGTGGCACCGGCATCGACGCGATCGCCTGGATCCGCGAGGTCACCGAGCGGGGGGCGGGGGAGATCCTGCTGAACTCGATGGACGCCGACGGCACCGAGCAGGGCTTCGACCTCGAGCTGATCCGTCTTGCCCGAGAGGCGACGAGCCTTCCGCTGATCGCCTCCGGCGGCGCGGGGATCCCCGAGCACTTCCCGCCCGCCGTCCACGCCGGCGCGGACGCCGTGCTCGCCGCGAGCGTCTTCCACTTCCAGCAGATGACGATCGCCGAGGCGAAGGCCGCGATGGAGGCCGAGGGCATCGCCGTGCGGTGACCGCACCGCTGCCCGGGGCGCGCCCCGCGCTCACAGCAGATGGACGAGACCGGCGCGCAGCAGCGTGCGCTGCATGAACAGCTCGTGCTCGCGGCGAGCCTGCGCTGCCGCGTGTTCCCGGCGGGCGTCCCGCACGGCGCGACGGCGGGCGAGGACGCTGCGCAGCACGGTATCGACCGTGTGCTCGTCGGCGGCCTGCTCGAGCTGATGGAGGGTGCGCTCGGTGAGCACGCTGCTGGTGCTGGTGCTGGTGCTGGTGCTGGTGCTGGCGGGAGTGTCGCGGGTGGTGCTCGCGAACATGATGGACATGATGGGCTCCTGGTGGAGTGGCGTGTGGTCGAAGATCCGGCACGGCGCGGGCAGGGATCGTCCGGGAGGCGTGCAGGAGGAGGGGGTGCCGCGGCTCGACGGCGTCGAGCGGCGGAACCTGTGCTCAGGGGTGCCGGCGGCAGCAGCGCGCGGCGGGGTGCGGGGCGGTCTGCGCCGTCAGCCGACCGCGGGCGCGGCGTGCTCGGCGGTGCGACGGCCTCCACCGGCCGTGCGCAGGGTCACGGGCTGTCCGTGATGCCGGAGGAGGCATGCCGCAGGACCGCACGACGCGGGCGAGGTCGCCGGGGTCGTGAGCGGGGTCGTGTGCATCTCCATACGGACAGTCGACCATCCCGTCCCGTCGGGCACAACTGAATTACTGCCGGGGCTCGGGACGGGGCTGAGGACGACCGCAGCGCGGAGGGGGTCAGCTCTCGATGCGGTAGGTGACGCCGATGCGGTGCGACTCCCCGGGCGCGAGCGCCACGAAGCCGTCCTTGGCGATGGCGGGCTCGATGCACACGAACTCGGGCCATGCCGTGTCGGGGACGTCCGCCATGCCGGTGACCAGCGTGTCCCAGGGGTTCCACACCACGGTCTTCGCAGTGCCGCGCGGGGTGGAGACGATCCGGCGCCCGAGGCTCTCATCGGCCACCGTCACCTCGGCGGCGGAGTCGACGACCCGGTCGGTCGCGGCGGTCAGGCGAAGCGGCGCGTCGGGGAGCACCTCCGGGGCGAGGCCGCGGGTGTTGTCGAGGTAGTCGGCGCCCTCGAGACCGCGCAGCTCGATCTCGCGCACGTCGCCGACCGCGAGATAGGTGTGCAGCGCCGCCTCGAGCTCGAGGGGCCGCGGGCCAGCGGTGATGGTGAGGTCCACGGAGAGCTCGCCGCCGATGCGGAACTCGGCGGTCGCATGCAGCGCCTTGACGTCCTCCGGGGTGCGAAGGGTGAGGAGCACGTCATCGCCCTCGCGCGCGGCGTCGGCCAGCTCCCAGCGGATGCTGCGCAGCCAGCCGTGCTTGACCTCCATCGCGAGGTCGCGGCCCGGACCGAACCAGGGGCCGATCAGCGGGATGCCGCCGCGCGCCGCCTCGCCCGCGCCGAAGGCCGAGTCCGGGCTCAGCCACAGCAGATCCGTCTGCCCGGCCGGGATCCAGCTGAGCAGGTGCGCGCCGTCGAGGAGCAGCTCGGCCGTGGCGGCCGGGGTGTCCACGAGCAGCCCCTGAACGCCATGGACCGGCGCGATCGTGACCCCCTCGGGCAGAGGGACGGACGGGGTGGGGGCGGCGGAGCTCGTGGACGTCATGCGCTCATCGTCGCACGTCCTGGGCCCGCTGCGGAGCACGGAGCGTCCCGGTGCTCGACCTGTTCCTCGGTGCCCTCCGCGGCGGCGGAGACGGTGCGGATGAACAGCAGCAGCCACACGTACACGATCGCCGCCGCCCCCATCTCGAATGCCGTCATGTTCAGGTAGTCGAGGCCCACGAAGAGGACCGTCACCGTCACCAGCAGGGCGAAGGCGGCTGCCGTGAACCACAGCAGCGCTCCCGGCAGCCGCCGCAGCAGCAGCGGCACGAGCAGCAGGGTCAGGCCGAAGACACCCACCAGCAGCTGGGCGATCACGTCATGCCAGAAGACGCTCACCGTGCGGGAGACCAGCGCCACCAGCGCGACCAGCACCCCGACGACCGAGAGCAGCGAGCGCACCACGACGGTGAGCCGGTGCGGCTGCCCGGCCGCCCGCACCCACCGGTCCAGATCGTGCGCGAGGAACTCCGCGACCATCAGCAGCGCGACACCGGTCAGCAGCAGCGTGACGTTGAAGGTGAGGCTCGCGAGGTCCTGCCCTTCGCCGAGCTCGGAGAAGTACCGCTCCCACCAGTACGGGTCCGGGGCGTTCAGCGCGCTGGCGAGCACCCCCACGGTGAGGAACACCGCCAGCAGGGTCGCGAGCGAGCGTCCGGTGAGGGAGGCGGCCGAGGCGGAGGTGATGTACGCGGCGGCCGCGCTCGCAGCGGCGACCCAGAACGTCCCGGCCACCCGGTCCAGAGCCACCCCCTGGAACGCCTGCTGGAACACCGCGAACAGCGCCCCGGTGAGGAACAGTCCCAGCAGCCCGTACACCAGCGACAGGCCGACCACGTCCAGCGCCCGGCGCCACCAGTGGCGCCCGCCGAACCAGGGCAGGGAGCGCCGGGTGAGGGTGGACAGCACCACCATCGCGGTCACCGCCGCGCCGCCGAACACGGCCAGTGCGGCGACCTGCCCGATGGATCCCTCCCCTGCCAGGGGTGCGGTGCCGCGCAGCGCGATCAGCCCCACCGCCAGGCCGGCCACGGCACCCGCCACGCCGACCCCGACATGGACGGACTCGGTGCGGGTGGCCCGCGAGGGCCGCAGTGCGGCGGCCGCGCGGACCGCCCGACCGGTCCCCGGGCTCATCCGACGGCGGCGATCGGCACCGCGACCGGCGTGCCGGAGCCGTCCCGGCGCCCGGTGGGCTCGGGCAGGTCGATCGGCTGGCCGGCCTCGGAGGAGGCGCGTGCCGGATGCGGCACCACCCAGGCGCCGATCAGCGTGTCCTCGCCGCGCAGGAAGCGATGGCAGCGCATCCCGGCCGTCGCACGGCCCTTGGCGGGGAACTCGGTGAGGGAGGTGACCTTCAGCGACCCGGTCTGCAGCAGCGGCAGGGTGCTCGAGCTGCCGGCGACGGTCACCACGTCGGCCGGGGCGGTGACGTCGATCGCGCCGAAGGAGAGCACGTGCGCCCCGGCGGCGAGCTTGATCCCCGCCACCCCGCCGGCACCGCGCCCCTGCGGCCGCACGCCCGAGGAGGGGAAGTGCAGCAGCTGGGCATCGGAGGTGATGAACGCCAGGTCGAGATCCTCGTCGTCCTCCAGATCGACCACGCCCACCACGGCGTCGCCGTCCTTGAGGGAGATGATCTCGAAGCCGTCGGACCTCGGGAACTCGGGCTGGACGCGTTTGACGACCCCATGGCGGGTGCCCAGGGCGATCCCGCCGCCGCGCGCGATGTCCGCCTCGGCCAGGCGGATCAGGCCCAGCGCGTGCTCGTCCCGCTCGAGATCGATGAGATCCGCCAGACGGGTGCCGCCCGCCAGCGACGGCGCCCCGTGCGTCGGGGCGAGCGAGGGGAGGTCCACGACCGACAGGCGCAGCACCCGGCCGCGGTCCGTCACCACGCCGACCTCCGACCGGGTGGTGGAATGGACGCCGGCGACGATCACGTCGTGCGAGCCGCGCGGCCCCTCCCGCGGCACCGGCTCCTCGCCGGTGACGCGGGCGATCAGCCCCGTCCCCGTCAGCAGCACGTGGCAGGGCTCGTCGGCGACCTCGAGGGAGGCGCCCGCGACGACGGCCGGCTTCTCCGCGGCCTCCAGCAGCACGGTGCGGCGGGAGTCGCCGTGCTCGGCGGCGACCGCGGCGAGCTCCTCGGAGACCAGCGCGCGCAGCACCGTCTCGGAGCCCAGGATCTCTTCGAGACGCTCGATCTCGCGGCGCAGGTCGTCGCGCTCGGCCTCCAGGTCGATCTGCGAGAAGCGGGTCAGGCGGCGCAGCCGCAGCTCGAGGATGTACTCGGCCTGGACCTGGGTCAGGTCGAACACCTGCATCAGGCGGGTGCGGGCGATCTCCGCGTCATCGCTCTGCCGCACGATCTGGATGACCTCGTCGATGTCGACGATCGCCAGCAGCAGGCCCTCCACCAGGTGCAGGCGCGCCCTGCGCTTGCCCAGGCGGTGCTCGGTGCGGCGCCGCACCACCTCCAGCCGATGGCCGACGAACACCTCGAGCATCTGCTTGAGGCCCAGCGTGCGCGGCTGGCCGTCCACCAGGGCGACGTTGTTGATCCCGAAGGACTCCTCGAGCGGCGTGAACTTGTACAGCTGCGCCAGCACGGCATCGGGGTCGAAGCCGGACTTCACGGTGAGCACCAGGCGCAGACCGTGGTGCCGGTCGGTGAGGTCCTGGTAGTCGGTGATGCCCTGGACCTTCTTGGACTGCACCGCGTCGCGCAGCTTCTCGGCCAGGCGCTCGGGGCCCACCTGATAGGGCAGCTCGGTGACGACGATGCCCTTGCGCCGGGAGGTGACGTTCTCGATCCGCGTGGTGGCGCGCATCTTGAACGATCCGCGGCCGGTGCGGTACGCGTCACGGATGCCGTCGAGACCCACGATCCGGCCTCCGGTGGGCAGATCCGGGCCGGGCACGAATCGCATCAGCTCCTCGAGCTCCGCCTCGGGATGATCGATCAGATGCCGGGCCGCGGCGATCGTCTCGACCAGGTTGTGGGGCGCCATGTTCGTGGCCATCCCCACCGCGATGCCGGACGCCCCGTTGACCAGGAGGTTCGGGTACTGGGCGGGCAGCACCTCGGGCTGGAGCAGCTGGTTGTCGTAGTTCGGCACCATGTCCACGACGTCCTCGTCCAGCGAGTCCGTCATCAGCAGCGCCGCCGGAGCGAGGCGGGCCTCCGTGTACCGGGGGGCCGCGGGCCCGTTGTCCAGCGATCCGAAGTTTCCGTGCCCGTCCACCAGCGGCAGTCGCATGTTGAAGCTCTGCGCCATCCGCACCAGGGCGTCGTAGATCGCGGTGTCGCCGTGGGGGTGGAGCTTGCCCATCACCTCGCCGACCACGCGCTGGCTCTTGACATGGCCCTTCTCGGGGCGCAGCCCCATCTCGGACATCATGTAGAGGATCCGCCGCTGCACGGGCTTGAGGCCGTCACGCGCATCCGGCAGCGCCCGCGAATAGATCACCGAGTACGCGTACTCGAGGAAGGACGACTCCATCTCACTGGTGACGTCGATGTCGACGATGGTCTCCTCGACTGCGTCGTCGCCGGCGGGCGGGGTGGTGCTGCGTGAACGGGCCATGCAGGACATCATGGCGCATGACCGGCCACGATCCCGGGAACCAGGGGACCGGACGGGACGTGAATCCCGTCAACCTCGCGACACCGACGATAGGATCGCAGCATGGCGGACAGACGCGACGGACTGCGACCCCTGCGCCGTCGCGCCCGGGGCGGCGAGGAGACCGGGCCCTCCTATCCCGCGCACTGGGAGGCCGACATCGCGCTGCGCGACGGCTCCGCCGCGCATCTGCGCCCGATCCTCCCCTCCGACGCCGAGGCGCTCCAGGAGTTCCATCAGCGGCAGTCGGAGCAGTCCCGCTACCTGCGGTTCTTCGCCCCCATGCCGCGGCTGTCCTCCCGCGATCTCGACCGCTTCACCCACGTGGACCATGTGGACCGCGTCGCGTTCATCGTCCTGGTGGGGCAGGAGATCGTCGCGGTGGCCCGCTACGACCGGGTCGAGCCGCGCACCGCCGAGATCGCGTTCAACGTCTCCGACTCGCGCCAGGGGACGGGCCTGGCCTCGGTGCTGCTCGAGCACCTCGCCGCCGCTGCCCGCGAACGCGGCATCAATCGCTTCACCGCCGAGGTGCTGCCGCAGAACACGAAGATGATCAAGGTGTTCACCGAGACCGGTTTCGACGTCGACCGCACCCTCGACGACGGCGTCGTCATGGTCTCCTTCCGCATCGACCCCACCGCCCGCTCGCTCGCCGTGATGGCAGAGCGCGAGCACCGCGCCGAATCCCGCGCGATGGAACGGCTGCTGGATCCGCGCTCGGTGCTGCTGATCGGCGTCTCCTCCCGTGCGGACTCGGCGGGAGGGCGCTTCCTCACCGCGCTCGAGAGCTCCGGCTACGCCGGGACGGTGCACCTCGTGGCCCGCGACGCGCTCGAGCTGCGCGGCCACCGCCCCTGGCAGCGGATCGCCGATGTGCCGGGCACCGTGGACCTCGCCGTGATCGCGCTGCGCCCCGAGGCGTGCCTCGACGCGATCGAGGAATGCGCGGCGATCGGGGTGCACAGCGTCGTGATCCCCACCGAGGGCTTCACCGACAGCGACGAGGGGCGCCGCCTGCAGCGGGAGCTGGTGGCCCGCGCCCGCCGCGACGGGATGCGCCTGCTGGGCCCCGGCTCGCTGGGCTTCCTGCGCACCGGAGAGGACCCGATCAGCCTTTCCCTCGCCCCCCGCATGCCGCGCCCCGGCCCGGTCGCGCTCGCCGGGCAGTCCAGCGCGCTCTCGGCGATGCTGCTGGCCGGCACCGATGCGCGCGGCATCGGACTGCACGAGTTCGTCGGGGTCGGCAACCGGGCCGACGTCTCCCTCAACGACACCCTCCAGCACTGGGAGGACGACGACCAGATCGGGGTCATCGGCCTCGCGCTGGAGTCCATGGGCAACCCGCGCAAGTTCACCCGGATCGCGCGCCGGCTCACCCGCAGCACACCCCTGATCGTGCTGCGGCCGCCCGGCAGCGAGTCCCATCGACCGCCCGGCCATGACGTGCGCTCCTCGTCCCTGCCGCGCCGTGCCCTGGACCAGGTGCTCGACTCGGCAGGGGTGGTGCAGACCAGGGGAGTGGACCACCTGCTGGACGTCGTCGACGCCATCGGCCGGCAGGGCCTGCCGCTCGGCCGGCGCGTGGGCCTCCTGTCGAACACCGGGGCGCTGGGTGCGTCCCTGCGCGGCGCCGCGGACGAGGCCGGTCTGCACGTGGTCGCCGAGAACCGCAGCGTCCCGCTCTCGCCGGACCCGCGGCTCATCCAGCGCGCCTTCACCTCGATGGCGGCGCTGGGCGAGGTGGATCTGGTGATCGCCGGGATGCTCGACCCGCTCACCGGCGACGTCGTCGAGGTGCTGCGGCAGATGGCGATCGTGGCCCGGCACTCCGAGGTGGTGATGCTGGTGTGCCTGGTCACCTCGACGGAGCGATTCGACCAGGTGCAGGCCGCCGTGCGCCGGGAACCCGCCCTGCCTCCCGTGCATGCGACCCCCTTCGCCGCGACCCGCGCGGCCGATGGCATGCTCGCCGCCGCGCTGCGCCCCGAGGTCGACGACGAGGAGCCCGCTCAGCGGGACGTGGACCGCGCCGCCGCCCGCGCCGTGGTGGAGCGGTGGCGAGAAGCCGGCGAGGAGCGCACCGAGGGCGCTCCCGCCGAGGACCTGCCCGCCGAGGACACCCGGGCGCTGCTGGCCGCGTACGGGATCGACCTGCTGGTCTCGCATCGCTTCACCGACGTCGACGACGCCCTCGCCCAGGCCGCCCGGATCGGGTACCCCGTGGCACTGAAGAGCACCGACCCCGTGCTGCGCCATCGCGCGGACCTCGGCGGGGTGCGGCTGGACATCCCCGACGAGGTGCAGCTGCGCCACGCCGTCGAGGGGATGCGCCGGGACCTGTCCTACTCGAGCGCGCCGCTCGAGGTGCAGGCCATGGCCCCGGCCGGGGTGCCGATGGTGGTGCGCAGCGTCGAGGACCCGTCGCTCGGCCCGGTGGTGTCGCTCTCGGTCGCCGGGGACGCCACGGACCTCCTGGACGACATCGCCTACGCCATCCCGCCGTTCAGCGAGACCGCCGCGGCCCGGCTGGTCGATACGCCGGCCTCCGCGGTCAAGCTGCGCGGCACGCGCGGGCTGCCCCGCGCCGATCGCGCGGCGCTCGCCGACCTCGTGGTCCGCATCGGCCTGCTCGCCGAGGACCTCCCCGAACTGGCCTCCCTCGAGCTGTATCCGGTGCTGGTCGCCCAGCACGGCACCACCGTCGTCGGCGCCCGGGCGCGGCTGGCCCCGGCCCCCAATCGCACCGACGGCACCCGGCGCGCGCTGTCCGGTCCGGCGGCCCTCTGAGGGGCGCCTCGGGCGTGCCGCGGCGTGGGACACTAGCGGGATGACGACCGCACTGCCCGCTGACCTCCTCACGGATCTCGAGACCGCCGGCTACTTCCCGCAGACGGCAGCCCAGAGCCTGGAGCGCTCACTGCGCGGCGCCCGTCCGGTCGCGCACCTGGTGCGGCCCGAGACCACCTTCGACGGTCCGGAGGTGCGCCGGCACCTGACCGTCGTGGTCCTCACGGAGACGCACCTGCTGGTGACCCATCTCGACGACGACCCCGCCGATGCGCTGAACCCCAGCCAGGTGGTCTCCACCACCGAGCGGATCCGGCTCCGGCGCATCACGGCCACCGGCCTCTCGCAGGTCTTCGACACCGACGGCAAGGGCCGCGCGGGCACCGAGGCGGAGATCACCCTCGGGGTGAGCTGGGACGGAAGCCGCCGGGTCGACCTCGAACGCGCCGTGTGCGAGGACCCGAACTGCCAGATCGACCACGGCTACACCGGGACGATCGCTCCCACCGACCTCGCGCTGCGGGTCTCCGCCCTCGCCGACGGCGCCGGAGCGGTGGATGCGGCTCTCGCGTTCCACGACCGCCTGGTCGACGCGATCGACGCGGCGGGCGCCTGAGTGGGGCGGCTCACCCCGATGACGCGGCAGGGGCTGTGACCGCCGGCGCGGCGCTCGAGGGCTGGCCCGCGGATCTGCTGCCGCCTCCCTTCGCCGCCGGGAAGCACCCCGGGCTGCTGGACGTGATCCCGCCGCTGCTCGAGCGGCCGGAACCGGGCCGCGACCTCGTGGTCCTGCTCGACGGCGTCGGCGCGGACCTGCTCGCCGAGCACCGCGCCCTCACCCCCACCCTCCGCCGCCTGGAATCCGAGATCACGCGGGTGCGCACGGTCGCGCCGAGCACCACCGCGAGCGCCATGGTCTCCCTCCACACGGGCGCGCCGCCGCTGCGCCACGGGGTGCTCGGCTATCTCACCCGCGATCCGCGCAGCGGGCGCAGCCTCAACCAGCTCACCGGCGCCCCGGGCACCGATCCGCGGGAGTGGATGCCGCTGCCCACCCCGGTCGAATCGGGCACCCGGCGCGCCGTGCAGGTGGCGCCCGCCAAGCACGAGGGCTCGCATCTCAGCGGCGTCGCGTTCCGCGGCTGGGAGTTCCTCGGCCACGGCCGCGGCGACCGGGTCCAGGCCGTGCGGACGGCGCTCCACCGCGCAGGGCCCGACGGCCTCGTCCACCTCCACGTCGACGACGTGGACCATGCCGGCCACCGGCACGGCGTCGATTCCGAACCGTGGAGGACAGCGCTCGCGGAGGTCGATGCCCTGGTCGGCGCGCTGTTGCGGCGCCTGCCGCGCGGCACCCGCATCCACCTGACCGCCGACCACGGCATGGTCGACACCTCGCCCCAGCACACCATCGACCTCGCCGCGCACCCGCAGCTGCGGCGGCTGGTGGACGAGGCGGCGGGGGAGGCGCGGGCGCTCGCGCTGCACGCCGTGGCCTCCGAGGGCGCCGATGAGGAGCTCGCGCAGGGCCTCACGCAGCTGCTGGGGGAGCGGGCGCTGGTGCTCCGGCGCGCCGAGGTGCTCGACGCCGGGCTGCTGGGTCCGGTCGGCGCAGTGCCGGAGAGGGTCGCTCCGCGGCTTCCGGACGTGCTCGTGCTCGCTCGCGGTCGCTGGAGCATCGACGACTTCTCCCGCCGCCCCGAGCACACCCGGCAGATGGTCGGCGTCCACGGCTCGCTGACGCCTGCGGAGGCCTGGGTGCCCCTGCTGCACACCGAGGTCTGAACCACCGGCATCGAGGCCCGAGCGGTCGACATCGGGGCGTGAGCCTCCGGCAGGGCGTCGGGCCGCGGCACGGACGGCTCGAGGCGTGCGCCGTCGGCCCGCCCGCGGGCCGGGCGCTGCGCGAGCTCAGTCGTGCTTCGAGCCGAAGACGATCTCGTCCCAGCTGGGCATCGATGCGCGCTTGCTGCGCGGGCGGGGCTTCTTGCCCCGCTTGTCCTGCGCGGGGTCCTTCGTCGGCGTGGAACCGGGCGTCTCGGGGCCTGCCTGCTCCGTCGTGCCGGTGGTCTCCGCGGTCGCCTCATCCTGCGGTGTGGTCGGCGCGTCGCCGAAGCCGGGCAGCGGGGTCAGGTCCACCGTGTCCTGGTAGGCGAGCTGCGCCGCGTCGCCGGACGGCTCCGCGGGGGCTTCCTCGGGCGTCTGCTCGAGGGCCGGTTCCGCGGCCTCCTGCGCCGCGGGGTCCTCGGCATCGGCGGGCGTGGCGAGGGCGTCGTCGGCCGAATGCTCGAGCGCGGCTTCCCGGTCGGCGTCCCGGGTGCTCGTGCCGTCGTCGGGGGTGGGCTGGAGCCCGGTCGGCGCGAGGCCGGCCGGTGCCGGGTCCGCGGAGGTGGCGCCGGCCTGTGAGGCGCTGTCCGCGTCGTGCTCGTCGCCCTCCGTCGCCTGATCGTCGGCGTCCTCGAGATCTGACCAGACCGTCGCCGCGGCGTCCGGGCGGGGGACCGAGCGCAGCCCGCGGCGCGCGTTGAGCGCCTCCAGGTCGTCGTCGGCGATCACCGAGGGGTGCTCCTCGGCGACGGGGCGTCGCGGCGTCCAGGTGCGAGCCCTCGGGGCGGGGCCGCCCTCGAGGGAGCCATCGGCCTCGAGATCGTAGACGGAGCTCTTGACGGCCTGGAGCCGGCCCCGGCCCCGAGCCGGCTCGGGCGGGGCGTCCTCGTCGCTGATCCACCGGGCCTCATCGTCCACCGGGGAGACCGAGCGGTTGTCGAGATCGGCGACCCAGTGCGCCTGGCGCGTCCGGCCGCCGGCGGAGAAGCTCAGCTCGAGGGTCCAGGTGCCGTCCTGCCGGCGCCATGCGTCCCAGGCCGTCTCCCCGGTCGCCTCCCGTGCCGCGAGCCGCTCGGTGACGACGTCGAGCAGCGCGGGGCCGCCACGGCCCACGGGGAAGGTGCGGGCGCGCTGGGCGCTCCATTCGCGTTCGGCGAGCACGGGGCCCTCGTAGCGGCGGATGTGCTCGAGCGGGATCTCGGACGCCTCGGCGATGTCCTCGGCGCTGCGCCCGGAGCGCAGCATCGCCTGGATCTCCCGGGGTCGCAGCGGCGCCGCATCGGCGGCCTGGATCATGTTGAGCGCGGGGCGGTCAGAGCGCACCGCCGCCCGCAGCGCCCGGTCGATGCGCAGCGTGTACCGCTCGCCGTCGGAGTCGACCAGGAGCACATGTTCCCCGTCGTCATGGATCCCGTCGAGTTCGAGCTCGCGCATCGTCGTCCTCTCCGTCGGAGCCTGGTCGCCTGCGTGCAGATGTCGGTGCGTGCAGAAGCCTGCGTGCAGAAGTCTAGGCCGCGACCATATCGTGCTCCGGCTGGGACGGCGGCTCCGGACCATGAGGTGGCGCGGCGTGTTGCGTCCCCCTGGGCACGCGGTGTTGTGGGTCGCAGACCGCTCTGCAATAATGCCGCCGCATTCAGCGTTGACACCCGGGCCGCCACGGAGCGGCCCGCGAGGACACACCGGCGCGGATTTGCCCCAGGACCCCCGGTCGGATCATCCGACGACAACCAGGAACGGACCGTAGATGGCCACTGATTACGACGCCCCGCGCAAGAACGACGACGACTCGAACGACGACTCCATCGAGGAGCTGAAGGGCCGGCGGAACGAGGCCGCCACCCCGACGGTCGACGAGGACGAGGCCGAAGCCGCGGATTCCTACGAGCTCCCGGGCGCCGATCTCTCCGGCGAGGAGCTCTCCGTCCGCGTGCTGCCGCGCCAGGCCGACGAGTTCACCTGCGCCAGCTGCTTCCTCGTCAAGCACCGCAGCCAGATCGATCACGTCGAGGGCACCCTCATCATCTGCAAGGAATGTGCCGCAGCCTGAGCGCCCGCACCTCGACACCACTCGACACGGCACGACCGCGACGCAGCCCGTCGCCGCAGAACGGCACCGCACCCTCCGGGGCGCGGTGCCGTTTTCGTGGTCCTCCAGGGTTCTCAGCCCTTCTCCGGCCCGTGGGAGCCCCGCGCGGCCCGTCCCGGGCCCGTGGGCGTCCCGCGCCGGGGCGGCTCAGCCCTCGGCGCCCTCGGCGCGCTGATGCAGCCGCTGCGCGGTGCGCAGGGCCAGCGCCAGATCCTCGGGGCGGCGCGTGGAGGCGACCCAGGCGGTGGTCGGATCCTCCTCGTCCAGCACCTCGACCCGCAGCCCGGTGCGCGTCCAGCCGCGCACGCAGTGATGCGCCATCGGCTCGAAGTCCTGGCCGATCATCAGCGCCCACTGCTCCGCCTCGAGCGCGACCGGCTCGCCGAGCAGCTCCACCTCGATCTGCGCACGGCTCATCCGGAAGCGGCCGTCGGCGACCTCGAGCACGGGGGAGTACGCCACCACGAGGACGAGCAGCCCTGCGATCGCTGCCGCGCCCACCGCGATCGCGGCGGGAAGGCTCAGCGGGACCAGGATCAGCCCGAGCGCAGCGCCCAGCGTGACCGCGGCGATCCAGAGACCGGGACCGGGCATCACGCGCTCGTGGAAGAGCGGGGTCTGCCCGGTCGGGGCAGACCCCGGGGTCGTGGACGACGGCTCGGCGGAATGATCGGGTGCTGCGGGCATGGCCTCATCGTCTCACGCACCGACTGGAGGTTCCCCTCGGAGCCGGCCGCGCCCCGCGCCTCGACGCGCACTGGATGCGCGGGGACGCGGACCGCATACCCTGGGGCCATGCCCGTCGACCACGCTGACATCCCGCCGCACGGCGAGAACCCGACCCCCGCCCCCGAGGAGAGCTCGCTGCGGATCCGCCGCCAGGGACCGGTGCCGCTGCCGCAGCGCGCCCATCCCGACGATGCCGGTCTGGACCTGGCCAGCGCCGAGGAGGTCGTGATCCCGCCCGGCGGGCGGGCCCTGGTGGACACCGGGCTCGCCGTCGCGCTGCCCGCCGGCACCGTGGGTCTGGTCTGTCCCCGCTCGGGGCTCGCCGCCCGCCACGGCATCACCGTGCTCAACGGCCCCGGTATCGTGGACGCCGGCTACCGAGGACCGGTCAAGGTCGCGCTGCACAACACCGACCTCTCCGAGTCCTTCGCCCTGCACGTCGGGGACCGCATCGCCCAGCTGGTGGTGGTGCCGTTCCTCGCCCCGCGGCTGGACGAGGTCGAGGACCTCGACGAGACCGTCCGCGCCGGGGCGGGCTTCGGCTCCAGCGGCGGGTTCGGTGCCGGGCGCGCCTCGACGGCCGCCGACGAGACCACGGAGGGATGATCATGGGACTGTTCTCCCGCAGGAAGCCGCGCCGGGCCGAGGAGGCCGTCGACGCTGAGACGCCGGACCGGCGCGACCGCGCCGAGGAGCTCGATCGCCGGGAGGCCGACAGGCCGGACGCTGCCGACGGGCCGGGCTCCGCCGACGGGCCGGACGCTGACACCGGGATGGAGACGAGCGAGGAGCCCGCACCGGAGGAGGACGGGACCGCGGCGACCCCGCGCGGCGACCACCTCGAGGACGGCCCGTACGACGTCTCCGAGGCGCCGGAGGAGGACCGCATCGATCTCGGCGGGCTGCAGGTCCCCACGGTCGACGGCATGGAGCTGCGGATGGAGGTCGATCAGCGCAGCGGCGCGGTCACCGGGGCGAACCTCGTCCTCGGCGGGTCCTCGCTGCAGGTCCAGGCCTTCGCCGCACCCAAGTCGCGCGGCCTGTGGGAGGACGTGCGCAGCTCGCTGCGCGACTCGGTCGTCTCCCAGGGCGGCACCGCGGAGACCCGGCCCGGCGCTTTCGGCCCCGAGCTGATCACACGCCTCCCGGTCAAGCGGGCCGACGGCCGCACGGGATACCGCCCGGCGCGGTTCCTCGGCGTCGACGGCCGGCGCTGGTTCCTCCGCGCGATCCTCACCGGCCCGGCGCTGGGCGACACCGAGCAGGCGCGCCGTTTCGAGACGCTCGTCTCCCGGCTCGTCGTGGTGCGCGGCACCGGTGCGATGGCGCCGCAGGAGCTGATCCCGCTGCACCTGCCCGGGGAGCGCCCCGGCCTGGAGCAGGTGCGCTCCGGCCCGCTGGATCCGCTCGCCCGCGGCCCCGAGATCACCGAGATCGGATGAGCCCCGCACAGCCGCCGACGCCCTCGGAGCCCGTCCCGGCCCCGCTGCCGTCGCCCGACGCGCCGACGCCGGAGAGCCCCGCGCCGGCCGATGCCCGCCACCCTGCCCCCGAGCAGCCCGCGGACCAGCTGCCCGATGAGCACCCGCACGCGCTGCCGGGCCGTCGCCGCAGCGGCCTGGGCGCCGTGCTCCAGGAGGAGGAGTTCTCGGCCGCCGACGCCATCGGCGGGCCGCGCGGCATCGTCGAATCGGTGCTGCCCACGCTGCTGTTCGTGGTGCTCTTCGTGCTCACCCGCTCGGTGATGATCGCCGGCATCACCGCGACGGCGGTGGTGCTCGTGCTGCTGGTGGCGCGGATCCTCCAACGGGAGAGCCCCGGCACCGTCCTCGGCGGTCTGGTGGGCGTCGCGCTGGGCGCCGTGCTCGCGATCCGCTCGGGAGAGGGCTCGGACTTCTACTGGCCCGGCATCGTCACCAACGCCGTCGCCCTGCTCGTGCTGGGCTTCTCCCTCGCGCTCCGGCGCCCGCTGGTAGGACTGCTGGTGGGCCTGCTGGATCCTCGGGTCGCTGACTGGGCCGAGGACCGCGACGCCCGCCGCGTCTACACCCGCGCCACGCTGCTCTTCGCCGGCCTGTACGTCGCGAAGCTCGCCGTGCAGCTGCCTCTGCTGCTGACCGGTCAGGTGGCCGCGCTGGGGGCCGCGAAGATCGCGATGGGACTGCCGGCCTTCGCGGTGATCGCCTATCTCGTGTGGCTCATGCACCGCGGCCTGCTGGTGAGGCGCGGGCAGCGCTGACCCACACCTCCTCCCGCCCCGGCGCGGCACTTGCGGCGCCGGTTGCGCGAGGGTCGTCCACTGGATGAGACAATGGGTGCCGGGCAGTCCCGTGCACGGCCGCGAGCCGCCGGGCCCCGCCCTCCTGAACGAGCACCATCTGAACGAGCAGCCACGGTCCGTCTCGCCTGCGAGACGGACGGGAAGAGAGTGTCCGATGATCGCGGATGCAGAACGAGTGCCGAGCGGCCCCGCCCTCGGCGATCGCCTCCTCACCCTCACCGTCGGCCCTCCCGCGGCCGGCGGCACCTTCGTGGCCCGTCACGAGGGCCGCGTGGTGTTCGTCCGCGGTACGGCGCCGGGGGAGACCGTCACCGCCCGACTGCTCGACGACCCCCGCGAGAAGGCCGACGCCCGCTTCTGGCGCGCCGAGGCATTGGACGTGCTCGAAGCCGGCGTGGACCGTGTCCCCACCGTCTGGGAGGAAGCCGGGGTCGACGGCGTCGGCGGCGCGGAATGGGCGCACATCGCGCTGCCGGCGCAGCGCCGCATCGCCAGCGAGGTGATGCAGGAGCTCCTGCGCCGCGCCGGGGTGACCAGCTTTCCGATCGAGCAGGTGCAGGTCGAGCCCGCACCGCATGACGTGGACGGTCTCGCCTGGCGCACCCGCGTGCGCTACGCGGTCGACGCCGAGGGGCGCATCGGCATGCGCGGCTGGCGCTCCCACGAGGTGCGGCCCGTGGGCGAGGACCCGCTGTCGGCCCAGGCCGTGCGCGAGCTGCGCCTGGGGGAGTGGACGGCACCGGAGGGGACCGAGGCGATCGACGCCGTCGCGCCGTCGACCGGCCCCGCCTCGGTGGTGCTGATCGGCCGCGATCTCGACCCCGCGAGCGTGCAGATCCCGGAGTCCTGGGGTGACGCGGACGTCGCGGTGCGCAATGCCCGCGGCACGGTCATGCTGCGCGGCGAGGGCACGGTCCACGAGCGGGTGGGGGAGCGGATGTTCACCGTCAGCGCCACCGGCTTCTGGCAGTCCCACCGCCGCGCCGCCGAGCTGCTCTCCGATGTGGTCCGCACCGCGCTGGGCGTCCCGGAGGGCGGCAGCGCCTGGGATCTCTACGGCGGCGTCGGGCTCTTCTCCGCGGTGGCCGCGGAGCAGGTGGGCCCCGAGGGCACGGTCGTCTCCGTCGAGGGCAACCGCCGCGCCTCCCAGCTCGCCGCCGAGAACCTCGAGGACCTGCCGCAGGTCAGCACCGCCACGGCGGACGTCACCGACTGGGTCACGGCCCGGCGAGGCGGCGTCGACACGGTGGTGCTGGACCCGCCGCGCACCGGTGCCGGGGTCGAGCTGATGGGGCTGCTGGCCACCGCCGTGCGGCAGAGGATCGTCTACGTCTCCTGCGAGCCGGCCACGCTCGCGCGGGACCTCGCCGCGATCGAGAAGAAGGGTTGGCGCCTCGCGGATCTGCGCGCCTTCGACCTCTTCCCGCACACCCACCACATCGAGTCCGTCGCCGTCCTGGAGCGGGCCACCAGCTGAGCGACGTGCTGCGAGCCTGCGAGCGGTAGGAGCTCAGCGGGTCACACAGGGCCTGAGGCGATGGCGCGCCACGCAGCTGACAGCCTGTCAGGACGAGGGCCCGAATCGTGGTATTATTTATCTTGACTTCAAGATAACTGCCGGTTCGGACCGGCAACCCCCTCTGTCCACCTGCACGGACGTCGTTCCGCGGTGAGGTGCGCGTTCGCCCGCCGTGCGCGACGGACGCGCCTACGATGGAGGGGTCAATCCCACACCAAAGGAGTGCGCCTGATGAGCACCGTCGACTCATTCGCCGCGAAACAGGATCTCACCGTCGGTGGGACCGACTACGAGATCTACGCGCTCGATGCCGTGGAGGGCGCCGAGAAGCTTCCCTACAGCCTCAAGATCCTGCTCGAGAACCTGCTGCGCACCGAGGACGGTGCGAACATCACCGCGGAGCACGTGCGCGCCCTGGCGGGTTGGGAGCCCTCGGCCGATCCCTCGGTCGAGATCCAGTTCACCCCGGCCCGCGTGATCATGCAGGACTTCACCGGCGTGCCCTGCGTCGTGGATCTCGCCACCATGCGCGAGGCCATGCAGGAGCTCGGCGGCGATCCCGAGAAGATCAACCCGCTGGCCCCGGCCGAGATGGTCATCGACCACTCCGTCATGATCGACGTGGCCGGCCGTCTCGACGCGCTCGAGAAGAACATGGAGCTCGAGTACGAGCGCAACCGCGAGCGCTACCAGTTCCTGCGCTGGGGTCAGACCGCCTTCGACGACTTCAAGGTCGTCCCCCCGGGCACCGGCATCGTGCACCAGGTCAACATCGAGTACCTGGCCCGCACCGTCATGACCCGTGAGGTGGACGGCGTGCTGCGCGCCTACCCCGACTCCTGCGTCGGCACCGACTCGCACACCACGATGGTCAACGGCCTGGGCGTGCTGGGCTGGGGCGTCGGCGGCATCGAGGCCGAGGCCGCGATGCTCGGCCAGCCGGTCTCCATGCTCATCCCGCGTGTGGTCGGCTTCAAGCTCACCGGCGAGATCCCGCCGGCCGCGACCGCCACCGACGTGGTGCTCACCATCACCGAGATGCTCCGCGAGCACGGTGTGGTCGGCAAGTTCGTCGAGTTCTACGGCGCGGGCGTGGCCGAGGTCCCGCTCGCCAACCGCGCGACCATCGGCAACATGAGCCCCGAGTTCGGCTCGACCGCCGCCATGTTCCCGATCGACGAGGTGACGGTCGACTACATGCGCCTGACCGGCCGCTCCGAGGAGCAGCTCGCGCTCGTCGAGGCCTACGCCAAGCGCCAGGGCCTGTGGCACGACCCCTCGGTGGAGCCCGCCTACTCGGAGTACCTCGAGCTGGACCTCTCCACCGTGGTGCCCTCGATCGCCGGCCCCAAGCGCCCGCAGGACCGCATCGTGCTCTCGGCCGCCAAGGAGTCCTTCCGGGAGGTGCTGCCCGCGTACGCCACCGCGCACGAGAGCAGCGAGAACGGCGCGGACACGGCCGGGTCCTTCCCGGCTTCCGATCCTGCCGCGCAGGATTCGGACAACGAGTCCGGCGGCCGCGCCCCCGCGCACGAGCACGTCGCCGGGCGCGCCTCAAGCCCCGTCCAGGTCAAGGGCAAGGACTTCTCGATCGACCACGGCATCGTCTCGATCGCCTCGATCACCTCCTGCACCAACACCTCGAACCCGTCGGTGATGATGGCCGCCGGCCTCCTCGCCCAGAACGCGGTGGATCGCGGCCTGGTCGCCAAGCCGTGGGTGAAGACCTCGATGGCCCCCGGCTCCCAGGTGGTCACGAACTACTACACCAAGGCGGGCCTCTGGCCGGCGCTCGAGTCGCTGGGCTTCCACCTCGTGGGCTACGGCTGCACCACCTGCATCGGCAACTCCGGCCCGCTGGACTCGGAGATCTCCGACGCCATCGCGGAGAAGGATCTCGCCGTCACCGCGGTGCTCTCGGGCAACCGCAACTTCGAGGGCCGCATCAACCCCGACGTGAAGATGAACTACCTGGCCTCGCCGCCGCTGGTCATCGCCTACGCGCTCGCGGGCACCATGGACTTCGACTTCGAGAACGACCCGCTCGGGCAGGACAAGGACGGCGACGACGTCTTCCTGCGCGATATCTGGCCGAACCCGACCGAGGTCGAGAAGGTCATCGCCGAGTCCATCTCCCAGGAGATGTTCACCGACGACTACAAGGACGTCTTCACCGGCGACGAGCGCTGGCGGAACCTCGACACCCCCGAGGGGGCGACCTTTGCGTGGGACGGCGAGTCCACCTACGTGCGCAAGCCCCCGTACTTCGAGGGCATGGAGCTGCAGCCGGAGCCCGTCGAGGACATCTCCGGTGCGCGGGTGCTGGTCAAGGTCGGCGACTCCACCACCACCGACCACATCTCCCCGGCAGGCGCGATCAAGCTGGACTCCCCGGCGGGCCGCTACCTGCAGGAGCACGGTGTGGCGCGCAAGGACTTCAACTCCTATGGCTCTCGCCGCGGCAACCACGAGATCATGATCCGCGGCACGTTCGCGAACATCCGCATCCGCAACCAGCTGCTGGACGGCGTCGAGGGCGGCTACACGAAGAACTTCCTGACCGGTGAGCAGGAGTTCATCTACGACGCGGCACAGGCCTACGCCGAGAAGGACATCCCGCTGGTCGTCCTGGCCGGCAAGGAATACGGCACCGGCTCCTCGCGCGACTGGGCGGCCAAGGGCACCAAGCTCCTCGGCGTCCAGGTCGTCATCGCGGAGAGCTTCGAGCGCATCCACCGCTCGAACCTCATCGGCATGGGCGTGCTGCCGCTGCAGTTCCCCGAGGGGCAGAACGCCGAATCGCTCGGCCTCGACGGCACGGAGACCTTCTCCGTGACCGGCGTGACCGCGATGAACGAGGGCACCACCCCGAAGACCGTCGAGGTCGTCGCCACCAGGGAGGACGGCACCGAGGTGCGGTTCGACGCGGTGGTCCGCATCGACACCCCCGGCGAGGCGGAGTACTTCCGCAACGGCGGCATCCTGCAGTACGTCCTCCGCTCGCTCGTCGCCGCCTGAGCGACGAGCTGCGAGGGACGAGCGGCAGGAGCTCGGGCAGATGAGCGCCGCCTGAGCGACGAGCTGCGAGGGACGAGCGGCAGGAGCTCAGGCTGAGGAGAATCGCCTGAGCGACGCGTCAGCTCGGACTGCGCCCGGCGCCCCGGCCCTGCAAGGGTCGGGGCGTCGTCGCGTTCCGTGGCAGAGGTGCCCTGCAGCTCCCTGGGGTGGCTCTGTCCGTGCACCGATGCGCGGCTCGTGTGCACTGCGATGCACACCTCGGCCCGGGCCGGTGAAGCACCGGTGAAGATGTGCACAGATGTGACCATGTCGGCCGTTGATCCTGGTCAGAACGTCGTACGCTGAGCGGGTCCGAGACCTTGAGCCGAGGAGGATCGCACGTGTCGACGACTCAGGCGCACATCGTGCACACCGCGGGAGACGTCCCCGACGAGGTCGGGATCCCCGCTGATCCGGCGGCTCTGCGCGCGCTTCCCGCGACGGACCTCCCGGGCCTCGCCCGCACCCTGCGGCGCCGCCTGGTCGAGATCACCTCGCGCACCGGTGGGCACCTGGGCCCCAACCTCGGGGTCGTGGAGCTGACGATCGCGCTGCACCGCGAGTTCGACTCGCCCCGCGAGGCGATCGTCTTCGACACCGGCCATCAGGCATACGTCCACAAGATGCTCACCGGCCGCGCCGACCTCGAGGGGCTGCGCAGCGCCGGCGGGACCTCCGGCTACCCGGACCGGCGCGAATCCGCGCACGACGTGGTCGAGAACTCCCATGCCTCCGGATCGGTCGCGTGGGCTCACGGCATCGAGCGGGCCCATCGTCTCCGCGGCGAGCCGGCCGTCGCCGTCGCCGTCGCCGGGGACGGGGCGCTGACCGGGGGCGTGGGCCTCGAGGCGCTCAACGACCTGGGCTCGGACCTCGGCTCGCGCACCGTGGTGGTGCTCAACGACAACACCCGCTCCTACGCCCCGACGGTCGGAGGGCTCGCGGGCCACCTGCGCGACCTGCGCACGGGTGGCGCTGCTGCCGGCGGCGAGGTCGACGGGGCGGCTGCCCGGCGCCGCCCCGACGCCGAGACCGACCTGTTCAGCCGGCTCGGACTGACCTACCTGGGCCCGATCGACGGGCACGACCTCGCCGCGCTCGCGCAGGCCTTCCACGAAGCGCGCGAGGCGGCGGAGGATCCGGCCCGCGCCGGGGTCGTCGTCCATGTCGTCACCCGCAAGGGGGCCGGCTTCGAGCGGGCCGAGGCCGATGCCATGGACCACTGGCACGCCACCGGCCCCTTCGCGCTCGAGGCATCCGCCGGGCCCGACGATCCGGTGCCGCCACCGGCGGACGAGACCGCGCCGCCGACCACCTGGACCGCCCGGCTGGGCTCGGCGCTGCTCGAGGCCGCCGAGGAGGACGAGCGGGTCGTGGCGATCAGCGCGGCGATGATCGATCCGGTCGGTCTCACGCCGATGCAGCGCGCGCTGCCCGAGCGGGTGCTCGACGTCGGCATCGCCGAGCAGCTCGCCGTGGACACCGCTGCAGGGCTCTCCCACGGGGGCGCCCGCCCCGTGGTCAGCCTCTACTCGACCTTCCTCAACCGTGCCTTCGACCAGCTGCTGCTGGACGTCGCCCTCCACGGGGAGGATGTCACGCTCACGCTCGACCGAGCGGGCGTGACCGGTGACGACGGCCCCAGCCACCACGGCATCTGGGACCTCGCGGTCGCCGCGCAGGTGCCCGGGCTCTCGCTGTGGGCACCGCGCGACGGCGAACGGCTCACCGAGTCCGTGCCGGCAGCGCTGGGCACCGCCGGCACCTCGATCGTGCGCTTCCCCAAGGGCGCCTGCCCCGCGCCGCTGCCCGCGCAGGAGCCGCATGCGGCCGGTGACGTGCTCTGCGGGGATCCCGCCGCCGAGATCGACGTGCTGGTCGTGTCCATCGGCGCGCTCGCGCACCGTGCGGTCGACGCCGCCGGGGCCGTGGCGCACGGCGATGCGGAGCAGGGGGAGAGCAGGCCCGGCCAGCACCGCCCGAACATCGTCGTCCTGGACCCCGTGCGCGCCCTGCCGCTGGAGGAGGCGCTGCTCGATCTCGCCGCAGCCTCTCGCGCGGTGGTCACCGTGGAGGACGGCGTCGCGGAGCGCGGCATCGGCGCGGCCCTCGCAGTGCGGCTCGCCCAGCGGGCCACCCGCACCGCACCTGCGCCCCTCCTGCGGGTGCTCGGGGTCGCGCAGGAGTTCATCCCGCACGCGAAGCGCGACGCGATCCTCAGCGAGAACGGTCTGGACGCCGCGGGGATCGCCCGCACCGTCCGCACCGTGCTGGCCTGAGGGCTGCGCGGGGGCAGTCCGGCGGCCGCCGCGCACCGACCAGCCGGTGGCGGCAGCGGCCAGCGCACCGTGGCTGCTCGGGCGGTCAGCCCAGCGAGCTGCGCGGAGAGGGGTCGTCGTCCCGGGCGGTGAGGATCAGCGGCGGCCCGTCGGTCACCTGCAGCGTGTGCTCCGCGTGGGCGCCGCGGGAGCCGTCGGCCGCGAGCTGGGTCCAGCCATCGCGCTCGTCCACCACGAGCTCGGAGGTGGTGGGCACGAGGAACGGCTCGACGGTGATCAGCTGCCCGGCCACGAGCTCGATGCCGCCGCCGGGGGTGCCGTGGTTGGGCACGAACGGGGCCTCGTGCATGGTGCGCCCCACCCCGTGGCCGCCGAAGCGGTCGTTGATCGAGTAGCCGAGCCCGTGCGCCTCGGTCATCACCGCGTGGCCGATGTCGCCCACGGTGTTCCCGGCCCGGACCTGGTCGATCCCGGCCCACATCACCTGCTCCGTGTCCCGGATCAGCTGGAGATCCTCGTCGCGGGGCGTGCCCACGGTGATCGACAGGCAGGAATCGGCCACCCAGCCCTCGACCTCGACCGCGAAGTCGAGGGAGAGCAGGTCGCCGTCGGCGAGGGTCCGATCGTACGGGCGCCCGTGCAGCACCCCGTCGTTCAGCGAGGTGCAGATGACGTACCCGAAGGGCGAGGCGCCGAACACCGGGTGGTAGTCGAGGTAGCAGCTGGTCGCGCCGGCCTCGCGGATCATCCGGTGCGCCTCCGCGTCGATGTCGAGCAGGTTCCAGCCCACGTCGACGACCTCCCGCAGATGGGAGAGGACCGAGGCGACGAACTCCCCGGCCGGGAGGGCCTGCTCGTAGGTGGGCAGCTCGTGGAGCGAGCCGCGCCGGCGCCGGCCGAGGATCATCGTGCCTCCGTGGGATCGAGGGTGGGCCGAGAGGTGCCTGTGGCGGGTGCCGGATCCTGCCAGGTGACCAGGCGTGCACCGACCCAGGCGATCGCGGCCGCGAACAGCGCGGCCCCGATGAGGTGCAGGAACACCACGAGCTCGGGCAGGCCGAGGAAGTACTGGATGTAGCCGATCACGCCCTGGGCGAGGGTCAGCACGAGCAGCCACCAGGCGGCGACGATCGCCTCGCGCCGTGCGCGGGCGCGGTGCAGCACCACCAGCAGCGCTGCGAGCAGGATGCAGAAGGCGTAGACCGCGATCGCGTGGAGGCGGGAGGCCATGATCGGGCTCAGCGCGATCCGGGTGACCTCCCCTGCATCGCCCGAGTGCGGGCCGGTGCCGGTGACGATCGTGCCGAGCACCAGGACGGTGAAGCCGGCCGCCGCGAGCGGCACGAACAGCGCGAGGGCACGGGCCGGGACCGCCAGCCGCGCCGCGCCGTCCCCGTCGTAGAGGCGCACCAGCAGCACCATCGAGGCCGCGCCCAGCAGCGGCGAGATCAGGAAGTGCGGGCTCACCAGGCCGGGGTGCAGGTCGAGCCAGACGACGAAGGCGCCCAGCAGCGCCTGCAGCGCGGTGCCGATCAGCGGCACGAGGGCCAGGCGGCGGAAGCCGACGCCCTTGTGGCCCAGCCAGCGCCAGGTCACGACCAGCACCGCGATCGCGAACACGCTCAGCACCCCGGTGAGGGAGCGGTTGCCGAACTCCACGAAGGGGTGGATTCCGGAGGCCATCGACAGCTGCGGCGTGAACTGGCCGGGCTCGCAGTTCGGCCACGAGGAGCAGCCCAGGCCGCTGCCCGTCAACCGCACCGCGCCGCCGGAGAGGATGATGCCCATCTGGCTGAGGAGGTTGCCCCAGAACACCACAGCGGCCACTCGCGCCCGTCGTCGGGGCCCCCATGAGGGCAGGCGGCTGTCGGGCAGGGTGGTGATGCGCCCATGGGCTTCGGGACGGCGCACGGCGGGCGCGGCAGGGCTGGACATGCGGCTGATTCTAGTTTCCCCGGCGGTGAATACGCTGAGCTGTGGGGGCGGATGCGACCGACGCCGCACCGCCGCGCCGTGCGGCGATGGGCGAGGTGCGGGGCCCGGGCTCAGCTGTCGGTCCAGCGGAACCAGCGCACGACGGCGAGCACGCCGGCGACCGCCCAGGCGAGCAGGACGAGGGCGGAGCCGGGGGAGAAGGGCCCGGTGGCGAGCGCGGCGCGCATCAGCTCGCCGAGCGCGCCCGAGGGCAGCAGGTCCACCAGGCCGCCCAGGATGCGCGGGTAGGCGGTGGCGGGGAAGGCGACACCGCCGACGGACACCAGCAGCAGGAAGACCAGGTTCGACACCGCGAGCACGGCCTCGGTGCGCAGGGTGCCGGCCACGAGCAGCCCCAGCGCTCCGAAGGCGATCGTGCCGACCAGCCAGATCGGGACCGCGCCGAGGAGGCCCAGGAGGCCCGGGCGCCAGCCGATGATCAGGGCGATGATGCCGAGCACCGTCACCTGCAGCACATGCGTGGCGAGGGTCGCGAGGATCTTGCCGGCGAGGTAGCCGCCGCGTCCCAGCGTTGTGGTCGCCACCCAGCGCAGCACTCCGTTGCGCCGGTCGAAGCCGGTGAGGATCGCCTGCGAGGTGAACGAGGTGGAGATCAGCGCGGTGGCGAAGGTCGCCGCGACGGCGGTGTCGATCGCGGGTACGCCCTCGAGCCGGCCGAGCGGGAGCAGCCACAGGCCGATCAGCACCATCGCGGGCAGGGCGACCGCGACCGTCAGCTGTTCGCCGTTGGACAGCAGGATGCGGGTCTCCATGCGGGCATGGGCGAGCACGCGCTGCAGCGCGGGCGCGGGGCGCGGGGCGCGGTCTGTGCGGGGCGCGGCAGGCGTGTCGGGCAGAGCGGTCATCGGCGGTGCTCCTGGGTCGGGGCGGTCTCCGCAGTCCCAGCGGTCGCGGCGGACGCGGCAGCAGCGGCTGTCGGCGTGGAGGCAGCGGGGCCGGCCGCGCGCTCCGAGTGGCCGTCCTCGTCCCGTCCGTCCTCGTCCATCAGATCCAGCAGCACGGATTCGAGATCGGCCGCGCCGCCCGTGGCGATCTCGATCGAGGCTCCGTGACGGGCTGCTGCTGCGCGCAGGTCGGCCTCGAGGGAGGGCACGGACTCGGGCGCGACCCCGGTGGCCGTCGCCTGCACCACCACCGCGCCGTCGGGCGCGCGGTGATCGCTGATCACCTCCTGGACGCTGCCGGAGGCGAGCACGCGACCCCGGGAGATCACGCGGACCGCATCGGCCAGGCCCACCACGTCGTCCATCAGATGGGTGGTGAGCACCACGGCGGTCCCGGTGCGGGCGAGGGCGCGGATCAGCTCCCGCACCCGGCGGCGGATCGAGGGGTCCATGCCGGCGGTCGGCTCGTCGAGGAAGACCAGATCCGGTCGACCGATGATGGCCAGCGCGAGGGCCAGGCGCTGGCGCTGGCCGCCCGAGAGCCGCCGCACCAGGGTGCGCGCGAAGTCGTCGATGCCGAGGTGCTCGGCCACCTCGTCGGCGTCGAGCGGGTTCGCGTGCAGGCTCGCCCCGTAGCGCAGCAGCTGCATCGCACTGGCGCCGGAGGTGAGGCCGCCGTCCTGGATCATCACCCCCACGCGGGCCCGGTGCTCGGGGCTCGAGCGCCAGGGGTCCGCGCCGAGCACCCGCACGGTGCCGGAGTCGGGGCGGAGCAGCCCGGTGGCGCAGGAGATGGCGGTGGTCTTCCCGGCGCCGTTGGGACCGAGCAGCGCGGTGACGGCGCCGCGCTCGGCGATGAGGCTCAGCCCGTCCAGCGCGCGGACGGAGCCGTAGCTGAGGGTGAGGTCGTCGGCGACGAGGGCGGGGGAGTGGTCGTCCATGGCGCGCACCATCGTAGGCCGCGCGGCCCGGGAACAGCCTCTCGACGTGAGCGAACGGTCACGCCGCCGCCGGGCCCCCGGGCCGCCGGGCGAACTCAGCGGCCGGTCACGTGCAGCGGGGTGTGCGCCGGGTCGACCACCTCGGCCGCGAGCGGGGCGCCCGGAGCCGTGCCCTGCGGACCCCAGGTGTCGGTGTCGAAGCGGTCGCGGTCGTGCCCCTCGAGCAGCGGCTCGAGGGCCGGGCCCAGCGGCACCACCTGCGTGGGGTTGATGTCCTCGTGCACGTAGTAGTAGTGGCGCTTGATCTGTGCGAAGTCGACGGTGTCCCCGAATCCAGGGGTCGTGAACAGGTCCTTGGTGTAGTTCCACAGGTTCGGCATGCTCGCCAGCGTCTGGCGGTTCGCCTTGAAGTGGCCGTGGTAGACGGGGTCGAAGCGGATCAGGGTGGGGAAGAGCCTCACATCGGCCTCCGTGATCGAGGGGCCCATGAGGTATCGGCTGCGGCCCAGGCGCTCCTCGAGCTCGTCGAGCGCCGCCCACAGGGCGCGGTACTCCTTCTCGTAGACCTCCTGCGATCCCGCGAAGCCCGTCTTGTAGACGCCGTTGTTCACGTGATGGAGCATCCACCGGTTCAGCGCGTCGATCTCCTCCCGCTGGGCCTCGGGGTACAGATCTGGTGCGCCCTCGCGGTGGTGCGCGGTCCACTCGGTGGCGAAGTCGAGGGTGATCTGCTGGAAGTCGTTGGTGACGACGGCGCGGCTGGACACGTCGACGACGGCCGGCACGGTGATGCCGCGCGGATAGTCGGGGAACCGGGCGAAGTAGGCCTGCTGGAGCCGCTCGTAGCCGAGCACGGGGTCGACTCCGCCCTCGTCGAGGTCGAAGGTCCAGGAGCGCTTGTCATGGGTGGGGCCGGGCATGCCCACGGACAGGGCGGTCTCGAGGCCGAGCAGGCGGCGGGAGATGAGGGTGCGGTTGGCCCAGGGGCACGCGCGTGCCGCGACGAGCCGGTAGCGGCCCGCCTCGACGGGCCAGCCGTCACGGCCGTCGCGGGTGATGCGGTCGTCGATGTAGTTCATGTCGCGGTCGAAGGACTCCCCGATCGCGACATAGGCGCCGCGGGTGGAGTGCTCCTCGGCGGGGGTGGTGGGGGTCGGGTCCTCGGCGGTCATCTGGTGGTCCCTTCGGCTCGGTCGGCGCGGTGTGCACCGGGGCGGTCCGCGATGCGTCGGTCGGCGGCGCGATGCTCGGCGGTCCGGTGGTCTGCTTCCCACAGTAATTGAAAGTGATCATAAACGGAAGGGCGGCGCCATCCCTTGCGGTCGGAGCGGTGAATTCCCTGGTAAGGACACCCTTTGTGCTGCGCGGCACAGGCGTTCGGAGGTATTTGGCAAGCCTTCTGTTGTAAAATGGAAGACGTCGACCGATGGGAGGAGGTCACTGTGACTGCATCGGAGGCCGCACCGGGCGTCGCGCAGACCACGCGCGACCGGCTGGTGCACGCCATCTCGACCCACGGCCCGATCACGGCACGGCAGCTCGCCGAGCGCTTCGACCTCACCAGCGCCGCGGTGCGACGTCATCTCGCGGCCCTCGAGGCCGACGGCATCATCGCCGAGCACGACGTTCCCGTGACGCAGCGTGGGCGGGGCCGCCCCAGCAAATCGTTCGTGCTCTCACAGGCCGCGCACGAGGATCTGCCCGGCGGATACGACGAGTTCGCCGTGATGGCTGCGGACGAGCTCGCCCGGATCG
The DNA here is from genome assembly GCA_000023405.1 of Brachybacterium faecium DSM 4810. Lineage (NCBI taxonomy): Bacteria > Bacillati > Actinomycetota > Actinomycetes > Micrococcales > Dermabacteraceae > Brachybacterium > Brachybacterium faecium. The sequence continues at coordinate 1,650,075 of CP001643.1, forward strand.
GCGGCGAGGAGGCGATCACCGCTCTCGCGGAGCGCCGCATCGCCGACTGGGAGAGCACCATCGCCCAGCGGGTCGCGGAGCGGGAGCAGGCGGGGGAGACGGTCACCCCCGCGCGCAAGCTCGAGCTGCTCTCCGAGCTGCTCACCGAGAGGGGATACGCCACCACGGTGCGTCCCCTGCACGTGCCGCTGCCCGCCACGGGCACGCAGCCGGGCGCCGTCGGGCGTACGCTCGTCACGGCCCAGCTCTGCCACGGACACTGCCCGGTCCTCGACGTCGCCGCAGATCATCCCGAGCTGTGCGAAGCCGAGACCCGTGCCATCTCCCGCATCATCGGAGCGCCCGTCCAACGCCTCGCCACCCTGGCGCAGGGCGCCCATGTCTGCACGACACACATTCCGCTCACCGAGGGAAGGACACCATGACGAGCGCACCAGAGAAGCTCACACAGGACGAGATCATCGACTCCATGGGCCAGTACGCCTATGGCTGGCACGACGAGGACTCCGCCGGGGCCAGCGCGCGCCGCGGTCTGTCCGAGGAGGTCGTGCGCGACATCTCGGCCCGCAAGGACGAGCCCGAGTGGATGCTCGAGCGCCGCCTCAAGGCGCTGAAGCTCTTCGACAAGAAGCCGTTGCCCACCTGGGGCCCGGATCTGTCCGGCATCGCCTTCGACCACATCAAGTACTTCGTCCGCTCCACGGAGAAGCAGGCCACCTCCTGGGAGGACCTGCCCGAGGACATCAAGGAGACCTACGACCGCCTCGGCATCCCCGAGGCGGAGAAGCAGCGTCTCGTCGCCGGCGTCGCCGCCCAGTACGAGTCCGAGGTCGTCTACCACCAGATCCGCGAGGACCTGGAGGAGCAGGGCGTCGTCTTCCTGGACACCGACACCGCGCTCAAGGAGCACCCGGAGCTGTTCAAGGAGTACTTCGGCACCGTCATCCCCTCGGGTGACAACAAGTTCTCCGCGCTGAACACGGCCGTGTGGTCCGGCGGCTCCTTCGTCTACGTCCCCAAGGGCGTGCACGTCGAGATCCCGCTGCAGGCCTACTTCCGGATCAACACCGAGAACATGGGCCAGTTCGAGCGCACGCTGATCATCGCGGACGAGGGCTCCTACGTGCACTACGTCGAGGGCTGCACCGCGCCGATCTACCAGTCCGACTCGCTGCACAGCGCGGTCGTCGAGATCATCGTGAAGAAGGACGCCCGCGTCCGCTACACGACGATCCAGAACTGGTCGAACAACGTGTACAACCTGGTCACCAAGCGCACCACCGTCGAGCAGGGCGGCGTCATGGAGTGGGTCGACGGCAACATCGGCTCCAAGGTCACCATGAAGTACCCGGCCGTGTGGCTGATGGGCGAGCACGCCCGCGGCGAGACCCTCTCGGTCGCGTTCGCCGGCGAGGGCCAGAACCAGGACACCGGCTCGAAGATGGTGCACATGGCACCGCACACCTCGAGCTCGATCGTGTCCAAGTCGGTCTCGCGCAGCGGCGGCCGCAGCTCGTACCGCGGCCTGGTGCAGGTGATGCCGGGTGCCGAGCACTCGGCATCGACCGTGCTGTGCGACGCGCTGCTGGTGGACCAGATCTCCCGCACCGATACCTACCCCTACGTCGACGTGCGCGTCGACGACGTCCAGATGGGCCACGAGGCCACCGTCTCCAAGGTCTCCGAGGAGCAGCTCTTCTACCTGATGAGCCGCGGCATGGAGGAGACCGAGGCGATGGCGATGATCGTGCGCGGGTTCATCGAGCCCATCGCCCGCGAGCTCCCGATGGAATACGCCCTGGAGCTGAACCGCCTGATCGAGCTGCAGATGGAAGGAGCAGTCGGCTGATGACGAGCACTGATGTGAAGGGTGCCGAGAGCGCCGGGGACCCCACCGCCAACGAGGCCGTGGGCCATGCGGCGGGTGCCGCACCGGTCGCCGCAGGATCCGCCCTCGAGGACGTGGACACCACCGCCGCGCCCGAGCTGGAGGAGGAGAACCTGTCCCTGCCGGGACAGCCGGCTTCCGCCGCCCACGCCGCGCTGAACCGCGGCGCGCGGAAGCGCTCCTTCGAGGTCTCCGAGCACGAGGTCCCCAAGAGCGATGTCGAGGAGTGGCGCTTCACCCCGCTGCGCCGCTTCACGGCCCTGTTCCAGGACGAGCCGACCGACGACCGCGCGGGCGATCCCGCCGTCGACTACCAGGTCGAGGTGCCCGAGGGCGCCGCCGAGCCGTCGACCCTCGCCCCCGGCCAGGCCCCCCGCGGCACCGTGCTGGTGCCCGAGGACCTCCCCACCGCGGTCGCCTCGGCGCGCACCGAGCAGGCTCTGCACCTGGTCGCCGCGAAGAACGTCGCGTATGACGCGCCGTTCCGCATCGAGATGACCGGCCGCGGCGCGGACCGTCGCGGCAACGCGCACATCGTCCTGGAGGCGCAGGAGTCCTCCTCGGCGACGTTCGTGCTGAACCACACCGGTGCCGCGCAGTACGCGCAGAACGTCGAGATGATCATCGGCGACAACGCCCAGATGACCGTCATCACGCTGCACGACTGGGACGACGACGCGGTGCACATCGCCACCCACCACGCCCGGGTCGGGCGCGACTCCCGCCTCAAGCACGTCGCGGTCACGCTCGGCGGCAGCGCGGTGCGGCTGAACTCGATCGGCGAGTACGCCGCCCCCGGCGGCGAGATCGAGAAGCTCGGCCTGTACTTCTCCGACGAGAACCAGTTCTTCGAGAACCGTCTGTTCGTGGACCACAGCGCCCCGAACTGCACCTCCAACGTCGCCTACAAGGGCGCGCTGCAGGGGAAGAACGCCCGTTCCGTGTGGGTCGGCGACGTGCTGATCCGCAAGGAGGCCGAGGGCACCAATACCTACGAGCTCAACCGCAACCTGGTGCTCACCGAGGGTGCGCGCGCCGACTCGGTGCCGAACCTGGAGATCGAGACCGGCGAGATCGAGGGCGCGGGACACGCCGCTGCCACGGGTCGTTTCGACGACGAGCAGCTGTTCTACCTGCGCTCGCGCGGCATCCCCGAGATCGAGGCCCGTCGACTGGTGGTGCGCGGCTTCTTCGCCGAGATCATCCAGCAGATCGACGTCCCCGAGATCCGCGAGCGCCTCTCGGCCTCCATCGAGGACGAGCTCGCACGGAGCATGAACTGATGTCGGACGCCTTCGTCCCCGTCGCCGCCCTGGCCGACCTCGCCCCCGGAGAGGCGATCGGTATCGTCGCCGGTGGGGTCGAGATCGCCCTGGTGCGCGACGAGGACGGCGGCGTCCACGCCCTCGAGGACATCTGCTCGCACGAGGAGATCGCGCTGAGCGACGGCGACGTCGAGGGATGCACCCTCGAATGCTGGAAGCACGGCAGCCAGTTCGACCTGGTCACGGGTCGTCCCCTGCAGCTGCCGGCCGTCCTTCCCGTGCGGGTCTTCCCCGTGCGCATCGACGAGAGCAGCGGCGAGATCCTCGTGGATCCGACCGCCGCCCCCGCCACCTGATCATCGGGGCGCCGCCCCGGCGCCCCATCCCGACTTCCACCAGCACCACTGGTCAAGGAGAACCACTCATGTCGATCCTGGAGATCAAGAACCTCCACGCCACCGTCGAGACCCCTGAGGGCACCAAGGAGATCCTCAAGGGGGTCGACCTCACCATCAAGGCGGGCGAGACCCACGCGATCATGGGCCCCAACGGCTCGGGCAAGTCCACCCTCGCCTACGCGGTCGCCGGTCACCCCAAGTACGAGATCACCTCCGGCGAGGTCACCCTCGACGGCGAGGACGTGCTCGAGATGAGCGTCGACGAGCGCGCCCGCGCCGGCCTGTTCCTGGCCATGCAGTACCCGGTCGAGGTCCCCGGCGTGACCGTGTCCAACTTCCTGCGCACCGCCAAGACCGCGATCGACGGCGAGGCCCCCTCGCTGCGCACCTGGGTCAAGGACGTCAAGGGCTCCATGGACGATCTCAAGATGGATCCCGTCTTCGCCGAGCGCAACGTCAACGAGGGCTTCTCCGGCGGCGAGAAGAAGCGCCACGAGATCCTCCAGATGCAGCTGCTCAAGCCCGGCATCGCGATCCTCGACGAGACCGACTCCGGTCTCGACGTGGACGCCCTGCGCGTGGTCTCCGAGGGCATCAACCGTGCCAAGGAGTCCACCGACGTCGGCATCATGCTGATCACCCACTACACCCGCATCCTGCAGTACGTGACGCCGGACTACGTGCACGTCTTCGTGAACGGGCGGATCGCCGAGCAGGGCGGCCCGGAGCTGGCCGAGCGTCTCGAGGCCGAGGGCTACGACCGCTTCCTCGTCGGCGCCTGACGCCACCGATCGGTCCGGCCCGGGAGCGCTCCCGGACCGGACCGGTTCCCACCCCCATCCGCGGGCGCTGCCCGCACCCCACCGGGAGGATGCCATGACCGACCAGAAGACCCCCGACGCGACGGTGAGCTCCGACGACGTCATCGAGGCGATGAAGGACGTGATCGACCCCGAGCTCGGGATCAACGTCGTCGACCTCGGTCTCGTGTACGGCGTCACGATCGAGGACGGCAATGCCGTCGTCGACATGACCCTCACCTCCGCCGCGTGCCCGCTGACGGACGTGCTCGAGGAGCAGACGTTCGCGGCGCTCGACCCCATCACCGAGACGCACCGCATCAACTGGGTGTGGATGCCGCCGTGGGGCATGGAGAAGATCACCGAGGACGGCCGCGAGCAGCTGCGCGCGATCGGCTTCAACCTCTGAGCCGGACGACGACACGCTGAGCCGAGCGGCCGGGCACCGAGCTGATCGGTGCTGCGCGCTCTCGGAACATGACGGGGCCCCGGGCATCTGCCCGGGGCCCCGTCGCGTCCACCGGTTCAGCCGATGACTGTCTGGGCGTCGGTCACCTCGAGACCGTGGGCCTCCCCGGTGCCGGCGTGGGTGAGCGCACCGCCGTGGGTATGCAGGCCGTGCGCGAGCGCCGGATCGGCGCGCAGCGCCTCCTGCCAGCCGGCGTCCGCGATCTTCAGGATGTAGGGCAGCGTCGCGTTGTTCAGCGCCGCGGTCGCGGTGACCGGCACCGAACCGGGCATGTTCGCCACGCAGTAGTAGACGGCGTCATGGACGCGGAAGGTCGGGTCGTCGTGCGTGGTGGGACGCGAGTTCTCGAAGCAGCCGCCCTGATCGATCGCGACATCCACCAGCACCGAGCCGGGCTTCATGCTCGCCACCATTTCGTCGGTCACCAGCTTCGGCGCCCGCTTGCCGGGGATCAGCACGGAGCCGACCACCACATCGGCGCGGCGGATCTCCTCGGCGAGATCCAGCGCGGTCGAGTAGCGGGTGTGGATGCCGCCATGATGCATCGCCGCGATCTGGCCGAGCCGTGCGACGTCCAGATCCATCACGGTGACGTTCGCGTGCAGCCCGTGCGCCATCATCGCCGCCTGCTCACCCACCACGCCCCCGCCGATGACCAGCACGTTCGCCTCGGTGGTGCCGGGCACGCCCCCCATCAGCACGCCGCCGCCGCCGAGCGGGGCCATGAGGTGGTACGCGCCCACCTGCGCTGCGAGCCGGCCCGCGATCGAGCTCATCGGGGCCAGCAGCGGCAGGGAGCGGTTCGGCAGCTGCACGGTCTCGTAGGCGATCGCGGTGGTGCCGGAGGCGAGCAGCGCCTCGGTGAGCTCGCGGTCCGCCGCGAGGTGGAGATAGGTGACGAGGATCTGGCCCTCGCGCAGCCGGGCATGCTCCTCCGGGAGCGGCTCCTTGACCTTCACGATCATCTCGGCCTGCGCCCAGACCTCCTCGGCTGTGTCGAGGGTCCTCGCGCCCGCGGCCCGGTAGTCCTCATCGCTCACGCGCGAGCCGACGCCCGCGCCCGCCTCGACGAGCACCTCGTGCCCGTGGGCGACGAGCTCGTGCACGCCGGGGGCGCCGAGCCCCACCCGGTTCTCGTTGTTCTTGACCTCGCGGGGTACCCCGATCCGCATGTCGCGCCTCTCTGCAGTGACTCCCGGCCGCGAAGGCGGCCGCTGGCTGGGGCCAGCATATCACCAACTCGACCTCGCAGGGAGCCGCGGCGCGGAAGCGCTCGGCTCCCGGCCGCCGCCGGGACGGGCACGAGGGCCGGACGGGCTGTGGTGCGCGGCACCGTCGAGGGGTATTCGCAGGCCCCTGCGGTCCCGCGGCCCTAGACTCGATCCGGCCCTGCGCGGGTCCGATCCCGAGCGGTTCGGCCGGCGCGCGGCCCCCGCAGCCATCGTCCGGACAGGAGCCAGCCCGTGATCACCGTGCACGACCTCGCCATCCGAGTCGGCGCCCGGCTCCTCATGAGCGAGGTCTCCTTCCAGATCACCGCCGGCGACCGGGTGGGGCTCGTGGGCCGCAACGGTGCCGGCAAGACCACCCTGACCAAGGTGCTCTCGGGAACCCTCGAGCCCTCGGAGGGCAGCGTCGAGGTCGCCGGAGAGCTCGGCTACCTCCCGCAGGACACCCACAGCGGGGACGACACCGAGCCGGTCCTGACCCGGATCCTCTCGGCCCGCGGGCTCGACACGATCCTGCGCAAGCTGCGCCGCGCCGAGGAGGAGATGGGCGACATGAGCCTCTCCGAGTCGCGGCGCGAGAAGGCGATGAACCGCTACCCCCGGATCGAGGCGGAGCTCGATGCCGCGGGCGGCTACGCGGCCGAGGCGGAGGCCAAGCGGATGGCCGCGAACCTGGGGCTGCCCAACCGGCTCCTCGAACAGGAGCTGGGCACCCTCTCCGGCGGTCAGCGACGCCGCGTGGAGCTCGCGCGGATCCTGTTCTCCCAGGCCTCGACGATGATCCTCGACGAGCCGACGAACCACCTCGACCACGACTCGATCGTGTGGCTGCGCGAGTACCTGCTGAACTACCGCGGCGGTCTCATCGTCATCAGCCACGACGTGGAGCTCGTCGAGCAGGTGGTCAACAAGGTGTTCTACCTCGATGCGAACCGCTCGGCGATCGACATCTACAACATGAGCTGGAAGCAGTACCTGCGCCAGCGCGAGGACGACGAGAAGCGCCGCAAGCGCGAGCGCAGCAACGCCGAGAAGAAGGCCGGCCAGCTCACCGCGCAGGCGGAGAAGATGCGTGCCAAGGCCACCAAGGCGGTCGCCGCGCAGAACATGCTCAAGCGGGCCGAGCGCATGCTCGACGGGGTCGAGGGGGAGCGGCAGAAGGATCGCGTCGCCTCCCTGCGGTTCCCCAAGCCCGCCTCGTGCGGGAAGACCCCGCTGATGGCGGAGGACCTCTCGAAGTCCTACGGGAGCCTCGAGATCTTCACCGGTGTGGACCTCGCGATCGACCGCGGCTCCCGCGTGGTGATCATCGGGCTGAACGGCGCGGGCAAGACCACCCTGCTGCGCATCCTCGCGGGCGTGGACGAGCCCGACACCGGCGGCCTGCTGCCCGGGCACGGCCTGCGCGTGGGCTACTACGCCCAGGAGCACGAGACCCTCGACCTGGACCGCACGGTGCTGGAGAACATGATGACCGCCGCCTACGAGCTGCCGGAGGTCGAGGCCCGCAAGATCCTCGGCTCCTTCCTGTTCACCGGCGACGACGTGCACAAGCCCGCCCGGGTGCTCTCCGGCGGGGAGAAGACCCGTCTCGCGCTCGCGGCGCTCGTGGTCTCCAGCGCGAACGTGCTGCTGCTGGACGAGCCGACGAACAACCTCGACCCCGCCAGCCGCGAGGAGATCCTCGGCGCGCTCGCGGCCTTCGAGGGCGCCGTCGTGCTCGTCTCCCACGATCCGGGGGCGGTCGCGGCGCTGAACCCCGAGCGCGTGCTGATGATGCCCGACGCGGTCGAGGATCTCTGGAACGCGGAGTACCAGGAGCTCATCGAACTCGCCTGAGCGCCCACCGCGCTCTCAGCGTCCAGGCGCTGTAACGTGATCGACACCCGATCTCTGCAGTGGAAGGCTCCGCATGTTCGTGCTCTCGCTCTCCGGGCGCCCGGGCCACGGCCGCACGGCCGTCGACCCCGTGCCCGCCCTGCTCGCCGCCCTCGAGGAGCTCGACCTCCCGCTGGCGCCCGAGCGGACCGCGGGACCCGACGCCCTCGTCCTGGCCGGCCGCGCCGAGGAGGCGCTCGAGGTGCTGCTGCGAGCGGCAGAGGTGGGCGGCTTCGCCCTCGGCCTCGGCGTCGGCGCGGTGCAGCGGCCGCTGCCCGGCTCGGTCCGCGAGATCGCCGGGCCCGCCGTCACCGCCGCCGACGCGGCGCTCCGCGCCGCACGGGCCACCTCCGAGGTTCCCCTCGCCGTCCGCGCCGCCGACGACCGCCACCGGGACACCGCCGCCGACGTGCAGGCCGTGCTGCGACTGGTCTGCTGGATGATCCGGGCTCGCAGCCGCGGCCAGTGGGAGGCGGTGCGGGCGCTGCGCCGCGAGCCCGACGCGACCCAGGCCCGCCTCGCCGAGCAGCTCGGCGTGACCCAGCAGACCGTCTCGCGGGCCGTGAAGACCAGCGGCTGGCGCGAGGAGAGCGCCGCCCATCCGCTGGCCGTGCGGCTGCTGAGCATGATCGACCTCACGTCCGCCCGGTGAGCCGAGAGGCAAGCCCCGGCCGGGCGCGGCCTGCGCGCTATCCTTGGTCCGCCACGACGACAACCGAGGAGACCAATTGGCGACGACGAATGATCTGAAGAACGGGATGGTCCTGGTGCTGGACCAGCAGCTCTGGAGCGTGGTCGAGTTCCAGCACGTCAAGCCGGGCAAGGGCCCCGCCTTCGTGCGCACCAAGCTGAAGAACATCATGTCCGGCAAGGGCGTGGACAAGACCTTCAACGCCGGCGTCAAGGTCGAGACCGCCACCGTCGACCGCCGCGACATGCAGTTCTCCTACATCGACGGCGACATGTACGTGTTCATGGACACCTCGAACTGGGAGCAGACCAGCCTCACCGCGGAGATCGTCGGCGAGGCCAAGGACTTCATGGCCGAGAACCAGGACGTCGTCGTCGCCTTCCATGAGGGCGAGGCGCTGTTCGTCGAGCTGCCCGCGAACGTCGTGCTCACCATCGAGGAGACGGAGCCGGGCCTCCAGGGCGACCGCTCCAGCGGCGGCACCAAGCCCGCCCGCCTCGAGACCGGCCGCGAGATCCAGGTCCCGCTGTTCATCAACATCGGCGACCGGGTCCGCGTCAGCACCGCCGGCGGCGAGTACAAGGACCGAGCCTGAGGTGAGCGGCGCATCCGGAGCCGAGTCGCGCCCCGCCCCGCGCGGGCCGGGCCTCCCCCTGCCCATCCGGGAGGGCGCCGAGATCGAGTTCGAGCGCACCATCCCCGGCCGCGCCGACCGGCTCCACGGCCGCTCGCGCGAGCGGATCCGAGCGATCGACGTGCTCTTCGAGGCGGATGCCAAGCGCATCGACGTGCTCGACGTGCTGCAGGAACGGCTGCGACGGACCGCCGCGCAGACCCCTCTCCCGCAGTGGTCCCGCACGCTGGTGGAGCTCTACGCCCCGCACGCCGTGGACATCGACGAGGACCTCGCCACCCACTCGCGGGACTGGCCGCTGCACCGCATGCCCGCGGTGGACCGGGCGATCCTCCGCCTCGGCGCCGCCGAGGTGCTGTACGGCGAGGAGGAGTCCCGCCGCGGCACGATCATCGGCGAGTACACGAAGATCGCCGAGGTGCTCTCCACCGACGACTCCCCGCGCTTCGTCAACGGGCTGCTGCAGCGGCTCGTGGACGTGCGCGGCCTGCTCTCCTGAGCCTGCGCGGCGGCGGCGCGCCGCCCGCCGCGACCACCCTCGACGGCGCCCCGCCGTCCGAGGGGCGGGCGCGCCGGCGAGCCCCGCTCGCGGCGCTCTAGACTCGGCACGCTCGCACGAGCACCCCACCCTTTAACGACACGTCCTGTGAGGCGTGGAAGGGAGACACCATGACCGACGACCCCACGACGACCCCCTCGTCCTCGCACGAGGCCGACGAAGCCCCTGCGGAGGACCGCTCCCGCGTGCTCGGCCCGGAGGAGATCCGGCGCTCGCTGACACGCATCGCGCACGAGATCCTCGAGAGCGGCCACGGCGCCGACGACCTCGTCCTGCTCGGCATCCCGCACCGCGGCGTGCCGCTCGCACGCCGCCTCGCGGAGCAGATCGCCCGCGCCGAAGGGCGCCCGGACGCCGAGGACCCCACCGAGCTGTACGGCGCGCTGGACATCACGATGTACCGCGACGACCTCCGCTCGAACCCCACCCGCGCCCCCAGCCCCACCCGGGTGCCGCGCGCCGGCATCGACGGCCGCATCGTCGTCCTGGTGGACGACGTCCTCTTCTCCGGCCGCACCGTCCGTGCCGCTCTCGACGCGCTCGGCGCGATCGGACGCCCCGCCGCGGTGCGGCTCGCGGTGCTCGTGGACCGCGGCCACCGGGAGCTGCCCATCCGGGCGGACCACGTGGGCAAGAACCTCCCCACCGCCCGCACCGAGCGCGTGCACGTCCAGCTCTCCGAGACGGACGGCGAGGATGCGGTCGACATCGTGCGGCCCGCCCCGGTCCGTGAGGGGGAGCAGGCATGAGGCACTTCATCTCGATCGGCGACCTCAGTCGCGAGGAGGCGGTGTCCGTGCTCGCGACCGCGGAGCACATGGCCGAGACCCAGTCGCGCTCGCTGCGCAAGCTGCCCACCCTGGTGGGCGCCACCGTGGTGAACCTCTTCTTCGAGGACTCCACCCGCACCCGGATCAGCTTCGAGGCCGCCGCCAAGCGCCTCTCGGCCGACGTCATCAACTTCTCCGCGAAGGGCTCGAGCCTGTCCAAGGGCGAGTCCCTCAAGGACACCGCGCTGACCCTGCAGGCCATGGGCGCGGACGCGGTCGTGGTGCGCTCGGGCTCCTCCGGCGCGGCGCATCTGTTGGCCCACGCCGGGTGGATCGACCAGCCGATCGTCAACGCCGGGGACGGCGCGCACGAGCATCCCACCCAGGCGATGCTCGACGCCTTCACCCTGCGCCGCCACCTGCGCCCGGGCGACGCCCGCGCCGGCCTCGACGGGCTGCACGTGGTGATCGTCGGCGACGTGCTGCACTCGCGGGTGGCGCGCTCCAACGTGCTGCTGCTGACCCTCCTCGGCGCCCGCGTCACCCTGGTGGCCCCGCCCGCGCTGGTGCCCGTCGGCGCCTCCGCCTGGCCGTGCGAGATCACCTACGACCTCGACGAGGCCCTCGCCGCCGCGCCGGACGCCGTGATGATGCTGCGCGTGCAGCGCGAACGGATGGTGGGCGGCGGCTTCTTCCCCACCGCGGGGGAGTACTCGCGCCGCTACGGCCTGACCGTCGCGCGCGCCGACACCCTGCCCGAGCACGCGATCGTCATGCATCCCGGCCCGATGAACCGCGGCTTCGAGATCGCCGGGGCCGTCGCCGACTCCCCGCGCAGCGTCATCGTCGAACAGGTCGCCTCCGGCGTGTTCGTCCGGATGGCCGTCCTCTACCACCTGCTCGCCACCGACGTCCGGGAGGGCCCCCGTGAGAACTGAGACCACCACCACCCCCGCGCCCGCCGCGGAGGCTCCCGCCCCGCTGCTCCTCCGGGGCGGGCGCCCGTACGGCGAGGACGTCCGCGACGTGCTCCTGGTCGGCGGCCGCATCGAGGCCGTGGGCACCGATCTCGAGGCTCCCGAGGGCGCGGAGATCGTCGAGGCCGACGGGTGCATCGTCCTGCCCGGCCTCGTGGACCTCCACACCCACCTGCGCGAGCCCGGCGGCGAGGAGGCCGAGACTGTCGAGACCGGCACCCGCGCCGCCGCCCGCGGCGGTTTCACCGCCGTGCACGCGATGGCCAACACCACCCCGGTGGGCGACACCGCCGGGGTGGTCGAGCAGGTCGCCCGCCGCGGCGACAGCGCCGGATGGTGCGCCGTGCGCCCCGTCGGCGCGGTGACCGTGGGGCTGGGCGGGGAGCGCCTGGCCGAGCTCGATGCGATGGCGAACTCCCGGGCGCGGGTGCGGGTGTTCAGCGACGACGGCAAGTGCGTGCACGATCCGGTGCTCATGCGCCGCGCCCTGGAGTACGTGAAGTCCTTCGACGGCGTCATCGCGCAGCACGCGCAGGACCCCCGGCTCACGGAGGGCGCCCAGATGCACGAGGGCGTGGTCTCCGCCGAGCTCGGCCTGACCGGCTGGCCGGCCGTGGCCGAGGAGTCGATCATCGCCCGCGACGTGCTCCTGGCCCAGCACGTCGGCTCCCGCCTGCACGTGTGCCACCTGTCCACCGCCGGCAGCGTCGACATCATCCGCTGGGCCAAGCAGCGCGGCATCGCCGTGACCGCCGAGGTCACCCCGCACCACCTGCTGCTGACCGACGAGAACGTGCGCCAGTTCGACGCCGTCTTCAAGGTCAACCCGCCGCTGCGCACCGCCGAGGACGTCGCCGCGGTGCGCGAGGGCCTCGCCGACGGCACCATCGACATCGTCGCGACCGACCATGCCCCCCATCCGCGTGACGCCAAGGACCGCGAATGGGACCAGGCCGCGATGGGCATGACCGGTCTCGAGACCGCGCTCTCGCTGGTGCAGCTGACGATGGTGGACGAGGGCCGGCTCAGCTGGCGCGACGTGGCCCGGGTGCTGTCCGAGAAGCCGGCAGAGATCGGCCGCGACGAGGACCAGGGCCGCCCGCTCGAGCCCGGCTCCCCGGCGCACGTGCTGGTGTGGGACCCGCGCCCCGCGCGCGTCGCCGACCCGGCCGAGCACGCGTCGCTCAGCCGCAACTCGCCCTTCGCCGGTCTCGAGCTGCCCGGTGCGAACCGCCTGACCGTGCTCGCGGGTCGTCCCACCGTGCGCGACGGCCAGGTGGTCGCCCGATGAGCGAGCAGCTCGTCCCCGTCCTGCTGCTCCTGCTGCTGTTCCTCGCGGCCCTGGCCGCCATGGTCTGGGGCTGGCGGCGGCGGGGCCGCTCCCAGCAGCACCTGCCCGCCCCCGCCGATCGCCCTCTGGACCAGCTGGGGGAGGGGACCGCCCACGGACCGGTCGAGGCCGTCTACGTCGACACCGTGCTCGCCGAGCAGCCCCTCGAGCGAGTCGTCGCCCACGGGCTCGGCCAGCGCGCGAGAGCGCAGGTGAGCCTCGGCGACGGCGGCTCCTGGCGCATCGAGCGCGAGGGCACCGGGGACCTCACGATCCCCGCCGGCTCGCTCGCCGAGATCACCTCCGGCCCCGGCATGGCCGGGAAGTTCGTCGGCGGCGACGGCCTGCTGATCCTCCGCTGGCGCCTCGGCGACCAGCTCCTCGACACCGGACTACGCCTGCAGCGGCGCGCCGATCACGACCTCCTGCTCTCCTGGAAGGAGCACGCATGACCTCCACCGCTTCCACCCCCGCCTCCGGGCCCGGCGCCTCACGCGCGCGGCGCGAAAAGGCGCTGCTGATCCTCGAGGACGGCACCGTCCTGCACGGCTCCGCCTACGGCGCCCGCGGCTCCCGCCTCGGCGAGGTCGTCTTCACCACCGGGATGACCGGCTACCAGGAGACGCTCTCCGACCCCTCCTACGCCGGCCAGATCGTCGTGCAGACCGCGCCGCACATCGGCAACACCGGTGCCAACGCCCAGGACATGGAGTCGCGGAAGGTGTGGGTGCGCGGCTACGCCGTGCGCGATGCCAGCCGCATCTCCTCCTCCTACCGTGCCGAGCAGACCCTCGACGAGCTGCTCATCAGCAGCGACGTGGTGGGCATCAGCGACATCGACACCCGCATGCTCACCCGCCTGCTCCGCGAGAACGGCTCCCTGCGCGGCGGCATCTTCTCCGGCGACGTGCTCTCGACGCCGCAGGAGCAGCTGCTCGCCCAGGTGCGCGAGCAGCCCGCCATGAGCGGCGCGAGCTTCGTCGAGGAGGTCACCATCGCCCAGCCGGTGGTGCTCGAGCCCGAGGGCGAGGTGCGCGCGACCGTCGCCGCCGTCGACCTCGGCATCAAGGGCGCCTCCCCGCGCAGCATGCTCTCCCGCGGGCTGCGGGTGCACCTGCTGCCGGCCACCACCTCCCTCGAGGACCTGCTGGCGCTCGCGCCGGACGCGGTGTTCTTCTCCAACGGGCCCGGCGACCCCGCCGCGGCGACCGCACAGGTCGAGCTGCTGCGCGGCGTGCTCGACGCCGGCCTGCCCTTCTTCGGGATCTGCTTCGGCAACCAGCTGCTGGGCCGCGCGCTCGGCTTCGACACCTACAAGCTGAAGTTCGGCCACCGCGGGATCAACCAGCCCGTCCAGGACCGTGAGACCGGGCAGGTGGCGATCACCGCCCACAACCACGGCTTCGCCGTCGACGTGCCCCTCGAGGGAGAGCACGTCGCCCCGCACGACGGCGGCCGCTACGGCCGCGTGATCGTCTCCCACGTCGGCCTCAACGACGACGTGGTCGAGGGGCTGCGCTGCCTCGACCGGCCGGCCTACTCGGTCCAGTACCACCCCGAGGCGGCCGGCGGCCCGCACGACGCCTCGCCCCTCTTCGACCGTCTCGCAGAGCTCGCGATCGCCCAGCGCGACGCCTCCGCATCCAAGGAGTCCTGATGCCCCGTCGCCCCGATATCTCCTCCGTCCTCGTCATCGGCTCCGGCCCGATCGTCATCGGGCAGGCCGCCGAGTTCGACTACTCCGGCACCCAGGCCTGCCGCGTGCTGCGCGAGGAGGGCCTGCGGGTCATCCTCGTCAACTCCAACCCGGCCACGATCATGACCGACCCGGAGATCGCCGACGCCACCTACGTCGAGCCGATCGAGCCGGAGATCATCCGCAGCATCATCGAGAAGGAGCGGCCCGACGCGCTGCTGCCCACCCTCGGCGGCCAGACCGCGCTGAACGCCGCGATCGCGCTCGCGGAGAACGGCACCCTCGAGGAGCTCGGCGTCGAGATGATCGGCGCGAGCCTCGAGGCCATCAACAAGGCCGAGGACCGCCAGCTGTTCAAGGAGGTCGTGGAACGGGTGGGCGGCGAGTCCGCACGCTCGCGGATCTGCCACTCCATGGACGAGCTGCTCGAGGCCGCCGACGAGCTGGGCTACCCGATGGTGGTGCGCCCCAGCTTCACGATGGGCGGGCTCGGCTCCGGCATGGCCTACGACGAGGCGGACCTGCGCCGCATCGGCGGGGACGGCCTGCACTACTCGCCCACGAACGAGGTGCTGCTCGAGGAGTCGATCCTGGGCTGGAAGGAGTTCGAGCTCGAGCTGATGCGCGACAGCGCCGACAACTGCGTCGTGGTCTGCTCGATCGAGAACGTCGACCCCGTCGGCGTGCACACCGGCGATTCGGTGACCGTCGCTCCCGCCCTGACCCTCACCGACGTCGAGATGCAGACCCTGCGCGACCTCGGCATCGCGATCATCCGCGAGGTCGGGGTCGACACCGGCGGCTGCAACGTGCAGTTCGCGACCCATCCGGAGACCGGCCGCGTGGTGGTCATCGAGATGAACCCGCGCGTGTCCCGCTCCTCGGCGCTGGCCTCGAAGGCCACCGGCTTCCCGATCGCGAAGATCGCCGCGCGCGTCGCGATCGGCTACACCCTCGACGAGATCCGCAACGACATCACCGGCACCACGCCGGCGAGCTTCGAGCCGGCCCTGGACTACGTGGTGGTCAAGGTCCCGCGCTTCGCGTTCGAGAAGTTCCCCGCAGCGGATGCGACGCTGACCACCACGATGAAGAGCGTGGGCGAGGCGATGTCCCTGGGCCGCAACTTCACCGAGGCGCTCGGCAAGGCGCAGCGCTCGATCGACGTCAAGGGCGCCTCCCTCTCCTACCGGGGCGCGCCGCCCACCGCCGCGGAGGTCACCGAGCTGCTGGACGCCTCCCGCACCCCCACGGCCGGGCGCCTGGTGGACATCGGGCGGATCCTGTGGTCCGCGGCCGAGGGGGTCGTCGACCCCGCGGAGACGCTCGACCGGCTGGTGGAGGCCACGGCGATCGACCGCTGGTTCCTCGACCAGATGCTGCTGGTCGCCGAGATCGCCGCCGAGATCCGCGCCGCGGAGGTGCTGGACGCGGAGCTGCTCGCCCTGGCCAAGCGCCACGGGCTCTCCGACGACCAGATCGGCGTGCTCGCCGGCCGCAGCGGCGAGGTGGTCAAGGGAGTGCGCGAGGCGCTGGGCATCAACCCGGTGTACAAGACGGTGGACACCTGCGCCGCCGAGTTCGCCTCCCGCACGCCGTACCACTACTCGACCTACGACCAGGAGACCGAGGTCGAGCCGCGCGAGCGTCCGGCCGTGCTGATCCTGGGCTCGGGCCCCAACCGCATCGGCCAGGGCATCGAGTTCGACTACTCGTGCGTCCACGCGGCGATGGCCCTGGGGAACCGGGACCTGCCCGGCGGCGGCTACGAGACCGTGATGATCAACTGCAACCCCGAGACCGTCTCGACCGACTACGACATCGCCGACCGGCTCTACTTCGAACCGCTCACCTTCGAGGACGTGGTCGAGGTGTACGAGGCGGAGAAGGCGGCGGGCCCGGTCGCCGGGGTGATCGTCCAGCTGGGCGGGCAGACCCCGCTCGCCCTGGCACGGCAGCTCGAGGCCGCGGGTCTGCCGATCATCGGCACCAGCCCCGCCGCGATCGACAACGCCGAGGACCGCGGCCACTTCGGTGCGCTGCTGGCCGAGGCTGATCTGCCCGCACCCCCGTACGGCACCGCCTGGGGGCTGAGCGACGCGGTCGAGGTCGCCGCGAACGTCGGCTACCCGGTGCTGGTCCGTCCCAGCTACGTGCTGGGCGGCCGCGGCATGGAGATCGTCTTCGACGAGCCGGGCCTGATCGACTACGTCGGCCGGAACCTGCCCGACGGGGGCCGCGCCGAGGCGCCGATCCTCATCGACAGCTTCCTGGACACCGCCATCGAGATCGACGTCGACGCGCTCTACGACGGCACCGAGCTCTACCTCGGCGGCGTCATGGAGCACATCGAGGAGGCCGGCATCCACTCGGGCGATTCGGCCTGCACGCTGCCGCCGATCACCCTCTCCGACGCGGTCCTCGAGCGGATCCGCACCTCGACCCTCGCGATCGCCGAGGGAGTGGGCGTGCGCGGGCTGCTCAACATCCAGTACGCCCTCTCCCACGGGGTGCTCTACGTGCTCGAGGCCAACCCCCGCGCCTCGCGCACCGTGCCCTTCGTCGCGAAGGCCACCGGGGTGCCGCTCGCCCAGGCCGCCGCGCTGCTCATGGCCGGCACCTCGATCGCGGACCTGCGCCGCGGGGGAGTGCTCCCGGCCGAGGGCGACGGCTCGGACCTGCCCGACGACTCGCCGATCGCGGTCAAGGAGGCGGTGCTCCCGTTCAAGCGCTTCCGCACCCACGAGGGCAAGGCCGTCGATTCGGTGCTCGGCCCGGAGATGCGCTCGACCGGCGAGGTGATGGGCCTGGACTCCACGTTCCCGCTGGCCTTCGCGAAGTCGCAGCTGGCGATCTCCGCGCACGGCCTGCCCACCTCGGGCACCGCCTTCGTCTCGGTCGCCGACCGCGACAAGCGCTCGCTGGCCCTGCCGGTCGCCCGCCTCGCGGCCCTCGGCTTCGAGATCCTCACCACCGCCGGCACCGGTCGGGTGCTGCGCCGCTACGGCATCCCCTGCCGCGTGCTGCGCAAGGCCTCCGAGCCCGGGGACGACGCGAGCGTGATCGAGCTGATCGAGGACGGCCAGGTCGATCTGGTGCTCAACACCCCCTCGGGTTCGAACGCGCGCGTGGACGGCTACGCCATCCGCGCCGCAGCCACCAGCATGGACGTCCCGATGATCACCACGCTGCAGGAGTTCCAGGCCGGGGTCCAGGCGATCGAGGCGCGCCCGGTGGAGCCCTTCGAGGTGACGAGCCTGCAGGATCACACCGCCCGGCTGGCCACGGCGCGCGCGGCCCGGCTCGGCGCATGAGCAGGCTCCGCTTCGGGCAGCGCCTGCGCCGCGCCGTGGCCGACCGGGGGAGGATCGTGGCGGGCATCGATCCGCACGCCTCCCTCCTGGAGGCGTGGTCGCTGCCGGACACGCCCGAGGGGCTGCGGGAGTTCTCCCGCCGCTCCCTCGCCGCGGTCGCGGGCACGGTCGCGGCGATCAAGCCGCAGTCGGCCTTCTTCGAGCGCCACGGCTCCGCCGGGGTCGCGGTGCTCGAAGAGCTGCTGCGGGACGCGCGCGAGGCCGAGGTGCTCACGATCCTCGACGTCAAGCGCGGCGACATCGGCTCGACCATGGGCGCCTACGCGCAGGCCCACCTGTGCCCCGGCGCCCCTCTCGAGGCCGACGCGATCACCGTCAGCCCGTACCTTGGCGCCGGCTCGCTCGACCCGGCGGCGCAGCTCGCCGCCGAGCACGGCAAGGGCCTGTTCCTGCTGGCCCTCACCTCCAACCCGGACGGCCCGCAGGTCCAGCACGCCCGCACCGCGCGCGACACGCCGGTGGCGCTCGAGATCGCGCGACACGCCGAGCGGATCGGCGGAGGCGGCGCAGGGGAGTGGTCGAGCGTCGGCCTGGTGGTCGGCGCCACGGTCGGCGCCGCCTACCGCGAGCTCGGCCTGGACCGCGCCGCGCCCTCCGTGCCCCTGCTCGCGCCCGGTTTCGGCGCGCAGGGCGCAGGCCCTGCGCAGCTTCCTGAAGTATTCGGAGAAAATGCAGGTCACGTGCTTGTTTCGCTCTCGCGCGGGCTCTCCACGGCGGGGCCGGACGAGACCGCCCTCCGCCGCCGCGCCGAGGCGCTGCGGGCCGAGTACGCCTGAGCCCCCGAGCCCGAGTCGCCGCCCCCGCACGGCGGCCCGGCGGCTCCGTCGTGGAGCGCTCCGGCGCCATCGATTCGCACCGGACCAGCGACGAAGCGCGCGAAAAGTGCGCTCCGCCACGGATATGGGGTTACGCTCTTCCCACACCGAGGTCCTCCCGGATCTCCACGTCACCAGCAAGAGAACAAGAGGTAAGAACAGTGGCTCTCCCTCCCCTCACCCCTGAGCAGCGGGCCGAGGCCCTGAAGAAGGCCGCCGAGGCTCGTCGCGAGCGCGCCGCCATCAAGGCCCGCCTGAAGGACAGCGCCGGCCATCGCGGCGAGGAGATCAAGAAGGTCCTCGACGAGGCCGAGAACAACGAGATCGTGGGTCGTCTCCGCGTCTCCGCCCTGCTGGAGGCCCTGCCCGGCGTCGGCAAGGTCAAGGCGCAGCAGATCATGGAGGAGATCGGCATCTCGCCCTCCCGCAAGATCCGCGGCCTCGGCTCCCACCAGGCAGAGAAGCTCGTCGCGCACTTCACCGAGTGAACGAGTCCACCACCGGGGCCGGCGCCGTCACGGCGCCGGCCCCGGTCACCGTCCTGGCCGGTCCCACCGCCGTGGGCAAGGGCACCGTCTCCGCGGCGATCCGTGCCCGCTATCCCGAGATCTGGCTGTCCGTCTCCGCGACCACCCGGGCGCCGCGCCCCGGTGAGATCGACGGCGTGCACTACCGCTTCGTCAGCGAGGAGGAGTTCAGCGCGCTGATCGACTCCGGGCAGATGCTCGAGTGGGCCGTGGTGCACGGCCGCAACAAGTACGGCACCCCGCGCGGGCCCGTCGACGAGAAGGTCGCCGAGGGCCGCCCCGTGCTGCTCGAGATCGACCTGGCCGGCGCCCGGCAGGTGCGGGAGTCCCTGCCCGAGGCGCGCTTCGTGTTCCTCGCCCCGCCGGACTGGGAGACCCTCGTCGACCGCCTGGTGGGCCGGGGCACCGAGGGTGCCGAGGAGCGCGAGCGCCGCCTGGCCACCGCCCGGGTGGAGCTCGCCGCCGAGGGGGAGTTCGACGTCACGATCGTCAACGACACCGTGGATCGCGCGGCCGACGAGCTCGCCCGCCTCCTCGGGGTGCGCGACCTCACCTGA
Organism: Brachybacterium faecium DSM 4810; assembly: GCA_000023405.1. Taxonomy (NCBI): domain Bacteria; kingdom Bacillati; phylum Actinomycetota; class Actinomycetes; order Micrococcales; family Dermabacteraceae; genus Brachybacterium; species Brachybacterium faecium. Next base: position 1,669,932 of record CP001643.1, read on the forward strand.
CCAGGGCACTCCGCCCCCTCGCCCCCGGGCGCGGAAGGGCGTATCCTGAAGCGTCGCACGTCATATCTCACGAAGGGACATCCGTGGCCGGAACAGTCGCACAGCCCGAAGGCATCACGAACCCCCCGATCGATCGTCTCCTGGAGACCGTCGACTCGAAGTACGCCCTGGTCCTGTACGGCTCCCAGCGCGCCCGCCAGATCAACGCGTACTACTCGCAGCTCTCCGAGGGCCTGCTCGAGTTCGTCGGTCCCCTCGTGGACGTCGAGAACCAGGAGAAGTCGCTCTCGATCGCCCTGCGCGAGATCGACGAGGGCCTGCTCACGGTCCGCGAGATCGACGAGGAGGAGTACGCCGCGCAGAACGAGCCGGATCCCAACGCCCCGGCCCCGCTGCTGCTCGGCGACGACGCCCCCGAGGTCCCGCCGACCGACTTCCCGCTCTGACCCCGGCCCCCGCCGGTTGATCCGATGAGCAGCGTGCTGCGCACCCTCGCCGGTGCCCGCGTCCTGGTCGGCGTCGGCGGAGGCATCGCCGCCTACAAGACCGCGCACCTGGTGCGCGGTCTTGTCGGTGAAGGGGCCGATGTCCGCGTCGTCCCCACCGCCTCCTCCCTCGAGTTCGTGGGTGCCGCGACCTGGGAGGCGCTCAGCCACCACGAGGTCCTCACCTCCGTGTTCGAGGACGTCGACGAGGTCGCGCACGTCCGCTTCGGCCAGGAGGCGGATCTGCTCGTCATCGCCCCCGCGACCGCCGATCTGCTCGCGCGGCTGCGCATCGGCCGCGCGGACGACATGCTCACCGCCTCCGCGCTCGTCACCCGGGCACCGCTCGTCGTGGCTCCTGCGATGCACACGGAGATGTGGGAGCACCCCTCCACCCGCGAGAACGTGGCAGTGCTGCGCGAGCGCGGCGTCACCGTGCTCGAGCCCGCCGTCGGCCGCCTCACCGGCCCTGATTCCGGGCCCGGCCGGCTGCCCGAGCCGGAGGCGCTGCTCGCCGCCGCGCGGGCCGCGATCGCCGCCCCCCGCGACGCCGCCGGCGCGGTGCGCCGCGACCTCCTCGGCCGCGAGCTGCTGATCACCGCGGGAGGCACCCGCGAAGACCTCGACCCGGTGCGCTTCCTCGCCAACCACTCCTCGGGCAAGCAGGGCTGGGCCCTCGCCCATGCCGCCCTGGTGCGCGGTGCCCGGGTGCGCCTGGCCGCCGCGAACGTGGACCTCGAGACCCCGCCCGGCGCGCAGCGTCTGGACGTGGGCAGCGCCGCCGAGCTCGCCGAGCTGGTCGCCGAGCACCGCGGGCAGGTCGACGCCCTGGTGATGGCGGCCGCGGTCGCGGATTTCACCGCTGCGGACCGCGCAGACTCCAAGATCAAGAAGGACGACGGCGACGAGGACTCCGTGCCCGCGATCGCCCTGCGCCGCACCCAGGACATCCTGCGTCACAGTGTGCTCGATCGCGCAGAGCGGGGCGGGGCCCGCCCCGCGATCGTCGGCTTCGCCGCCGAGACCGGCGGCGAGGGCGGCAGCGCCCTGGATCTGGCCCGCGCGAAGGCGCGTCGCAAGGGAGCGGACCTGCTGGTCTTCAACGACATCACCGGCGGGGTGTTCGGCGCCGCGGACAACTCCGTGCGCGTCCTCGACCGCGAGGGCGAAGAGGTCTCGCACACCTCGGGGAGCAAGACGGCCGTGGCCCACGCCGTGCTCGACGAACTCCTGCCCCACCTGCCGGAAGTACCCTGATCACATGACCACCAGCGAGCTGCGCACCTTCACGTCCGAATCGGTCACCGAAGGGCATCCCGACAAGATCTGCGACCAGATCTCCGACGCGATCCTCGACGACCTGCTGCGCCAGGACCGCGGTGCCCGGGTCGCCGTGGAGACCATGGTCACCACCGGTCTCGTCCACGTCGCCGGGGAGGTGCGCACCAGCGGCTACTCCGACGTCGCCACGATCGTGCGCGACGTGATCCGCGAGATCGGCTACGACTCCTCCGAGAAGGGCTTCGACGCGGACTCCTGCGGCGTCGAGGTCTCGATCGGCGCGCAGTCCCCGGACATCGCCCAGGGCGTGGACACCTCCTTCGAGGCCCGCGGAGATCTCGCCGCCGAGGCGTTCTCGAAGCTCGGAGCCGGCGACCAGGGCCTCATGTTCGGCTACGCCTGCCGGGACACCCCTGAGCTGATGCCGCTGCCGATCCACGCCGCCCACCGCCTCACCGGCAACCTCTCCGCCGCGCGCCGCGACGAGGTGCTGCCCTACCTGCGGCCCGACGGCAAGACCCAGGTCTCGATCGGCTACGACGAGGACGGCGTGGCCCGCAGCGTCGACGCGATCGTGGTCTCCACGCAGCACAGCGAGGAGGTGGACCTCCTCAGCCAGCTCGCCCCCGCGATCTCGAAGGTCGTCATCGCCCCCGTGCTCGAGGACCTCGAGCAGCTGGGCCTGGACACCTCGGACGTCACCACCCACATCAACCCCTCCGGCCGCTTCGTGCTCGGCGGCCCCAAGGGCGACGCCGGGCTGACGGGCCGCAAGATCATCGTCGACACCTACGGCGGGATGGCCCGGCACGGCGGGGGAGCGTTCTCCGGCAAGGACCCCTCGAAGGTGGACCGCTCCGGCGCCTACGCGATGCGCTGGGTGGCCAAGAACATCGTCGCGGCCGGCCTCGCCGACCGCTGCGAGGTGCAGGTCGCGTACGCGATCGGCGTCGCCGAGCCGGTGGGCCTGTACGTCGAGACCTTCGGCACCGGCCACGTCCCGGCCCACCAGATCGCCGCCGCGGTGCGGAAGGTCTTCGACCTGCGCCCCGCCGCACTCATCGACGCGCTGGACCTGCTGCGCCCGATCTACGCGCTCACCTCCGTGCACGGCCACTTCGGCCGCGAGCTGCCCGAGTTCACCTGGGAGCGCACCGACCGCGCCGGGGAGCTGGAGCGCGCCCTGTGACCATTCCTCCCGCCGACCTGCCCATCTCCGGGCTCGACCCCGCCCTCGCCGCGCGGCTCAAGCGCGACGGCGCCGGGCTGCTCACCGCCGTCGTCCAGGACGCCACCGACCATCGCGTGCTGATGGTCGGCTTCATGGACGACGAGGCCCTGCACCGCACCCTGACCACCGGTCGCGCCACCTACTGGTCGCGCTCCCGCGGCGAGTACTGGCGCAAGGGCGACACCAGCGGCCACGTCCAGTGGGTGCGTTCGGTCGCCCTGGACTGCGACGCGGACACCCTGCTGGTGCGAGTCGACCAGGTCGGTGCGGCCTGCCACCGCGGCACCGACACCTGCTTCGACGACGGCGACCTCGACGCCGTCGTCCTGGACCCCACGGAGCGCACCGCATGAGCGACCTGCCCCCCGCCTCGCCGGCCGATCTCGCCGGCACCGCCCCGACCGCCGCCGACAGCGCTGCGCACCCCGCCGCTGCCGCTTCCACCGGTGCCGACGCCGACCGCGCCGCCGCGTACCCGGAGCAGGTGGGCGGGCGCGAGGGCGACGCGCTCGGCGTGGTCGTCCCCGACCGCGAGACGTTCCGCACCCTCGCGTCCCGCCAGCGCGTGGTCCCCGTGAGCGTGCGCCTGCTCGCCGACGAGGACACCCCCGTCTCCCTCTATCGCCGGCTGACCGCCGACGGGGGGACCCGCGGCACGTTCCTGCTCGAATCCGCCGGCGAGGGGGAGGCCTCCCGCTGGTCGATCATCGGCACCCGGGCCCGGGCCGTGCTCACCGAACGCGACGGCCAGGCGCACTGGCGCGGGGACGTGCCCGCGGGCGTCCCCACCACCGGCAGCCCGGTGGAGGCGCTGCGTGCCGTCACCAGCGCGTTCCGCGCGGCCCGCCAGCCGCACCTGCCGCCCTTCTCGGGCGGGATGGTGGGCTTCCTGGCCTACGACGCGGTCCGCTACTGGGAGAAGCTCCCGGACGCGCCGCAGGACGAGATCGGCGTGCCGGACCTGTCGATGCTGCTGGCGCAGGACGTCGTCGTCCACGATGCCCACGATTCGACCGTCGTGCTGGTCGCCAACGCCTTGAACCTCAACGCCACCGACGACGGCGTCGACGCGGCCTACGACGACGCCCTCGCGCGCCTGGAGACGATGCGCGAGCGTCTGCGCACCCCGCTCAGCGGCGGCCCGGTCGTCCACGACACCGTGCGGCAGCTCGAGCCCAAGGCCCGCACCTCGCAGCTCGAGTACGAGAACGCGGTGCGCGAGGCGGTGCGCGACATCGTCGACGGCGAGATCTTCCAGGTCGTGCCCTCACAGCGGTTCTCCCTGCCGATCGCCGCGGACCCGCTGGACGTGTACCGGGTGCTGCGACGCATGAACCCCAGCCCGTACATGTACCTGCTGCGCACGGTCGACGCCGACGGCGAGCCGATCGACGTGGTGGGGGCGAGCCCCGAATCGCTCGTCAGCGTGCGCGGCACCACCGCCACCACCCATCCGATCGCCGGCTCGCGGCCGCGCGGGGCGAGCCCGGAGGAGGACGAGCGGCTCGGCGCCGAGCTGCTGGCCGACCCGAAGGAGCGCTCCGAGCACCTCATGCTCGTGGACCTCGCCCGCAACGATCTGCAGAAGTTCTGCGCCCCCGGCACCGTGGTGGTGCGCGACTTCATGCACCTCGAGCGCTTCTCCCACATCCAGCACATCGTCTCCACGGTCACCGGGGAGCTGCGCGAGGACGTCGAGGCCTACGATGCGCTGCGCGCCACGTTCCCGGCCGGCACCCTCTCCGGCGCCCCGAAGCCCTCGGCCATGCGGATCATCGACCGGCTCGAGCCGGTGCGCCGCGGCGTCTACGGCGGCACGGTCGGGTACTTCGACTTCGCGGGCGACATGGACATGGCGATCGCCATCCGCACCGCCGTGATCAAGGACGGCACCGCGCACGTCCAGGCCGGCGGGGGAGTGGTCGCCGACTCCGACGCCACCATGGAGCATCGCGAGACCCAGTCGAAGGCGGCCGCCGCGCTGCGGGCCGCCGCCGCGGCCGACACGCTGCGCCCCGCATGAGCACGCCGGACCCCGCCGCCCGCCGCCCGCGCCTCGGGCGCCGCACCGCCGTGCTCGCCGGCACCGCTGCCTCCGCGCTCCTGGCCGGCGCCACCCGCACCACCTGGGTCCAGGCGAGCGCCCCGGACCTCACCGGCACCGCGCAGAGCGTGGACGTGCTCGGCGCGGACGCCGCCCCCGCGGTGCTCGCCCTGGCCCTCGCCGGGATCGCCGCCTCCCTGGCCACCTCCCTCTCCTCGGCCTGGGTGCGCTTCCTCACCGGGCCGGTGCTGCTGCTGGCCGGCGCGGGCGCCGGCATCGCCGCGCTCGGCGTGATGCGCGCCCCCGAGGCCGCCGCGGGCTCCGCCGTCGCCTCCGCCACCGGGGTGGTGGGGGCGCAGATCGAGGCCGAGACCACCTCGTGGCCGCTGCTCGCCCTCGTGCCCGCGCTCGCGGTCGCCGGGATCGGGGTGCTGATGCTCCTCGCGGGAGGTGGATGGCCGCGCCGCACCCGCTACCGCAGCGCCGCCGTCACGGCCATCGCCGACCCCTCGGACGATCCGGCCGCCGCGTGGGACGCGCTCACGCGCGGCGAGGACCCGAGCCTCGGCGACCCGGGGGACGCCCACCTCGGCGACCGGGCGGAGCCCCGCCTCGGAGACCCGGAGGAGCCCGCCGCCGCACGCCCGGAGGACGAGGCGCCGCCCGCCGCGCGGTGATGCCGCTCACCGGCGGCGCGACACCCCCTGCACGCCGGCGGACGCTGCGCCGCTCGGCACCGGATGACGTGGCACAATGGCCACGACCGGGACCCTGACTGGAGAAGGATCATGCCGAAGACCTACGCTGTGCCGCCGCCCCCTCACCACAACGAGGGCAAGACCGTCGCCGGCTGGACCATGAACCTCGGCATCGTCCTGGGCGCCCTCTGCATCGGCATCGGCATGGTCATCAGCCCGCTCGCCGTCCTGATCTGGGTGGGCGCCGCGATCATCGCCCTGGCGATCATCATCGGTGCGGGCCTGTCCCTCGCCGGCCTCGGCCAGCCGCGCGGCTACGACGTGGCCTCCGCGGCGGCGACCGCCGAGGGCAGCTCCGACGCGAATGCCCGCTCCGACCGGCCCGCCGAGGCCGACGCGAGGTGACCGCGACGGTGCGGGGCGGACGCGGCCTCGCCGCGCCCAGCCCGCGCGCCCGCGGTCCGCGCCGCGCCCTGCTGCCGCTCGCGATCGGCGCCGCGGCCCTGGCCGTCGCCGGTGCGGTGCAGCTGGTCTTCGACCCGTTCCGCACCCACATCCCGCTGTGCCTGCTCAACCACCTCACCGGCCTGGAGTGCCCCGGCTGCGGCGCCATCCGCGCGGTGCACGCCCTGCTCGCCGGTGACCCGCTGCTCGCACTGCGCAACAACGTGCTGATCACCCTCGCGGTGCCGATGGTCGGCACCGGGCTGGTGGTCTGGGCCGTGCGGCGCGCACGGGGGGAGATCACCGACCTGATGCCCTCGAGGACGGTCCTGCTGGTGCTCGTGGGCATCGCCGTCCTCTTCGCCGTGCTGCGGAACCTGCCGATGTTCTGGTTCCTGGCCCCGATCTCCTACGCCGGCGGCTGAGACCCCGCAGGAGCCCGACGCACCCGGCGGTGCCCGTGCCGGCACCGCCCCGCCCCGATCTGCTGCAGGAGGCCTGTGTGACCACCACCGGAACCGTTCTCGACGACATCATCGTCGGTGTGCGGGAGGACCTCGCCACGCGACGGGACGCCGTCCCCGAGGCGGAGATCGATCGCCGCGCCCGCGCCGCGGCCCCCGCCCTCGACGCCGCCGCCCGCCTGCGCGGCGACGGCAGCACCATGGGGCTGATCGCCGAGGTCAAGCGCTCCAGCCCCTCCAAGGGCGCCCTCGCCGAGATCCCCGAGCCGGCCGAGCTCGCCGCCACCTACGCGGCCTCCGGCGCCTCCGCGATCAGCGTCCTCACCGAGCAGCGCCGCTTCCGCGGCTCCCTCGCGGACCTCGACGCCGTCCGCGCCCGCGTGGACGTGCCCGTGCTGCGCAAGGACTTCGTCGTCGAGCCCTACCAGGTGCTCGAGGCCCGCGCCCACGGCGCCGATCTCGTGCTGCTCATCGTCGCCGCCCTCGACGACGTCCAGCTGCGCGAGCTGCACGACCTCGCGACCGAGCTCGGCATGCAGGCCCTCGTCGAGACCCACACGCACGGCGAGCTCGAGCGCGCCCTCGCCCTCGAGGCGGACATCATCGGCGTCAACGCCCGCAACCTCAAGGACCTCACCGTCGACCTCGGCCGCGCCGCCGATCTGCTGGCCCGGATCCCCGCCGGCCCCCTCGCGATCGGCGAATCCGCCGTGGCCTCCGCCGCGGACGTCGAGGCCTATGCCGCCGCGGGAGCCGATGCGGTGCTCGTCGGCGAGGCCCTGGTCACCTCGGGCGACCCCGCCGGCGAAGCCGCCTCGTACCGTCGGGTGGCCCGCCGTGGCCGCCCCCAGCCGGAAGGAGCTCACGCATGAGCAGCCCCGACCCCGACCGCGCCCGGACCGCCGGCGTCGTCCCGGACCTCACCCGGCCCACCACCGCGCTGCGCTCCGAGATGGGGCCCTACTTCGGCGACTTCGGCGGCCGCTTCCTGCCCGAGGCCCTCGTGCCCGCGCTCGACGAGCTCACCGAGATGTACGAGAAGGCGCTCATCGACCCCGAGTTCACCGCCGAGCTGCAGCAGCTGGCCGCCCAGTACACCGGCCGGCCCTCGCTGCTGTCCGAGGCGCCGCGCTTCTCCCAGCTGGCGGGCGGTGCGCGCATCCTGCTCAAGCGCGAGGACCTCAACCACACCGGCTCCCACAAGATCAACAACGTGCTGGGCCAGGCCCTGCTCACCCGCCGGATGGGCAAGACCCGCGTGATCGCCGAGACCGGCGCGGGCCAGCACGGCGTGGCGACCGCGACCGCCGCAGCGCTGTTCGGCCTGGACTGCACCATCTACATGGGCGCCGAGGACACCGAGCGGCAGGCGCTGAACGTGGCCCGCATGCGGCTGCTCGGCGCCGAGGTGGTCGCCGTCGACCAGGGCTCGCGCACCCTCAAGGACGCGATCAACGAGGCCTTCCGCGACTGGGTCGCCAACGTGGAGACCACCCACTACCTGCTGGGCACCGTCGCCGGCCCCCATCCCTTCCCCGCCATGGTGCGCGACTTCCACCGCATCATCGGCGAGGAAGCCCGCGCACAGACCCTCGAGCGGGTGGGACGCCTGCCCGACGCCGTCGTGGCCTGCGTGGGCGGCGGCTCCAACGCGATGGGCATCTTCCACGCCTTCCTCGATGACACGGACCCGGCGGTGCGTCTCATCGGCTGCGAGGCCGGCGGTGACGGCCTCTCCTCGGGCCGCCACTCGGCGACCATCACCGGCGGCACCGCCGGGGTGCTCCACGGCGCCCGCAGCTTCGTCATGCAGGACGAGGACGGCCAGACCATCGAGTCGCACTCCGTCTCCGCGGGCCTGGACTATCCCAGCGTCGGCCCCGAGCACGCCTGGCTGGCGGACATCGGCCGGGCCGAGTACCGCGCGATCGACGACGGCCCCGCGATGGAGGCCTTCGCGCTGCTGTCCATGACCGAGGGCATCATGCCCGCGATCGAGTCCGCCCACGCCCTCGCCGGAGCGCTCGCCCTGGGCCGCGAGCTGGGCGAGGACGCGGTGATCCTGGTGAGCCTCTCCGGTCGCGGCGACAAGGACGTGGACACCGCCTCGCGCTGGTTCGGGCTGGTGGGGGACGAGCCGGCCCGCGCCGATCTCGCCGCCCTGCGCGATGCCGCCCGCCGCATCAGCCCCGACCAGGCACAGGAGCCCCGATGAACCCCGCCGACACCTCCCGCCTGCGCGCCGACGACGTCCTGGACCGTGCCCGGGCCGAGAACCGCTCCGCCCTCGTCGCCTACCTGCCCGTCGGCTTCCCCGACCTCGACCGCTCGATCGAGGCGGCACGGATCCTCATCGACCACGGCGCCGACATGATCGAGCTCGGCCTGCCCTACTCCGACCCCGTCATGGACGGCGCCGTGATCCAACAGGCCGCCTCGACCGCCCTGGCCCGCGGCACCCGCACCCGCCACGTGCTCGAGGCCGTCGAGGCCCTCTCGGGCCGCGGCGCGGCGATCCTCGTGATGAGCTACTGGAACCCGGTGCTGGCCTACGGCCCGAACGCCTTCGCCCGCGACCTCGCCGCCGCCGGCGGCGCGGGCGTGATCACCCCCGACCTCATCCCCGACGAGGGAGCGGACTGGATCGCCGCGAGCGAGGAGCACGCGGTGGACCGGGTGTTCCTCGTGGCGCCGAGCTCTCCCCGCGATCGTCTCGAGCACGTCGTCTCGCACACGCGCGGCTTCGTCTACGCGGCGAGCACGATGGGCGTGACCGGCACCCGGGCGAGCGTCTCGAACGCCACGGAGGGCCTCGTCGCGCGCACCCGCGCGGCCGGGGCGAAGAACGTCTGCGTGGGGCTCGGCGTCTCGAACGGCGAGCAGGCCGCGGAGGTGGGCTCGTACGCGGACGGGGTGATCGTCGGCTCCGCCTTCGTGCGCGCGCTGCTCGAGCACGAGGGCGACGACGCGGCGGCCCGCACCGCCCTCGCGGCGGTGGCCGACGACCTGCGCGGCGGCGTCGAGCGCGCCCGCACCGAGAGCTGAGGGGAGAGGACGTGATCCCCAGCCCCTCGATCTCCGCGCTCTCCCTCGGGCCGCTGACGATCCACTTCTACGCCCTGTGCATCCTCTCCGGGATCGCGGTGGCGCTGTGGTGGGCCACCAAGCGCTGGGAACGGCGCGGCGGCGACGGGGACACCCTGTTCGACATCATCTTCGTCGCGGTGATCGCCGGGATCGTCGGCTCCCGCGTCTGGCACGTGCTGACCTCCCCGGAGCCCTTCTTCGGCCCGGACGGCGACCCGATCTCCGTGCTGTACATCTGGCAGGGCGGGCTCGCGATCTACGGCGGCGTCGCCGGCGGCGCCCTCGCGGTATGGCTGATGGCCCGCCACAAGGGCGTCTCCTTCACCGCCCTCGCGGACACCGTCGCCCCCACCCTGCTGATCGCCCAGGTGCTGGGGCGCTTCGGCAACTGGTTCAACCAGGAGCTCTACGGCCCCGAGCTCGACGCCTGGTGGGCGTGGGACGTCACCTGCGTCACGAACGGGCAGACCATCGGCGGCTGCGTGCCCGGCACGTACCATCCCACCTTCCTCTACGAGCAGCTGTGGAACCTCGCGGGCATCGCCGTGCTGGTGCTGCTCAGCCGCCGCTTCCAGTGGGCCGGCGGGCGCGTGTTCTGGGCCTACGTCGCGATCTACTCCACCGGCCGGGCCTGGATCGACGCGATCCGCTCCGAGCCGGTGATGATGATCGGCCCCTTCCGCATCCACACCCTCGTCGCGATCCTCATGGCGCTGGTCGGGATCGCGGCGTTCGTGCTGCTGACGGTGCGCAAGCAGAAGCGCGAGGGAGAGGTCGTCGCCGCCGACGGCTCCTTCACCCTGCCCGCCCGGACGGCGGGCGACGGCCCCGACGAGGGCGAGCATCCCGGGACGACTCCTCCGGGCGGCGACGGCGCGGCACCCGCGTCCTAGCGCGCACCGCGGGCACGGTCCCGGTGCCCAGCGCAGCCGGGTGGTCGCCGGGAGGCACCCGGTGATGGGATACCTCACCTCGGGGCACCGGCTCGCCACGGCGCATCTCACCGGCTCTCCCGGCGCCTCGGCGCGTCGAGGGCGACAGGCCCTCGAGGACCCGTTCTGCGTGCGCGGAGGGGCGTGCTGCGTCCCTCCACGAGCCGCCCCGCGAGCGTCTCCGGGCAGCAGTTCGCGGCCCCGCCCCGTGTGCCCGGGCGAGAACCCTGTCACAGTGTGAAAGACTAGGGGCAAGAACACGCGATGCCGCGGCCCTCCTGCGGCGCACGCGCGCTGTCCCCGGAGGGACCGCGGCCCTCACACGAACTACAGATGGGTTGACATGCGCAAAGCGAAGATCGTCTGCACTCTCGGTCCCGCGACCAACACGTACGAGCAGATCCGCACGCTGATCGAGGCCGGGATGAACGTCGCCCGGATGAACTTCAGCCACGGCACGCACGACGATCACGCGCAGGTGTACGCGAACATCCGGCGCGCGTCCGAGGATCTGGGCAAGAACGTCGCCGTCCTCGTGGACCTGCAGGGGCCGAAGATCCGCCTGGGCACCTTCGCGGACGGCCCGCACCAGCTCGAGGTCGGCGAGACCTTCACCATCACGACCGATGACGTCGACGGCACCCGCGAGCGGGTCTCGACCACCTTCAAGGGCCTGCCGGGCGACTGCCGCCCCGGTGACGTGCTGCTCATCGACGACGGCAAGGTCTCGGTGCGCGTCACCGAGGTCACCGACACCGAGGTCGTGACGGTCGTCGAGGTCCCCGGCCCGGTCTCGAACAACAAGGGCATCAACCTGCCGGGCGTGGCCGTCTCCGTGCCCGCCATGAGCGAGAAGGACATCGCCGATCTCCGCTTCGGCCTGGGCCTGGGCGCGGACCTGGTGGCGCTCTCCTTCGTGCGCGACGCGCACGACATGGACGACGTCCTGCGCATCATGCAGGAGGAGGACCGCCGCGTCCCCGTGGTCGCCAAGATCGAGAAGCCGCAGGCCGTGCGGGCGCTGCGCTCCATCGTCGGCGCCTTCGACGGCATCATGGTCGCCCGCGGCGACCTCGGCGTCGAGCTGCCGCTCGAGCAGGTCCCGCTGGTCCAGAAGCGCGCCATCGAGCTCGCCCGCCGCAACGCGAAGCCCGTGATCGTGGCCACGCAGGTGCTCGAGTCGATGATCGAGAGCCCGCGCCCCACCCGCGCGGAGGCCTCGGACTGCGCCAACGCGATCCTCGACGGCGCCGACGCGGTCATGCTCTCGGGCGAGACCAGCGTGGGCAAGTATCCCTTCGAGGCCGTGCGCACGATGGCGCGCATCGTCACGAACACCGAGGAGAACGGCGCGGACCGGATCCTCCCGCTGGGCACCATCCCGCACACCCGCGGCGGTGCGATCACCCGCGCTGCCGCCGAGATCGGCGATCAGCTCTCCGCGCAGTACCTCGTGACGTTCACCGAGTCCGGTGACACCGCGCGCCGCCTGTCCCGCCTGCGGCCCACGATCCCGCTGCTGGCCATGACGCCGTACCCCGAGGTGGCTCGCCAGCTGTCGCTGACCTGGGGCATCGAGGCGCACCTGGTGCCGATGCAGAAGGACTCCGACACGATGGTCGGCGTGGTCGACGAGCTGCTGCGCGAGCAGAAGGGCCTGCAGAAGAACGACCTGGTCATCATCGCGGCCGGCTCCCCTCCCGGGGTGCACGGCTCGACCAACACGCTGCGCGTGCACCGCATCGGCGACCTCGACGGCACCGAGTCGGCACGCATCGAGGCGGACCGCATCGCCGCCGGCCCGCAGGGCTGAGTCCGGCCCCGCTGAGACTCTCACCACGACGGCGGTGCCCGTCGGCCGCGCGGCCGACGGGCACCGCCGTCGTGTGTCCGTGGTGCCGGGTGCGGGACTCGAACCCGCACGCCCTCGCGGACAGCGCATTTTGAGTGCGCCGCGTCTACCATTCCGCCAACCCGGCTCACCCCCCATGCAGGAGGGCTGGATTAGGATACCGCTGATGACCACCGGCCTCGGTCCTCAGGGTGCGGCGCACCCCGGGGCGAGGCCCCTTCCGAGACACAGGGCGACATGACTGACGACACGACTTCACTTCCCGACGACGCCCAGGACGACGCACTGTCCACCGAGGACGCTCCGCGTCGCACCGCCGTGGTGGCCGAGGACGAGAGCCTCATCCGGATGGACATCGTCGAGACGCTCACCGAGGCGGGCTTCGACGTGCTCGCCGCGGTGGGCGACGGCGAGAGCGCGGTGGCGAAGGCCCGCGAGCTGCGACCCGACGTGGTGGTGATGGACGTCAAGATGCCGCAGGTGGACGGCGTCACAGCCGCCGAGCGGATCGGCGAGGACAATCTCGCCCCTGTGGTGATGCTCACCGCGTTCTCCCAGGCGGAGCTCGTCGAGCGGGCCCGGGACGCGGGCGCCATGGCGTACGTCGTCAAGCCCTTCACCCCCGCGGACCTGCTGCCGGCGATCGAGATCGCGATCTCGCGCCACCAGCAGATCACGCAGCTCGAGTCCGAGATCGCGGATCTCGGGGAGCGGTTCGAGACGCGCAAGCGCGTGGACCGGGCCAAGGGCCTGCTGCAGACGAACATGGGCCTGTCCGAGCCCGAGGCGTTCCGCTGGATCCAGAAGACCTCCATGGATCGCCGCCTGACGATGCGCGAGGTCGCCGACGCCGTCGTGGACCAGCTGGGCGGCCCGAAGGACTGACGCGGACCGCCGCGGCCCGGGGTGGGCCGGGTGAGAGGGGGAGCGGCGCGAGGATGACGGTCTCACGACGTGATCTGGTGCGGAGCCTGGGGGTGGGGGTCCTCGGCGCGGGGGCGCTGAGCGCCTGCGGCGAGGGCCCTCTGCGCGGTCGCCGTCGGACGACGACCCCGCCGCCGACGGGCGCCGCCCCGACGGAGCCCGACGTGCCGCTGGTGATCGGGCAGATCGGTGCGGCCTACGGGCGGATGGGCGTCTTCGAGGAGGCGATCGCCGTCTCGATCGACGAGGCGCGGATCGACGTCAATGCGCGGTGGGGCGGCCTCTTCGGCCACGACGTGAGCCTGCTCGAGCGGCACGTGATGCAGGAGCCCGGCGAGGACCTCGCCCCCGTCATCCAGGATCTGGCCGACTCGGGGGCGACCTGCGTGATCACCTCGATCGACGAGGAGTCGCTGAGCGCGGCGATGCCCGCCCTCGTCGAGGCGGGCCTGGCGGTGATCGACGTGTTCACCTCCGGGATGAGCGTGCGCTCCGCCGAGGTGCAGACCGCGAACCTGCTGGTGCGCCTGGCCCCCAACGACAGCATCCTCGCCGCCCAGCATGCGGAGGTCGCCCTCGGCGCCACCTCCGACAAGGGCGGAGATCCGGGAGCCGTCGCCTACCTCTCCGAGGACACCGCCCAGGGCCGCAGCCTGCTCCACGAGCTCGAGCAGTACCTGGGCCCCCGCAACGGGAGGGTGGTCTCCGAGCAGTTCTACCCGGCCGGGGAGATCGGCGACGTCGCCGCCCGCGTCGAGGCCGTCCTCGAGGAGGTCCCCGCGCTGCTCGTGGTCAACGGCGGGCAGGAGGCCGCGCCGTTCCTCTCCGCGCTGTACGCGGAGACCCTCGACGAGGGGGAGCGCCCCACGATCGAGTTCCCGATCCGGCTCGCGCCGGCCGCGACCGTGGACTACGCCCGCCTGCCCGCCGGGGAGGACCTGCTGCCGGAGTGCCTCGCCTCCGCCACCGGCCACGTGCCGGGCGGCGCGATCAGCGTCGAGCACGAGAACATGATGCTCAACCGCGGTGCGGACTTCCTCGCCGAGGGGTACGCCTACTCGCAGCAGGGCTACGACGCGTTCACGATGGCGTGCCTGGCCGCGCAGCACGCGCTGGCCGTCACGGGCACCGCGCTGGCGGCGGCGCTCCCGGCGATCCTCACCGGCTCCGAGGGATGTACCGATTACGAGGCCTGCCGGAGCGTCATGCGGACGGCCCTGGAGGTGGAAGAGCGCGAGACGGTCGCGTACACGGGCCGGATGGGGAAGCTCGAGCTCGGCCCGCAGTCCGATGCCCGGATCGGGGAGCTGCGGGAGCACGGCTGGAGCGACGCGCACGCCCTGGACGCCGGCACCGCACAGGGGTTCGAGGCCCCCGAGTGAGCGCCGCTCAGCGCGGCGGCAGCAGCTGCGTCGAGACGGTCACGGTGCTCATGAGCGTGCCGTCCTCGTCGTGGACGTCCACGAGGTAGCTGGCCACCTGCCGTCCCAGATGCCGTGCCGTGCAGGTCGCCACGACCGTCCCGCGTCGGGCGGAGCGGTGATGCAGCGCCGAGACCGAGGTCCCCACCGCCTGCGCGCCCTCGCCGTGCACGTCCCGCGCCCGCAGCTGCGCCGCGAACGAGGCGATGGTCTCCGCGAGCGCGATCGTCGCCCCGCCGTGCAGGAGCCCGGCGGGCTGGGTGTTGCCCGCCACCGGCATGGAGGCGGTGCCGCCGCCCGCGTCGAGGGTCAGCAGCTCGATCCCGCAGCGCTCCATGAGCGTGCCCCGCAGCAGCGGCGCGAAGTGATCGCGCAGCTCCTCGCTCACGGGCGGGGCGGGGGAGATCGGCACCGGCCCGGCCTGGGCCGCCGGAGCCGCCGCGTCGGTCGGGGCGGGCGCCGCGGGATCCGTCGGGCGGGCTGCGGAGGGGGAGGAGTCCGTCATGCCTCGAGAGTGCCACAGGTGCGGGGCGCGGCGGGACCGCTGACGTGGGAGACTGCTCCTCATGAGTGCGAGCGATACCGACGACCAGCGCATCCTCCTCATCGACGGGCACGCCATGGCCTTCCGGGCCTTCTTCGCCCTGCCCGCCGATGGTTTCAGCGACGGGCGCGGCCAGGCCACGAACGCGGTGTACGGGTTCACGCGGATGCTCATCAACGTCGTCGCCTCCGAGCGGCCCACGCACGTGGCCGTCGCCTTCGACCTGCCCGGCGGCACCTTCCGCGACCGCATCTACGACCAGTACAAGGGCGGCCGCGACGAGACCCCGCCCGCGTTCCACGGCCAGATCGACCTCATCATGCAGGTCCTCGACGCCCTCGGGGTGCGGTGGCTGACCTACGAGGACTACGAGGCCGACGACATCATCGCCACGCTCGCCACCCGCGCCGAGGCGGCCGGTGACGAGGCGCTGATCGTCTCGAGCGACCGGGACGCGATCCAGCTGGTGGGCGCGAAGGTCACGCTGCTCCAGCCGATCAAGGGCGTCACCGAGATGCGCCGCATGACCCCGGCCGCGGTCGAGGAGAAGTACGGCATCCCGCCGGAGCGCTATCCGGACCTCGCCGCGCTCGTGGGCGAAGCGGCGGACAACCTCCCGGGCGTGCCCGGCGTCGGCCCCAAGACCGCCGCGAAGTGGCTCACCCAGTACGGCGACCTCCCGGGCCTGATCGCCCACGCCGGCGAGATCAAGGGCAAGGCCGGCCAGTCCCTGCGCGACCATCTCGAGGACGTCGAGCGCAACCGCCTGATGAACGCCGCGTACACGACGCTCGACCTGCCCGAGGACCCCGCCCATTACTCGCTGGGGGGCGGTGACCGGGCCCGCGTGCTCGAGGTGTTCGACGACCTCGCCTTCGGCGACACCATCCGGCGGGACCTGCCCGCGACCCTGCTGGGCGAGGACCCGCAGGAGAGCGGGGGCCCGGCCCCGGAGGAGGCCGAGGTGCTCGCGGTCGACGGCCCGGACGCCCTGCGCGAGCTGCTCGGCGAGGAGGGGGGCCTGCTCGCCCTCGACGTCGTCGAGGACGTGCGCGGCGGGCCGCTGATGGGCCTGGCGACGCCCAGCGCCCGCGGCGCGATCGCGCTCAGCTCCCTGGACTCGGAGACCTCCACCGCGCTCGGCGCCGCCCTCGAGGAGGCGGCCGAGATCCGCGTCGCCGACGCCCCGGCCGTCCGCTCCTGGCTGGCCGAGAACGGATACCGCCTCGGCGCACAGGTGCGGGACCTGTCGCTGGAATCCTTCGTGCTGCGCCCCGGAGCCCGCAGCTATGACGCCGAGGCGCTGGCCAGCGATCTGGGCGGGGCGAGCTTCGAGCCGAAGCCGCGCAAGCCCGCCGCCTCCACCCTGCAGAAGGAGAGCGCGGAGGTGCGGGCCGAGCACATCGCCCGCGCCGGAGGCCGGCTCGCCGCCACCGCCGCGGCCCTGCACCCCGCCGCCGAGGAGCTCACCGCCCGCACCGGCGAGGCGCCCTGGGCCCGGCGCATCCTCGACGAGCTCGAGCAGCCCCTGCAGCGGGTGCTGGAGACGATGCACGAGCGGGGCATCGCGATCGACGAGCAGGCGCTGGCCGCGCTGCGCGAGGAGTTCGAGGGCTTCGTGGCGCAGGCCAAGCGCGAGGCCGGCGCGATCGTGGGGGAGGAGGTCAACCTCGCCTCGCCCAAGCAGCTGCAGGTGGTGCTGTTCGAGACCCTCGCCCTGCCCACCACGAGGAAGATCTCCTCGGGCCACTCCACCGATGCCGAGTCGCTGACCGACCTGCAGGAGTCGCTGGACCCGGAGTCCTCCGGCCACCAGTTCCTGTCCTGGCTGCTGCGGTTCCGCGAGATGAGCAAGCTCACCGGCTACCTCGTGGGCCTGGACAAGGTGGTCGATGCCGGCTCCCGCGTGCACACCACCTTCCAGCAGACCGCCGCCGCGACCGGCCGCCTCGCCTCCACCGAGCCGAACCTGCAGAACATCCCGGTGCGCACCGCCGAGGGGCAGCGCATCCGCGACGCCTTCGTCGCGGGCGAAGGCTTCGAGACCCTCCTGACCGCCGACTACTCGCAGATCGAGATGCGGATCATGGCCCACCTCTCCGAGGATGCGGGTCTCATCGAGGCCTTCAACTCGGGCGAGGACCTGCACAACTTCGTCGCCTCCCGCGTGTTCGGGGTGAGCCCGGACGCCGTGGACCCGGCCATGCGCTCGAAGACCAAGGCCGTCAGCTACGGCCTGGCCTACGGGCTCTCGGCCTTCGGCCTCTCCCGCCAGCTGCGCATCTCCCGCGCCGAGGCGACGGCGCTGCGCGACGGCTACTTCGAGCGCTTCGGCGGGGTGCGCGACTACCTGCACCACACCGTCGAGACCGCCCGCACCACCGGCTACACCGAGACGATCCTGGGGCGGCGCCGCTACCTGCCGGACCTCACCTCCGACAACCGCCAGCGGCGCGAGAACGCGGAGCGGGTCGCGCTGAACTCCCCGATCCAGGGCAGCGCGGCGGACATCATCAAGCTGGCGATGCTGCGGGTCGAGTCCCGCATGCGCGCGGCCGAGCTGTCCTCCCGCATGCTGCTGCAGGTGCACGATGAGCTCGTGGTCGAGGTCGCCGCCGGAGAGCTGGACCAGGTGCGCGAGATCGTCGAGGAGGGCATGGGCTCCGCCTACCAGCTGTCGGTCCCGCTCGACGTCGGCGTCGGCATCGGCCGCACCTGGCGCGAAGCCGCGCACTGATCCCGGGGCCGTCGGTGCCCCGGGCCGTCGGGCCCGCGCCGCTGCGAGGCGATGCGGCGCTGCCCCGCAGGGCCGACGGCGCGCGACGGCTCCGGCCCGGCCGGAGGGTCTGCAGGACGGATGTCACATCGGTGGCGTGCACGCCCCGCCGTCATGCCCTCGCGGATCAGCGGCAGGGCTGTTAGGCTTTCGAAGGTCTGTGCGCGAGCCGTCGCCGCCGTGGTCGCCACGTCGTGCGCCGCCCGGGCACCGACCGGCCCTCCACGGAGGGTCGGCACGTCCATCGACCCTACTCATTTCCTGTCCCGACGGAGTCCTTACCTACATGACCGACACCACGACCCCCCAGATCGCCATCAATGACATCGGCGGCGCCGACGAGCTCATGGCTGCCATCGATGCCACCATCAAGTACTTCAACGATGGCGACATCGTCGAGGGCACCGTGGTGAAGGTCGATCACGACGAGGTCCTCCTGGACATCGGCTACAAGACCGAGGGCGTCATCCCCTCGCGCGAGCTGTCCATCAAGCACGACGTCGACCCCGGCGAGATCGTCGAGGTCGGTGACGAGATCGAGGCCCTGGTCCTCCAGAAGGAGGACAAGGAAGGCCGTCTGATCCTGTCCAAGAAGCGCGCCCAGTACGAGCGCGCCTGGGGCACGATCGAGCAGATCAAGGAAGACGAGGGCGTCGTCACCGGCCGCGTCATCGAGGTCGTCAAGGGCGGCCTCATCGTCGACATCGGCCTGCGCGGCTTCCTCCCCGCCTCCCTCGTCGAGATGCGTCGCGTCCGCGACCTGCAGCCCTACGTCGGCCAGGAGATCGAGGCGAAGATCATCGAGCTCGACAAGAACCGCAACAACGTGGTCCTGTCGCGCCGTGCGTACCTCGAGGAGACCCAGTCCGCGGTCCGCTCGGACTTCCTGCAGACCCTGCAGAAGGGCCAGGTCCGCGAGGGCGCCGTGTCCTCCATCGTCAACTTCGGCGCGTTCGTCGATCTCGGCGGTGTCGACGGCCTGGTGCACGTCTCCGAGCTGTCCTGGAAGCACATCGACCACCCCTCCGAGGTCGTCGAGGTCGGTCAGAAGGTCTCCGTCGAGGTCCTGGACGTCGACATGGACCGCGAGCGCGTCTCCCTGTCGCTGAAGGCGACCCAGGAGGACCCGTGGCAGCTCTTCGCCCGCACCCACGCCATCGGTGAGGTCGTCCCGGGCAAGGTCACCAAGCTGGTCCCCTTCGGTGCGTTCGTGCGCGTCGAGGACGGCATCGAGGGCCTGGTGCACATCTCCGAGCTGGCCCAGCGCCACGTGGATCTGCCCGAGCAGGTCGTCACCGTCGACCAGGACGTCTTCGTCAAGGTCATCGACATCGACCTCGAGCGTCGCCGGATCTCGCTCTCGCTCAAGCAGGCGAACGAGGGCGTCGACCCCGAGGGCGACGACACCACCTTCGATCCCGCGCTCTACGGCATGGCCGCGGAGTACGACGCCAACGGCGAGTACAAGTACCCCGAGGGCTTCGACCCGGAGACCAACGAGTGGCTCGAGGGCTACGACGCCCAGCGCGAGGAGTGGGAGGCCCAGTACGCGGCCGCTTACGAGCGCTGGACCGCGCACAAGGCGCAGGTCGCCGAGGCCATCAAGGCCGACGAGGAGTCCGCGAACGCCCCGGCCGCCGCGGCGTCCACCAGCTCCGACGCGGGTGCCTCCGCTCAGGCGTCCTACCAGTCGAGCTCCTCGGACGAGGGCACCCTGGCCTCCGATGAGGCCCTGGCCGCCCTGCGCGCCAAGCTCACCGGCAACTGATCCTCGGATCCGTTCCGGAGAACGGCCCGGTCCCCGCAGCGGGGGCCGGGCCGTTCTCCGTCCCGCGGGCACGGCGGCGCCGTGGGCAGCGGCGACACGGTCATGGCGCACCGAGAGATGATTCGGCACGAGCGCGCCGGAAGCGGCACACTGGTGTCATGACCGCCACGCTCGATCACCAGCCGATCCATTCCTGGCTCACCGACATGGACGGGGTGCTCGTCCATGAGGAGGCCGCCCTGCCCGGTGCCGCGGAGTTCATCGCCGCGCTGCAGCAGTACGGCCGCCCCTTCCTCGTGCTGACCAACAACTCGATCTTCACCCCGCGTGATCTCCGCGCGCGCCTCTCGCGCAGCGGGATCGACATCCCCGAGGAGTCGATCTGGACCAGCGCCCTGGCCACGGCCCGCTTCCTCGCCGAGCAGAAGCCCGGCGCGGCGGCCTACGTGATCGGCGAGGCGGGGCTGACCAGCGCGATGCACGAAGAGGGGTTCATCCTCGCGGATTCCGACGTGGAGTTCGTGGTGCTGGGGGAGACCCGCACGTACTCCTTCGAGGCGATCACCCGAGCGATCCGCCTGATCACGGGCGGGGCGAAGTTCATCGCGACGAACCCGGACGTCTCCGGGCCGAGCGCGGAGGGCCCGCTGCCGGCCACCGGCGCGGTGGCGGCGATGATCACCGCCGCCACCGGGATCCGCCCGTACTACGTGGGCAAGCCGAACCCGCTCATGATGCGCACCGCGCTGAACCGCATCGGCGCCCACTCGGAGACCTCCATCATGATCGGCGACCGCATGGACACCGACGTGAAGTCGGGGCTCGAGGCGGGGATGCGGTCGGTGCTGGTGCTCACCGGTTCGACCCAGGAGCATGAGCTCACGAAGTATCCGTACCGTCCCACCGCGGTGCTGGACGGCATCGCCGACGTCGTGCCCCTGGTCGAGCAGCTCACGCCCCACGAGTCCGTCGAGCTCGACGAGGACTGAGACTGCACACCGGGCCGGTCCCGGTGTCGCCTCGGTCCCGGTCGGGGAGAGGCCCGGCCGGCCTCGCCGCGCCTCGCCGGGACGCGCCCGGGGCCCGGACGGCTGCTCGGCGCGAGCCCGCCTCATGAGAGAATCGCAGGCATGTTGCGCTGGCTCACGGCCGGGGAATCCCACGGCCCCTCCCTCATCTCCCTGCTCGACGGCATCCCCGCCGGCATCGAACTGACCAGTGACGATCTGAGGGCGGCGCTCGCCCGTCGTCGCCTCGGCCACGGGCGCGGCAGCCGGCAGAAGTTCGAGCAGGACGTGCTGACGATCCACGGAGGGCTGCGCCACGGCCGCACCCTCGGCTCCCCCCTCGCGATCGAGATCGCGAACTCCGAGTGGCCGAAGTGGGAGAAGGTCATGAGCGCCGACCCGGTGGCGCGGGAGGATCTGCTGATCGACGCCGGCACCGGAGACGAGCGCGAGATCGCCCGCAACCGCCCGCTCTCTCGCCCTCGCCCCGGTCATGCCGACCTCTCGGGGATGCTGAAGTACGGCTTCGACGAGGCCCGGCCGGTGCTCGAGCGGGCCAGCGCCCGCGAGACCGCCGCGCGCGTGGTGGCCGGCAAGGTCGCCGCCGCGCTGCTCGAGCAGGCCGCGGGCATCCGCTTGGTCGCCCACACCCTGCAGACCGGTGCGGTGCGGGTGCCGGAGGATGCGGAGCTGCCCACGCCCGACGATCTCGACACGCTGGACGCCGATCCGCTGCGCTGCTTCCATCCCGAGACCTCCGCGGCGATGGTCACCGAGGTCGACGAGGCCAAGGCCGACGGCGACACGCTCGGCGGCGTGGTCGAGGTGCTCGCTTACGGGGTGCCGGTGGGCTTGGGCTCGCACATCCAGTGGGATCGGCGGCTGGACGGGCGCCTCGCCCAGGCGATCATGTCCATCCAGGCCATGAAGGGGGTCGAGATCGGCGACGGCTTCGCGACGGCCGGCCGCCGCGGCTCCGCGGCGCACGACGAGATCCTCTCCGCCCGTGAGCAGCAGCCGGGCGCGTCGCGCGGCTTCCCGCGCGTCACCAACCGCGCCGGCGGCCTCGAGGGCGGCATCACCAACGGGCAGGTGCTCCGTGTGCGCGGCGCGCTGAAGCCGATCTCCACCGTGCCCCGGGCGCTGCGCACCGTCGACGTCTCCACGGGAGAGCAGACCAGCGCCAACCACCAGCGCTCCGACACCTGCGCCGTGGCCCCGGCCGCGGTGATCGCGGAGGCCGTCGTGGCCCTCACCCTCGCCGATGCGCTGCTGGAGAAGACCGGCGGCGATTCCGTGGCGGAGATCCGTGCCCATCTGGAGGAGACGCAGGCTCTGCAGTCGGTGCTCACCGACCGCCGTCCGGACACCGCTCAGTGACCGGCCCCCTCGCCATCCTCATCGGCCCGATGGCGGCGGGCAAGACCAGCGTGGGGCGCGCCCTCGCCTCCCGGCTCGAGGTCCCCTTCGCGGATCTCGACGCCCTGATCGTCGAGGCCGACGGGCGGAGCATCCCGGAGATCTTCGCCGCCGACGGGGAGAACACCTTCCGCGAGCTCGAGGCGGCCACGCTCGCCCGGGCGCTGCTCGAGCACCCCGGGATCCTCTCCCTCGGCGGCGGCGCTCCCATGCATCCCGCCTCGGCGGAGCGGCTGCGCGGCGGTCCCGTGATCTGGCTCGACGTCGACGAAGCGATCGCCGCGCGCCGCCTCGCCCACGGCAGCGGCCGACCGCTGCTGCAGGGTGAGGACCCGATGGGGCGCTGGCGCGAGCTGGCGCGCGAGCGCAGCCCGCGCTACCGCGAGCTGGCGGCGCTGCGGATCGATGCCGGGCACGGCAGCCCCGCGCGCGTGGCACGCGCGATCCTCGGCACGCTGCAGCTCGAGCCGCGCACGCGCCCCGACCAGGCAGCGCATGCCCACCAGCGGACGCAGTCCGCCCGACCGGCGCAGCCCACGCCGCTGAACCGTCCCGAGAAGGAGACCTCATGAGCACCACGGTCATCCCCGTGAGCACCCCGACCGGAGGCTACGACGTGCACGTCGGCCGCAGCCTGCTGGGCGAGCTGCCCGCCCTGCTGCCCGAGCACGCCCGCCGGGTCGTCATCGTGCACCAGCCGAGCCTGCGCGATGTCGCGGAGCAGCTCCGCGCCGCGATCGCCGAGAGCGACCGGCAGGCCTTCGCCGCCGAGATCCCCGACGGCGAGGAGGCGAAGACCGCCCAGGTCGCCGGCTTCCTCTGGGGCGTGTGCGGGCAGGCCGAGATCGGCCGCAAGGACCTGGTGATCGGGCTCGGCGGCGGTGCCGCCACCGATCTCGCCGGCTTCGTCGCGGCCTCGTGGCTGCGCGGCGTGGACGTGCTGCAGGTGCCCACCACCGTCGCCGCGATGGTGGATGCGGCCGTGGGCGGGAAGACGGGCATCAACACCGCCGAGGGGAAGAACCTCGTCGGCGCCTTCCACCCGCCGATCGCCGTCGTCGCCGATCTCGACGTGCTCGGCGCCCTGGGCGCGAACGAGGTCGCCGCAGGGCTCGCCGAGGCCGTGAAGGCCGGGTTCATCGAGGACACCGCGATCCTCGACATCGTCGAGCGGGATCCGGCGGCGGTGCTCGACGTCACCACGGACCAGTTCCGCGTGGTGATCGAGAGGGCGATCCGCGTCAAGGCGCGCGTCGTCTCCGCGGACCTGCGGGAATCGGGGGAGCGGGAGATCCTCAACTACGGCCACACCCTGGGCCACGCGATCGAGCGCAACGAGCGCTACCTGTGGCGCCACGGCGCCGCGGTGAGCATCGGGATGATGTTCGCGGCCGAGCTCTCGCACCTCGCGGGCAAGCTCTCCGAGGCGGAGGTGGACCGCCATCGCGACATCCTGGTCTCCCTCGGGCTGCCCACCACCTATCGTGACCGTCAGTGGCCGAAGCTCGAGGACGCCATGAAGCGGGACAAGAAGACCCGTGCGGGCCTGCTGCGCTTCGTGGTGCTCGACCGCATCGGCGTGGTGTCCCGGGTCGAGGGCCCCGACCCGGCGCTGCTGCTGTCCGCCTATGCCGCGATCACCGAGGAGTGAGGTTCCCATGACCGACCGGACCCCCGGACACGACGAGACCCCCGCGCCCGGCGCAGCCCCTGGCGGCGTCACCCCCGGTGACGGCGCCCCCGCGGCCGACGACTCCGCGGCCCGCGCAGAGGCGCCGCAGGAGACGGACGTGCGCCGCCGCACCGCGACGGTGCGCGGGATCGAGCTGGGGCGCGCCCGTCCCGAGATCATCGTCCCCCTCGTCGGCGCCTACGAGGACGAGCTGCTCGCCCAGGCCGAGGAGGCCGTGGGCACCCGGGCCCGGATCATGGAGTGGCGGCTGGACCGCTTCCGCCCCGATCTCGAGGACGTCGAGGAGCACCGCGAGGCGGTGATCGCCGCGCTGCCCGCCCTGCGCGCGCAGCTGGGACCGGATCGGGGACTGCTGGCCACCTTCCGCACCACGGCCGAGGGCGGGACGCGCCCCCTCGCCGACCTCGATCTGGGGATCCTGCTCGAGGCGCTGGTCACCGGCCGGCGCGCCGGCACGCAGTCCGCCGTCGACCTCGTCGACATCGAGACCGCCCGCGACCCGCGGACCGTCCAGCGCGTGGTCTCCGCCGCGCATCGGCACGGCACCGTGGTGATCGGCTCCTTCCACGACATGGAGGGGACCCCGCCCGAGGAGGAGCTGGTGGAGATCCTGCGCGCCCAGCGCCGGCTCGGCGCCGACGTCCCCAAGATCGCGGTGACGCCGCACAGCCCGCGGGACGTGCTCACGGTGCTCTCGGCGAGCCTCACCGTCGCCGAGGACCTCTCGGGTCCGCACATCGCCATCAGCATGGGGCCGCTCGGCGCGAGCAGCCGGGTCGCCGCCGAGACCTTCGGCAGCGCCGCCACCTTCGCGACCGTCGGTGCGGGCTCCGCGCCCGGTCAGCTCCGAGCGCAGGACGTCGCGGAGATGCTCGAGCTGCTGCGCCCCTGAGACCGCGAGGGGCGCCCGGGCCCACGACCGCCCACCGCGATCCCGGGCCGCGGACCCCGCACCGCTGAGCGCACGTCAGCGCTCCTGCGGCCCGGGGTCCTCCTCATGCTCGTGGAAGATGCGGTCCTCGTAGTGGGCGGCGTCGACGTCGTCCGCCGCGGCATCGGCGGCGAGGTCGTCGGTGGTGTCGTCGACCACGGGGATCGCGCCGGTCTCGAGCGCCACCCGTTCCCGCTCGTCCTTGCGGGTGCGGCGCACCAGGCGCTTCAGCTGCGCCGAGGACATCGTCACCTGCCATTCGCTGTGGGCGGGCAGCGTCCAGCGCCGCCACGCCGCGATCCCCGCGAGGAGGGAGCCGACCGCCACCGCGACCAGCACCAGCGGGGACGGCAGCCGGAGGGCGACCACCAGCCACGTCATCATGGCGGTGAGCAGCGCACCGGTCGCGTACAGCGGGCCGCCGCCGAAGACCGCGGGGATCCTCCCCACCAGCACGTCCCGGATCACCCCGCCTCCCACGGCGCTGGTGACGCCCAGCAGGATCGCGGGGAGCACGTCGAGGCCGGCGCCGAGGGACTTCGCGGTGCCGGTGGCGGCCCACAGGCCCATCGCCGCGATGTCCAGCACGGTCACCAGGTGCCGCCACCAGGCGCCCTCCGCGGAGATGAGGAACGAGAACCCCGCCCCGGAGAGCGCGCAGGTGAGGTACCAGGGGTCCGCGAAGGCCGCGGGGACGCCGATGCCGAGGATCAGGTCACGCACGATGCCGCCGCCGAGACCCGCGGCGATCCCGATGATCGCGAAGCCCACCGCGTCGAAGTTCAGCCGGGAGGCGAGCGCCCCGGCGGCGACGCCCATCACGAACACGCCCAGCAGGTCCATGGCGCGCAGCACGTCGTTCGTGATCAGCAGTTCGAGGGGGTCCACGACTGCACCGTACGGGGCGGGCGTCACCTGCGGAACCGTCTCGTGATGGCGCTTACGGACGTACCATCGGGGCATGTCCGCGACCGTCCCCCCGCTGCGCCTCGGCCTCACCGGCGGCATCGGCTCCGGCAAGTCCACCGTCGCCCAGATCTGGCGTGACGCCGGGCTGCGGGTGATCGACCTGGACGCCCATTCCCGGGCCGTGCTCGACGTGCCCGGCGAGGGCGTCGAGGAGGCGATCGCCCGTTTCGGCGAGCGGCTGCGCACCGCCGAGGGCACCGTCGACCGCGCCGCCATGGCGTCGGTGGTGTTCGCCGATGCCGCGGCCCGCGCCGATCTCGAGCGGATCGTCCTGTCCCGGGTCGACCGGGAGGTCGCCGCGGAGGAGGCCCGGGCGGCACAGGCGGGGGAGGCGGTGGTGGTCCACGACAACCCGCTCCTGTTGGAGAAGCAGCGGGAGGGGGAGTACCACGCGGTGATCGCCGTGCTGGCACGCCGTGAGGACCGCATCGACCGGGTGGTCCGCGACCGCGGCCGGGACCGTGCCTACGTCGAGTCCGTCATGGCCGCGCAGGTGAGCGACCTCGAGCGGATCCGCCGCGCGCACCGCCTGGTGCTGAACACCGCAGATCGGGGCACCCTGCGCCGGCGCGCGCTGCACGCCCTCGAGCAGGTGCTCGAGGGCGGGCCCGGCGAGGGCGAGGATTCCGCCGTCCGCTGAGCGGCCCCTCCCGGCATGTCGCCCGTCGGCCCCGGGTCGTAGGCTCGACCCATGCGTCCCGTCACCGATCTGGTCCGCGCCGAGCATCCCTTCGAGGTCGTCTCCGAGTACCGGCCCTCGGGCGATCAGCCCACCGCGATCGCCGATCTCACCAAGCGCATCAACGACGGCGAGCAGGACGTGGTGCTGCTGGGCGCCACCGGCACCGGCAAGTCCGCGACCACGGCCTGGCTCATCGAGCAGGTGCAGCGCCCCACCCTGGTGATGGCCCACAACAAGACCCTCGCCGCACAGCTGGCGAGCGAGTTCCGCGAGCTGCTGCCGCACAACGCGGTGGAGTATTTCGTCTCCTACTACGACTACTACCAGCCCGAGGCGTACGTCCCGCAGTCGGACACCTACATCGAGAAGGACTCCTCGATCAACGCCGAGGTGGAGCGGCTGCGCCACAGCGCGACGAACTCGCTGCTCACCCGGCGCGACGTGGTGGTGGTCTCCTCCGTCTCCTGCATCTACGGCCTGGGCACCCCGCAGGAGTACGTGGACCGGATGGTGCAGCTGGAGGTCGGCGACGAGCTGGACCGCGACGAGCTGCTCACCCGCTTCGTGGACATGCAGTACGACCGCAACGACGTGGCCTTCGAGCGCGGCACCTTCCGGGTGCGCGGCGACACGGTCGAGATCATCCCGATGTACGAGGAGCTCGCGATCCGCATCGAGTTCTTCGGCGACGAGATCGATGCGCTGTACACGCTGCACCCGATGACGGGCGAGGTGATCCGGCAGGAGGATCACATCCACATCTTCCCCGCCTCCCACTACGTCGCCGGGCCCGAGCGGCTCGCCCGCGCGATCGGCACCATCGAGGAGGAGCTCGCCGAGCGGCTCGAGGAGCTGGAGACGCAGAACAAGCTGCTCGAGGCGCAGCGGCTGCGGATGCGCACCACCCACGATCTGGAGATGCTGCGCCAGATGGGCTCGACCAACGGGGTCGAGAACTACTCCCGCCACCTCGACGGGCGCGCCCCCGGCACCGCGCCCAACACCCTCATGGACTACTTCCCCGAGGACTTCCTGCTGGTCATCGACGAGTCCCATGTGACGGTCCCGCAGATCGGTGCGATGTACGAAGGGGACCGCTCCCGCAAGCGCACCCTGGTCGACTTCGGGTTCCGCCTCCCCTCCGCCCTGGACAACCGCCCGCTGACCTTCTCGGAGTTCACCGAGCGCACCGGCCAGACGGTCTACCTCTCCGCGACCCCGGCCGAGTACGAGCTGAACCGCGCCCACGGCGTGGTCGAGCAGATCATCCGGCCGACGGGCCTGGTGGATCCCGAGGTGATCGTCAAGCCCGTCAAGGGCCAGATCGACGACCTGCGCGAGGAGATCGAGAAGCGGGTCCAGCGGGACGAGCGCGTGCTGGTCACCACCCTCACCAAGCGCATGGCCGAGGATCTCACCGACTTCCTGCTCGAGAACGGGGTGCGGGTCCAATACCTGCACTCCGATGTGGACACCCTGCGCCGCATCGAGCTGCTGCGCTCCCTGCGCCAGGGCGAGTACGACGTGCTGGTGGGCATCAACCTGCTGCGCGAGGGCCTGGACCTGCCCGAGGTGTCCCTGGTCGCGATCCTCGACGCGGACAAGGAAGGCTTCCTCCGCTCGCGCACCTCGCTCATCCAGACCATCGGCCGCGCGGCCCGCAACGTCTCCGGCCAGGTGCACATGTACGCCGACCGGGTCACCGACTCGATGCAGGACGCGATCGACGAGACCAACCGCCGCCGCGAGAAGCAGATCGCGTACAACACCGAGCACGGCATCGACCCGACCCCGCTGCGCAAGCGCATCGCGGATGTCACCGACATGCTCGCCCGGGAGGACATCGACACCGACACGCTGATGGCCACCGACTACCGCTCCGGCAAGGACCGCGTGGCAGCGGACCGGGCGCGAGCGAACTCGGTGGACTCGATGCAGGGCCGCAAGGTGGACCTCGGCGAGGACCCGGTGGGTGCGCTCACCGGCATGATCGACGAGATGACCGCGCAGATGCACCAGGCCGCCGAGTCGCTGAACTTCGAGGTCGCGGCCCGGCTGCGTGACGAGGTGCAGGAGCTGAAGAAGGAGCTGCGCGCCGTGCAGCGCTCCTGAGGCGCGCGCCGGTCACTGCCCGTCGGTGCTCTCGACAGCGGTGCCGTCATCCCTCGTCGGCGCCGCCCGCTCCCAGCTCTCGACCGGTCCCGGCACCACGGAGAACACGGGATGGACCTCCGGGCCGGACAGCGCCGCCTCGTGCTCCCACCGCTCCGGGCTGCGTGCGGCGAGTTTGGCCAGCAGATGCTGCCACTCCAGCTCGACCTGGCCCTCGGTGACCGGGATCGGTGCGAGGCCCGCAGCGTCCCCGGGGCGCTGAGCGATGCGGCTCGCGTCGAAGCGGTAGCCGCGGGCGGCGGCGTCCTGGGCGAGGGTCTCGAGGTACGCGCCGACGGCGGCGAGCGGCTCCGGATGCGCCCGGAACCGCTCGAGCTGCGGGTGTGCGCGATAGCCCTGGGTGCGGCCCGCGAGGACCGCCTGGGCCAGCAGCGACTCGCGCCAGCACCCCGTCAGGCCCTGGCGATCGAGGTGACGGGGATGCAGGGACCAGAGGCGCATGCCGCCCATCCTCCCGCACGATCCTCCCGGATGCCCGATGCCGCGGAGACCGCCACCCTCCGGATCCTTCGCCGGCCGAGGCCGGGACCGCGGCCGGGACCGCATCCCGGGCGGGTGCACGAGAACCCGGCCGGAGGAGGTGTGATAGCAAGGAGCATGGCTGTTCGATGGACATCGCTGCCCACGTGGAAGCAGCAGAGCATGCTGGGGCTCGGGTTCCTGCTGCTCGGCGTGCTCGTCACCGTCGCGGAGAGGTCGAGCGCCTCGGCCACCCTCATAGGGCTCGGACCGGGGACCGTCGTGGGCAGTCTCGTGGTCCTCGTGGCCGCCGCCGTGTCCTGGCAGACGGAACGCGGCAGCGCGCAGGACGCCATCCGACAGGACGACAGCGGGCAGGACGGCTAGGTGTGATGTCCAGGGAGGTTGTACCGCCGCGAGGCGGTGAGTCGGGATGACAAGGGAAGACCCCCGGTAGTGAAGTGGAGCTGTCTAGTTCACCGCTTCTCACACCGGAGGTCTTCGTGTCCCACGCTAACGCGGTTCTTACTCCACGCACGCGCTTGCGGCTTGCGAGGTTGGTCGTCGAGGACCGTTGGACGTACTCGGCGGCGGCCAAAATGTTCATGGTCGCTCCGCGAACAGCCAGGAAATGGGCCGAGAGATACCGGGCCGAGGGCCTCGATGGAATGGCCGACCGCAGCTCGCGTCCCCGCACCAGCCCAAGCAAGACTTCTTCGGCTGTAGTGCGTCGCATCGTGGCGTTACGCTGGCGGAAACGGCTTGGACCAGTGCAGATCGCCGGCCGGCTCGGTGTGCCTGCCTCGACTGTGCATGCCGTCCTAGTGCGTTGCCGGATCAACAAGCTCACCTACATCGACCGCGTCACGGGAGAACCGCTGCGCCGCTACGAGCACCCCTACCCAGGCTCGTTGATCCACGTCGACGTCACGAAGTTCGGCAACATCCCTGATGGTGGCGGGCACAGATTCGTCGGCCGCCAGCAGGGCAAATTGCACTCCCGCGCGACCGCGCACCGCACGGGCGAGCGCGGCAAGGACTATCGCCCCCGGATCGGCACGGCCTACGTCCACACCGTGATCGATGACCACTCCCGGGGGGCCTATGCAGAGATCTGTGCTGACGAGAAGGCCGCGACCGCGATCGGAGTCCTTCGCCGGGCGACTGCATGGTTCGCCGACCGGGGCGTTGTGGTCGAGCGAGTTCTCTCTGACAACGGCTCCTGCTACCGCGCCAGGAAATGGCGAGATGCATGCGCTGAGCTGGGCATAAAGCACAAGAGAACACGACCCTACCGGCCCCAGACCAACGGCAAAATCGAGCGTTTCCACCGGACTTTGGGTGATGGCTGGGCCTACGCGCAGTTCTATACCTCCACCGCACAGCGCGATGAAGCCCTACTCGGATGGCTGCACTTCTACAATCACCACCGAGCCCACTCCGCCATCGGAGGCCAGCCACCAGTCAGAAGACTGACCAACCTCCCTGGACATCACAGCTAGGCGCCGTGTCGAGCGGACGCGCGGTGAGCGCGCTCCTCACGGCCGGACACCGGGTGCGCCGGCTCTGGTGGCGCGCGCGGAAGCCGCAGACCTTCGGGGTCAAGGTGCTCCTCCTCCATCCCGAGGATCCGGACCGGGTCCTCGCGGTCCGCCACTCCTACATCGACCACGACCGGTGGGGGCTCCCCGGGGGCCGCTGCCGCCCCTGGCGCGAGAGCGCCCACGCCGCGGCTCGACGGGAGGTGAGGGAGGAGCTGGACCTGAGAATCAGCGGGGAGCTCTGGGAGCTGGCCACCGCGCAGAGCACACTCGAAGGGAAGCGGGACACGATCACGCTCCTGGCGGGCACCGCCGCTGCGCCGACCGTGCGCACCTCGATCGAGCTGCGAGACGCCCGCTGGACGCGCACCGATCTGAGCGATCTGCCGCCCGGTGACCCGGTCTCGCGATGGCTCCGCCGGGCCCTCGCCGTGCCTCGCGCGTGACCGCGCATCGGCGCCGAGAGATCATCCGCCCGATCACCGACGATCGTCGCTCCGCATGGGCGGCCGCGCTCGGTAGCGTCAGGGACGTCGAGCGCTCGCGGGACCTCGCCGCTCGCGGGACCTCACCGTTCGCGGGGCATCCCCGCACCGTGCCCGTCGCCCGCCCCCGCATCCGTCACCGAACGAGGAGCCTCCTGTGTCCCCGACCACCGCATCCCGTCTTCTCCTGCACGCCCTCGGCACCGCGGCCTCGACCGGTGTCGGGATGATCCCCCTGCACCGTCTGCCGCGCCCGGTGCGCACTGGATACGTCGTGCTCCCTGCGGCCTTCGTCACGGGGACGATGCTCCTCGCCATGCAGCGCGCCGCCCCGGAGGCCACCGCCGACGCCGCGGGGCAGACCGAGCACACGCAGCCAGACGTCGCACAGCCGGAGGGTGAGCAGCCGGAGTCGGAGCTGACAGCGCCGGCACAGACGGGGCTGCCCCCGACCGCCGCTCCCGGTCTGCGGGCCCCCACGCCCTCCGAGGCAGCTCTCGCCACTGCCCTGGGCGGTCTCGTCGCAGGGGCCGGAGCGGCGAGCCTCGGGCTGGACCGTGCGATCGAGGGAGTGCTGCGACGCCGCGGCGTGCCCGCGCCGCGGCTGTGGATGGGGCTCGCCTCGGGCGCGCTGACCCTTGCGCTCACGGTGCTCGACGAGCGCGCCCCCGCCCCCTCCGAGACGGCGGAGGACCCGTTCGAGGAGCGCGTGCTGGAGCTGCTGGACGCGGCCGATCCGATGGCGCTCACCCCTGGTCAGGGGGACGGCTCACCGGCCGACGAGTACCAGGTGGAGGCGGAGACGATCGCGCAGCTGCTCCGCTCCGAGGGCCGCGTCAGCACCGCCCAGCTCGACGAGGTGTGGCAGGAGTGGTTCGACGAGCCGCTCACCGCGCGGCTCGGGCAGGAGCGCACCGCAGCGCTGGCCGCCGCGCTCAGCGCTCTCACGTCTGCGCAGAGCGCTCGCTGATCGTCAGGTCCAGCGGGAAGTCGATCGGGCTGCCGGGGAACAGCAGCCGCCCGGCGGCGTCCGCGGAGTCCCGTATCGCTGCGGCGGCGGCCTCGGCCTGCTCGGCCGGGGCGTGCACGATCACCTCGTCATGGAGGAAGAAGGCGAGGTGGGCGCGCCGCGAGAACACCGGGCCCGAGGGGGCGGCGGCCTCGGGCTCCGGCACCGCCGGGAACCCTGCCAGCCGGAGCCGCAGCGCCGCCATCCAGGACAGCGCCCACTCCGCCGCGGTGCCCTGCACCACGAAGTTCCGGGTGAAGCGGCCCCGATCGCGGGCCGCGCGGCGCGCCCGCTCCCGCGCCCCGGCGGGGGCGTCGACCTGGTGCGCGGCGCGCTGCGCCCGGATCCACTCCTCGTCCGGGGCGGGGGAGGAGCGCCCCAGCCAGGTGGTCACGGTGCCGCTCCGCTCACCGGTCGCGGCCGCGTCGTCGACCAGGCGCATGGCATCCGGGAAGGTCTGCCGCAGCCGGGGCACCACCCGCCCGCTGTCCCCGGTGGTGCCGCCGTACAGGGCGCCGAGCACCCCGATCTTCGCCTCCTGCCGGGTCGAGACGACCCCGGCCTCGACGATGCCCGAATAGAGGTCCCGGCCCGCTCCCGCGGCGATCATGGCGCGGTCGCCGGACATCGCCGCGAGCACCCGCGGCTCCAGCTGGGACACGTCCGCGCTGACCAGGAGCCATCCCGGATCGGCACGCAGCGCGGGCCGCAGCTGGCGGGGGATCTGCAGCGCCCCGCCGCCGCTGCTGGCCCAGCGGCCGGTCACCACTCCGCCGGGGACGTAGAGGGGACGGTAGCGGCCCTCGTGCACCCACTCGTCCAGCCAGGTCCAGCCGTTGGCGGTCAGCAGGCGGGACATCTTCTTGTACTGCAGCAGCGGTGCGATCGCCGGGTGCTGGTGCTCCTTCAGCTCCCACTGCGAGGTCGAGGCGACATCGATCCCGGCGCGGTGGAGGGCGCGCAGCAGCTTGGGCGCGGAGTCCAGGGGGACCAGCGGATCGCCCAACGCCTCGCGCACCTCGGCCCCGGTCTCGACCATGCGGCGGGGCGGCGTGCCGGGGGAGGGGCGCGGCCCGAGCGCGGCGCTGAGGATCCGATCATGCTCGGCCACGTCCCAGGGGATCCCGGCGGCCTGCAGCTCTGCGGCGATCAGGGCGCCCGCCGATTCCGCGGCGACCAGCAGGCGCAGGCGGGCCGGGTCCTGTGCGCCGTCGATCGCGGTGCGCTGGCGCGCGAACTCGGCGAGCGTCTCCTCGAGGTCGCTCGGCACGGCGCCGGAGCGGGAGGGGGCGGCGTCGAGGTCGAACAGGGTCGCCCCCGTGTCCCGCACCGGCTCGTGCGGATCCAGCGGGGTGTCCCAGGCTGTCGCCGCACGCAGCGGCGCCGGGTCCCGCACGAGCTCCGAATGACGCAGGATGCGGTGCACCAGCCGCAGGTCGTGGCAGCGCTGGAGGGTCACCCCGGCGCTGAGCAGCCGCGGGCACCAGGCGGCGGCGTCGCTGAGCACCCAGCGGGGCGAGCTCTCGCGCTCCACACGGCCGACGAGCGCGGCGAGCCCCTCCGGCGCCGCGTACTCGGAGCGCAGCGGCGCACCCTCGGCGTCGAGCATGACGAGAGCGGTGCGCCCGCCGTCGCTGCGGCCGAGGACGCACCACGTGGGGGAGGGCGCCGTGCCCGTCGGCCCGGGCTCCCCGGGTCCTGCGCTCACCGGGCTGCTGCTCACCAGCCCCGCTCGCGCCACTCGGGCAGCGAGGCCCGCTCCGCGCCGAGGGTGGTGTCGTCGCCGTGGCCCGGGTAGACCCACGTCTCGTCCCCGAGGCGGTCGAAGAGCCGCTGCTGGACGTCGTCGAGCAGCTGGGTGAAGCGCTGCGGGTCCCGCTCCGTGTTGCCCACCCCGCCGGGGAACAGCGAGTCGCCTGTGAAGAGGTGGTCGCCCGCCTCGCCGCCGCGCCAGAGCACCGCGATCGAGCCGGGGGTGTGGCCGCGCAGGTGGATGATCTCCACGCTGTGCTGGCCGATCTCGAGCACGTCCCCGTCGGCGAGGGGGAGGTCGACGGGGACGGGCAGCGCCGGCGCGTCCTCGGCGCCGGCGGCGGTGCGGGCGCCGGTCGCGGCGACCATCTCCGCGAGCGCCCCGACGTGGTCGTGATGGCGGTGGGTGGTGACGATGAGATCCAGCCGCGGCTCCGCCGCGCCGGGGGCACCGGTGGTCCCCGCGGCACCGGCGGCACCTGCCGCGACCAGGCGCCGCAGCGCGTCCGCGTCCGCAGCGGCGTCGATCAGCAGCTGCGCACCCGTCGACCGGCAGGTCAGCAGGTAGGCGTTGTTGTCCATCGGCCCCACGGAGAGCTTGCGGATCTCCAGGCCCTCCAGCCTCCGCACTGCGGCCTCGCCGCCGGGGTCGACGTGTCCTGAGTACTCGTGATCAGCCATGGGGACAGTATGTCGCCTTCCTCTCGCTCCGAACAGCTGTTCGAAGGACGGGGTTCTGCCTAGGATGGCCCGGTGAGTGAATCGCTGGTCGTCCGTGGTGCGCGCGAGCACAACCTCAAGAACATCGACATCGACATCCCCCGCAACAAGCTGGTGGTGTTCTCCGGCCTGTCCGGCTCCGGGAAGAGCTCCCTGGCCTTCGACACCATCTTCGCCGAGGGGCAGCGCCGCTACGTGGAGTCGCTGTCGAGCTATGCCCGGCAGTTCCTGGGCCAGATGGACAAGCCCTCGGTCGACCTCATCGAAGGGCTGTCCCCGGCGGTGTCGATCGACCAGAAGTCCACCAACCGCAACCCGCGCTCGACCGTCGGCACGATCACCGAGGTCTACGACTACCTGCGCCTGCTGTTCTCCCGCACCGGCGAGCAGCACTGCCCGGTCTGCGGCGAGCTCGTCGCCTCCTCCTCGGCGGAGCAGATCGTCGACACCCTGCTCGCCCAGGAAGCGGGCACCCGCTTCCAGCTGCTGGCCCCGGTGGTCCAGGGCCGCAAGGGCGAGCACGCGGACCTGCTGAGCTCCCTGCGCTCGCAGGGCTACGCGCGCGCCCGGGTCGACGGCACGAACCGCCGTCTCGACGAGGAGATCACCCTCGACAAGAGGTACAAGCACACCATCGAAGTGGTGGTGGACCGCCTCGCGGCGAAGCCGGATTCGCGCCGCCGCCTCACCGACTCCGTCGAGACCGCTCTGCGCCTGGCCGAGGGCATCCTCGTGGTCGACTTCGTGGACCTGCCCGAGGACGATCCCGAGCGCATCCGCCGATTCTCCGAGAAGCGCGCCTGCCCCAACGACCATCCGCTCGCGATCGACGACATCGAGCCGCGCACCTTCTCCTTCAACGCCCCCTACGGCGCCTGCCCCGAGTGCACCGGCCTCGGCCAGCGGCTCGAGGTCGATCCCGAGCTGGTGATCCCCGATGAGGGGCTCTCCCTCACCGAGGGCGCGATCGCCCCGTGGACCATGGGCTCGACCGACCGCCACCTCGAGGTGATGGCCGGCCTCGCCGAGGAGCTGAGCTTCTCGATGGACACGCCGTGGCGGGCGCTGCCCCAGCGCGCCCGGGACGCGCTGCTGCACGGCAAGGACTTCAAGGTCCACGTCAAGTACCGCAACCGCTTCGGCCGCGAGCGCACCTACTCCACCGGCTTCGAGGGCGTGATGCACTTCCTCGAGCGCCGCCACAGCGACACCGAGTCCGACTGGGCCAAGGAGCGGTACGAACAGTTCATGCGCGAGACCCCGTGCCCGGCCTGCAAGGGCGCCCGGCTGCGCCCCGAGGTGCTGGCCGTGACCGTGGGCGGCCGCTCGATCGCCGAGGTGTGCGAGATGTCGATCCGGGAGGCGCACGCCTTCCACGACAGCCTCGAGCTGGGGGAGCGGGAGGCGGCGATCGCCGACGAGGTGCTGCGGGAGATCCGCTCCCGGCTCGGCTTCCTGCTCGACGTCGGCCTGGACTACCTCACCCTCGCGCGCGCCGCCGGCACCCTCTCCGGCGGCGAGGCCCAGCGCATCCGGCTCGCCACCCAGATCGGCTCCGGCCTGGTCGGCGTGCTGTACGTGCTCGACGAACCCTCGATCGGCCTGCACCAGCGGGACAACGAGCGCCTCATCGGCACCCTCGAGCGGCTGCGCGACCTCGGCAACACCCTCATCGTCGTCGAGCACGACGAGGACACGCTCAACGCCGCCGACTGGATCGTGGACATCGGCCCGCTCGCCGGCGAGCACGGCGGGCGCGTGGTGCACTCCGGCGACGTGGGCAGCCTGAAGCAGAACCCCGGCAGCCTCACCGGGCGCTACCTCTCCGGCGAGCTGGAGATCCCGCTGCCCGCCGACCGCCGCCCGGTGGACCGCGAGCGGATGCTCACGGTCGTCGCCCCGCGGGCCAACAACCTCGCCGGCCAGGACGTGGCCTTCCCGCTGGGGGTGCTCACGGCGATCACCGGCGTCTCCGGGTCCGGGAAGTCCACCCTGGTCAACGACATCCTGTACTCGGTGCTCGCCAAGGAGCTGAACCGCGCCCGGGTGGTGCCCGGCCGGCACAAGCGCGTCACCGGCCTCGAGCACCTCGACAAGGTGGTGCACGTGGACCAGTCGCCCATCGGCCGCACCCCCCGCTCGAACCCCGCCACCTACACCGGCGTGTGGGATCGGGTGCGCACCCTGTTCGCCCAGACCAACGAGGCGAAGATCCGCGGATACACCGCGGGGCGCTTCTCCTTCAACGTCAAGGGCGGGCGCTGCGAGGCCTGCTCCGGCGACGGCACGCTGAAGATCGAGATGAACTTCCTGCCGGACGTCTACGTCCAGTGCGAGGTGTGCAAGGGCCAGCGCTACAACCGCGAGACCCTCGAGGTGAAGTTCAAGGACAAGAACGTCGCCGAGGTGCTGGGAATGCCCATCGCGGAGGCGCTCGAGTTCTTCGACGCCGTGCCCGCGATCCGCCGCCAGATGCAGACCCTGGTCGACGTGGGGCTGGGCTACGTGAAGCTCGGCCAATCCGCGACCACCCTCTCCGGCGGCGAGGCGCAGCGCGTCAAACTCTCCTCCGAGCTGCACAAGCGCTCCAACGGCCGCACGATCTACGTGCTGGACGAGCCGACCACCGGGCTGCACTTCGAGGACGTCCGCAAGCTGCTCGAGGTGCTCGGCGGGCTCGTCGACAAGGGGAACACCGTGATCGTCATCGAGCACAACCTCGATGTCATCAAGACCGCCGACCACGTCATCGACCTCGGCCCCGAGGGCGGCGCGGGCGGCGGCCGCGTCGTCGCCACCGGCACCCCCGAGCAGGTCGCCGAGACGCCCGGCTCCTACACCGGCCACTTCCTCGCCCCGATGATCGCCACCGGACGT
The DNA here is from genome assembly GCA_000023405.1 of Brachybacterium faecium DSM 4810. Lineage (NCBI taxonomy): Bacteria > Bacillati > Actinomycetota > Actinomycetes > Micrococcales > Dermabacteraceae > Brachybacterium > Brachybacterium faecium. The sequence continues at coordinate 1,707,599 of CP001643.1, forward strand.
GCCGGCCGCACGCCGAGAAGCACCGAGCGCTGAGCACACAGTGGCTGATCCCGCGACCTACCGTCCCGCCACCGGAACCATCCCCACCCGCCCGGGGGTGTACCGCTTCCGGGACGAGCACGGCCGTGTCATCTATGTGGGCAAGGCGAAGAACCTCCGCCAGCGCCTGGTGAACTACTTCCAGGACCTCTCCGTCCTGCACGAGCGCACCCGGCGCATGGTGACCACCGCCGCGAGCGTCGAATGGACGGTGGTGGGCACCGAGGTCGAGGCGCTCACCCTCGAGTACACCTGGATCAAGGAGTTCGACCCGCGGTTCAACGTCAAGTTCCGCGACGACAAGTCCTACCCGTACCTGGTGCTGACGATGGGGGAGAAGGTGCCGCGGGTGCACATCACCCGTCGGCCGCGCGCCAAGGGGGACCGCACCTTCGGGCCCTACCCGCAGGTGGGCGCGATCCGCGAGACCCTCGACCTGATGCTGCGGGTCTTCCCGATCCGCTCCTGCACCGCCGGGGTGTACCGCCGCGCCGAACGCTCCGGCCGCCCCTGCCTGCTCGGCTTCATCGGCAAGTGCGCGGCCCCATGCGTCGGCGACATCTCCGAGGAGGAGCACCGCAGGCTCGCCGAGCAGTTCGCGGACTTCATGGCCGGCAACACCTCGAAGTACACCCGGCGCATCGAGCAGCGGATGAAGGCGGCCGCCGCAGCGATGGACTACGAGACCGCCGCCGGGCTGCGCGACGACCTGCAGGCCCTCGAGAAGGTCATGGAGAAGAACTCGGTGGTGCTCTCCGACGCCACCGACGCGGACCTCATCGGTCTCGCGCAGGATGAGCTCGAGGCCTCCGTGCAGGTCTTCCACGTGCGCGGCGGGAGGATCCGCGGCCAGCGCGGCTGGACCGCGGAGATCCTCGACGACTCCTCCGGCCCCGATCTCATCGAGCGGGCGATGACCACGCTGTACGCGGAGGGGGAGGCGCCCCGGGAGGTGCTCGTCCCGATCCTCCCCACGAACCGCGAGCAGGTCCTGCAGATGATGGGCCGCACCGTGGACCTGCGCGTCCCCCAGCGCGGCGAGAAGAAGGACCTGCTGCGCACCGTGGGGGAGAACGCCACCGAGGCGCTGCGCCTGCACCGGCTCAAGCGCACCGGGGACCTCACCGCCCGCACCAAGGCGCTCGAGGACCTCGGCGAGGCGCTCGAGCTGGCCGAGCCGCCGCTGCGGATCGAGTGCTTCGACATCTCCCACTCCCACGGCACCAACGTCGTCGGCTCCCAGGTGGTCTTCGAGGACGGGCTGCCCAAGAAGAGCGAATACCGCCGCTACTCCGTCAGCGGCGCGGCCGCCCGGGACGACACCGCCTCGATGTACGACGTCATCTCGCGGCGCCTGAAGCACCACCTGGACCCGCCGGAGCAGAGCGAGGAGGACAGGCGCCGGTTCGCCTACCCGCCCTCGCTGATCCTCGTCGACGGCGGGCCGCCGCAGGTCGCCGCCGCGCAGCGCGCCTTCGACGATCTGGGCATCACCGACATCGCCCTGGCCGGCATCGCCAAGCGTCTCGAGGAGATCTGGCTGCCCGGCGACGACTACCCGGTCATCCTGCCGCGCACCAGCGAGGCGCTGTTCCTCGTGCAGCGGCTGCGGGACGAGGCGCACCGCTTCGCGATCACCTACCACCGCTCCAAGCGCGGCCGCGCCATGCAGGCCAGCGCGCTGGACGGCATCCCCGGCCTGGGCCCGGCCCGTCGGCGCGCCCTGCTGGACCGCTTCGTGACCGTCTCCGCGATCCGGGCCGCGAGCGAGGAGGAGCTGGTGGAGGTCGACGGGATCGGCCCCGCGCTCGCCGCCCAGATCGCGCTCGCGCTACGATCCGAGGTGGAGAGCGCAGCGGAGCCGGGGACGGACGCGGGTGCGGACACCGTCATCGAGGACGAGGCGCTCGGGGTGGCCGTGGACATGGCGACCGGTGAGATCATCGACCGCTGATCCACCGCGCAGAACGTGCCCGCGGTCCACCCCCGCAGGCCCGTCCCCGCAGGTCCCTGCCCCTGCCTGAGCTCTGGAAGGAGCGCTCGTGACCGAGGACACCGCACCGCTGCCCAGCACCGACACCCGGGGCGACGTCGTGATCATCACCGGCCTCGCCGGCGCCGGGAGGGAGACCGCCGCCCACGCCCTGGAGGACATGGGCTGGTACGTGGTCTACAACATCGCCCCGCAGCTGATCGGCACGCTGTACGAGCTGCGCGCCACCGCCGTCGGCCGCGAGAACCGCTTCGCGGTGGTCGTCGATCCCCGCTCGGGGCCGTTCTTCAGCGAGCTCGGGGATGTGGTCACCGAGCTGCGCAAGGCCGATCTGCGGCTGCGCCTGCTGTTCCTCACCGCAGACGAGTCCACCCTGGTGCGCCGCTTCGACTCGGTGCGCCGCCCCCACCCGCTGCAGGGGGAGGAGGGCGTGCTCGAGGGCATCCGCCGCGAGCGCGAGATGCTCGCCCCCTACCGCCGGATGGCCGATCTGGTGATCGACACCTCCCCGCTGAACGTGCATCAGCTCACCATGAAGATGCGCACCGTGTTCGGCACGAGCGCGGAGCAGCGCCTCACCGTCACGATGCTGTCCTTCGGCTTCAAATACGGGATCCCGCTCGAGGCCGATCACGTCAGCGACGTGCGCTTCATCCCCAACCCGTACTGGGTGCCGGAGCTCAAACCCAAGCGGGGCACCGATCCCGAGGTCGCGGACTTCGTGCTGGGCGACGCCAACGCCGCCGAGTTCGTCCCCCGCTACCTCGACATGATCACCCCGGCGCTGCGCGGCTACAGCGCCGAGAACAAGCACTTCACCACGCTCGCCATCGGCTGCACGGGCGGGAAGCACCGCAGCGTCGCCGTCTCGGAGAAGCTCGGCGAGGAGCTGCGGCGCCTCGGACACGCCGTGCGCATCCGCCACCGCGACCTGGGGCGCGAATGAGCATCGCCCCCCGCTCCGGAGGCCACCGCCTGCGCGGCGCCGACCGCTCCGCCAGCGCCCGCCGCGGCCGCCGCGGCGACCCGCAGCGCCCCCTGCGCGTGGTCGCGCTCGGCGGCGGCCACGGCCTGGCTGCGAACCTGCGTGCGCTGCGCCTGCTGGCCGACGACATCACCGCCGTGGTCACCGTGGCGGACAACGGGGGCTCCTCGGGCCGGATCCGCACCGAGATGCCGGTGCTGCCGCCCGGTGACCTGCGGATGGCGCTCGCGGCGCTGTGCGAGGACTCCGACTGGGGGTCCATCTGGGGTGATGTCATCCAGCACCGCTTCGCGACCGAGGGAGAGCTGGACGGGCACGCCCTGGGCAACCTGCTCATCGTCGCGCTGTGGCAGATCCTCGAGGACCCGGTCGAGGGGCTGGACCAGATGGCGGAGCTGCTGGGCGCGCGCGGGCGGGTGCTGCCGATGGCGCTGGATCCGCTGGACATCGAGGCCCATGTGCGCGGCGAGGACGGGCAGCTGCACACCGTCTCCGGGCAGTGGCAGGTCGCGACCGCCGCGGGCCGGGTCGAGGACGTCCGCCTCATCCCCGCCCGCCCCCGCGTCCCGCAGGACGTCATCGACGCCCTGGGCCGCGCCGACTGGATCATCGTGGGCCCCGGCTCCTGGTACACCTCGGTGCTGCCCCACCTGATGATCCCGGAGATCGCGGAGGCGATCCGCACCAGCCCCGCACGGCGCTGCATCACCACGAACCTCTCCGTCGGCGCGCAGGAGGCGGAGGGCATGACCAGCCTGGACATGCTCGACGTGCTGCTTGAGCGCGCCCAGGGCTGCCGCTTCGACGCGCTGCTGGCCGACCCCACCACCCTCGGCGACGCCCTCGAGCTCGCGGAGTCCGCACAGGGCCGCGGCATCCGCACCCTGCTGCGCCAGGTGAGCGTGGGCAACGGGACACCGCAGCACGACCCGGTGCGCCTCGCCGCCGCGTACCGTGACCTGTTCGACGACGTGTACGGAGATGTCGAGACGGAGCACGCCGCGAGCGTGCCCGGTGACGGAGAGCACAGCCCTGCCGGGCAGGCGCACGTCGAGCACGAGAACGCACGGCACGCGAGTGCCGGCGACCGCACCACGGGGGCTTCGTCCCCCCGCACCGAGGAGGACATGCATGGCGCTGACGGGTGAGGCCAAGGAGGAGCTGAGCCACCTCGAGGTGACCCGTCCCTCCGCGCGCAAGGCGGAGGCGGCGGCGATGCTCCGCTTCGCCGGCGGGCTGCATCTGGTGGCCGGACGGGTGGTGGTCGAGGCGGAGCTGGACTCCGCGGCCGTCGCCCGCCGGCTCCACGGGATCATCGCCGACATGTACGGGCACCGCGCGGATCTGGCCGTCCTCGCGCCCTCCGGCATCCGCCGCACCACGCGCTACATCGTGCGGGTCGAGCGCGAGGGCGGGATGCTCGCCAGGCAGACAGGTCTGCTGGACGCCCGCGGCCGGCCCGTGCGCGGCATGCCGCCGTTCGTGGTGGGCGGGGCGACGGTCGACGCAGAGGCCGCCTGGCGCGGCGCGTTCCTCGCCCGCGGCACGCTCACCGAGCCGGGGCGCTCCTCCGCGCTCGAGCTGTCCTGCCCCGGCCCCGAGGTGGCGCTCGCGATGGTGGGCGCCGCCCGCCGCCTGGGGGTCGCCTCCAAGGCCCGCGAGGCCCGCGGCACCGACCGGGTGGTGCTGCGCGACGGGGACGCGATCTCGATGCTCCTGGGCCGCATGGGGGCGCCCGAGACAGTGAAGATCTGGGAGGAGCGGCGCACCAAGCGCGAGGTGAAGGCCACGGCCCACCGGCTGGCGAACTTCGACGACGCGAACCTGCGCCGCTCCGCCCGGGCAGCCGTGGCCGCCGGGCAGCGGGTGCAGCGCGCGCTCGAGATCCTCGGCGACGAGGTGCCCGAGCACCTGCGAGCTGCCGGCCGGCTCCGCCTCGAGCACCGCCAGGCGAGCCTCGAGGAGCTCGGCCGCCTCGCGGATCCGCCGCTGACGAAGGATGCCGTCGCGGGCCGGATCCGACGCCTTCTGGCCACCGCGGACAAGCGCGCGGAGGAGCTCGGCATCGCCGGGACCGACCACGGAGTGGACGAGGAGCAGCTTCCGCCGTCCCCGGATCCGGGTCATTGATAAGATCGTCACGGCCGTCGGTCACATCCGGCGCCGTCCGAGCGTACGAGGGCGTGCGCGCCATGTCAGTACCGGAATTTCGCAGGCACCCCTGCGAATCTAGGAGGAACCCTTGACCATCAAGGTTGGAATCAACGGATTCGGCCGCATCGGCCGCAACTTCCTGCGCGCCGCTCTCGAGCAGAAGGCGGACATCCAGATCGTCGGTGTGAACGATCTCACCGACAACGCCACGCTCGCGAACCTCATCAAGTACGACTCCATCGGCGGCGTCCTGCCCTACGAGGTCTCCCACGACGAGGACTCGATCACCGTCGGCGAGAACTCCTTCAAGGCGTTCGCCGAGCGCGACCCGAAGAACATCCCGTGGGGCGAGATCGGCGCGGACGTCGTCATCGAGTCCACCGGCATCTTCACCGACGCCGAGAAGGCGAAGGCCCACCTCGAGGCCGGCGCCAAGAAGGTCATCATCTCCGCTCCGGCGAAGAACGAGGACGCGACCTTCGTGATCGGTGTCAACGAGGGCGACTACGAGCCCTCGAAGCACAACATCGTCTCCAACGCCTCCTGCACCACCAACAGCCTCGCGCCGGTGGCGAAGGTGCTGAACGACGAGTTCGGCATCGTCAAGGGCCTGATGACCACCATCCACGCCTACACCTCGGACCAGGTGCTGCAGGACGGCCCGCACAAGGACCCGCGCCGTGCCCGCGCCGCCGCCCTGAACATCATCCCGACCACCACCGGTGCGGCCAAGGCCGTGGCGCTGGTGCTGCCGGAGCTCAAGGGCAAGCTGGACGGCTACTCGCTGCGCGTGCCGGTCCCCACCGGCTCGATCACCGACCTCACCTTCGAGGCGAGCCGCGAGGTCACCGCGGAGGAGGTCAACGCCGCGGTGAAGAAGGCCGCCGAGGGCCCGCTCAAGGGCATCCTGCGCTACACCGAGGACCCGATCGTCTCCAAGGACATCGAGGGCGATCCGCACTCCGCGATCTTCGACGCGCAGCTGACCAAGGTCATCGGCAACCAGGTGAAGATCTTCTCCTGGTACGACAACGAGTGGGGCTTCTCCAACCGCCTCGTCGAGCTCTCGCAGCTCGTCGGCAAGTCCCTCTGATCCCGGAGTCGTCGCACTGACGACCAGGACAGCCCCGGAGCCCGCCGGCCGCCGCCCCGAAGGGTCGGTGCCCGGCGGGCTCCGCTCGTCCCCAGAGCCCTGTGCCGCTGCGCGGCGCGGCGGCGAGACCTTCGAAGGAGCACCACAGTGCTGAAGACCATCGACTCGCTCGGAGAGCTGCGCGGCAAGCGCGTGCTCGTCCGAGCGGACCTCAACGTCCCGCTGGACGGGACCACCATCACCGACGACGGACGCATCCGCGCCGCGCTGCCCACCCTGACGCGCCTGGTCGAGGCCGGCGCACGGGTGGTCGTGATCTCCCACCTCGGCCGCCCCAAGGGCGCCCCCGAGGAGAAGTACTCCCTGCGCCCGGTCGTCGGCCGGCTCGGCGAGCTGCTCGGCCAGGAGGTCGCCTTCGCGACCGACACCGTCGGCTCCTCTGCACAGGAGGTCGTCGCCGGGCTCGAGGACGGCCGCGTGGCCGTCCTGGAGAACCTGCGCTTCAACCCCGGCGAGACCGCGAAGGACGACGCCGAGCGCGCGGCCTTCGCGACGCAGCTCGCCGCGCTCGGCGACGCCTTCGTCTCCGACGGCTTCGGCGTCGTCCACCGCAAGCAGGCCTCCGTCTACGAGCTCGCGACGGAGCTGCCTGCGGCCGCCGGCGAGCTGGTGCTCGCCGAGGTCGAGTCCCTGCGCAAGGTCACCGACCAGCCCGAGCGGCCCTTCGTGGTGGTGCTCGGCGGCGCGAAGATCGCCGACAAGCTCGGCGTGATCGACAGCCTGCTGGGCAAGGCCGACCGCCTGCTCATCGGCGGCGGCATGGCCTACACCTTCCAGAAGGCGAAGGGCTACGAGGTGGGCCGCTCCCTGCTCGACGAGAGCAAGCTCGATGTGGTCCGCGAGTACATGGACCGCGCCGAGAAGAACGGCGTCGAGCTGGTGCTCCCGGTCGACACCGCCGTGGCGCCCGAGTTCTCCGCCGATGCTCCCGCGACCGTGGTCGCGGTCGACGCGATGCCCGCCGACCAGGAGGGCATGGACATCGGCCCGGAGACCGCGAAGCTGTTCGGCGAGAAGATCGCCGATGCCGCGACCGTGTTCTGGAACGGCCCGATGGGCGTGTTCGAGTTCGAGGCCTTCGCCAAGGGCACCACCGCCGTGGCGGAGGTCCTCTCGAAGGCCCCGGGCTACACCGTGGTCGGCGGCGGCGACTCGGCCGCCGCGGTCCGCACCCTCGGATTCGACGAATCCCTCTTCTCGCACATCTCCACCGGCGGTGGCGCGAGCCTCGAGCTCATCGAGGGCAAGGACCTGCCGGGCATCTCCATCCTCGAGGAGGACAACTCATGACCACCCCCCGCACCCCGCTGATGGCGGGCAACTGGAAGATGAACCTCGACTGGAAGCAGGGCCTCGCCCTGGTCGAGGAGCTCGGCGAGCACCTCAAGGAGGTCGACACCTCGCTGGTCGAGACCGTCGTGCTGCCGCCCTTCGTGGACCTGCGCAGCGTCCAGGTCGCGGTCGACGCCGGCAAGCTGCCGATCGCGTACGGCGCGCAGGACATCTCCGCCCACGAGTCCGGTGCGTACACCGGCGAGGTCTCCGGCCCGATGCTGAAGACCCTCGGCTGCTCCTACGCCGCGGTCGGCCACTCCGAGCGCCGCCAGTACCACGGCGAGGACGAGGAGGTCACGAATGCGAAGGTGAAGGCCGCCTTCGCCGCGGACATCACCCCGATCCTGTGCGTCGGCGAGCCGCTCGAGGAGCGTCAGGCCGGCAAGCACGTCGAGTACACCCTCGCCCAGCTCGAGGGAGGCATCGAGGGACTGGACGCCGCGCAGGCGAAGCGGATCGTCATCGCCTACGAGCCCGTCTGGGCCATCGGCACCGGCGAGGTCGCCACCCCGGACGACGCCCAGGAGGTGTGCGCCGCGATCCGTGAGGCGCTGCGTGCGATGCACGGCGACGAGGTCGCCGACGCCGTCCGCGTCCTGTACGGCGGCAGCGTGAAGTCCGCCAACGTGGCCGAGCTCATGGAGAAGGCCGACGTCGACGGCGCGCTCGTCGGCGGCGCCTCGCTCAAGGCCGAGGAGTTCGCCAAGATCGCGGGCTTCCAGGGCTGAGCGACGTGCTGCGAGCGTGCGAGCGGTAGGAGCTCAGCCGGTGAAGCGGTGTTTGAGCGACGTGCTGCGAGCGTGCGAGCGGTAGGAGCTCAGCCGGTGAAGCGGTGTTTGAGCGACGTGCTGCGAGCGTGCGAGCGGTAGGAGCTCAGCCGGTGAAGCGGTGTTTGAGCGACGTGCTGCGAGCGTGCGAGCGGTAGGAGCTCAGCCGGTCTCGCAGGGCTGAGAGAGCCGTACCACCCGGGCCGGGTCCTCGTCGGACCCGGCCCGTGGCGTATGCTGGATCGGTCCGCCTGTCTCCGTGGAAGGTGTCCGTCCTCGTGGATCTGCCTCTGCTGAAGCTCATCCTTCAGATCCTGCTGGCCGTGCTCGGCCTGCTGACCATCATGCTCGTCCTGCTGCACAAGGGGCGCGGCGGCGGTCTGTCCGACATGTTCGGCGGCGGCGTCTCCTCCTCGGCCAGCGCCTCCGGTGTGGCGGAGCGGAACCTGAACTGGCTCACCGTCTCCGTCGCCGTGGCCTGGGGCTTGAGCGCGGTCGCCCTGGGCGTCATCGAGAAGCTGCTCTGAGCCGCTAGCCGCTCTGCACAGCGAGAAGGGCCGGTCACCGTCGAGGTGACCGGCCCTTCCGCGTGCTCGGCGGGTTCAGGCGGGGCTCAGCCCTCGCCTCCCGCTGCGGACTCGTCCAGGTACCAGGTGGTGGACTCCAGCCCCCGCACGGCGGAGGCGGGCACCGCCCACGGGTCGATGGGGCCGTGCCCGTCGCGGACCGCCCCGGCCTTCTCCGCACCGGCGACCAGCAGCGCCACGTGCCGCGCCGAGTTCAGCACCGGCCAGGTGAGCGAGATCCGCTCCGGAGGAGGCTTGGGGGAGTCGGTCACCCCGGTCGCGCTCGCGCTGATGTGTCGCTGGTCGGGGTGCTCGGGGAAGAGCGAGGCGATGTGGCCGTCGGGGCCCACACCCAGCAGCAGCACGTCGAAGAACGCCCGGCCGCGCGTGCGGAACGGCTCGTCGCCGCCCATCTGGTCCAGCTGCTGCCCGTACCAGGCGGCGGCGTCCTCGAGGGACATGCCGTCTGCGGGGGAGGGCATCACGTGGATGTTGCGGGCCGGCAGCCCGGCCTTCTCCTGCAGCGGGACGAGCAGCGAGTCCCGCACCCCCACCTCGTTGCGCTCGGCGGAGTCCGGGTCGACGAAGCGCTCGTCCCCCCACCACAGGTGCAGGTGGGCGGCGTCCACCCCGGCGGCGGCGAGGGCCTCCGGCAGTGCGGCGGCGGTCTTCGTGCCGACGGTCCCGCCGGTGAGCACGAGGTGCGCGACGGGGCGCTCCGCGAGCGCGGCGGCGAGCTGCTGGGCGGCGCCCTCCGCGGCCGCGGCCGCGACGGCGTCGCCGTCGGCGAGCACCACGTCGTGCGGCGCGGGCTTGCCGCTGGCGAAGGTCGCGGTGTCGTCGACGCTGCTGTAGGTGGCGGCGAGGACCTCGCCGTACACCTCGTCGGGGTCCAGGCGGCGCAGCTCCTCGGTGATGAGCTCCGCGAGGGAGCGGCGCGGCATCGTGACGTGCTGTCCGGTGTCGTCACCGGGCAGCTTCATCACGATCGAGTCGTCGCTGACGCGCGTGAGCTCGATCGTGCCGTCCTCGCGCACGAGGCGCACGCCGTGGACGCCGGCGAAGTCGGCGTCGTCGGCGGCCGGGGGGAGCACCTCGGCGGTGACGCCGAGGGTGTGCTCGAGCCAGGCGGCCATCAGCGCGACCGAGGGGTTGCCGACGGTGCCGGTGACCTCGGCCTTCGTGGGAACGGCCACGGGCGGGACCTCGTAGGCGCTCGCGACCAGGCCGCGCCAGCGCGTCAGCCGCGCCCAGGCGAAGTCGGAGTCGCCGCTGGAGTAGCCGCGACGCAGCCGCTTGAGGGTGGCCAGCGGATCCGGGCAGGCGGCGGAGTCCGTGATGCGGCGCTGGGACATGGAGCCCAGCACGTCGTGGACGGGCGAGGACGGTGCGTTCTCGGGCCACCAGGTGACGATCGGGGCGTCCGGCAGCAGCAGCGCCATCACCAGCGTGTCCAGCGCCCACAGCACGTCGCCGCGGGCATGGAGGATGACGATCTCGCCGGCACCGGCATCGCGGCCCACGCGGATCTCGGCGTCGAGACCGGAGTTCTCGGCCTCCGGATCGGCGTCGACGACGATGACGCGGGCGGGGTGCTCGTGGCTCGCGGCGATCGCGGCCTCGAGCGGCTCCTCCACATCGCCGGTGGCGATGATGATGAGCGTGAGGACCCGCCCGATCGTGTTCGCGCCGAACGTCTCCCGCATCTCGATCATCTGCTTGTCGATCGCCGATGCGGTGGTGTCGGTCAGGGTGGTGATCACGGTCGCCTCCAGGTACGCCCGTCATGGGCGAGCATCTCGTGCGCGGTATCGGGGCCCCACGTGCCGGGGCGGTACGGGGCCGGGTCCAGGTTCTCCGCCCAGAACGCGGTGATGGGGTCGAGGATCTTCCAGGAGAGCTCGACCTCCTTCTGTCGCGGGAACAGCGGCGGGTCCCCGAGCAGCATGTCGAGGATCAGGCGCTCGTACGCCTCCGGCGACTCCTCGGTGAAGTTCATGCCGTAGGCGAAGTCCATCGTCACGTCCCGCACCTCCATCTGGGTGCCCGGGACCTTGGAGCCGAAGCGCATGGTGACGCCCTCGTCCGGCTGGACGCGGATGACGATCGCGTTCTGTCCCAGGTCCGCGGTGTCGGTGGAGCGGAAGGGCAGGAACGGGGCGCGCTTGAAGACCACCGCGATCTCGGTGACGCGGCGGCCCAGGCGCTTGCCGGCCCGGAGGTAGAAGGGCACGCCCGCCCAGCGCCGGGTGGCGATGTCCAGCCGCATCGCGGCGAAGGTCTCGGTGGTGGAGTCGGCGGGGATACCGTCCTCCTCGAGGTAGGGACGCACCTCCTCGCCGCCCTGCCAGCCGCCCACGTACTGGCCGCGAGCGGTGTGCGCGGCGAGATCCTCGGGAAGCTCGACGGCCGCGAGCACCTTCTCCTTCTCGGCGCGCAGATCCGCGGCGCGGAAGGAGACGGGTTCCTCCATCGCGGTGAGCGCGAGCAGCTGCAGCAGGTGGTTCTGGATGACGTCCCGGGCGGTGCCGATGCCGTCGTAGTACCCGGCGCGCGAGCCGATGCCGATGTCCTCGGCCATCGTGATCTGCACGTGGTCGACGTAGCTCGCGTTCCAGACCGGTTCGAACATCTGGTTCGCGAAGCGCAGCGCCAGGATGTTCTGGACCGTCTCCTTGCCCAGGTAATGGTCGATGCGGAAGACGTCCTCCGGGCGGAAGGCCTTCTCGACCACGTCGTTGAGCTCGCGCGCGGAGGCGAGGTCGTGCCCGAAGGGCTTCTCGATCACCACGCGGCGCCACGAGCCGTCGCGCGGGGTGTTCAGCCCCGAGTTCGCCAGCTGGCCGCACACCTGCGGGAAGGCGTCCGGCGGGATGGAGAGGTAGAAGGCATGGTTGCCTCCGGTGCCGCGGGTGCGGTCCAGCTCGCCGACGACCTCGGTGAGCCGCTCGAAGGCGGCCGTGTCGTCGAAGGTGCCGGTGACGAAGCGCAGGCCGCCGCGGAGCTGCTCGAAGACGCTCTCGTCGAAGCCGGTGCGGGAGTGCTCCGAGACGCTCTTGCGCACGTACTCGGCGAAGTCGTCGTCGGACCATTCACGACGGCCGAAGCCGACCAGGCCGAAGCTGGGCGGGAGCAGGCCGCGGTGGGTGAGGTCGTAGATGGCGGGCAGGAGCTTCTTGCGCGCCAGGTCGCCGGTGACGCCGAACATCACCATGGAGCCGGGGCCGGCGATGAGGGGGAGGCGACGGTCCCGGGGGTCGCGCAGCGGGTTCGGCGCGCCCGTCCCGGGGAGGTGGCTGGGGGAGTCGGTCACGATCGTCCTTTCTCGGACAGCAGCGCGGGAGCACGGCCCGCCGTGGTGGCGGGCCGTGCTCCCGACGGGATCAAGCGCGGGCGGACTCGACGGACTCGGAGACCGTGGCGAGCAGTTCGTTCCACGACTTCTCGAACTTCTCGACGCCCTCGCGCTCGAGCACGGCGAAGACGTCGGCGAGGTCCACGCCGGCCTCGGAGATCCGCTCGAGCACGGCCTCGGCCGAGGTGGCCTTCTCCGCGGTCAGCGCCGCCTGCGGCTGCGAGTGCTCCGCGACCGCCGCGAGGGTCTTCTCCGGCATGGTGTTGACGGTGGGGTCGGCGACGAGGCTGTCGACGTAGAGGGTGTCGGAGTACTCGGGGTTCTTCACGCCGGTGGACGCCCACAGCGCCCGCTGCACGTTCGCGCCCTTCTCCTTGAGCGCCGCGAAGCGCTCCGCGGCGAAGGCCTCGAGGTACACGCCGAAGGCGACCTGGGCGTTGGCGACGCCGGCCTGGCCGCGCAGCGCGGTGGCCTCCTCGCTGGCGAGCTCCTCGAGCCGGGAGTCGATCTCGGAATCGACCCGGGAGACGAAGAAGGAGGCGACCGAGTGGATGCTCGAGAGGTCCTTGCCCGCGGCGGCGGCCTGCTCGAGCCCGGCGAGGTAGGCGTCGATCACGGCGCGGTAGCGGTCCACCGAGAAGATCAGCGTGACGTTGACGCTGATGCCCTCGGCGATCGTCGCGGTGATCGCCGGCAGCCCCGCCTCGGTGGCCGGGATCTTGACGAACAGGTTCTCCCGGCCGACGACCTCGTGGAGGTGCTTGGCCTGCGCGATGGTCTCCTCGGTGCTGTGCGCGAGGCGGGGGTCGACCTCGATGCTCACGCGGCCGTCGAAGCCGTGCGTGGCGGTGTGCAGATCGGCGAAGAGATCCGCGGCGCGGCGCACGTCGTCGGTGGTGAGGACCTCGACGATCGCGTCGACGTCCTTGCCCTCGCCGGCGAGGCGGGCGATGTCCGCGTCGTACTCCGAGCGCCCGGAGATCGCGGACTGGAAGATCGAGGGGTTGGTCGTCACGCCGACGACGTTGCGGGTGTCGATGAGCTCGCGCAGGTTGCCCGAGTCCATCCGCTGGCGGGAGAGATCGTCGAGCCAGATCGAGACTCCGGCGTCGGAGAGGGCCTGCGTGCGAGTGTTCTGAGCCATGTCGTTCCTTCCGGGCGCCGTGCGCCCTGTGTCGGACTGGTGTCGAAGGGATCAACGCCCTCGAGGCCCTGATCCTTCCAGGATGTAGCCCCCGGAAGCTCCGTGCGAGCGAGGCGATGACAGCGGGACAGCGGGGCGGGGGAGAGGGGCGCGGGGCAGGACCGGGTGGCCCCGCCCCGCGCGGGTGCTCAGGCGCCGGAGGCGGCGAGCGACTCCTTCGCGGCCTCGACCACGGCCTCGGCGGTGAAGCCGAACTCGCGGAAGAGGGTCTTGGCGTCGGCGGAGGCGCCGTAGTGCTCGAGCGAGACGGCCCGGCCGTGGACGCCGAGGAAGCGGTGCCACGGCATCGCGATGCCGGCCTCGACGGAGACCCGTGCGGTCACCGAGGAGGGCAGCACGGACTCGCGGTACGCCTCGTCCTGCTCGTCGAACCATTCGACCGACGGCATCGAGACGAGCCGGGTCGGGGTGCCCGCGGCCTCGAGCTGCTTCTGCGCCTCGGCGGCGTACTGCACCTCGGAGCCGGTGGCGATGAGGATGAGCTTCGGCTCGGCCGAGGCCTCCTTCATGATGTAGCCGCCCTTGACGACGTTCTCCGCCCCGGCGTACTCGGTGCGGTCGAAGGTCGGCATCGCCTGGCGGGACAGGATGAGGCCGACGGGCCCGCTGTCACGCTCCAGCAGCGCCTTCCAGGCCTGCGCGGTCTCGTTCGCGTCGGCCGGCCGGACGATCGAGAGGTTCGGGATCGCGCGGTAGGCGGCCAGGTGCTCGACCGGCTGGTGGGTGGGGCCGTCCTCGCCCAGGCCGATGGAGTCGTGGGTCCACACGTAGGTGGCCGGGACCTTCATCAGCGAGGCGAGGCGCACCGCGCCGCGCATGTAGTCCGCGAACTGGAAGAAGGTGCCGCCGTAGGGGCGGGTCAGGCCGTGCAGCGAGATGCCGGAGAGGATCGCGCCCATGCCGTGCTCGCGGATGCCGAAGTGCAGCGTGCGGCCGTACTCGTCACCGCTGAACTCGGAGGAGCCGATCTCCGCGGGGAGGAACGAGGGCTCGCCCTTCATGGTGGTGTTGTTCGAGCCGGCGAGGTCGGCGGAGCCGCCCCACAGCTCCGGCATGACCGGTGCGAGCTCCTGGAGCACCTTGCCGGAGGCGGCGCGGGTCGCGATGCCCTTCTCGTCCGCCTCGAAGGCGGGGAACGCCTCGGCGAAGCCGGCCGGCAGCTCGCGCGCGACGAGGCGGTCCAGCAGCGCGGCCTGCTCGGCGTGCGCCGAGCGCCACTGCTGGTAGCCCTTGTCCCACTCGCTCTTCGCGGCGGCGGCGCGCTCGGCCAGGCCGCGGGTGTGGGCGAGCACGTCCTCGTCGACCTGGAACTGCTGCTCCGGGTCGAAGCCGACGGCCTCCTTCAGACCGGCCACGCCCTCGGCGCCGAGCTTGGCGCCGTGCACGGTGTGGCTGCCGGCGAGCTCGGGGATAGGCCAGCCGATGACGGTGCGCAGGCGGATGAAGGTGGGCTTGTCGGTGACCTTCTGCGCCTCGAGGATCTCGGCCTTCAGCGCGGCGACGTCCTCGAGGTACGCGCTGCCGCCCTGGGTCCAGTCCACGGTGCGCACGTCCCAGCCGTAGGCCTCGTAGCGCGCGGCGGTGTCCTCGGTGAAGGCGATCGAGGTGTCGCCCTCGATGGAGATCTCGTTGTCGTCCCACAGGACGATGAGGTTGCCCAGCTGCTGGGTGCCGGCGAGCGAGCTGGCCTCGCTGCTGACACCCTCCTGCAGGTCGCCGTCGGAGGCGATCACGTAGGTGAAGTGGTCGAAGGGGCTCGTGCCGGGGGCGGCCTCGGGATCGAACAGGCCGCGCTCGCGGCGCTGCGCCATCGCCATGCCGACCGCGGAGGAGATGCCCTGGCCCAGGGGGCCGGTGGTGATCTCGACACCGTCGGTGAGGAAGTTCTCGGGGTGGCCCGGGGTCTTCGAACCCCAGGTGCGCAGCTCCTCGAGGTCCTTCTTCTCCAGGCCGAAGCCGCCGAGGAAGAGCTGGATGTACTGGGTCAGGCTCGAGTGGCCGGCCGAGAGCACGAACCGGTCACGGCCCAGCCAGCTCGGATCGGTCGGATCGTGGCGCATCACGTCCTGGTAGAGGAGATAGGCCGCCGGGGCGAGGCTCACGGCGGTGCCCGGGTGGCCGTTGCCGACCTTCTCCACCGCATCGGCGGCGAGCACGCGCGCGGTGTCGACCGCCCGCTTGTCGAGGTCGGTCCAGCCCTCGGGGGCCTTGAAGTTCTCCGTCATGTCGCGTGGTTCCTTTCGCCGGGGTGCGGCCTCTGCGGCCGTCGGGATCGACATGCCTCGGCCCGCAGGCGCCCAGCACGCGGCGGGGCGTGCAGGAAGCTGCGCGAGGCGACGCGACCCACCTTAGTCCGGGCAGCGGTCGCGAGGCGCGTCCGTCCAGCGGGTTGCCGGGAGGCGGGACGGTGCGGGGGGTCACCCCGTGTCTGGGTGCCGTCGCGATGGGCGGCGGCTTAGACTGGCATGGTTCTCACGACGGCCGCACGAGGGCCGGTCGTGCCCGCGGCCTCGCGTCGCGCTCAGGAGGAAGGATGGTGGGCGGTGACCGCCACCCAGGGAGCTTCGGTTCGCAACGCACACCGGGGCGGTGGTCGGACCCCGCACTCGATGCGCACCGTGGTGCGCGGCTACGTGGCGCTGACCAAGCCCCGCATCATCGAGCTGCTGCTCATCACCACGATCCCCACGATGTTCCTCGCGGCCGGCGGGTTCCCCTCGCCCTGGCTGATCCTCACCACGATGATCGGCGGCTACCTCGCCGCCGGCGGTGCGAACGCGCTGAACATGTACCTCGACCGCGACATCGACGCGAAGATGAAGCGGACCAAGCGGCGCCCGCTGGTCACCGGGGAGATCTCCCCGCGGGCGGGGCTGATCTTCGGGATCGTGCTGTCGATCGTCTCCGCGCTCTGGCTCGGGCTGCTGGTGAACTGGATGTCGGCGGCCCTCGCCGCCGGGGCGATCCTGCTGTACGTCGTGTTCTACACGATGATCCTCAAGCGCCGCACCAGCCAGAACATCGTCTGGGGCGGGATCGCGGGCTGCATGCCGGTGCTGATCGGCTGGTCGGCCGTGACCGGCACCGTCTCCTGGACCGCCGTGCTGCTGTTCCTGGTGATCTTCTTCTGGACGCCGCCGCACTACTGGCCGCTCGCGGAGAAGTTCTCCAAGGACTACGCCGATGCGGGCGTGCCGATGCTGCCGGTGGTCGCCTCGCGCACGAACGTGGCGCGCCAGATGATCATGCACACCGCCCTGATGGTGGCGGCGAGCCTCGCGATCATCCCGCTGGGGCAGACCGGCTGGGTGTACGGCGCGGGCGCCGTCGCCTCCGGGCTCTGGTTCGGCTTCCTCGTGGTGCGCTACGCGGTGCGGGTGCACCGCGGCCTGACCGGCAAGGCGCTGGGCCCGATGGCGGTGTTCCACGGCTCGATCACCTACCTGACCGTCCTGTTCGTCGCCCTCGCGATCGATCCCTTCGTCACCCTGTGACCCCGGGCGGCGCCCCTGATCCTGCCCCGGAGCAGGCGCTGCGCCCCGCCGACGAGCGGATCCTCGAGCAGTACCTGAGCCACCTGCGCATCGAGCGAGGCCTCTCCGCCAACACCCTCGCCGCCTACCGCCGCGACCTGCGCCGCTATCTCGCAGAGCTCGCCCGGCGCGACATCGACGCGACCGCGGTCGATCCCCAGCAGCTGGGCAGGTGGCTGCAGTCCCTGCGCACCGGCGCCGACGGCGGCAGCGTCCTGTCGGCGTCCTCCGCCGCGCGCTCCCTGGCCGCGGTGCGGGGCCTGCACTCCTTCCTCGACGCCGAACGGGTCTCCAGCTCGGGCGACCCCGCACGGCTGGTCCCCTCCCCGGCGCTGCCGCGCCGCCTGCCCCACCCCCTCGCGATCGCGCAGGTCGAGGCGCTCATCGAGGCCGCGGGCCGGCCCAGCACGGGCCGGGACGCCACCGCCCGCGCGCTGCGCGACCGGGCGCTGCTCGAGGTGCTCTACGGGCTCGGGGCGCGGATCTCCGAGGCGACCGGGCTCGACGTCGACGACATCGACGCCCAGGAGCGCGCGGCCGTGCTGCGCGGCAAGGGGGACAAGCACCGCGTGGTGCCGGTGGGGCGATTCGCCCTCGAGGCGCTCGAGGCGTATCTCACGCGCGGCAGGCCCGTCCTGGCGGCGCGCGGAACGGGGACACCCGCGATCTTCCTGGGCTCCCGCGGCACCCGGCTGACCAGGCAGGCCGCCTGGCAGGTGGTGCAGCGCGCCGCGGACGCCGCCGAGCTGAGCGATCTGCCCGAGCCGATCAGCCCCCACACCCTGCGCCACTCGTACGCCACGCACCTGCTGCACGGGGGAGCGGACGTGCGGGCCGTGCAGGAGCTGCTCGGCCACGCCTCGGTCACCACCACGCAGCTGTACACCCAGGTCACCGTCGACTCGCTGCGCGAGACCCATGCGGGCGCCCACCCCCGTGCCCGGAGAGGGGCTTAGACTTGTCCGGCACGACGCCCCTGCCCGGCACCGCCGGCAGCGGACGGCCTGCGCGAGACGATGACGGCACGGCGCACCCCTCGCTCCCCGGACTGGGATCGGAGCTGATCCGCCCGCCCCGCGGAGCGCCCCGTGCCCCGACCAGACCACGACGCCGACGACAGGACACCGACGTGAGCCCGACCTCCTCCCAGCAGCTTGACATCGACCTCGGCCCGACGGGCCGCCCGATGCCGGAGCTCCCGGAGCCGGCCCCGCTCGACGGCCACGGCCCCGCGCGGATCATCTCGATGGTGAACCAGAAGGGCGGGGTCGGGAAGACGACCAGCGTCATCAACCTCGGCGCCGCCCTGGCCGAGCTGGGCCGCCGGGTGCTGCTGGTGGACCTCGACCCGCAGGGCGCGCTCAGCGCCGGCACCGGGGTGAACCCCTACGACCTGGACGTGACCGTCTACAACCTGCTCATGGAGCGGGGCCACGACGTGCGCACGGTGATCCAGGAGACGCACACCGACAACCTCGACGTCCTGCCCGCGAACATCGACCTCTCCGCGGCCGAGGTGACGCTCGTTAACGAGGTCGCCCGCGAGATGGCGCTGGCACGGGTGCTGCGCCCGGTGGCCGACGAATACGACGTGATCATCATCGACTGCCAGCCCTCGCTGGGCCTGCTGACCGTCAACGCGCTGGCCGCGAGCCACGGCGTGATCATCCCGCTGGAGGCCGAGTACTTCGCGCTGCGCGGCGTGGCCCTGCTGGTGGAGACGATCGAGAAGGTGCAGGACCGCATCAACCCCCGCCTCGAGCTCGACGGCATCCTCATCACCATGTTCGATCCGCGCACCCTGCATGCTCGCGAGGTGTGCCAGCGCGTGGTCGAGGCGTTCCCCGACCAGGTCTTCCACACCACCATCAACCGCACGGTGAAGTTCCCCGACGCGTCCGTGGCCGCGGAGCCGATCATCTCCTTCGCGACCTCGAACAAGGGGGCGGCCGCCTACCGCCAGCTCGCCCGGGAGCTCATCTCCCGCGGCGCGGCCGCCTGATGGCCGCGGAGCGCTCCGCAGGGCGCGGCGCGGGGAAGGGCGCATCCCGCCGCGGCGGAGGGCGCCCGAACCGGCGCCGCAGCGCCTTCACCCCGCCGCGCCAGGTGCGTTTGCGGGACGGGGAGGGCCAGCCCGTCGCACCCGCCGAGGACGCCCGGACGGGCCACGACGCCCCGGAGCCGCATCGGGCCGACGGCGAAAGGCTCCAGAAGGTGCTCGCGCGGGCCGGATTCGGCTCCCGCCGCGCCTGCGAGACGCTGATCTCCACGGGCCGGGTGCGGGTCGACGGCGCCGTCGTGCAGGAGCAGGGCGTGCGCATCGACCCGGCGGCGCAGGTGGTGCACGTCGACGGCCGCCGCCTCCAGCTCGACGAGACCAAGCTGACCCTGGTGCTGAACAAGCCCCGCGGCGTGGTCTCCGCGATGAGCGATCCCGAGGGCCGGCGCGACCTCTCCGAGTTCACCGCCGCGCACTCGCAGCGGCTCTATCACGTGGGCCGCCTGGACTACGAGACCGAGGGTCTGCTGCTGCTGACGAACGACGGCGAGCTCGCGCACCGGCTCACCCACCCCAGCTTCGAGGTGGCGAAGACCTATGTGTGCCGCTTCGACGCGCCGGGCGGGCCGCCCCGCGGCCTGGTCCGCACCCTGCGGGACGGGGTCGAGCTCGAGGACGGTCCCGCTCGCGCGGATCGCGCGCGGGTCCTGGCCCAGGACGGCCGCGAGGCCGTGGTCGAGGTGACCCTCCACGAGGGCCGCAACCGCATCGTGCGCCGCATGTTCGCCTCCCGGGGCTTCGAGCTGACCGCGCTGATCCGCACCCGCATCGGCCCCGTGCTGCTGGGCGATCTCGCCCCCGGCACCACGCGCGAGCTCAGCGGCCGCGAGCTCGGCACCCTGATGGCGGAGGTGGGCCTGTGACCTCCCTGGTGCCCTCGCCCGTGCGGATCATCGGCACCGGCCTCATCGGCGGGTCCCTCGGGATGGCGCTGAGCGATGCCGGGGTCGAGGTGCAGGTGGAGGACGTCTCCCCGGGCACGGCCGCGCTGGCGGTCGAGCTCGGCGTGGGCGCCCTCGCGGAGGAGGAGTCCCCGGCTCCGGCCCTGGTGCTCGTCGCCGCCCCGCCCGATGTCGCCGCAGCCCTCCTCGCCCGGGCGCTGCGCACCTGGCCCGAGGCGGTGGTCGCCGATGTCGCGAGCGTGAAATCCACGGTGCTCGACGGGCTGCGCGGCCAGACCAGCCCCGAGGACCTGCGGCGCTACATCGGCGCCCATCCGATGGCCGGGCGCGAGGTCTCCGGCGTGATCGCCGCCCGCGCCGATCTCTTCCTGGGCCGGCCCTTCGTGGTGGTCCCGCACGAGACCACCACGCCGGACGCGGTGAGCGCGCTGCGCGGGCTGGCCACCGAGATCGGCTCCGTGCCCACCACGATGGACGCCGCCGCGCACGACATCGCCGTCGCCCACGTCTCGCACGTGCCGCAGGTGATGGCCAGCATGCTCGCCGCCACCCTGCTCGAGCCCTCCGAATCCGCGCTCGGCCTCGCCGGGCAGGGGCTGCGCGACACCACGCGCATCGCCGACTCCGATCCGCGGCTCTGGGTCGAGATCCTCGGCGCCAACGCGAGCGCCGTCGCACAGGTGCTCGGCGGGGTGCGGGAGCATCTCGACGAGGTGATGGCGGCGCTCGAGACCCTGCAGGGCGATCCCGATCCGGGCACCGGCTCCCGGCGCGCCCTCGCCGCCCTCGTCGCCGAGGGCAACCGCGGGGTGCGCCGCATCCCCGGCAAGCACGGCGGCGCGACGGACGCCTTCGCCACGGTCGTGGTGCTGGTCCCGGACCGCCCCGGCGAACTCGCCCGCCTGCTCACCGAGATCGGGCAGATCGGCGTGAACCTCGAGGACCTCCGGCTCGAGCACGAGCTCGGCAGGGCCGTCGGCCTCGCGCACATCGCGATCGACGCCGCCCGTGAGGACCTCCTCACGCGGGAGCTCACCGAACGCGGCTGGAGGGTCGCGGACGCCTGAGCGCCCCGTATCCTTGCAGGATGCACACCAGCGCGCCGCACGATCCCTCCGACCTCGCGACCCCCCGCCCGGCCGAGGGCATCACCATCGCGATCGACGGCCCGGCAGGTTCCGGGAAGTCGACCGTCTCGCGGCTCGTCGCGGAAGCGCTCGACGGCGGCATCCTCGACACCGGCGCGATGTACCGGGCCGTGGCCTGGTGGTGCCTGGACCAGGGGATCGACCTCACCGACCGTGACGCGGTGGCCCGCGCCGCCGAGGAGATCGACCTCGACCTCGGCACCGACCCGGCCGGCGCGACCGTCGTCGTGGCGGGCACCGACATCACCGCCGAGATCCGCGCCCAGCACATCTCCCAGCGGGTCAGCGAGGTCGCCACCAACACCCTCGTGCGCCCGATCCTCCAGCGCCGCCAGCGCGACCTGCTCTTCGGCGCGGCGGCCTCGCGCGGCTTCTGCGTCGCCGAGGGCCGCGACATCACCACCGTCGTCGCCCCGGATGCGCACGTGCGCGTGCTGCTCACCGCCTCCGACGAGGAGCGGATGCGCCGCCGCGCCGCGGAGCTCGACCTCGAGGACAACGAGGAGACCCGGGCGCGCATGGCCGATCAGGTGCTGCGCCGCGACCGGGACGACTCCGCCGTCTCCGAGTTCCTCACCGCCGCCGACGGCGTGGAGGCCGTGGACACCACCGGGCTCGGCATCGAGGACGTCGTGGAGCAGGTGCTGATGCTCGTCGCCGCGGCGGAGCAGGCGCAGGAGGAGGATCTGCACGGCCGTGCGGAGCCGCCGCTCGCCGACGGCACGGTGGTCCTCGAGCACGCCCCGGCGGGTGCCGACGCCTCGGAGGAGGAGCCCTCCGACGAGGCGGTCGAGGCGGCGCTGCGGGCGGGGCTGTCCGAGTACGCGCTCGACGACGAGGACCTGTCCTTGCTCGAGGACGAGGAGCTCGAGGGGCCGCGCGCCGCCGTCCAGCGCAACCTGCCCGTCGTCGCCGTCGTCGGCCGCCCGAACGTCGGCAAGTCCACGCTCGTCAACCGGATCCTCGGCCGCCGCGAGGCGGTTGTCGAGGACCGTCCCGGCGTGACCCGGGACCGCGTCTTCTACGAGGCGGAATGGACGGGCAAGGACTTCTGGCTGGTCGACACCGGCGGCTGGGAGGACCGCGTCCAGGGCATCGCCTATCGCGTCGCCGAACAGGCGGAGGTCGCCGTGTCCCTCGCGGACGTGGTGCTGTTCATCGTCGACGCGAACGTGGGCGTGACCACCACCGACGAGCAGCTGCTCAAGGTGCTGCGCAAGGCGAACGTGCCGATCGTGCTGGTCGCGAACAAGGTCGACGATCAGCGGGGCGAGCTCGAGGCCGCGGCGCTGTGGAACCTCGGCCTCGGCGAGCCGCACGCGGTCTCCGCGCTGCACGGCCGGGGCTCCGGCGACCTTCTGGACGCCGTGGTTGCAGCGATGCCCGAGGAGGGCCGGGGCGCGGCCGCCGATCACGGCCCGCGCCGTGTCGCGCTGGTGGGCCGCCCGAACGTGGGCAAGTCCTCGCTCCTGAACCGCCTGGCCGGTGAGCAGCGCGTGGTGGTCGACGACATCGCCGGCACCACTCGCGACCCCGTGGACGAGAAGATCTCCCTCGGCGGCAAGGACTGGACCTTCGTGGACACCGCCGGCATCCGCCGCCGCGTGCTCCAGTCGCAGGGCGCCGACTACTACGCCTCCCTGCGCACCCGCGCGGCGCTGGACCGGGCCGAGGTCGCGGTGGTGCTGCTCGAGGCCTCCGAGCCGCTGTCCACCCAGGATCTGAAGATCATCGACATGGTGCTCGAATCGGGCCGCGCCCTGGTGCTGGCCTTCAACAAGTGGGACCTGATCGACGAGGAGCGCCGCCGGGCGCTCGAGTACGAGATCGAACGGGATCTGGGCCACGTCGCCTGGGCGCCGCGGGTGAACATCTCCGCGGAGACCGGCCGCCACGCCGAGAAGCTGGTCCCGGCGATCGAGACGGCGCTGGAGTCCTGGGACCGGCGGATCCCCACCGGCCGGCTCAACGCCTTCCTGGGCCAGCTGGTCGCGGCGCATCCGCATCCGCTGCGCGGCGGCAAGCAGTCCCGGATCCTCTTCGCGACGCAGGCGCGCACGCGGCCGCCGCGGTTCGTCATCTTCGCCAGCGGCTTCCTCGAGCACGGCTACCGCCGCTTCATCGAGCGTCGCCTGCGGGAGGACTTCGCCTTCACGGGCTCGCCGATCGTGATCGGGGTGCGGATCCGCGAGAAGCGCCGCCGCTGAGGCGTGGCTCATCGCGCGGGCCGCGCCGGAGCTGCGCCGACGTGCGGCGCCGTGCTGCGACCACGTAGTGTGTGGCCCATGAGCACTCCCGGTGACAACGGCTCCTGGCAGCCCCAGGGCAACGACGACGCACAGGGCGCCGCGGCGCAGCCCTCGCAGGATCCGTGGGCGCAGCCGCCCGCCGAGCAGCCCGGCGCGGCGCAGGGCCCGTACGGCCAGCCGGCCCCCGGCGCACAGCCCTACGGCCAGCAGGATCCCTACGGCCCGCAGGACCCGTCCGGCCCGCAGAGCCCGTATGGCCAGCAGAGCCCGTACGGCGCGCCGAGCCCCTACGGCCAGCAGAGCCCCTACGGCCAGGACCCCTTCGCGCAGCCCTCGGCCGGCTCCGCCTCGGACCCCTACGGACAGCAGCCCGCCCCCGGGCAGGATCCGTTCGCGCAGCCGTCGGCCGGGTCCGCCTCCGATCCCTACGCCCAGGGGCAGCAGAGCTGGTCCGCAGCACCGGGCTCCGGCCCCTCGGCCTCCGACCCCAATGGCCAGACCGGCGGCGCCGGCGCGCCCGGCCAGGGAGGCTTCCCGCAGGGCACCGCGCCCCAGGGCAGCGCACCCCAGGGCGAGGCGCAGAGCCGCCTCGTGGTGGGGCTGCTGGGCATCTTCCTCGGCGGCTTCGGCGTGCACCGCTTCCTGCTCGGCTACACCACCATCGGCATCCTCCAGATCGTCGTCACCGTCTTCACCTGCGGGATCGGCGCGTGGTGGGGAGTGATCGAGGGGATCATGGTGCTGGCCAAGGCGCCGGCCTTCGAACGCGACGCCCACGGCCGCCCGCTCACCGACTGACCCGGCCCCGCCCCTGACCACGAGGACACCGATGAACCACGCCCCGCTGAGCTCCGCTGCGGACCGAGCGTCTCTCCAGAACAGCGCGATCGCCTTGATCGTGCTCGGCTTCCTGTGCGGAGGCACGCTGCCAGGGATCTTCGGGATCATCGCCCTGGTGCAGCTGGACTCCGATCCGCACTCCGCGCGGAAGATGACCAAGGTCGGCTGGATCCTCTTCTGGGTCGTGCTCGCCCTGATCGTGCTGTTCGTGGTCATCTACATCGTGTTCTTCGTGGTGATCTTCGGCATCGCCACGCTGCCGCTGCTGACCAGCTGAACCCTCGACCCCCTCGGAGAGATCACCATCGCCACCCCTGACTTCGTGCTCTCCCTGCGCGAACACATCGGGCACGAGCTGCTGTGGATGCCCGGCGTGACCGCCATGGTGCTGGACCGCGACCGCACCCGGATGCTCGCGGTGCGCCGCGCGGACGACGGCGCCTGGACCCCGGTCACGGGGATCATCGACCCGGGGGAGGAGCCCGCCATCGCCGCGGTGCGGGAGGTCGCCGAGGAGGCCGGGATCCGCTGCCGGGCGCAGCGGCTGCTCGACGTGCGCACGCTCCCACCGATCACCTACGACAACGGCGACCGCGCGCAGTACCTCGATCTCTGCTTCCTCTGCGAGGCCGACGGCAGCGAGGAGCCGTTCCCGGCCGACGGGGAGAACACCGCGGCACGCTGGTTCCCGCTCGATGATCCGCCGCCGATGAACACCCGCTTCACCGAGCAGCTCGCGCTGGCCCGGGCGCCCGGCACCGAGACGCAGTTCCGCCGATGAGACCCGCTGCGCCGCTGCCCGGCACCCGGGTGCGCATCGCCCTCACCGACCGCTCCGGGGACGATGCCGTGGTGCGGGTGATCGCCGCACCCCGCCGCGACATGGCCGTCCACGGCTGCCTGAGCGAGGCCCTCGCCCCGTTCGCCGACGCGCTCCTCATCGACGTCACCGCCGGCGGCCGCACCGTGATCCCGGGGGCATGGGTCGAACCGGAGGTGCTCGACCGCGGCACACCGCTCGCCCCCGTCCCGGTGACCGCCGCGGATCTCCGCCCGCCGGCGGTGATCGCCGGCACCCCCGAGCACGCCGCCCTGTGCTGGGGCGAGACCGTGTGGCCGCTCGACCTCGGCGGCGTGGTGTCCATCCCCACCAGCGCACGGGCCGACCCGCACCCCCTGTCGCGGTTGCGCCGCCTCGCCCTGGTGGCCTCCGGCCGGCGCGCCGAGATCGCGCTGACGCTGTGGCAGGCACCGGACTTCGAGATCCCCTGGCACGACGTGCGGCTGCTGCCGCGCGCCGCCTCCTGGTTCCAGCTCGCCCAGGTGCCGCCCGGCATGCGCTACGCCGACGCCGAGGCGGCGCAGGGGGTCGGCCGGGCACGGCCCCGCCGCTGAGCCGAGCCGCACCGCCGCGCGACCCCGCCTGCCCGCGCACGCCTGCCCGACCGATCGTCCGGGCCACGCCGAGCCCAATGCGGGTGTCGCGCATCACAGAGCGCTAAGGTCGGTCTCCCGTGATTCTCGACGAGGAGGTCAGCGTGCCCCCACCTACGCACGTCCCGCGGCCCCCGGACCGGCGCACCTTCCTGCGCTTCACCGCCGGCGCCGCCGCCGTGATCCCGCTCAGCGCCCTCGCCGGCTGCACCTCCGGCGGCTCCCGCGACCCGGGCACGATCCGGATCGCGTTCCAGCAGTTCGGCTCCGGCACGATCAAACAGGAGTGGATCAGCGCCGCGGCACAGGAGTTCTCCCAGGACCACCCCGAGCTCACCGTCGAGCTCGTGCCGATCGTCGCCTCCGAGAACGACTACTTCACGAAGAACGAGCTGCTCATGAGCTCGCCCCGCACCAGCCCGGACCTCGTGTACGAGGACTCCTTCATCCTCCTGTCGGACATGGGCGCCGGATACCTCCAGCCGATCACCGACCTGGTCGAGGGCTTCGAGCACTGGGACGACATCGCCGACGCCTCGAAGGAGGCCGTCACCGGTGAGGACGGGGAGGTGTACGGCATCCCGATCACCACCGACACCCGTGCCGTCTGGTTCCAGCGCGAGGTGTTCGCCGAGGCCGGCCTGCCCGAGGACTGGCAGCCCGGCAGCTGGGAGGACATCCTCGACGCCGCACGGGCGATCCGGGACTCCGACAGCGAGGCGATCCCGTTCTTCATGTTCGCCGGCACCCCGCAGGGCGAGAAGGCCTCGATGCAGGGCTTCGAGATGCTGCTGTACGGCACCGGTGACGGGACCGGGCTCTACGACCGCGACGCGGAGAAGTGGATCCTGGGCAGCCAGGGCTTCATCGACGCGCTCGACTTCCTCAAGACGCTGTTCGACGAGGACCTCACCGCCTCCCTCGGCCAGCACCTGGACCCGAACATCTCCGAGACGATCTACACCTCGATGCTGCCGGAGGCGAAGCTCGGCATGCTCGTCGACGGCTCCTGGATCTCCCAGAACTGGACCGACTCCGCCGCCCGCCCCTGGCCGGAGTGGCCGGAGGTGGTGGGGCTCGCGGACATGCCCACGCAGGACGGCGGAGGCAGCGGAACGGTCACCCTGGCCGGCGGCTGGGGACTGTCCATCCCCACGCACGTCAGCGACCGCGAGGTGGCCTTCCGCTTCCTCGAGAAGCTCGTCTCCACCGAGACCCTGGTGAAGTACGCGATCGCCGACAACCACATCACCGTGCGCGCCGACGTCGCCGAGAGCGAGGAATACCTCTCCTACTCGCCCGCGGTGGAGTACTTCACGGACCTGCTGGAGACCGCGTACTACCGGCCGGCGCTGCCCGCCTACCCGGAGGTCTCCTCCGCCGTCCAGGAGGCGATGGAGGCCGTCATGACCGGCAGCACCCCCGAGGATGCCGCTGCGGCCTACGACGCGACCGTCACTGACATCGTCGGCCCCGAGAACGTGCAGGAGGCCACCTCATGACCACCGACGCCCCCACCACCGCGCGACCCGCCGCGCCGCCTCCCGGGGCCTCCCGCCCCTCGCGGCTCGGGGACCGGCTCACCCCGATCCGGGCGCTGCCGATGCTGCCGGCCGGCCTGCTCCTGGTCGGCTTCATGCTCGGCCCGATCCTCTACTCCCTCTACCTCGCCTTCACCGACAGCGCGATCCGCGGCGCGGGCGCCTCCGACACCAGCTTCGTGGGCCTGTCGAACTTCACCGACGCCTTCACCGACGCCGACTTCTGGAACTCGGTGATCCTCACCCTCATCTTCACGATCGTCTCCGCGGTGATCGGCCAGAACGTGATGGGGATGCTGCTGGCCCTGCTCATGGAGCGCGCCCAGCGCGTGCTCTCCTTCGCGGTGACCTCGCTCGTGATCGCGGCGTGGATCCTGCCGGAGGTGGTGGCCGGCTACCTGCTGTACACCTTCTTCGCCGACGAGGGGAGCTTGAACACCATCCTGTCCTCGATCGGCCTGCCCACGCAGAACCTGCTGTTCAGCGCCCCGATCCTGGCGGTGTCCTTCGCCAACATCTGGCGCGGCACGGCGTTCTCGATGCTCGTGTACTCCGCGGCGCTCAGCTCCGTGCCCGCGGACGTCTACGAATCGGCGGCGCTGGACGGCGCCGGCCCGGTGCGCCGCTTCCGGTCGATCACGCTGCCGCTGCTGCGCCCCGCGATCGCCACCAACCTGATGCTCACCACGCTGCAGACCCTGTCGGTCTTCGGCCTGATCTTCATCATGACCGGCGGCGGGCCCGCCCGGCAGAGCCAGACCCTGCCCCTGTACATGTACGAGCAGGCCTTCTCCTACGGCCAGCTCGGCTACGGCACGGCCGTGGCGCTGCTGCTGCTCCTGATCGGGGCCGCGGCCTCGCTGGTGTACCTGCGCCTGCTGCCGGAGGAGGAGAAGCGATGACCACGACGACCCGGACCCTCCCGACCACCTCCTCCACGGGCGGCCGAGCCCGCGGCACGGCGGTCGCCAGCACCGTGGCGATGCTCGTGATCGGGCTGGCCTTCCTGGTGCCGCTGCTGTGGGTGGTGCTGGCCTCCTTCGACACCGAGGCCTCCCTGTCGGTGGCGTGGCCCTCGAACTGGAGCTTCGGCAACTTCCAGGCGATCTGGAACGCGGAGACCACGTTCCGCCCGCTCGCGAACTCGCTCATCCTGTGCGGCGGGGCGACGATCGTGACGATGGTGACGGCGGTGCTGTGCGCGTACCCGATGTCCCGCTTCCGGTTCCGAGCCAAGCGGCCGCTGCTGCTGACGATCATCTTCTCCACCGGGCTGCCGATCACCGCGATCATGATCCCGGTCTACTCGCTGTTCGTGCAGGTGAACCTCATCGATTCGATGTTCGGGGCGATCCTGTTCCTCGGCGCGAGCTCCCTGCCGTACGCGATCTTCCTCACCAAGGGGTTCATGGACGGGGTCCCCGTGGACATCGAGGAGTCCGCGTGGACCGAGGGCGCGGGGGTGCTGCGGGCCCTGTGGTCGGTGGTGCTGCCGCTGATGCGCTCGGGCCTCGCCGTCGCGACGATCTTCACCTTCGTCACGATGTGGGGGAACTTCTTCGTCCCCTTCATGCTGCTGCTCAGCCCGGAGAACCTGCCGGCCGCGGTGACGCTGTACACCTTCTCCTCCCAGTACGGGCAGGTCGCCTACGGCCAGCTGGCCGCGTTCTCGATCTTCTACTCGCTGCCGGTCGTGGCGCTGTACCTGTTCCTGGGCCGCACCCTGGGCCAGGGCTTCGCCGCCGCGGGCGGTGTGAAGGGGTGAGTGTCCGCGGCTCGGCGGGGACCGTCCGCTCGGTCGCTCACGGCCCGTGACGGGGCCGGGCGGACGGTCTAGCGTGGCAGCAAGCGTCCCCGATGAAGGAGCCGCCATGAGCGACGACCGCGAGAACACCGCTGCAGATCCCGGGGCGATCCCCGGGACGAGTTCCGGCGCGGAGCCCGCCATGCGCGGCGAGGGCGAGGAGGCCTCCTCCCGCCTCGTGCCCGCCGTGGCCCTGCGCGCCCACGAGCTGTCCACCCGGGACGGGGAGCCGTCCTTCCCCCGCCAGGACCAGCAGCCTCCCGGCCTCACCGCACCGATGCGGCCCGTGCCCGACCACGGAGAGCACAGCTACATCGGGCACGGCCGGCTGCACGGCCTGTCCACGCTCATCACGGGCGGCGACTCCGGCATCGGCCGCGCCGTGGCGATCGCCTTCGCCCGGGAGGGCGCCGATGTCGCGCTCTCCTACCTCCCCGAGGAGCAGGAGGACGCCGAGGAGACCGGCCGCTGGATCGAGCAGGCCGGGCGCCGTGCGCTGCTGCTGCCCGGCGACATCCGCGAGGAGCGGTGGGCCCGGTCGCTGGTGACCCGCACCCGCGAGGAGTTCGGCCGGCTCGATGTGCTGGTGAACAATGCCGCGTTCCAATGGGGCCGGGCGGAGCCGGCGGGGCTCGCCGGCATCGACTCCGCGCGCCTGCACCGCACTCTGACGACGAACCTCGAGGCCCTGTTCTGGATCACCCAGGAGGCGGCGCAGCATCTCGGCGAGGGGGCGAGCGTCATCAACTGCTCCTCGATCCAGAGCTACGACCCGTCGGTCCCTCTCATGGACTACGCGGCCACGAAGGCGGCGATCAACAACGTCACCGTGAACCTCGCCGCGGACCTCGGGCCGCGCGGCATCCGCGTCAACGCCGTCGCGCCCGGCCCGATCTGGACCCCTCTGAACGTCGCCACCCGGGTCGCCGACGACTACGTGGAGTTCGGGGCGAACACCCCGCTGGGACGCGCCGGCCAGCCGGCCGAGGTGGCCGGCGCCTTCGTGTTCCTCGCGAGCCCCGCGGAGGCGAGCTACGTCTCCGGGACGGTGCTCGGGGTGACCGGCGGCCGGCCCGTGTTCTGAGCCCGGGCGCTCGACGCGGCATGCCCCGGCGCGGGCTCAGCGGAAGACGATCGTGCGCGTCCCGTCCAGCAGCACCCGCGACTGCGCGAACCACGCCACCGCCTGGCGCAGCGTGCGCATCTCGGCGTCCTGGCCGATCGCCATGAGCTCCTTCGGGGTGCGGGTGTGGTCCACGCGCAGCACCTCCTGCTCGATGATCGGGCCCTCGTCGAGATCGCTCGTGACGAAATGGGCGGTGGCACCGATCTGCTTCACCCCGCGCGCATGGGCCTGCCGGTAGGGGTTGGCGCCCTTGAACCCGGGCAGGAAGGAGTGGTGGATGTTGATGCAGCGGCCGGCGAGCTCGGCGCACAGCTCGGGGGAGAGGATCTGCATGTAGCGGGCGAGCACCACCAGCTCGATGTCGTGCTCCTGCACCGCCTCGCGCACCCGGTCCTCGAAGGCGGCCTTCGCCCCCTCGCCCTTCGTGGGGAGGTGCTCGAAGGGCACCTCGTAGAACCCGGCGAGCTTCTCCAGGGTGGGATGGTTCGCCAGGATCAGCGGGACCTCGATCGGCAGATGCCCCGATTCCGTCTGGAACAGCAGGTCGTTGACGCAGTGCTTGGCCGTCGAGCCGAGGATCAGGGTGCGCAGGGGCCGCCCCACCTCGTCGATGCTGTGCTCGAGCCCGAACCGCTCGATCGCGGGCGCCAGCGCCTGCTCGACCTCCTCGGCGGAGGCGCTGGTGCGCACCTGCAGCCGCATGTAGAAGCGATGCGTGGCACCGCTCTCGAACTGCCGGCTCTCGGTGATGTTCCCGCCGACCTCGACGATCGCCCCGGTCACCGCGTGGACGATGCCCGGCGCGTCCTCGCACACCACGGTGAGGACGAACTCGTGGCCCGCCGTGCTGGTCGCCGTGGGGCTCTGGGGGAGGGGGAGTGCGCTGCTCATGGGCCCAGTCTAGGAAGCGGCGGGGGAGCGCCGCGACACCTTCGCGGCGATGTGCATCACCGCCGGCCCGTGCGCCACAGCGCCGAGGGCCACCAGATGACCTTCCCGAGGTCCAGCGCGAGCGCCGGCACCAGCAGGGTGCGCACCACGAAGGTGTCCAGCAGCACGCCGAAGGCGACGATGAACGCGATCTGGGCGAGGAAGAGGATCGGGATCACGCCGAGCGCGGCGAAGGTCGCGGCGAGCACCATGCCCGCGGAGGTGATCACCCCGCCGGTCACCGCGAGGCCCCGCACCACCCCCTCCCGGGTGCCATGGGCGAGGGACTCCTCCCGCACCCGGGTCATGAGGAAGATGTTGTAGTCGATCCCCAGCGCCACCAGGAACACGAAGCCGAACAGCGGCACCGCCGGATCGGCGCCGGGGAAGTCGAAGACGTGGTCGAACATCAGCGCGGAGATGCCCATCGCGGTGCCGAACGACAGCACCGTGGTGAGGATCAGCAGCACCGGTGCGAGGATCGCGCGCAGCAGCAGCATGAGGATCAGCACGATCACCACGAGCACCACCGGGATGATCAGCGCGCGGTCGTGGGCGGAGGTGTCGTTGGTGTCGATCGAGGTGGCGGTCACCCCGCCCACCAGCGCGTCCAGCTCCTGCGCGGCGAGGTCGGCGCGCACTGCGCGCACCGTCTGCTCCGCCGCGGGGGAGTCCGCGGCATCGGTGAGGGTGGCCTGCAGGAGCACCTCGCCGTCCACCACCGTCGGCTCCGGGGCCGGGGTGCCGGGCGGGCCCTGTGCCTGGATGCCGTCGGCCGTGACCGGGGCGCTGCCGCTGGGGGAGTCCTCGGCGGTGATCGTGACGGAGTCGATCCCGTCCTGGTCCAGGAGCCGATCGGCCGTGGCCTGGAGGGAGCTCTCGGCGACGATCACCTGCATCGGGGAGCCGGAGCCGTCGGGGAAGTGCTCGCCGAGCTCGATCTGTCCCTGGCGCGCCGAGGATTCGGCCAGCACCAGATCGGACTGCGGCACCCCGTCGGCCTCCAGCTGCGTGATGCCGAGGCAGCCGAGCGCGAGCACGAGAGCGGTGAGGATCCACACGGGCCGCGGCCGGCGCCGCACGGCGAGCGCGATGCGGCCCCAGATCCCGTGGGCGGAGGGATCGGCGCCCGCGTCCGGGGCGTCCGGGGCGAAGTGCGGTCGCCGCGGCCAGAACGCGACGCGGCCGGCCGCGTAGAGCACCGCTGGGAGGAACGTCAGCGCCGCTGCCATCGCGAAGAGGATCCCGATCGCCGCGACCGGCCCGAGCGTGCTGTTGGACTTCAGATCCGACAGCAGCAGGCACAGCAGGCCCGCGATCACGGTGCCTCCCGAGGCCAGCACCGGCTCGAGGGTGCCGCGCAGCGCCTTGAGGGTCGCGGGCCAGCGCTCGCGGGTGCGCCGCAGCTCATCGCGGTACCGGGCCACGTACAGCAGGGAATAGTCGGTGGTCGCACCGATCACGAGGATGAACAGGATGCCCTGGGTCTGCCCGGACAGCAGCAGCACGTTCGCAGCGGCCAGGTGCCAGATCGTCAGCAGCGCCGCGCACAGCGCGAACATGCTCGTCGACAGCACGATCAGGGGCAGCAGCAGGGAGCGGTAGACGATCAGCAGGATCACCAGCACGGCGGCGAGCGCGACCCCCAGCAGCAGCCCGTCGATGCCCGCGAAGGCCTCCCCGAGATCGGCCGAGAATCCCGCCGGACCGGTGACATGGGCGGTGAGCTCGGCGGGCAGGTCCGCGGCGAGCTCCGCGTCGATCTGTGCGGTGACCGCGCCGAGGTCGGCGTCGGAATCCAGCGGGACGAACACCTGCACGGCCTGGCCGTCCTCGGAGGGGATCGGCGGGGAGATCTCGTCGGTGACCGTGTCGAGGTCGGCGAGCGCCGCGGTGGCGTCGGTGACGGTGTCGAGCGTCTGCTCGTCCATCTCCTGCGGCGCGGTGATCACCACGATCGCGGGGATCGCCTCGGAGCCGGTGAAATCCGCCGCCCGCTGCGAGACCTCGGTGGCGGCGGAGGAATCCGGCAGGTAGGCGGTGCGGTCGTTCGAGGAGACCTCGTCCACCCGCCCGAAGTACGGGCCCCCGATCCCCGCCGCGACCAGCCATCCCAGGATGAGCAGGGCCGGCAGCAGCACCCGCAGCGGGCGCGGGGTGCGCGGCACGGGCCGCCGATGGGTGTGCACGGCCTCGGGAGAGGGCGGGGGAGGGGTCACGGAGTTCCTTCCAGGCGGCGGCGCGACGCTCCGGGCAGTGGATCAGCCACAGTCTCCCACTCATCGCTAGCCTGGCAAACTATATGCCGGGCTCGTGAGTCGTCGATAGACTGCCCGTCATGACGTCGTCGCATCCCGACGAGGGCGGTCGCGACACGCCGACTCCGCTCCCGCCGCTGTTCAGCATCGCCTCGAGCGACCCCCACCAGGAGCTGGTGGATCGCACCGGGCTCGACGCGCGCGATGTCCAGCAGATCGATGCGCTCATGGCCGCCCTGGCGAGGCTGCGCGCCGCCGAGCGGGAGCTCGCGGAGGCCTCGCGGCGGTTCATGGCGCTGGGGGAGACCGACATGCGGGCGGTGCACTTCCTCATCGTCTGCGAGAACACCGGCACCCTCGCCACGCCCGGGGCGATCGCCCAGGCGCTCGAGATCTCCACCGCCTCGACCACGAAGCTGCTGGACCGCCTCCAGAGGGCGGGTCATGTGCGGCGCGCACCGCACCCCTCGGACCGTCGGGCCCTCGTGATCGCGCTGGAGCCCGCCACCCGGAGGTCGGCGATGAGGACCCTCGGTGCGCAGCATGCCCGGCGGGTCGATGCCGCGCGCCGGCTGCTGCCCGAGGAGCGCGAGGTGGTCACCGGCTTCCTCGAGGACATGGCCCGCGAGATCTCGGTCGACGGGGTGGACTGGGAGTCCCCGGAGCTGCGCTGACACGCGCCGCGCCCCTGCCCGGCGAGCGCTGCTTACCGCTCGGTCGGCGCGACGACCTGCAGTGCGACCGGGTGCTTGACGGGATGTGCACCCCCGGGTGATGGTCAGCACACCGGCACCCACTTGCCAGTCGGGGCGGTCTTCGCTATGCAGCCGGGCGTGAGGAGCGATGCCGCCCCGCACCGCGACGGGAGGTCTCGCCATGGACACCACCATCTTCGAGCAGCATGAGTCCGAGATCCGCGGCTACTGCCGGGCGTATCCGACGGTGTTCGCCTCCGCCTCCAATGCGCGCCAGGTCTCCGAGGACGGCACCAGCTACATCGACTTCTTCGCCGGGGCGGGGGTGCTGAACTTCGGGCACAACAACCCGCGCATGAAGGAGGCGATGATCGAGTTCCTCCAGGCCGACGGCGTGGCCCACAGCCTGGACACGTACACCACCACCAAACGGGACTTCATCGCCCGCTTCCACGAGGTGGTCCTCGCCCCGCGCGGCATGGAGCACAAGATGCAGTTCATGGGGCCGACGGGGTCCAACGCGGTCGAGGCCGCGATGAAGCTGGCCCGCCTGGCGACCGGGCGGCGGGAGATCGTCGCCTTCAGCCACGGCTTCCACGGGATGACCCTCGGCTCGCTCGCCGCGACCGCGAACCACGCCTTCCGGCAGTGGGCGGGAGTGCCGCTGACCGATGTGGTCCGCCTGCCCTTCGAGACCGCGCCCGGCGGGCGCACCGGCGTGGCCGACTATGCGGCGGCGCTGCGGGACCCCTCGAGCGGTGTGACCGCCCCCGCCGCCTTCCTCGTCGAGCCGATCCAGGCCGAGGGGGGCGTGAACGTGGCCAGCCGCGAATGGCTCCACGAGGTCCAGGACCTCGCCCGCGAGGTCGGGGCGCTGTTCATCATCGACGACATCCAGGCCGGGGTGGGCCGCACGGGCGGCTACTTCTCCTTCGACGGGATGGACCTCGATCCGGACATCATCACCCTGGCCAAGGGGCTCGGCGGCTTCGGCACCCCGATCGCCATGAACCTCAACAAGCCCGAGGTCGATGCGCACTGGTCGCCCGGAGCGCACACCGGCACCTTCCGCGGGCAGGGTCTGTCCTTCCTCGCCGGCACCGTCGCGCTCGACTACTTCACCGACGAGGCGTTCCTCGCCGATGTGCTCGCCAAGGGGCAGACGATGCGCGAGCGGCTCACCGCGCTCACCGCCGCCCATCCCGAGCAGGACTGGGAGGTGCGCGGCCGCGGCATGATGCAGGCCCTGGACACGGGCGACGGCGCCTTCGCCAAGCAGGTCCAGCAGGAGTGCTTCGAGCGGGGGCTGCTGATCGGCCCGTGCGGCAGCGGAGGCCGGGTGATCAAGCTGATCCCGCCGCTGACCATCCCCGAGGAGGACCTGCACGAGGGTCTCGACCTGCTGGAGCAGGCCGTGGACGCGGCACGGCGGGCCGTCTGATGCGCCGCCGGTCCGATATGACCTTCCCGCCCGAGGAGTACGAGCGGAGGCTGTCGGAGCTGCGGGAGCGGATGGCGGCGCGGGAGCTGGATGCGGTGATCATCACCGATCCGGAGAACCTGATGTACCTCACCGACCATCAGACCACCGGGTACTCCTTCTTCCAGGCGCTGATCGTGCCGCTGGAATCGGACTCCGTGATGATCACCCGTGCGCTCGAGGAATCCAACGTCATCGCGCGGACCTGGCTCGAGCACTCCCGGGCCTATCCCGACACCGGTGATGCGATCCTCGAGCTGGTCAGCACGCTGCGCGACCTGCGGCTGGGCGACTCCCGGGTGGGATACGAGCGCAACAGCTACTACTTCCCGGCCTACCAGCAGGACCGCTTCCACGACGCTTTCGGCGAAGGCCTGGTGGACTGCTTCGGCATCGTCGAGGAGGGGCGCATCCGCAAGTCTCCCGAGGAGATCGAGGTGATGCAGCTGGCGGCATACGCGGGCGAGGCCGGGATGGTCGCGGGGCAGCGAGCCGCCATGGCCGGTGCCACCGAGAACGACGTGGCGGCCGCGATCTCCGCCGCGATGTTCCGCGCCGGCGGTGAGTTCCCGGCGGTGATGCCGTACGTCGCCTCCGGGCCGCGGTCGATGATCGGCCACTCCACCTGGGAGGGCCGCATGATCCGCCCCGGCGAACACGTGTTCCTCGAGGTGGGCGGCTGTTATCGCAGGTATCACGCGGCGATGATGCGCACCGTGGTCAACGGGGCGCTCTCGGACTCGATGCGCTCCGCCCAGGACCTCATGAAGCACACGCTGGCAGAGCTGCGCAGCTTCATGAAGCCCGGGGTGAGCATCTCCGAGGTGGACCGGCTCACCCGGTCCCTGATCGAGAGCAACGACGTGGGAGCCCAGCTGGTCACCCGCGCCGGGTACTCGATCGGCATCGCCTTCCCGCCCTCCTGGGACGAGGGCTACATCGTCTCCCTCAACGAGGGCGACGAGCGGCCGCTCGAGGAGGGCATGACCTTCCATCTGATCCCGTGGATGTGGGGCGTGGACGGGGACAAGACCGTCGGCATCTCGGACACCGTCCGGATCACCGCGGACGGCTGCGCCTCCTTCCTCACCCTTCCCGAGGACTTCGTCGTCCACGAGAGCGGTGCCCGGGCCTTCCCGACGGTCGCGCCCATCACCTCGTCGACCCTCTGAGAGGAGCAGCCTGATCATGACCATGCTGACCGCCATCGATCCCACCACCGGCGCCGTCGTGCGCGAGGTGCCCGCCGCGACCGGAGAGGAGATCACCGCGATCATCGATCGCGCCCAGACCGCGTACTCCACCTGGAAGGACACCACCCTCGAGGAGCGGGCCGCGGTGCTGCGCCGCGTCGCCGCCCATCTGCGCGAGCACACGGAAGAGCTCGCCCCGCTGATGACCGAGGAGATGGGCAAACCCCTCGGCGAGGCCCGCGGCGAGGTCGCCAAATCGGCCTGGGCGGCCGAGCACTACGCCGAGCACGCCGCGGAGTACCTCGCCGACGAGCATCTCGACTCGGACGCGACGTCCTCGTACGTGCAGTACCTGCCGCTCGGCCCGGTGCTGGGGATCCTCCCCTGGAACGCGCCGTTCTGGGTCGCCTTCCGCTTCTGCGCCCCGGCGCTCATGGCCGGGAACACCTGCGTGATGAAGCACGACCCGCACGTGCCGGGCTGCGCCGTCGCGCTCGAGGAGGTGTTCCGGGCGGCCGGCGCCCCGGAGGGGGTGTTCCAGACCCTGCTGGCGCAGACCGAGGACGTCGAACAGGCGATCCGCGATCCCCGCATCCAGGCGGTCTCCTTCACCGGCTCCGACCGGGCCGGGGCGACGGTCGCCTCGATCGCGGCCAGCGAGATCAAGCCGGCCGTGCTCGAGCTCGGCGGCTCCGATCCGTGCATCGTCCTGGCAGATGCCGATCTGCAGAAGGCGGCGGAGGTCTCGGCGCTCTCGCGGATCATCAACGCCGGGCAGTCCTGCATCGCCGCGAAGCGCGTCATCGTCGAGCGGTCCGTGCACGACGAGTTCGTGGAGCTGCTCGCCGCACAGCTGCGGGACCTGGTGGTGGGCGATCCGCGCGAGGAGGCCACGAAGGTGGGGCCGATCGCCCGCAAGGAGCTGCGCGAGAACCTCCACCGCCAGGTCACCACCAGCGTCGAGGCCGGGGCCACCCTGGTGATGGGCGGCGAGATGCCCGAGGGGGAGGGCTTCTTCTACCCGGTGACCCTGCTGACCGGGGTGGAGCCGGGGATGACGGCCTGCGCCGAGGAGACCTTCGGGCCGATCGCCGTGGTGATCGCCGCGGACGATGCCGAGCATGCCCTGGCGCTCGCCAACGACACCCCGTACGGGCTCGGCGCCGCGATCTGGACCGGGACCGAGCGGGGGGTCGCGATGGCCCGACGCATCGAGGCCGGGCAGGTCTCGGTCAACGGGATCGTGAAATCCGACCCCCGGCTGCCCTCCGGCGGCATCAAGCGCTCCGGCTACGGCCGCGAGCTCGGCCCGCACGGGATCCGGGAATTCACCAACGCCCAGCAGATCTGGGTGGGGCCGGCGCGCAGCTGATCCGCCCCGTCCTGGGTCTTCTCCAGGCACAGGAACGCCGAACGGGCGCCTTCCGGTCTCCGGAAGACGCCCGTTCGGCAGTGGTCGGGCTGACAGGATTTGAACCTGCGACCCCCTGACCCCCAGTCAGGTGCGCTACCAAGCTGCGCCACAGCCCGCCGTCGTGATCCTCCGTTGCCGCAGGACCGAGGAACACATTACCCCGACACCGGCCCCAGGGCGAATCGGAGAGGGCGTGACCTGCGGCACCTGCGCCGTGCGCGTCCGTCGGCCCTGCCCGAGATAGGGACCCCGCTGCGGCTGGGGCGACGCCGCGCCGCCGGCCGTGGACCTGGACGCTCCGCGACCGCGGCGCTCCTAGACTGCTGGCATGCGCGGCGCTGAGCACGAGACCCCTCACGGCGAGACCCCGTACTCGCCGACCTCCCTGCTGCGCGCCCTGACCGCGAACCCCTACGGGGTCTCCACGCTCCGCGCCCAGGAGCACCCCGCGGCGGAGGCCACCCCGCCGGACAACCGCCTCACCCGCACCATCACGGTGGTGCTCGCCCTGCTGCTCGGCTTCGTGGTCGCCGTCTCCGTGCTGGACCTGCGGTCCGAGGCGGCCGCCGAGGACAGCCCCCGCACCCTGCTCGAGCAGGAGGTGCGCGACACCCGGGCCGAGACCGAGCGGCTGGAGGGCCGCCGCGCGGAGCTCGAGGGCGAGATCGCCGAGGCGCAGGGCGTGGTGCTCGGCCAGAGCGAGAGCGGCGCGGCCGAGCGCCTGGCCGCCTACGAGCAGGCCGGGGGAGGGGCGGCGCTGAGCGGGCCGGGCACCGAGCTGGTGCTCGAGGATTCCGCCCCGCTGCCGGCGAGCCCCGGCGTGAGCTCCGGGACCGTCAACCGGGTCACCGACGGCGACATGCAGATCGCGGTCAACGGGCTGTGGGCCGCCGGCGCCGAGGCGATCTCGGTGAATGGTCAGCGGGTGAGCAGCTCCACCGCGATCCGCACCGCCGGCTCCGCGATCCTGGTCGACTTCCGGCCGCTGTCGCCGCCCTACCGCATCACCGCGCTGGGCGACCCGCAGGAGCTGCGCACCGCGGTCGAGGACGCCGAGACCGGTGACTACCTGCAGGAGATCTCCACCCGCTTCGGGATCCGCACCTCCTGGGAGGACGGCGAGGAGCTCACCGTCCCGGCGCGCGCCGCGGGCACGCTCACCGAGGCCTCCGTGCTCGAGGACTCCGGGGTTGCGGCGCCCGAGACCCCGCCGGACCACAGCACGCAGAGTGCGACGACGGCCGCCGAGCGCGGCACCGAGGAGGACACCCCGTGATCGCCATCATCGGACTGGTGCTGGGCATCGTGCTGGGCGTGGTCGTCCAGCCCGACGTGCCCGCCGCACTGCAGCCCTATCTCCCCATCGCCGTGGTCGCCGCGCTGGACACCCTCGCCGGCGGCCTGCGCGCCAGCCTCGACGGCGCCTTCGACAGCCACGTCTTCATCACCTCGTTCCTGTTCAACGTGATGATCGCGGCGTTCCTCGTCTTCCTCGGCGATCAGCTCGGGGTCGGCTCCCAGCTCTCCACCGCCGTGATCGTGGTGCTGGGGATCCGCATCTTCTCCAACGCCGCGGCGATCCGGCGCCTGCTGTTCCGCTCATGAGCGACGGGACCCGCACCCCCGACTCGCCGGACCAGCAGCGGCTGGTCTGGCGGCGGCTCGGCGACACGCTCCGCCCCCAGGCGACGCTCTCGCAGCTGATCGTGGGGCTGCTCTGCCTCCTGCTCGGGCTGTCGATCGCCGCCCAGGTGCGCCAGGGCGACGACTCCCTCGAGGGCACCAGCCAGCAGGAGCTGGTGCGCCTGCTGGACGAGTCCGGCCGCCACGCGGCGGACCTCGAGGTCGAGAACGCCGAGCTCGAACGCACGCTGGAGACCCTGCACTCGGGACAGGAGGACGACGTCGCCGCCCAGAACGCCGCTGAGGAGCGGCTGACGGATCTCGAGATCATCGCCGGGACGGTCCCCGCCCGCGGCCGGGGCATCGAGATCTCGATCTCCGATCCCTCCCAGGGAGTGCGCGCCTCGACCATGCTGGGCGTGGTGCAGGAGCTGCGCAACGCCGGCGCGGAGGTGATCCAGATCGGGGGCGTGCGGGTCGTCGCCTCGACCGCGATCACCACCGCTGATGACGGACGCCTGCAGGTGGACGGCACCGCGATCGATGCGCCCTACCGGGTGCGGGCCATCGGCGATCCCGCCGTGATGGAGCCCGCGCTGCGCATCCCCGGTGGCGCCGCGGACTCCGTCTCCGGCGACGGCGGCACCCTCACCGCGAACGCCGAGGACGAGGTGCACATCGAGGCGACGGTCGAGCTGAGCACCCCCGAGCACTCACGAGTGGTCAAGTGAAGGTCAATTCTTGGCCTGACGTGGTCGACAGGGCCCCTGTGGGCGCCGGAGGCATGCGAAGATGGGCGGGCCGGATCTTCTGCGCTCATCGCACAGGAACCGCCGCAGGCCAGGAAGGGGTGCGAGGTGTCAGGGAACACTGAGTGGAACGACGAGAATCTCGACCACACGTCGAAGCTGAGTGCGATCTCGCCCAGCGACCCCACGGACGATGCCGAGTCCGGTCTCTCGTCCCAGGACCGCCGGGCGATCGAGAACCTGCCTCCGCGCAGCGCGCTGCTCATCGTGCGCAAGGGACCGAACCTCGGGGCCCGGTTCCTGCTGGACTCGGAGACCACCGTGGCCGGCCGTCATCCCAAGAGCGAGATCTTCCTCGACGACGTGACGGTCTCCCGCAAGCACGCCGCCTTCGTGCGTGACGGCGACGGCTTCCTGGTGCGCGATCTGGGCTCGCTCAACGGCACGTACGTGGGCAAGGACCGGGTCGACGAGGCCCGTCTCCACGCCGGCCAGGACGTGCAGATCGGCAAGTACCGCCTCACGTACCACCCGTTCCACGGGACGGCCTGACGCGATGCCGGCCTCCGCCTCGCGCAGGCCGAGCTCGTCCGTCGCGGCACGGCTGAGCATCGGACAGGTGCTCGGGATCCTGCGCGACGAGTTCCCCGACCTCGCGCATTCGAAGCTGCACTACCTCGAGTCCGAGGGGCTGATCACGCCCGAGCGCACCGCTGCCGGGTACCGCAAGTACAGCCGCGAGGACATCGACCGCCTCCGGTTCGTGCTGCGCGCGCAGAGGGACCGCTTCTGGCCGCTCAAGGTCATCAAGGAGCACCTGCTCGAGCACGGCGTCGACTCCGAGGTCACCTCGATCGCCTCCCGTCCCGGGCCCAGCTCGACCCTGCAGGCCGTGCGCCTGGACCGGCGCGGCCTCGCCCGCGAGGCGACGGTCGAGGAGGAGTTCCTCAGCGAGCTCGAGCAGTTCGGGTTCCTCACGGAGGGGGAGCTGTTCTACGGCGCGGCGGATCTGGAGATCGTCACCGCTGCGCGGGATCTCGCCGAGGTCGGCCTGCATCCCCGCCACCTCGTGATGCTGCGCACCGCCGCGGAGCGAGAGGCGCACATGATCGGCTCCGTGACTCGGCCCCGTTCCCGCCCGGGGGACTCCGCCGCCCGCGGCGAGGCTGAGGATTTCGCTCGTGACCTGGGGGAATCGATGATCACCCTCCACGGCGCGGTGCTGAGGACCAAGCTCCGGGACGGCTGAGACCCGGCGGACCGTCACCTCATGGTGACCTTCGAGCGGCGCGTTGCTGTCGGTCGAGGGTCTCTTCGCGCTACGCTGAACGCGTGCTCTCACCCTTCCCCCTCGGAGAGCCGGAACCCGGAGGTAGCCGTGAACGCCACGCGAGGCGATGATCGCACTGAACAGTCCACCGTCCCCGCCGAGCCCGCCCAGGGCGTGCTCTTCGACGACGTGGTGGACACCCCGGGTGAGCTCGGGTACCGCGGTCCCGCCGCCTGCAAGGCCGCCGGGATCACCTATCGCCAGCTGGACTACTGGGCCCGCACCGGCCTGGTCGAGCCCAGCGTCCGCGCCGCGCACGGCTCCGGCAGCCAGCGCCTCTACGGCTTCCGCGACATCCTCGTGCTCAAGGTCGTCAAGCGTCTGCTCGACACCGGAGTCTCCCTCCAGCAGATCCGCGTCGCCGTCGGAGCGCTGCGCGAGCGCGGCATCGACGACCTCGCCGGCATCACCCTCATGAGCGATGGCGCCTCGGTGTACGAGTGCACCTCCGCCGAGGATGTCTTCGACCTCGTCCAGGGCGGGCAGGGCGTGTTCGGCATCGCCGTGGGCCGGGTCTGGCGCGAGGTGGAGAACGACCTCTCCGTCCTGCCGGGCGTGGATCCGGCGGACGATGCCGCCCTCGCCCTCCAGGACGAGCTGGCCGCACGCCGCCGCTCCCGCCAGGCCGGCTGAGAACAGCTCCGCACACAGACGACGAACGGCGAGTCCCGGGAAGGGGCTCGCCGTTCTCGTCGTGCGCGGTCCGTCTCGACGGCGGGAGGCGGCAGGCTCATCCCGCCGCCGATCGGCTCAGGAGTTCTGGCGGGAGTCCATCACCGTGTGCAGCAGCGCGTCGAAGTCCTCGGTGAGCCGCTTGCCGGAGGCTCCCTCATAGGTGTGCAGCGGCACGGCACCGCCCTGCGCCTGCTGCAGCCCCACCCGCTCCTCGATCACGGGCTCGAGCACCGAGGCGCCGAACAGCTCGCGCAGCTCCGCCAGCCGGTACTGATGCTCCACGGAGCGGGGACGGTAGCGGTTGACCACGAGCCCCAGGGGCTGCAGGCGGGGGGCGATGCCGTCGTCATGCATCTCCACGGAGAGCTTCAGGGCGCGGTCCGCGGCGGTGACGGCGAAGAACCCGGGCTCGGCGACCACGAGCGCCCGGTCCGAGGCGGCGAGCGCCATCTGCGTGAGGCCGTTGAGCGAGGGCGGGCAGTCGATGAGCACGAGATCGTACTGGTGGGTGCGCTTGTCGAGCGCCTGGTGCAGCCGTCGCACCTCCTTGGGCCCCGGGGCGGGGGAGTCCATCACCGCGGACCGGCTCGAGCCGGGGATGATGTCCAGATGGGAGGCGGCGCCCGCGGCCCACGGGGTCTCGATGATCGCCCGATCGATCGTCTCGGTGCGCGGGGAGGTGAGCACCTCGGCGATGTCCAGCGTGCTGGCCGGCTCTCCGAGCAGGCCCAGGGTGGAATCTCCCTGCGGATCGAGATCGATCACGAGCGTGTTCACCCCCTGGTGCAGGGCGGCGGACGCCAGGCCCAGGGTCACGGACGTCTTGCCGACGCCGCCCTTCAGGGAACACACACTCACGATGTACACGTGCGCCAGTCTACCGACCCGAGCCCGTGCACCCCGGGTGCGACGGGCGGGTAACCTGCCTGAATCGTCCCGGAGCGGAAAGTGGAGAGACAGCAGATGGCGCAGATCACGCACGATCTCGTGCTCGAGGTGCTCGACGGGTGCGGGAGCGCCGCTCTCGCGGAGGCGCGCGAGCTCGGCTCGGCCCGGATGGTGGCGCCGACGGAGCTCGCGCTGCGCTGCGAGGACCTCGACGCGGTGCGTTCGCTGCGCCGCGTGGTCGCCGCATCGACGAGCCTCACCGTCCCCGCTCGTCGGCCGCGCGAGCTGCTCGAGACCTCGGTGCAGCAGCGGCTGGCCGAGCTGTTCGAGCAGATCCGCCGCCAGCGGCCGCGGCAGCGGTTCCACGGTCTGCGGCTCGAGGCCGCCGGCGCCGACACCCCCGACATGCGGCGCCTGGCCGATGCCCTCGCAGAGCTCGCGGGACTTCCGCTCAGCGAGGACGGCGACCTGGTGGTCCGGGTGAGGAAGGGCGCCACACCCGTCACCTGGCAGGTGCTGCTGCGCACCACGCCGCGCCCGCTGGCCACGCGCGCCTGGCGCACCGTGAACTATCCCGGCGCGGTCAACGCCACCGTCGCGGCGACCGTGCTCGACCTGCTGCAGGTCGGGGAGGAGGACTCGCTGCTGGACCTGACGTGCGGGTCGGGCACCTTCCTGGTGGAGCAGCTGCATGCGGCGGTCCCCGCCCGCGCCGTCGGCGTGGACCTGGATCCGGCGGCGATCGACGCGGCCCGGGCGCATCAGCGGGCCGCGCGCCGCAAGGGCCGCATCGACTGGCTCACCGGTGACGTGCTCACGGCCGACCTCGAGGGCGGCTTCACGAAGATGGTGACGAATCCGCCGTGGGGCACCCTGCACGGGGAGCACGAGAGCAACGAGGAGCTGCTCACCGCGCTGCTGCGCCGCGCCGCCGAGCTCGCGGCGCCCCGGGCCCGGCTCGGGGTGCTCACCCACGAGATCGCCCGCATGCACCGGGTGCTCGAGACGGCGCCGGCCGGCTGGCGGCCGGCCGGCGAGCACCGCTTCTTCCAGAAGGGCCATCACCCGCGGCTCTTCCTGCTCGAGCGCGGTTGACCCGGCCCGCGTCCTGCACGAGCGCGGCTGACCGCGCTCGCGGGGCCGGTCAGAGCCCTCGTCGGCCCTCGCCCAGTGCGCGCAGCGCGGCCTCGTCGCCGTGGATCCTCACCCGCGCCACGTCGTCCCGACCGCTGACCCACAGCAGCAGCTCGAGCGGCTCCCCGTGGACGCGCAGGGCGCCGACGGCGCCGCGGGAGCGCAGCCGGCGCCCGCCCACCGGGGAGACGAGGGTGACGTCGGCCCGCACCCGCATCGCCAGCGGCGCCATGAGGCCGACGGACCGCCACGCATCGGCGGTGCGCTCGGCAGAGAGGCGACGCGGCTGCCAGCCGTCCTGTGCACGGCGCAGGTCCTCGTGATGGATCAGCAGCTCTCCCTGACCG
This sequence comes from Brachybacterium faecium DSM 4810, assembly GCA_000023405.1. Classification (NCBI taxonomy): domain Bacteria; kingdom Bacillati; phylum Actinomycetota; class Actinomycetes; order Micrococcales; family Dermabacteraceae; genus Brachybacterium; species Brachybacterium faecium. The sequence continues at coordinate 1,752,502 of CP001643.1, forward strand.
CTGAGCGCATCCACCCGGCCGGCGAGCGACCACCGTCCCGGGCCGGTGCGGAAGCGTTCGACCCGCTCCTGCCAGGGGGCGGCGCGCCGCCGTTCGAGCTCGCGCCCGGCAGCCGCCCGCCACGGGCCGGGAAGCTTCCGGCCCGCGATGAGGTGCGGGGCGCCCTCCCGCAGCAGCAGGTGCTCCAGGAGGTCCTCCGCGTCCCAGCCCGGCAGGATCGTCGGCGCCTGCGGGCCGAGGTCGAGGAAGGTGCGGGTCAAGGACTCCCGCTCGGTGAGGTGCTCGGCGCTCATCGCGGTCTCAGCCCTGGTTGCTGAACGCCGCGTCGAAGGACACCTCGGAGACCGGGTAGTCCAGGCTGCGCAGGAGCTCCAGCGCCTCCTTCGCCCCGTGCAGGCGATCCATGCCGGCGTCCTCCCACTCGATCGAGATCGGGCCGTCGTAGCCGATGGAGCGCAGCGCACGGAACGCCGCATCCCACGGCACGTCGCCGCGGCCGAAGGAGACGAAGTCCCAGCCGCGGCGCGGGTCGCCCCACGGCAGGTGGGAGCCGAGCCGGGTGTTGCGCCCGGTGACCCGCACCCGGATGTCCTTGCAGTCCACGTGGTAGATCCTGTCGGCGAAGTCGGTGATGAAGGAGACCGGATCGATCTCCTGCCACATGAAGTGGGAGGGGTCCCAGTTCAGCCCGAACGCCTCCCGGTGCCCGATCGCCTCGAGGGTGCGCTGCGTGGTCCAGTAGTCGTAGGCGATCTCCGAGGGGTGCACCTCGTGGGCGAAGCGCACGCCGCACTCGTCGAACACGTCGAGGATCGGGTGCCAGCGGTCGGCGAAGTCCTGGTACCCCTCCTCGATGACCTCCTGGGGCACCGGCGGGAACATCGCCACGTACTTCCAGATCTTCGAACCGGTGAAGCCGACGACGGTCTTCACGCCGAGCTTCTGGGCGAGCCGGGCGGTGTTCTTCATGTCCTCGGCGGCGCGCTGGCGGACTCCCTCGGGGTCGCCGTCGCCCCAGACGGCGGAGCCGACGATCGCCTCGTGGCGGAAGTCGATGGGGTCGTCGCAGATCGCCTGCCCCTTGAGGTGGTTGGAGATCGTCCAGCACTTCAGCCCGTGCTTCTCGAGGATCCCGAGGCGCTCGGCGATGTAGGCGTCGTCGTCCCAGCGGCTGGCGTCCAGGTGCTCGCCGGAGACGGCGATCTCGAGGCCGTCATAGCCCCAGCCGGCCGCGAGCTCGGCGACCTCGTCGAGGGTGAGGTCGGCCCACTGGCCGGTGAACAGGGTGTGCGGATGCGCCATGGTGGTGATGCTCCTTCTCAGCGGTGAGGGTGACCGGTCGGGAGCGACCGGTCGGGAATGGTCGGTCGGGAGTGGTCTGTCAGGGATGGGGTGTGCGGGCGGTCGATTCGGGGACGGCGGCTCAGAGGGCGATGCTCGCGCCGTCGGCGGCGTCGGACTCGATGATCGCGTCGAGCACGCGCTGCAGGGCGAGACCGTCGGCGAAGTCGGGGGAGAACCCGGCGCTGCCGTCGATCGCGAGCAGCAGATCCCTCGCCTGGTGGGTGAAGGCGTTCTCCCAGCCCAGCACGTGCCCCTGCGGCCACCACGCCTCGAGATAGGGGTGCTCGGGCTCGGTGACCAGCACTCGGGTGAAGCCCTGCTCGGCGACGGGGAGGGTCGCGTCGAGGAACCACAGCTCATTGGGGTTCTCCAGATCGAAGCGCAGCGCGCCCCGGGTTCCGAACAGCTCCACGGTGAGGCGGTTCTTCGCGCCGGTGGCGAGGCGGGAGACCTCCACCGAGGCGATCGCCCCGCCGTCGAGCTCGAGGGTCGCCCAGGCGGCGTCGTCGACGGTGACGGGCTCGGGACCGTCCGCGCCGGGCCGCTGCGGCACCATCGTCGCCAGGCGGCCCCGCACGGAGGTGGCGCGCTGCCCGGTGAGGTGCTGGACCTGATCGATCGCGTGGGAGGCGATGTCGCCGAGCGCTCCGGAGCCGGCCGTCTCCTTCCGCAGCCGCCAGTTCATCGGCGCCTCCTCGTCGACGAGCCAGTCCTGGAGATAGGCGGCCTTCGCCTGGCGGATCGTGCCCAGCTTCCCGGCCTCGACGAACTGGCGGGCCAGCGCGAGCGCGGGCACCCGGCGGTAGGTGAAGCCCAGCGCCGCGATCTGGCCCCGCGCGGTCGCCGCCTCTGCGGCGCGGACCATCGCCTCCGCCTCGGCGGTGTCGTTGGCGAGCGGCTTCTCGCACAGCACGTGCTTGCCGGCCTCGAGCGCCGCGATCGCGATCTCGGCGTGGAGGAAGCCGGGGGTGCAGATGTCCACGATGTCGATGTCATCCCGCTCGAGGACGGCGCGCCAGTCGGTCGCGTGCTCCTCCCAGTCCAGCCGCCGCGCGGCCTCGGCCACGGCGGTCTCGTCCCGTCCCACGATGACGCGGCGGGCGACGGCGGGCACCTCGAAGGCGGCGGCGACCGTGCGCCACGCCTGGGAGTGGGCCCGGCCCATGAAGGCGTAGCCGATCATGGCCACGCCGAGCGGGCGGGAGGACGTCTCGGACATGGAACTGCTCCTCGGGAAGGGGTCTCGACGGTGAGGACGGCGCCGCCGTCGGTGGTGACGGCTGCGTCACAACCTTATGTCCGCTCTCACAGCTCGGCAAAGAGCAGGTCGTGCGCGGCGAGGCGGATGCCCGGTGCAGGAGCCGGGATCACGCGGGGGAGACGGCAGGGCGGCGATGCGGGAGACTGTGACGGTGGAACGACATGCGCGCGCGTGGATCAGGGCCGAGGTGGCCGCCGGAACCGACGTCGCCCTCCTGATCGCAGCCTCCGAGGCTCCGATCGGCCGGGAGGAGCTGACGGTGCGGGCCGGCGGCGCGGACCATCCGGTCACGGAGACCCGGGACCGCTTCGGCAGCCGGCTGCACCTGGTGCAGGCCCTGCCCGAGGGGACGGTGGAGATCGTCTACTCGGCGCAGCAGGCGACCGTCGCGCCCGTGCCCGCGGTGCGGGAGGCGGATGCGGTGCTGCACCTGCGGCCCTCGCGGTACTGCGAGGTCGACGAGTTCGAGCGGATCGCCGCGGAGGTGGTCGGCGGGCGCGACGGTGCGGAGGCGCTCGACGCGGTGGTCGACTGGGTGCACGAGCACCTCGACTACGTGCCCGGCTCGAGCACGATCACCGACTCGGCGCGCTCCACGTACCTCTCCCGCCAGGGAGTGTGCCGGGACTACGCCCATCTCACGGCGACGCTGCTGCGCGCGGGAGGGATCCCGGCCCGCTGCTCCTCGGTGTACGCACCGGGCCTGGATCCGATGGACTTCCATCTCGTGGTCGAGGCGCTGATCGCGGGGCAGTGGCAGGTGGTGGATGCGACCCATCTGGCGCCGCGCGCCTCGATGGTGCGGATCGCGACCGGTCAGGACGCGGCCGACACCGCTTTCATGACCACCCTCGCCGGGAACGTCACCCTCACCGGCATCCAGGTCACCGCCGTCGTGGATCCGGCGCTGCCCCGCGAGGTGCGCCGGGAGCGGATCTCCCTGCGCTGAGCTCAGCCCTCGGAGGGGGAGGGGCCCTCGGAGGGGGAGGCGGCGGAGCCGCCACCAGAGGCGGCGGGTCCCTCGCGGTCCTCGCCGTCCTTCTCCGACTGCGGGGTCTCCTCGGACTGCGGGGCCTCCTCGGGCTGCGGGGTGCCGGGCTCGCCCGTCTCGGCGCCTGCCTCGCCCTTCTCGTCGCCGGGCTCGAAGGTCGCCAGGTACTGCTCGACCTCGGCGGCGATCGCATCCGCCGTGGGGACCTCGGCACCCGCCCCGGAGGTGATCATCCGGTCGAAGCGGCTCTCGAGATCGGCGACCATCTCCTGCAGCTGCGGCTGGGCGTCGATCTGGGCGGTGACCGCCTCGCGCACCGGCTGGGCCTGCGCCTCGAGCGTTCCGGAGGGCACCTCGGGGCCCTGCTCCTCGGTGATCGCGCCCAGCAGCGCGATGGCCGCATCGGGGTAGGACATCTCGTGGAGGTACTGCGGCACGTGCACCGTCAGGCCCACCACCTCGTGGCCGCCCTCGGCCAGGCGCATCGTCAGCAGCGCGGTGAAGGGCGCGCGCAGCCGGAAGGTGCCGGGCATGGTGCGGCGCACGCTGATCGAATCCGGGTCGCCGGCGAAGCGGGTGACGGGCAGCTCGCGGGTGTGGGGGACCGGGGCCGGGAAGCCCTGCAGCAGCAGCGTGCGCTCGATGCCCAGCTGCTCGACCACGATCCGCAGCGCGCTGGCCACCCGCTCCCACTGGAACGAGGGTTCCGGGCCGGTGAGCAGGAAGAACGTCTCTCCGTCGAGCGCGGTCACCTCGTGCAGGAGGATCTCGGGCTTGTCGTAGTCGGCGAAGTGGTCGAGCTGGAGGGTGACCTCGGGCCGCCGCCCCGCGTAGTCGTAGACCTGATCCATGTCCAGGCGGCCCACGACGCGGCTGGAGAGGGTGTTGAGCAGGTGGTCGTCCACCAGCTGCTGCGCATCACCCGCGTCGCTGTACGCCCCGAGGGTGACGAGCAGGGTCCGGCCGTGCAGGGCACGCGAGTCGACATGGCGCTCGTAGCTGAACAGTGTCGTCGGATCCATCATGACCTCCAGGGCGACGGGCCGCCGTGACGGCGGCGGGGGGTGACGTACCGTTCAACGAGGTCGCGCCCGGGGGTATTCCCCTCGCTCCCGCCGGTTCACGTGAGCAGCGCCACCGTGTCGACCGTCAGGCGCAGCGCGAGCGCCCCGGTGACGACGAGGAACACCACTCGCACGAAGCGAGAGCCGAGCGTCAGCGCGAGCCGGGCTCCGAGATAGCCGCCGAGCACGTTCGCGAGAGCCAACACCGCGCCGAGCAGCCACCACACCTCGCCCTGCAGTCCGAAGACGAGCAGCGCACCGAGGTTGGTGGTGAGGTTCGCGAGCTTCGCGTGCACGCTCGCCTCGAGGAAGCCGTAGCCGAGCACCGCCACCATCGCGATGATGAAGAAGCTGCCGGTGCCGGGACCGAGCGCGCCGTCGTACACGCCGACGGCCGCCCCGATCCCGCCCGAGCGCAGCACGTGCCCGCGACCGCTGTGGCGCGGCTCGTGCACCAGACCCATCGCCGGGCGCAGCAGCGTGTAGGCGCCGACGGCCAGCAGCGCGACCAGCACGATGGGGGAGAGCCACGGCCGGGGCAGGAACGAGGCCAGCCCCGCCCCGGCCGCGCTGCCCAGCAGCGCGCACAGCACCAGCGGCGCCGCGGTCGCCGCGACCGGCATGATCCGGCGCACGTAGGTCCACGAGGAGACCGCCGTGCCCGCGGCGGAGGCGACCTTGTTCGTGCCCAGCACCGCGCCGGTCGAGGCGTCGGCCGGCAGGGCGGTCAGCAGCGCGGGAAGCTGGATCAGGCCGCCGCCGCCCACGACAGCATCCACCCAGCCGGCGAGGAAGGCGGCGCCGACCAGCAGTGCGAGAGTGAGAGCAGAGAGCTGGAGCAGCTCGTCGAGCAGGGGCACCGGACAAGTCAACCTCGCCCGCCGGGCACGTGACGAATCGGTCCGCCCCCTGACAGACTGCCCGGATGCGAGCAGTGATCTGGGATCTCGGCGGCACCCTGGTGGACACCTATCCCGATGTGGACCGGGCCCTGGCCTCGGTGCTCGACCCCGAGCCCGACGAGGAGCTCCTGCACGAGGTGGCGGTGCTGACCCGCCGCTCGAGCTCCGAGGCCATCGCCGAGCTCGCCGCCCGCCACGCCGTGCCGGTCCGAGGACTGCGCGACGCCTACGAGGCCACGAAGCGGCACTGGCAGCGCCACCCCGCCCCGGTGATGGCGGGGGCGCGCGAGGTCCTCGCCGCGGTGCGGGCGGGCGGAGCGCTGAACCTGGTGGCCACCCATCGCGATCGCGAGAGCGCGACCGCCCTGCTCAGCGCGCTGGACCTGCGGATCGACGACATGGTGTGCGCGCCCGACGGCTTCCCGCGCAAACCCGATCCGGCGATGGTGCGTGCGCTGCTCGAGCGCCAGGACCTCGATCCCGGCGACTGCCTCGCCGTCGGCGACCGTCCGGCCGACGTCGCCTCCGCCGCGGCCGCCGGGGTGCGCGCCGTGCTGCTGCAGACGCCCGGCATCCCGCTCGCGGCGGGCGGCGCCGAGAGGATCGACCGCCTCGAGCAGCTGCTCCCGCTCGTACGGGCCTGAGTCCCGGGCAGAGCCCTCGGCGGCTGACCGGGGGAGCGCGCCAGGGGTTCTCCCCCGCACAGGTGCCCGGGCTGGCCGGAGACCTTTCGGTAACCCCTTCCGGGAGCTGGTGGGGCCGTCGGAGCGGCCCTACCGTCGACCGCACGGCGCCGTGAGCGACGGGGCCGACGGACCCGGGAGAGACATGCTGCTGCGGATGGCGATCGCCACGCTGCGCGGGGAACGTGCGGTCGCCGCCACCCTCGTCGGCCTCCTCCTGCTCTCCGCCCTCCTGGCCTGCGCCGGGACGGCGCTGCTGGCGAGGCTCGCGGGAGCGGGGGAGACCGTTCTGGACCGCGCGGACGCCCCGCACCTGGTGCAGATGCACAGCGGAGAGGTCGACGCCGACGAGGTCGCGGAGTTCGCGCGCGACCGCCCCGAGGTGACCGCGCACCAGGTGCAGCCTCTGCTCGGTCTCGAGGGGGCGCAGCTCTTCCTCGACGGCGAGAGCCAGGCCGCGAGCGTCCAGCAGAACCTGCTGGTCGTCCCCGACGATCGGCGTGACCTGCTGCTGGACGAGCAGGACCGGCCGATCACCGACGTGCACCCCGGCACCATCTGGCTGCCGCTGTTCCATCAGCTCGAGAGCGGGATCTCGACCGGGGACACGGTCACCATCACCGGGCCCGACGGCTTCCGGCGCGAGCTCGAGGTGGCCGGCTTCCTGCGCGACTCCACGATGAACACCGCGATCGCCGGCTCCAAGCGACTGGCGGTCAGCGAGGAGGACCTCGCCGACATCGCCGCGCACACCGGGACCTGGGAGCACCTCCTCAGCTTCTGGGTGCACGACCCCGCCGCGGATCTCACGACGCTGCGCACCGCCTACCAGGAGTCTGCGCTGCCCTCCGCCGGGCCGATGGTGGATCGCTCCGCCTTCCGCCTGTTCACGGTGCTCGCCGAGGGGCTCGTCGCGACGATCGTGCTGCTCGGTGCCGTGCTCGTGCTGGTCGTCGGCCTGCTGTGTCTGCGGCTGGGGCTCCGCACCTCCCTGGAGCGCGGCCGCCGCGAGATCTCCGTGATGGGGGCGATCGGCATCTCCGCGCGGGACATCCGGACCGTGTACCTGCTGGTGCATGGCGGACTGGCGTCCCTCGCCGCGCTCGGCGGGCTGTGCGGGGGCCTGCTGCTGGAGCCGGTGCTCTCCGCAGGATTCACCCGCTACGTGGGGCCGACGGGCGGCGCCGAGGTGGTGCTGGCGCCGGCGGGCGTGGCGCTGCTGCTGGTGCTGGGCGTGGTGCTCGCCGTGCACCTCCAGCTGCGGGCGCTGCGCCGCCTCAGCCCGCTCGAGGCGCTGCGCGGAACGGTCCCTCGTGAGCGCAGGAGGGGTGCCGCGGCACTCTCCTCCCGGGCCTCCCGGACCTCCGGGATCCCCGCACCGAGCCTGCATCGGCTGCCCCTGCCCGTCGGCCCCGCGCTCGGCGTGCTCTCGCTGCTGCGGCGGGGCGGCTCCACGGGCCTGCTGGTGGCCGTGTTCTCCGTGTGCGCGGTCCTGGTGATGCTGCCGACCTCCGTCGCGACCACCCTGGCCTCCGAGCAGTTCTCCTCCCAGCTCGGCATCGGGGACGCGGATCTGCGCGCCGACCTGCCGCACACCGGCGAGGACAGCGCAGAACGCTTCCAGCAGATGCAGCAGGCCTTCGCGGAGGATCCCCGCCTCCAGGAGCACACCGCGATGGTGACCACCCGCCACTCGGTGCGCGGGGAGGAGGGCTCCACGATCGGCCTGCCGGTGACGAGCGGGGACCACGAGGCTCTGCCGGTCGCCTATGCCGACGGGCGCGCCCCGCGCGGGGAGACCGAGATCGCGCTGTCCCTGCTGGCGCTCGCCGAGACGGGCACCGCCGTGGGCGAGACCCTGCCGATCCAGATCTCCGGGCAGTGGCGCGAGCTGAGGATCGTCGGCTCCTACCAGGACATCACCTACGGCGGGATCACCGCGAAGGGCATGCTCCCCGCCGAGGGAGAGCAGGTGCTCTGGTACTCGCTCGGGGGCTCCCTGGCGCCGGGGGCCGCAGGGGATGCACGAGATGTCGCCGCCGATCTCACCGCGCAGCTGCCCGGCCTGCGCGTCTTCGCCGCTGAGGACCACCAGGATCAGCTGCTGGGCCCGCTGTCGGAGCGGGTCAGCGCCACGGCCGCGATGACCTCGGGTGCGGCGCTGCTGCTGGCGGCCCTGCTCACGGTGATGATCATGCGTCTGTGGATCGCTGCGGAGGCCACCCCGATCGCCGTGCAGCGCGCCCTCGGCACCGCCCTCGCGACGCTGCGCGCCCCGTACCTCACGCGGATGCTGGTCACGCTCGCCGCCGGCCTGCTCCTGGGGACCGGCGCGACGCGCTCCCTCGGCCAGGGCCTGTTCAACCTGCTGCTCGAGGGCCTGTTCGCGGGGCCCGAGCATCTCTTCCAGGGCACCAGTCGGGTCGAAATGGTGGTGGATCCGCTGCTCACCGGCCTCGCCCAGCCGCTGCTGCTGGCGGGCACGGTGCTCGCCGCCGCCCTGTTCACCTGCCGTCGCCTGCGCACGCTCGAGGTGCGCACCCTCCTCGCCGACTGATGCGCTCACCCGAAGGAGCCGATCATGACCGTTCTCGATGCACCGCCCGCCCTGCTGCAGGTCAGAGGCGCGACGCGCCGCCTGGGCACCGCCACCGCGCTGGACCACGTGGACCTCTCGGTCGACGACGGCGAGTTCCTCGCGGTCACCGGACCCTCCGGCAGCGGGAAATCGACGCTGCTGCACACCCTCGGCGGCCTGGAGCGACCGGACAGCGGCGAGGTGCTGTGGCAGGGGGAGGACCTCTCGAGGCTCTCCGACGCAGAGCTCGCACGGCACCGCCTGCTCGAGATCGGCCTCGTCTTCCAGCAGTTCCACCTGCTGCGCCACCTCACCCTGCTCGACAACGTGCTGCTGCCCGGGCTGCTCGCGCGGAACGAACCCCGCGCCGCGCTGCGCAGCCGGGCGGGGGAGCTCCTGGAGCGCCTCGACGTCGGCGAGCTCGCTGACCATGGCGTGGGGGAGGCCTCCGGGGGACAGCTGCAGCGGGTGGCGATCGCCCGCGCGCTGATCAACCGCCCGCGGCTGCTGGTGGCCGATGAACCCACCGGCGCGCTGGACTCCGCCGCCTCCGACGACGTGATGGGCGCGCTCGCGGCTCTTCACGCCGAGGGCATGACCATCGTGCTGGTCACGCACGATCCCGGAGTCGCCGCCCGGGCCGACAGGGGCGTGCGGATGGTCGACGGGAGGCTCTCCGCGAGGGCGGCTGCGACGACGCTCCCCGCGACGCAGGGGCCGCCGAGGAGATGTTCGTGATGCCACGGAACGGGATCACCCGCGTGTGTCGCGGGGGAGCGGCGACTACCGTGGAGCACATGGCGATCATCTACCGGGCCGAGCTCCGCCCCACCAAGACCGAGATCCTTCACGACCTGCTGGAATCGCGCTCCTGGGGCGAGGCGGGCGAGCTCGAGCTCCTCGGCGCATACCGCTTCGACGACCCCGACGGCGAGGTCGGGATCGAATGCCATCTGGTGCGCGTGGGCGAGACCACGTACCACCTCCCGCTGACCTACCGCGGCGCTCCTCTCGAGAGCGCCGAGGATGCGCTGATCGGCACGATGCAGCATTCGGTGCTGGGGGAGCGCTTCGTCTACGACGGCCTCGGCGACGAGGCCGCGCTGGAGTGCTTCGGCCGCGCACTGTGCGGTCTGCAGGAGCAGGAGGATCTGAGGATCGTCGCGGACGACGACAGCCCCATCGAAGTGCAGCCGCAGACGGTGTCCGTCGCTCTCGAGGTCGACGAGGGCCAGGACCTACCGACCGAGGCCGAGCTGCTGGACGGCGCCTCGTTCATCATCGCGCGCACGCTCGGCGACCTCGACGGCGCGGTGCGTCTGCGCGCCACATGGGCCGACGGCAACGGTGTGATCGCCGCACTCTGAGCGCGGCCGCGGCGCTGTGAGCATCGCAGCGTGAGCGCCGCCGTGCCGAGGGGGCACCGCGGCATGCCCGACGGCCATCCACGGCCGGGGAGCGACGCGCAGGGAACGAGGAGAGGGGCGAACCCCGTCCCGTGGCCTCCCCCCAGTTCCACTTTACATAACGTACATTATCGGCGACGCATGGAAGGGGCGGGATGCCAGCCGGCGGCCATGGCTCTCGCCCCGACGTTCGATGCTCGACAGGCGGCCGATGGCCGACTCCTCGGGCATGTTGCTGCGGCGTCGACGGACCTGTGGGCGTTCACGCTTCGACGACTTCAGCACCGACGCTGGGTTCGCGCGTGCTCCGGAGCCGATGGCTGAGCCCATGCGACGCCACCGTCCGACGCCGCCGAGTCGCGAGACTCGTCCGGTGCGCCTCCGGCGGGTCGGGCATCTCGTGCACGCTGCGTCTCGTGCACGCTGCGTCCGGCGCGCCGATGTCGTGCCGCGTGGACGTCGGCGACGCCCGCACAGCGATCCAGCACCCCGGCGCCCGATACAGCATCCGCACGGTGATGCCTGAACTACACGGTTTTACCGCTGTCATGAGTGCTTGCCGCATCGCCGCCGTGCGTCCCCGGACGCCTATCCTCGAAGGCTTTCACAAAAAATACGTCTGACCTGCAGGAACGCAACATCATTGCAGGTCAGGCGGAGACCGGGTGCGGATTGCGCACCTCGGGCAGGTTCCTCGCGGACTCCTCGCAGGCTCGCGCTGCTCAGGCCATGCCGGTGTGCGGGTTCACGGTGCTGCTCCCCCGGCCCGCGATCACGAAGAAGGTCGAGGAGATCAGGCAGCCCACCACCATGGCGATCGCCATCGGCAGCGAGGAGTGCGTGCCGGCGATGCCCACCAGCGGTGCGGCGATCGAGGCCGAGAACGAGAAGCCCAGGCCCAGCATGGCCGAGCCGGTGCCCGCGATCTCGCGCGCCTGGTCCGACGCCAGCGCACCGCCGTTGCCGAAGATCATCCCCTGGGGTGCGACGGTGAAGAAGAACGCCGGCAGCACGACCCATGCCGGGGTGTCCAGGAACACGCTGCCGATGAGCAGGGAGAAGCTCGCCAGCGACACCACGATCAGTCCCACCCGGATCAGCTTGCGCGGATGGATCGACCGGGTCAGCCGCGCGGACACCAGCGACATCGTCATCATGCCCATCGAGTTGATCGCGAAGCTCACCGAGTACTCGGTGGAGGTGAAGCCGAGCATCTCCTGGACCACGAAGGAGGAGGCGGAGACGTACGCCATCAGCGCGAAGGCGGAGAACGCGTTGACCAGCATGTAGGCCACGAAGGTGCGACGCTGCAGCAGGGTGCGGCAGTTGCGCAGGAACGTGCGGAAGCCGCCGGAATGGCGGCGGGAGGCCGGCAACGACTCGGGGATCAGGAACAGCACGCCGAGGAGCGAGATGAGCGACATCGCGGCGATCACGAAGAAGATCTCGCGCCACTGGCCGAAGATCAGGATGATGCCGCCCAGCAGCGGGGCGACGATCGGGGCGACGCCGCCGACGCCCTGCATGATGTTCATGATCCGGAAGAGCTCCGGCCCGTCGGTCATGTCGATCAGCACCGCACGGCCCAGCACCATGCCGAATCCGCCGCCGATCCCCTGCAGCACGCGCAGCACCAGCAGGAAATCGACGGTCGGTGCGAGGGCGCAGCCGATCGAGGCGAGCAGGCACAGCACGATCCCGAACAGCAGCGGGCCGCGCCGCCCCATCCTGTCCGAGAGCGGGCCGGCGACGATCTGGCCGCTGGCGGTGCCGAGGAAGAACGCGGTGATCGTCAGCTGCATCCGCGAGGCGGTGGTGGACAGCTCCCCCGCCACCTCCGGGAACGCCGGGATGTACATGTCGGTGGCCAGCGGGCCGATCGCGCTGAGCGTGGTGAGCACGAGGATCACCATCGCGGTGACCTTGCTGCGGGTGCGGCTCAGCTCCTCCTCGCTGGGGAGCTGCGCGAAGTCGGTGTCCGCCGAGTCCTCGAGGACGGGCAGCGCGCCGGTGATGGTGGGGATCGAGCCGGTGATCGTGGGGACGGAGCCGGTCGAGGTGGTCGGCTCCTCGCGGAGGTGCGCGTGGGGGAAGTCGTCGGCGGCGGGGGCCACGGGGTTCCTTTCGGACGGGCAGGCGTCGAGCCAGGAGGACCACAGGGATCCCGCCCGGCTCGATCGCACCATCCTAGGGACGCACGCGCCGCTCGTACAGCCACACCAGGGCGACGGCGGCGATGTCCACCGCGATGAACACCAGCATGAACGGGCCGCCCATCCCCACGGAGCGGTCGATCTCCAGGCCGCCGCCGTCGGCGAACAGCGTCCCGACGATCATCATGATGAGGTTGTTGGTGACGTGGAAGGCGATCGGCGCCTCGAGGCCCCGGCTGAGCACGGCCATCGCCGCCATGCACAGGCCGAACACCGTGTAGTAGCTCAGCAGCCACGGGTCCACCGACATGTGCACCAGGCCGAAGAGGATGCTCGAGCCGATCAGCCCCGTCACCAGCGCCGGCTTCGCCGCCCGGATCCAGGAGGCGATCAGCGGCATCAGCGCGCCGCGGAACATGAGCTCCTCCCCCGCCGCCTGCAGCGGGGTGCTGAGCACCGCGACCACCAGCAGGCCGACCGTGGTGCCGGTCAGCGCGAAGCTGCTCAGCCCGGCCGCGGCCGGATCGAGCACCGCCATGATCGCCAGGGCGAGGGCCACCAGGAGGGTGAAACCCCCGAAGTACACGCCCCAGCGGCGCAGGCTCATCCGGCGCGGGAAGGCCAGCAGCGACCTCCACGGGACGCGGCCGATCACCGCGGTCAGCAGCACGGCCAGCGGGCCCATCACGGCGAGGCTGAGGTTGACCGCCGCCATCATCAGCGGCGAGAGCGAGGTGTCCCCCGGGTCCCGCCCGAAGGCCGCGACCTCCACCACCACGACCACGAAGGTGAGCGCGAGCTGCGCCACGAACATGGAGATCAGCAGCACCGGGATGATCACCAGCGGCTTCCACCAGCTCAGGCGGAGGTGGGCGCCGAAGGGCCGCTCCGCAGCGGTGCTCGCGGGGCGCTGCCCCCCGGTGGGACTCTGCAGCCGGGCGGGACTCTGCATCCCGCCGGCGGTCTGCGCGCCGTCGGCATCCCTCACCGCATCGGCGTCATGGCGTCGGTCATCGAGAGGAGGAGGGGGCGGGGCCGGGGTCGTCGAGGTCATGGGACCACTCTCCCGGTCCGGCGGCGTCGCAGGAACGCCGGATCGGCCCAGCCCCGCCCGACCTTCGTCGACTCCCCTGCGCTGCTCAGGGCGACCGAGGTCGATCAGTCCTCGGCCTCGAGCGCGGCCAGGCGTGCCTGGTAGCTGGGGTCGGTGCGCTTCATCCAGCGGATCACGGCGGAGGTCACCGGGATCATCGCGTACTGGACGATCACCTTGTACAGCACGCCGAGGATCGTGTACTCGGCCCACTGCTCGAAGGTGGTGATGCCGATCGCGACCGAGGCGATCGAGCAGAAGATGATGGTGTCCACGAGCTCGCCGAGGCCGCTCGAGGTGAACAGCCGCGCGATCAGGCCCCGCTCCCCCATCCGGCGCTTCATCCGCGTGACGACGAAGGAGTTCAGGCTCTGACCGGCGAGGAAGCCGGCGAGCCCGGCGAGCACGACGATCCAGACCGGCCCGAGCGCGATCTCGAGGGCCGACTGCTTGGCCAGGCCGTACTCGTCGGGGAACGGGGGCAGGGCGATGATCACCTGGTAGCTGATCGAGGCGAGGATGCTCACGGCGAAGGAGGTGAGGATCGCGCGCCGGGCGCTGCGGGCCCCGTAGAGCTCGGTGATGATGTCGCCGAGCACGTAGGCGAGGGGGAAGAGGAAGAAGCCGCCGTCGGTGATGATCTCGAAGCCGGTCCCCGGGACGGTGCCGAAGCTGACGCCCTTGGCGGCGCCGATCCCGGAGAGCACGACCACGGTGACCATGGCGGCGAGGAGGATGTCGAAATGGGAGCTGCCCCGGTCGGCGTAGACGGCGCCGACCGGGCGCCCAGACTCTGCGGTGGAGGTGCGGGTGCGGTGTTCTGAAGTCACCGGGGAAGGCTACACAGCGGGCGAGCCCGCAGAGACGCGCTGCCCCGCAGGGGCGCGCGAGCCCTCAGATGCCGATGGCGCTGTAGTCCCCGTCCGTGACGAATCGCGAGAACTCGTCCTCGCTGCCGTGCCAGACGTTCGAATCCCCGGCGAAGGGGCCCGACTCCGAGTACTGCCACAGCTCCCAGGCCCACCAGCGGCCCGGCAGGGTGGTCGGCGCATCGGACTGGTAGGCGGCGAGGAAGAGCGGCGAGTTCACCGGGGTCCAATCCCCCACCACGTCGTTCCACCAGTTGAGGTTGGTGTAGAGCACGGGGCGGCGGCCCACCTGGTCGCGGTAGCGGTTCGAGAAGCCCATGATCCACTCGCGCATCTCCTGCGCGGAGAGCCCGTAGTCGCGGGGCAGGCCGGAGTAGCTCTCGAAGTCGACCATGCCGGGCAGGGTGATGCCGTCGTCGGTCCAGCCGCCGCCGTTGTTGAGGAAGAAGTCGGCCTGTTCCTCGGGACCGCCGGAATCGGGGCGGGCGAAGTGATAGCCGCCGCGGGCGAGGCCGGCATCGCCGGCGCCGAGGTACTGGTGGTTGAAAGTGGGGCTGCGGTAGGAGCGGCCCTCCGTGGCCTTGACATAGGCGAAGCGGGAGCCGAGCTCGGCCTGCGCGGCCCAGTCGACCTCGCCCTGCCAGCCGGAGACATCCTGCCCGTACAGGCCGGCGGCCTGAGCGGCGGGGGCTCCGAGGGCGGCGGCGCCGGTGCTGAGGGCGGCCGCGCCGAGCACCCCTCCGCGCAGCAGGGAGCGGCGCGAGGTGCCCGTGGTCCCGGCGGTCGATGCGGGCGGGGTGAGGTGGCGGGGACGGTAGGACGACATGACGTCTCCTGGGGAGGTGGGGGAAGCGGGGAACGGGATGCGACGGTCGTCACACCGGACCCACCGTAGACATCCCCGCCGCCCCGGGGGAAGTCCGCACCCCGGACCCCGGCGTGTCGCGGCTAAACGGGCAAGCGCCTCGAAACAGGTCAGGCCGGGCGGGGCTCGATGAAGGCGCGCAGGGTGCCCAGGATCGTGGTCGCGGCGAGCTCGGTGACGTCCCGGTGCTCCATCTGCTCGCGCAGCATGAGGTCCACGAAGATCCCCATCAGCAGCTGTGCGAGGTCCTCCGCGGGCAGCACCGCCCGCTCCCCCGAGGCCTCCAGCCGGGCCGTGAGCAGCGCGCCGATCTGGTCGCGCAGCCGCTCGCTCTGCACGGCGAGCTCGGCCCGCAGCTCCTCGTCGCGCAGCGAGCGGGCGATCGCGTCCGAGTACAGCAGGTACCACTGGCGGCCGAAGGGACGGATCCCCTCGAAGACTGCGAGCATCACCCCGGCATCGTCGAGATCGGTGAGCGTGCACCCTCCCGCGGCCTCCGCATCCTGGACCGCCTCGGCCACGGCGCTGTTCGCGATCGTGATGAGCTCGCCGGTCACCTCGCTGAACAGCGCGGTGAACACCTCCTCCTTGGTGGAGAAGCTCGAGTAGAAGGCGCCGCGGGTGAAGCCGGCGGCCTTGACCAGGTCGTCGACCGTCGCGCCGTCGATCCCCTTCTCGACGAAGACGTCCAGCGAGGCACGCACGAGCTTGGTGCGCGTGTTCTCCCGGCGTCGGGTGGCTGCGGATTCGGGCAGCGGGTCGAACAGATCGGACATGGCTCCTCGGAAGGGCAGGGCAGCGGGGGCCGCAGGGCTGAGGGTGGGTCAGGTCTCACCGGCGCCGCGCTCATTGAACGCACCCGGCGGCACCGATAGTATCCCATCGATACATCCGTGTATCGAATGCGTGGGCGTCTCGAGCGGGGGCGTCCGGCGTCTGCCCTGCTCGACACTGCGGGAGGTCGCGTGTCTTCGTCCCTGTACCGTCTCGGCCGCCTGATGGCCTCCCTGCGCTGGAAGGTCGTCGGTGCCTGGGTCGCGCTGCTGGTGATCGTCGGCGGCCTCGCCGTGGGGCTGGGCGGCACCTTCTCCACCGACATCGAGATCCCCGGCACCGAGGGGCAGCGCGGCATCGACACCCTCGCCCACCGCTTCCCCGAGATGGGCGGCACCTCCGGGCAGGTGGTGCTGCGCGCGCAGGACGGCACGACGGTCGACGACCATCAGGACGAGATCGACGCGCTCATGGACGAGATCGCGGAGATCGACGGGGTCGCCGCGGCCCCCTCCCCCTTCGACGAGGTCTCCCCCGGCACCCGCAACGACGACGACACCGCCCTGATCGCGCAGTTCCAGATGGACGGCCAGACCGGCGAGTTCCCCGCCGAGTCCGTGGACGAGATCACCGAGCTGGTCGACGGGGCCGACACCGCCGCGCTCGACGCGAGCATCGGCGGCCAGGTGCTCCAGAGCGCCGAGATCCCCTTCGGCGCCGGCGAGGTCATCGGCGTCATCGTCGCGCTCATCATCCTCGCGATCGTGTTCCGCTCGCTCGTGCCCGCCATCATCCCGATCGTCACCGCCGTCGTCGGCGTCGGGGTGTCGATGATGGCGCTGGTCGCCCTCTCCGCCGGGCTCGAGATCCCCTCGGTCACCACGGCGCTCGGCGCGATGCTCGGCCTCGCCGTCGGCATCGACTACGCCCTGTTCATCCTCTCCCGCCACCGCGACCAGCTCAGCCACGGCGACGACGTGCACGAATCGATCGGCACGTCCCTCGCCACCTCGGGCAGCGCCGTGATCTTCGCGGGGATGACGGTCATCGTCGCCCTGGTGGGCCTGTTCATCACCGGCATCCCCTTCCTCACCGTGATGGGCGTCGCCGCGGCCGCGACCGTCGCGCTGTCCGTGATCGTGGCGCTGACGATGCTGCCGGCGATCATGGGCATCCTCGGGGAGCGGCTGCGGCCTCGCCGCACCCGCCGGCTGATGGCCGAGAACGGCGGCGCCCTGCCCGCCGCCGACCCGCAGGCCCGCCCCCGTCGCAGCCTGGGGCGCACCTGGGTGCGCCTGGTGACCAAGGTGCCCGCCCTGACCATCCTCGTGGTGATCGTCGGCGTCGGCGCCCTCGCCATCCCGATCAAGGATCTGGAGCTGGCGCTGCCGGACCTCGGCACCGAGCCCACCGGCACCGCCGCCCGCGACACCTACGATCTGGTCGCCGAGGAGTTCGGCCCCGGCTACAACGGCCCCCTGCTGGTCACCGCTGACATCATCAACTCCACCGATCCGCTGGGCGTGGTCGACGAGCTCGAGAGCGACATCGCCTCCCTCGACCACGTCAAGGAGGTCCAGCTCGCCACCCCGAACCAGGGCGCGGACATGGCCGTGGTGGCGGTGATCCCCGAGGGCGGGCCGACGGAGCAGAGCACCAAGGATCTCGTCCTCGCGCTGCGCGGGAGCGCGGAGAGCTGGGAGGAGGACCTGTCGATCTCCGACGTCACGGTCACCGGCTCCACCGCCGTCGGCATCGACGTCACGGACAAGCTCTCCGACGCGCTGCTGCCCTTCGCGCTGTTCGTCGTCGGCCTGTCCCTCATCCTGCTCGCGCTGGTGTTCCGCTCCGTGTGGGTGCCGCTGAAGGCGTCGGTGGGCTACCTCTTCTCCGTCCTCGCCGCCTTCGGCGCCACCTCGATGGTGTTCGAGTACGGCTGGTTCAACGGCCCGCTGTTCGTGGACGTCAACGGCCCGGTCGTCTCCTTCATGCCGATCATGGTGATGGGCGTGCTGTTCGGCCTGGCCATGGACTACGAGGTGTTCCTCGTCTCCCGGATGCGCGAGGAGTTCGTCCACACCGGCGACGCCCGCGGCGCGATCGAGCGCGGCTTCACCGCCAACGCGCCGGTGGTCACCGCCGCGGCGCTGATCATGGTCGCGGTGTTCGCCGGCTTCGTCACCTCCGGCTGGTTCATGCTGCAGCCGATCGCGGTCGCGCTCGCCGTGGGCGTGCTGGTCGACGCGTTCGTGGTGCGGATGACCTTCGTGCCCGCCGTGCTCGCCCTGCTGGGACGCCATGCCTGGTGGCTGCCCGGCTGGCTGAGCCGCGCCCTGCCCACCGTGGACGTCGAGGGCGAGGGTCTGGCCGCGGTGCTCGAGCACCGCCGCTGGACCGAGGCGCACGGCCGGCACTCCCTCCGCCTGGAGGAGACCGTCGCCCCGCTGCTCGGCGAGCCCGGCACGCTCGGCCCCCTCACCGGCTCCGTGGTCCCCGGCACCCTCCTCGTGGTGCGCGCCCCGGACGACGCCGCCCGGGAGACGTTCCTCGCGCTGTGCGCCGGCAGGCTCACCCCGCGCTCGGGCGTCCTGGCCGTCCACGACCGCCTCGCGCCGGATGATCTCGGCGCGATCCAGGCCCGGTCCCATTGGATCGGCACCGGTGCGCGGGTCTCCCGCCGCCTGGCGGAGATCGGCGGCCACGGCCTGGGCACCTCGGTGATCGTCATCGAGCAGATCGAGGATCTCGCCCACGCCGCCACCGGCGACGACATGCTCGTCGAACGCCTCGACGCGCTGCTGGCGAAGGGGGCCACGCTCGTGGTCGGCTCCCGCTCCGCCGTGCCCATCGACGCCGAACGCCACCTCGCGAGCACGCTGCGCGACCCGCGGCGCCTGCTCGCCCTGTCCGTCCAGCGCTCCACCGCCCCCGCTCTCGAAGGAGCCCGCGCATGACCCGCCTCGCGCACCCCCGCACGCTGATCGTCGTCCTGGTGCTGCCCCTGCTGGTGGTGGGCCTGGGCATGTGGGCGCTGAGCGGCCGCGTGGACCGCCTCGACGCCGTGCCCGCCGCCGTCGTGAACCTCGACGAGGGCGCGGAGGTCGAGGACGCCGACGGCGAGGTGGAGACCGTGCCCTTCGGCCGCCTGCTCGCCGGCGCCCTCACCCAGCCCGGCACTATCGACGGCCAGGAGACCCCGGAGACCACCGGCTTCGACTGGCGCCTGACCGACGAGGAGGACGCCGAGCAGGGTCTGAAGGACGGCAGCTACTCGGCGGTCGTGGTCATCCCCGCGGATTTCTCGAAGGACCTCGCCACGATCGGCACCCCCGAGGCGACCCAGGCCATCCTCGAGGTCACCACCAACGATGCGAGCGGCCAGATCAACGCCCTGGTGGGCACCGCGGTCGCCGATGCCTCCGCCTCCACCATGGGCGGGCAAATGGCGGAGCAGTACCTCGATGGGCTGTACCTGGGCTTCAACGAGCTCGGCGACGGGTTCTCCGACGCCGCCGACGGTGCCCGCGACCTCGCCGACGGCACCTCCGAGCTCGGGGAGGGCGCCGACGAGCTCTCCGGCGGGACCCGCGAGCTCGCCGACGGCACCACCGAGGCGGCCGAGGGGGCGCGCCAGTTCTCCGGCGGCGTGTGGACCTTCGCCGACGGCACCTGGCAGGCGGCCGACGGCACCCGCGCCCTCGCCGACGGCCTCGGCGACCTGGCCACCGGCGCCGAAGACCTCTCCGACGGGGTCGGCGAGCTGCAGCAGGGCATGCGCGGGGCCGAGGGGCAGCCGGGGCTGCTCGACGGCGCCGAGCAGCTCGCCTCCGGCGTCGAGGGGGACGGCACCGCCGAGAACCCCGGGCTCGCCGCGGGCGCCGAGGAGCTGGCCGGCGGGATCCGCCAGTTCTCCGACGGCGTCACCGAGGCGGGCACCGCGGTCTCCGGGGACGGCACCGCCGAGAATCCGGGCCTCGCCCCCACCGCACGCGAGCTCGCCGCGGGCACCGAGGAGCTGGGCCAGGGCGCGCAGCAGGCGGCCGACGGCCTCCGCGGCACCGAGCAGGAGCCCGGCCTCGCCCAGGGCGCGGAAGGAGTCGTCGCGTATGCCGAGGGGATCGACGTCGCGGTGAACGGCGACGGCTCGACTGAGAACCCCGGGATGATCTCCGATGCCGAGGCTCTCCAAGAGTCACTCTGCGCAGAGGACCCGGCCGGGGACGACTGCCTGCGAGCCTCGAGGCTCGCTGCTTCTGCATCCGGGGTGTCCGAAGCCGTCGACGGCGACGGCACCGCCCAGAACCCGGGGCTGAGCACCACCGCCCAGGGCCTGGGCGAGGGCGCGACCGCCGCCGCGGACGGCGTCCAGCAGGTCGCCGACGGGATCAACGGCACCGAGCAGCAGCCGGGCCTCCTCCAGGGAGCCCAGGGCATGGTCACCTACGCCGAGGGCATCGAGACCGCCTTCAGCGGGGACGGCACCGCGGGCAACCCGGGCCTGACCGCCTCCGCCGAGCAGCTGGCCGAGGGCGCCGACGCGAGCGCGGAGGGCGCGGACGAGCTGGTCACCGGCGTGACCGGGCTGCGCGACGGCCTCGCGGAGTACGCCGACGGCGTCGATCAGCTCGCGGACGGCTCCGAGCAGCTGGCCGAGGGCACCCGCGCGAGCGCCGACGGCGCCGGGGAGCTCGCCGACGGCACCGGGGAGCTGGCCGAGGGCGCGAACACCCTGGGCACCAGCGCCGATCAGCTCGCGGACGGCTCCGAGCAGCTCGCCGAGGGCACCGGCGAGCTCGCCGACGGCGCCGACGAGCTGGCCGACGGTACCGGGGAGCTGGCCGAGGGCAGCGACGAGCTGGCCGACGGCCTGCGCGAGGGCGCCGATGACGTGCCCTCGTACTCCGAGACGGAGCGCACCCGGATGGGTGAGATGGCCGCCTCCCCCGTCGGCACCTCCGCCGAGCGGCAGAACGAGGCCAACGGTGCGGACACCGCGACGTTCCCGTTCGTCACCGCGCTCGCGCTGTGGCTGGGCGCCTTCGGCACCTTCCTGCTGCTGCCGGCGCTGTCCCGCCCGCTGCTGGACCGGGCGCTGCCGATGTGGCAGGTGGTGCTGCGGTCCCTGACACCGGCGCTGCTGATCGCGGTGGTGCAGACGGTGGCGGCGCTCGCGGTGCTCACCGGCATCGGCATCTCGCCGGTCTCCCCGCTGACCGTGGGGGTGGTCGCCTTCGCCGGGGCGGTCATGTTCGCCGCGCTGCACCAGGGGCTGCTGACGGTGCTCGGCGCGCGGATCGGCCGCATCGCCTCGATCGTGCTGATGGTGCTCCAGGTGGTGACGCTCGTGGGGATCGTGCCGGTGGAGACCGCGCCCGCGCTGCTCCAGTCGGTCAGCGCGCTGATGCCGCTGTCGATCGTCACCCAGGGCCTCGTGCACGCCGCGCTCGGCGGCACCCTGGTGAGCACCTCCAGCACCCTGCTGGCGATCCTCGCCTGGGGCGCGGTCTCGCTGCTGCTGACCCTGGCGGCCTCCCGCCGGGCGCGCCTGGCGGACCGCTCCGAGCACGTGGGCGCGCGGGCGCTGCCGGCGCTGGCCTGAGTCAGCGGAAGTCCCTGGACCGGCCGGCCGCGGCCAGGTCCAGGGACGCGACGTCGTCGGCGACCAGGTTCACCGCGCCGGTGCGGTTCTCCACGATCCCGCGCAGCACGATCGCCCGGGCGGTGCGCAGCAGGGCCCGATGCCGCACCCAGAACCCCTGGGAGCAGACCACGTTGAGGATCCCCGTCTCGTCCTCGAGGCTGAGGAAGGTGACGTTCCCGGCGGTCGCCGGGCGCTGCCGGTGGGTGATCACCCCGGCCACCCGGATCCGGCGCGAATCCTCCGCCTCCCGGGTGGCGGCGATCGCGAGCACCCCGTCGGCCGTGAGCTCCTGGCGCACGAGCGCCATCGGGTGCTCGTCCAGGGTGATGCCGGTGGCCCAGGCGTCCGCGGTGGCGATCTCGGCGTCGCTCATGCCCGGCAGCATCGGCGCCTGCGCCCCCACCGCGAGGTGCGGCAGGGTCTCCGGGGATTCCTGGGCGGCGGCGCCCGCGGCCCACAGCGCCTGCCGGCGGGAGCTCGCCAGCGCGTCCAGCGCCCCGGCGGTGGCCAGCGCCTCCAGCTGACGGGCGGTCAGCCGCACCCGGCGGGCGAGGTCCGGGACGGAGGTGAACTGTCCGCCGCGTCCCCGCTCCGCCACGATCTCCTCCGCGGTCTCGGTGCTGATCCCGCGCACCTGGTCCAGGCCCAGCCGGATCGCCGGGCCCTGTGCCGCAGCTTCGCCCTGGATCTGCTCCCCCGGCGGGTCGATCCGGTATCCGCGATGCTCGGCATCGGTCTCCAGGTCGGTGCGGGCACGGCTGGCGAGCACGTCCGGCCCGCGGGTGAGCACGCCGTGCCGGCGGGCGTCGGCGACCAGCGACTGCGGGGAGTAGAAGCCCATCGGCTGGGAGCGCAGCAGCCCCGCGGTGAACGCCGCCGGGTAGTGGCACTTCAGGTACGAGCTCGCGTACACCAGGTACGCGAAGGAGTAGGCGTGGGACTCGGGGAAGCCGTAGTTGGCGAAGGCCAGCAGCTTGCGGTGGACGGCCTCGGCGTCCTCCCCCACGATGCCGTGCTCCGCCATCCCCGCGAAGAGGGCGTCGGAGAGCTCGAGCATCTTCTGGGTGGAGCGTTTGGAGCCCATCGCGCGGCGCAGCTGATCGGCCTGGGCGGGGGTGAAATCGGCGACGTCGACCACCATCTGCATCAGCTGTTCCTGGAACAGCGGAATGCCCAGGGTGCGTCCGAGCGACTTCTCCAGCCGCGGGTGCAGGAAGGTGACCGGCTCTTCCTTGTTCCGGCGCCGGATGTAGGGGTGCACGGAGCCGCCCTGGATGGGGCCGGGACGGATCAGCGCCACCTCCACCACCAGGTCGTAGAACTCGCGCGGCCGCAGGCGCGGCAGGGTGGAGATCTGGGCGCGGGACTCCACCTGGAACACGCCCACGCTGTCCCCGGCGCACAGCATGTCGTAGACGGCGGGGTCCTCCTGCGGCAGGGTGTGCAGCTCGAAGTGCTGGCCGTGGTGCTCGGCGATGATCCGCAGCGCGTGGTCGAGCGCCGTGAGCATCCCCAGCCCCAGCAGGTCGAACTTGACCAGACCCGCCTCGGCGCAGTCGTCCTTGTCCCATTGCAGCACGGAGCGGTCCGCCATCGCGGCCCACTGCACCGGGCACACCTCGATCACGGGACGGTCGCACAGCACCATCCCGCCGGAGTGGATGCCCAGATGGCGGGGCGCGTCGCGCAGCCGGTGGGCGAGCTCGACCACGTCGCCCGGCACGTCCGCCTCCCGCAGCGCGCTGAAGGAGCGCTCGACCCGTTTGGCGAAGGCGTCCTGCGCGCCGGTGTCGTAGCCGAGCGCCCGCGCGGCATCGCGCACCGCGAGCTTCGCCCGGTAGGTGATGACGTTGGCGACCTGCGCGGCGTTCTCCCGCCCGTAGCGCTCGTAGACGTGCTGGATCACCTCCTCGCGCCGGTCGGAGGCGATGTCGATGTCGATGTCCGGCGGCCCGTCCCGCTCCGGGGCCAGGAAGCGCTCGAACAGCAGCTGGTGGCCGACGGGCTCGACCGCGGTGATGCCCAGCGCGTAGCAGACGGCGCTGTTCGCGGCCGAGCCCCGGCCCTGCGCGAGGATCCCCTCCCCGGCGCAGAAGTCGACGATCTCGTGGACGATCAGGAAGTAGCCGGGGAAGCGGAGATCGGTGATGACCTTCAGCTCATGGTCGATCTGCGCCCACGCCCCCGGCACCTGCTCGGGCCGCTCCGGTGTGGGCCGGGGCCCGTAGCGCTCCCGGCCCTCGATCTCCACCAGCTCCACCAGCCAGCTGGCCTCGTCGTGCCCGGCCGGGACCGGGAAGGGCGGCAGATCCGGGGCGAGCAGGCGCAGGTCCAGGGCGCAGTCGCGGCCGAGCCTCGCGGCCTGCGCGATCGCCCCCGGGTAACGGGGCAGCAGCTGCGCCATCTCCTCCCCGCTGCGCAGGTGCGCGGGGCGGGAGGAGAGGTACGGATCGGCCTCGGCCAGCGGCACCCCGGCACGCAGCGCGGCATGGGTGTCGGCGAGGCGCCGGTCCGACGGGCGGGCGTAGTGGGCGTTGGTGCTGGCCACCAGCGGCAGGGAGATCTCGTCCAGGCCGTGGCTCTCGCGCACAAGGCGGGCACCCTGGGCGAGCGCGTCATGCAGCTCATCCGCCTCTCCCCCGCCGCCGACCATCAGCTCGACGGCCACGTTCCCGGGACCGAACAGCTCCACCAGGCGGGTGATCGCCGCTGCGGCGGCGTGAGCTGCCGCGTCGAGGTCCCCGGCCTCGAGGTGCTCGGCCGCGGCACGGGTCACCGCTCCCTTGCGACAGCCGGTGAGGATCAGCCAGTGCCCTTCGCGGGCGAGGCGCGAGAGCTCGGCGAGCCGGTAGCGCGGCACCCCCTTCTGCCTGCTGTCGAGGTGGGCGCGGGCGATCGCGGCGGAGAGCTGCCGGTAGCCGGCGGTGTCGCGCACCAGCACCAGCAGGTGCTCGCCGTCCGGATCCGGGACCCCGGTGCGGGGCGCGGAGACGACCGGGGTGCTGCTGGCGGTCACCGCCCCGGGCTCGAGCCCCAGGCTCAGCTCCGCCCCGAACACGGTGGCGATGCCCGCCTCCGCCGCGGCGGTCGCGAAGCGGACCGCGCCGGGCAGCCCGTCGTGATCCACCAGGGCGATCGCTCCCAGCCCCAGCCGGGCGGCCTGCCCGGCCATGTCCTCGGGGCTCGAGGCGCCGTCGAGGAAGCTGAAGTGGGAATGGGCGTGCAGCTCGGCGTAGTCGACGGCGCGGCCGGGCCGGTAGGTCTCCTCGGCATGCTGCCCGGTGTGCTCGACGACGACCGGTGGCGGGGCCAGCTCGGCGGGACGATCCGAGAGGATCGCCTCGAGGTCCTTCCACGAGGGCGGGCCCAGGAACCAGCGGGCCATGTCAGGCACCGTCCCGAGCGGTGTCGCCGTCAGTCATAGAGCCCCTCCAGCGCCCACTGCCCTGTCCGCGACAGCGCCAGCACGGCGGCCTCCTCGGCCTCCGCGGAGCGCACCACCAGCTGCAGGCGGGCGGCACGGGTGCCGTCAGGGGCCCACCAGCGCTCGTCCAGGACGGTGGGGGCGCCGTGGGCGAGCACGGGGTAGCCGGAGCCGGCGTGCAGCCCGGCCCGCTGCAGGGCAGGGAGCCCCGGTGCGGGGACCAGCAGCCGGGCCGGAGGGGCGCTGAGCAGGCCGCGGGCGGTGACCACGACGGGATCGCCCGCGGCGTCCTCGAGCCGCACCGGCGGGCGCTGGCGGAACACGGTGGCGGGCACCGGGCGCGGCAGGGCGCCGGGCCACGGCCCCCGGCGGGGTTCGGGCTTCTCGCTGCGCCAGGGCACCTGGGTCATCTCCTCGGCCAGCAGCCGCCCGCCGGCCCGGGCGGGGACCTGCACCGCCTCCTCCCCCGCCAGTCCCTGCGCGCGGGCGAAGGCTCGGGAGGCGCGCTGCGCGGCCTCCCCCGCGCTGCCCCACAGCGCCGGGGCGCTCTCCCCCGCCGGGGCCAGCTGCTGCGGATGCAGCCCGATCCGGGTGATCGCCCCGGTCGCGGGACCGCCGAGCCGGGCCCGGGTGATCCAGCCGTCGCACTGCCAGCGGATGCGGTCCACCACGTCGGCGACGCTCAGCGCGCCGTCGTGCCGCCAGGTGCGCTCCATCTCCTCGCCGCTCTCGGTGCGGGCCACGATCCGCAGACGCGTGCACACCAGCCCGCGCTCGAGGAGCATCGTGTGCAGCTGCTCGGCCAGCGGGCGGGCGATGAAGGCCGCCTGGTCGGTGCGCACCAGCGGGGTCTCCAGCGTGGTCTCCGCGAAGAGCGGCTGGGTGGGGTGGTGCGCCGCAGGAGGGGCGGGCTCCTGGCCGCGGGCCAGCAGATGCAGGGTCGCGACGTCCGGGCCGAAGCGGTCCGCGACCGCGGCCGACGGCAGCGCGGCGAGGTCCCCGAGGGTGGTGATGCCCAGCCGCTGCAGCAGGTCGACGGTCTCGGCGAGGTCCAGCCGGCGCTCCGGTCGGGTGGCCGAGGGCTGGCCGCGGTGCCCCCAGCCGGGGCCGACGGGGGCGTGGCGCAGGGCCGCGATCGGGTGCGGGGCGAGGTACTCGGCGCTGCGCCCTTCGCGCACGATCCGTCCCGGCGGGGAGGCGAGCAGCGCGGCGAAGGGTCCGTCGGCGATCCCGACGGCGCAGTCCCAGCCGGTGAGCTCGGCGACCGCGTCGAGGATCCGCTCGGCGAGGGCCTCCTCCCCGCCCTGGTGGCGGGCAGGGCCGCGGGCCGACATCAGCAGCACCCCGGGGCGCAGCACGTCCACCCCGGCGGCGATCGTGTCCACCGCGGCGGCGACCAGCTCGAACAGGGCGGAGTCGTGCTCGTGATCGGCCTCGAGCACCAGGACGTCCGGGCAGGCGGCGCGGGCGGCACGGCGCTTCATCCCGGGGACCGCGCCGGCCTCGCGGGCCGCGGCCCCGGCGTGGGTGACGCGGTGCTGGTCGAGCAGGAGCACGGGGTCGACGGCGAGATCGAGCGTGGGCGGGGCATCCGCGCCGGAGGCGGCCTCGCGACGGCGCTGATGGCGGTCCAGCGCCGCCAGCAGCGGCCAGTCCGGGACGGTGACGGCGACGGTGCGGGTCGCCGCGGAGCCGGCGCGGGCGGCGGGGGTGGCGGCACCCGCGGGAGTGGCGGCGGCGTCGGTGACGGGTGCGCTCATCAGCTCGCCCTCCGCACCGGTCGCAGCAGCCGCGCCGGCTCGCGGACCTGCGGAGCCTCCGCGATCATCCCGCCCACCTGTGGCAGCAGCACCTGGGCCGTGCGGTGCCCGGCGATGCCCCGCCCCTCGGCGGTGACCTCGAGGCGGCGCCGCCGCAGCCGCCCCGAGCCCTGCCCGAGACCGGTCCAGCCCTGGGGCGCGGCGCGCAGGGTGAGATCGGCGCGGCCGGGCGGGGCGGCCGCGAGGACCAGCGTGTCCGCGGTGCGGGCCCGGCCCAGCAGGCTGCGCCAGAGCGCCGGGGCGAGCTCCAGATCGGGGCCGAGCACGAGCACGCCCACCCCATCGGCCAGGGCGGAGAGCACCTGGGGGCGCTGCTCCCCCTCGGCCGGGGCGAGGGCGAGGCGGCAGGGGTCCAGGCCCGCGTCCAGGGCGGAGCGCAGGCCGAGGTCCGGCATCCCGGCGATCGCGCACCAGGAGTCCTCCCCCGCCGCGGCGACCGCGAGGGACAGCAGCAGGGACGTGGTCGCCGTGCCCTCGAGGGCCACGGAGCTGCCAGCCCGCAGACTGCCGCGCGGGAACAGCGTCGACAGCGGGGCCGGCACCGACAGGCGGGTGCCGAGGCCGTCGTCGGCGGATCCCTGCTCGAGATTCTCGCCTCGCAGGGCGGTGCGATCGATCCGGCCGCCCCAGCGTGCGGCGGAGCGCTCGGCCGCGCCCAGGGCGGCACGCGCCCGGGACAGGCGCTGCTCGAGATCCTCCGTCGGCTCTGCCGCCCGCACGGCTGTGCTCATCGTGTGTCCTCCTCCCGATCCCGCTGTTCCTCCCCCACACGTGTTCGAACAGGGGTTCGAACAATACGCTCCACAGGGGCGGCCCTCAAGCCGCCCAGGCCATGACTTCGAACATGCATGCGAGCATTCGGGAGGGGTGTGACAGATGGAGCCCTCCCTGCGCGGCGATGAGGTCCTCACCGCCGACCGAGGGCAAGGGGCGGAGTTCTCCGAGGCGTGGGGCACGCTTCTCGGCGAGGTCAGAACGGTGGGGGCGGAGGGTTCTTCCTGCGTTCGAGAGCGCGCCGCCGCGCTTCGAGCTGCGCCTGGTGGCGGGTCCAGGAGTCCATGAGGGCGCGGACCGTGGGCGGGGTCGCGAGGTCCTCGTTGTCGCGGACGATCACGTGCAGCCGGTCCTCGATCGCCCAGGCGGTCCGCCCCGGCAGGCCCGGGGTGCACGGCAGGCGGGTCGGGTCGAGCAGGCCGAGGGTCTTCAGCAGGTGGTGCTGCCAGCACAGCAGGTGGAGGTTCTCGATCTCGGTGAGGCCACCGCGCTCGGGATGTTCATGGTCGTACTCCTCGATGTGGTCGGCCTCGGAGGCCCAGGAGACGGGGCGGGCGCAGCCGGGGACCGCGCAGCTGGAGTTGCGCAGCCGCAGATGCTCGAGCATGGCGCGGCTCGGGGCGTAGCGCTCCGCGGGCAGCGGCAGGAAGACGCCGCTGCACGGATCGGTGAGCACCCGGTACCAGGTCCGGCTCTGCCCGGCGAGCTCGCGCGCCATGGTGACGGGGATCGGGATCGTGCCCTCGAGCATGCCGGGCTCCTGGGAGCCGCCGAGCAGGCTCAGCACGGGCACGGTGACGTTGAGTCGGAAGCGGGGCGCCGGCACCCGGATCCCGTCGGTGCCGAGGGCCGCACCGCCGAGCAGGTCGTACTGGAGGGTGGCGAGCGAGGCGGGCAGACCGGTCTCGGCGACCGTGCCCCGCGGATCCAGCGGCGGCGCCTCCCCGGCCTCGAAAGCGCGGCGTTGAGCGGCCTGGACGGCACGTGCGGCGGCGTCGAGGCGCTGGGCGAGGGCCACGCTGAGCAGCTCTGCCTCCGCCTCGCCCTCGTCGCAGTCCTCCTCTTCGGGGTCGTGGAACGACGGGGCGAGGGCTGTGAGGCGGGCGGCGAGGCGCCGGCTCTCCTCGAGCGAGGCGGCGTGGACCTGGTGCAGGTGCGTCGGGAGCGTGGGCGAGGCCGGGGTGGGGTCGGCCGGCGCGGAGGGGGCAGGCGGGACAGGAGCGGACGGTGTCCCGGCCTTGTCGGAGAAATTGTCCTCGCGGTCGCGGAACTCCCCCATCGCACACCTCCTCGAGAATTCTTCTTCGACACCTCTGCACGGGGTGAAGGGTGGAGTTCCCGCCGGTGCGGATAAATGCCGGGATGAACAGATGCCGTGTCTCCACTGTATTGACCCTCAGGAGGAGTTCGACGTCCCCGACCGGTTCTGTGGACGCGTGGTCACTGTGGAGGAGAGGTGCCTCGCCGCTTCCCGCCCTCGCCGATCCCTCCAGCCCATGCCGGCGCTCCCCGTCCATAGCGACCCCTCGCGCCGGCGTCGATGCCGGCAGATCGGATCGGACGCGCGACGGCCCTCCCTGGACGGTGCGGCAGCCTCGGACCCCATGGAGAAAGCCCGTTTCCGACCGTGACATGAGGAGCTAATTCTCGCGCAGTTCAGAACGCGTTTCCCTGCCGGTGGGAAATCCGGGACGGTAACACAGGCGTCCGGAAAACACGAGAGCGAAATGCTCTGCGATTATCGGGCGCAGCGCATTACTGTCATCGCATGGACGATTCTCGAGACCGCAGGGACCGTTCCGTGGTCGCGATGCTCACCGCGCCGTACGCCTCCGCAGCGGCGACGCTGACGGGGTCCCCCGCGATGCGTGCGCTCGCGCTCCTCACCGCGATCAACGCCCTCGGCAACGGGCTGTTCGCCACGATCAGCATCCTGTTCTACACCCAGCACCTCGGCTTCTCCGTCGGCTTCGTCTCCGCGACGCTGCTGGGCGCGACTCTGCTCGCGATCAGCGGTGATCTCCTCAGCGGTCGCGTCTCGGACTCGGTGAGCCCGAAGCCCATGCTCCTCGCCGGCCTGCTGCTCTCCGCCCTGGCCTCGGCCGCGCTGCTCGCGGTCGAGGGAAGGTCGAGCTTCGCGGTGGTGCTGTGCCTGCTCAGCCTCGGGCAGGGGCTGTGCATGTCCTCGAACACGGCTCTGATCCGGCGCCTGGCCGGGCAGAGCCCCGCTCTCTCCCGCGCCTCGCTGCGCTCGCTGCTGACCCTCGGCATCTCCGCCGGGGCGCTGCTGGCGGGGATCATCCTGGCCGACGGCGGGCTGGCCGCCTTCCGGATCGCGATCCTCACCAACGCGGCGACCTTCGTGATCGCAGCCTCTCTGCTGTCGCGCATCGCCGTGCCTCGAGCGGCTCCAGGCGCGCCGCGGCGCCCGCTGCCGGTGCTCCCCGATCGCCGCTTCGCCCTGTTCAGCCTCGCCAACGGGGCGATCAGCATCCATCTGCACGCCCTGCCGTTCGCGCTCCCGCTGTGGACCGTCCTGCACCATCCGGAGCTCACCTGGATCGTCGGCCTGCTGGTCGCGCTCAACGCCCTGCTCGGCGCCGCCCTGCAGGTGCCGGCCAGCGCCGGCATCGCGAGCATCCGCACAGCGAGCAGCAGGCTGCTGCTCGGGGCCGCCGGCATCGCCGTGTCGTACCTGTTCTTCGTCTCCGGCTGGACGACCTCGACGCTGTTGCTGGTCACCGCGCTGCTCGGACTCCTCCTGGTGCACACCGCCGGGGAGGTGCTCTACGCCGCGGGGACGATGGAGCTGCTGTTCCGGCTCGCCCCCGAGGAGCAGCAGGGTCAGTACGGGGCGTTCTACGGCGTGAGCAGCGGGACGATGGCCTCCGCCGCTCCCGTGGTGCTCGGCGCCGCGATCGCCACCAGCAGCGGATGGGGGTGGTGGGCGCTCGCCGGCGCCACGATGCTGCTCGCCGGGGTGATCAGAGCCGTGAGCCTCCGCGCCGGCTGATCGCTGCTCAGCCGTCGATTCTCGGGGGACCCTCCGGGGCTCTCTCGGCCAGGCGGTCGATGCCGTCCAGCCGTGCCAGCCAGATCTCCCGCACGAGCCGGATGCTCGGCTTCGCGGCGAAGAAGAAGGAGCCCAGCAGGAAGCAGACCGTGCCGGGAATCTTCGTCTGCTCGAAGAAGAACATGACGCTCCCGGCGATGAACAGGAACGCGGCGAGGAAGTCGGCGATCGTATGCAGGATCTCAAACAGGGCGTAGCGGCGGGCCTGCGCCGCCGTGATCCGGCGGTTGCGGGGATCGAAGAGTCGCATCACGCCTCCCGGCTCGATCATCGTGCGTCGACCTCGATCGTCCACCTCCCCACCGATGCCCACAAGGCCCCTCTCGACCGGTCGAACGGTCGCACCCCACGGCTGGTGCATCTTCTGCTCGTGCACCAGCTCATGAGCGTTCATCATCGCGGGCGCGGAGGTGTGACAGAGTTTCCAGGACGACCCCACCACGGTCGCCCCGACCCGTCGAAGGAGATCCGATGCGCGCGCTGATGCTGCACGAGAAGAACCGCATGTCCATCGAGGAGGTCGAGCCCGTCGGCTCGCCCGGACCGGGCGAGGTGCGGATCGCGATGCACACCGTCGGCATCTGCGCCTCGGACGTGCACTACTGGACCGACGGCAAGATCGGCCCCTTTGTGGTCGAGGCGCCGATGATCCTCGGGCACGAGGGTGCCGGGACGGTGCTCGAGGTGGGCGAGGGCGTCACCTACCTCGCCCCCGGGGATCGGGTCGCGATGGAGCCCGGCGTGCCGGACCCGACCTCCCGCGCCGTCAAGGAGGGCAACTACAACGTGGATCCGGGCGTGCAGTTCTGGGCGACCCCGCCCGTGCACGGCTGTCTCGCCGACGAGGTGCTCCACTCCGCCGCGTACACCTACAAGCTGCCGGACAGCCTCAGCTTCGCCGAGGGCGCGCTGATCGAGCCGTTCGCCGTGGGGATGTACGCGGCGACCAAGGCGGAGATCTCCCCCGGCGATGTCGCCGCGGTGGTCGGCGCCGGCACCATCGGCATCATGACCGCGCTCGCCGCCCGCGCCGGCGGTGCCAGCACCGTGTACATCTCCGACGTGCTCCCCCAGAAGCTCGCGCTGCTCGACGGGCTCGAGGGCATCGTCACGGTCGATGCGACGAAGGAGGATCTCGGCCAGCGGGTGCGCGAGGCGACGGGCGGCTGGGGCCCGCAGGTGGTCTTCGAGGCCACCGGCGCCGCCCCCGCGTACAAGGACCTCTGGTCGCTGCCCGCCCCCGGCGGCCGCATCGTGCTGGTGGGGATGCCGGTGGATCCCGTGCCCTTCGACATCGCCACCGCGCAGAGCCGCGGAGTGTCCCTCGAGACGGTGTTCCGCTACGCGAACGTGTACCAGAAGGCGATCGACCTCGCCGCGAGCGATGCCGTGGACCTCTCCCGCTTCGTCAGCGAGACCTTCGCCTTCGACGATTCGGTGGGCGCCTTCGAGCGGTTCCTCGAGGGCCGGCCGACGGATGTGAAGATCCAGATCGCGCTGTGAGGCGATGAGCGTCCACGAGCGCACCCGGCGGGCCTGGGAGGACGCTTCGCGCAAGCACGTGCGGGAGTACGCCGAGCATCTGGAGCTGGCGCGCACGGCCCGGCTGCTGCCGATCGAGGAGGAGCTGCTGGGCCCGCTGCTCGACGGGGCCGAGGTGCTGCACCCGCAGAGCGGCCACGGCCTCGACGACCATGCGCTGGTGCGGCTCGGGGCGCGTGCGGTGCGGGGGCTCGACTACAGCTCGACGGCGGTGGGTGCCGCGCAGCGCCGGGCCGAGGAGCTCGCCGTGCCCTGCCGCTACGAGGTGGCCGAGCTGCCCCGCACCGGCCTCGCCCCGGGGAGCGCGGACCTCGTCTACACCGGCAAGGGCGCGCTGATCTGGCTGGAGGATCTCGATGCCTGGGCGCAGGAGATGCACCGGCTGCTGCGCCCGGGCGGGCATCTGTTCGTCTACGAGGCGCATCCGCTGGTGCCGCTGTGGGCGTGGGATGCCGACGAGGCACGGGTGCGCGCGGACCGCAGCTACTTCGCCGCGTCCCACGTCAACGACACCTTCCCCGCCGGCGGGGCGACCGAGCATCAGCGCACGCTCGCGGAGCTGGTGATGACGGTGCTCGGGGCAGGGTTCGAGCTGCTGCACCTGGCCGAGCACCCCGAGCCGTTCTGGCAGCCTGACGGCGAGGACCCCGCCGCCGCCTGGGACGGGCGGCTGCCCAACGCGGTGAGCCTCCTGGCCCGGCGGGGCGCCTGATCGTCACCGCCCCTGTCGCTCAGCCCGGGCACCGGCCCTCACCGCGTCGCGTAGAACGCCACCGCCGAGGCCGCCGCCACGTTGAGCGAATCGACCCCGTGCTGCATCGGGATCGTCACCCGCCGGTCCAGGGCCCGATCGGTCGAGCCCATGAGGCCGTGGCCCTCGCTGCCGAGCACCAGGGCGAGGTTCTCGTGGTCCTCTGCCGCCAGGTCGTCGAGCGTGATCGCACCCTCCCCCAGCGTCAGCCCGGCCACCACGTACCCCGCCTCCTGCAGGTCGTGGACGCTCGCGGGCCAGTTCTCGATCCGAGTCCACGGCACCTGGAAGACGGTGCCCATCGAGACGCGGATGCTGCGGCGGTACAGCGGGTCCGCGCACTGCGGGGTGACCAGCACCGCGTCGACGCCCATCGCGGCGGCCGAGCGGAAGCAGGCGCCCACGTTCGTATGGTCGACGAGGTTCTCGAGCACCGCGATGCGTGAGCGTCCGCCCGTCGCGGCCAGCAGCTCCTCGACCGCGGGCAGCACCGGGCGCTGCATCGCCGCGAGCGCGCCGCGGTGCAGATGGAACCCGGTGAGCTGCTCGAGCAGCGGCTCGGCGCCGACGAACACCGGCACCTCCGGGAACTGCTCGTACAGCGGCGCGAACTTCGCGAGCCACTTCTCGCTCATGAGGAAGGAGCGCGGCGCCATCCCGGCGTCCATCGCGCGGGAGATGACCTCGAAGCTCTCGGCCATGAACAGCCCGCGCTCCACCTCGACGCGGGAGCGCAGGCGCACATCGGTCATGCGCAGATAGTCGTCCAGCGCCGGATCGGCAAGATCGGTGATCTCGGTGATCTGCCGCCGTTGCGGGGTCTCCACCAGCGGATCAGCTCAGCGAGAGCGAGCGCGCGGTGAACCGCTCCCCGCGCTGCTCGGCGATGAGCGGCAGTCCGAAGGTGCGGGTGAGGTTCTGGGAGGTGAGCGTCTCGGCGATCGGCCCGGCGGCGACGACGCCGCCCTCGCGCAGCAGCGCGACGTGCGTGTACCCCGGCGGGATCTCCTCGACGTGGTGGGTGACCAGCACGGTCACCGGGGTCGCCGGATCCTTCGCGAGACGGCCCAGGGTGCGCACCAGCGACTCCCGCCCGCCGAGGTCCAGCCCGGCGGCGGGCTCGTCGAGCAGCAGCAGCTCGGGGTCGGTCATGAGCGCCCGGGCGGCGAGCACGCGCTTGCGCTCGCCGGTGGACAGGGTGCCGAACATGCGCTCTGCGAGGTGCCGCACGCCGAAGGCGGCCAGCAGGGTGCGGGCACGGTCAAGGTCGATCTCGTCGTACTGTTCACGCCAGCGCCCCACGACGCCGTACCCGGCGGTGACCACGACGTTCTCCGCGGATTCCTCCACCGGGATGGTCTCGGCGAGCTCCTGGCTGGCCAGACCGATCAGGGGCCGCAGCTCGAAGATGTCGACCTTGCCGAGCTGCTCGCCGAGGATCTGCACGGACCCGCTCGTGGGGTGCAGGCGCGCGGCGAGGAGGCGCACCAGGGTCGACTTCCCGGCGCCGTTGGGCCCGAGGACGGCCCAGCGCTCCCCCTCCCCCACCTCGAGGGAGACACCATCGAGGATCGCGGATCCTCTGCGGCGGACGGTGACATCGTTCAGAGCAGCTGCGACGGACATGGCCCCGAGCCTATCGGTTCGCGCGCCGCGATCCGGTGCGCCCGGCCGTGGCCCCGCCCATAGACTGACCGGGCCCGAGCCGCCGCTGTCAGGAGGTCCCCGTGCCGCACCGCCCCCTGTCCCTGCACGCGCCGCGCGGCTCGAT
This sequence comes from Brachybacterium faecium DSM 4810, assembly GCA_000023405.1. NCBI lineage: Bacteria > Bacillati > Actinomycetota > Actinomycetes > Micrococcales > Dermabacteraceae > Brachybacterium > Brachybacterium faecium. Next base: position 1,787,281 of record CP001643.1, read on the forward strand.
CGCGGCCGACGAGCTGCGGGAGGGCATCGACGCGCTGCTGGTGGAGCACGAGGGGGAGGTGCCGCTCCGCTTCCCCGCGGAGGTCCTCGCCGCCGCCGAGGAGGCGGCCGCTCGCACCGCCCCCTCCGGGCCGCGCAGCGACCGCACGGACCGCACCGCCGTGCCCTTCGTGACCCTGGACCCCGCGGATTCCACGGATCTCGATCAGGCGATGCACCTCGAGCGCACCGAGGACGGGTACCGGGTGCTGTACGCGATCGCCGACGTCCCCTTCTTCGTCGATCTCGACGGTCCGCTCGATGCCGAGGCCCGCCGACGCGGACAGACCCTCTATCTGCCCGACCGCAGGATCCCGCTGCACCCCGAGATGCTCTCCGACTCCGTGGCCTCGCTGCTGCCGGAGCAGACCACACCCGCCTTCGTGTGGGTGCTGGACCTCGACCAGGACGGTGCGATGCGCGGCATCGACCTCGAGCGCGCACTGGTGCGTTCGGTCCAGAAGCTCGCCTACGACGCGGTGCAGGAGGAGCTGGATCGCGGTGAGGGACATCCGATGATGCGCCTGCTGCAGGAGATCGGGGCGCTGCGCATCGCGCTGGAGGCGCAGCGCGGCGGGGCGAGCCTCAACGTGCCCGAGCAGGAGGTCGTGGCCGAGAACGGGGGCGTGCGCCTGCAGTGGCGCCATCCCCATCCGATCGAGGACGCGAACGCCCAGATCTCCCTGATGACCGGGATGGCCGCGGCGCAGCTGATGCTCGAGCACGGGGCCGGGATCCTGCGCACCATGCCGCCCGCCGAGCAGACGGCCGTGGACCGCTTCCGCCGCCAGAGCGAGGCGCTGGGCCATCCCTGGCCCGAGCAGCAGAGCTACGGCGAGCACCTGCGCTCGCTGGACTGGCGCGACCCGGTGCACCTGGCGCTGCTGAACCAGGCGACCTCCCTGTTCCGGGGGGCCTCCTACGCCGCGTTCACGACCGCGTCCGAGGTGCCCGAGGACCCGGTGCAGGCCGCGATCGCCGCCCCGTACGCGCATGCCACGGCACCGCTGCGCCGGCTCGTGGACCGTTTCGTGCTGCTGGTCTGCCACGCGCACGTGCGCGGCGAGGCTCCTCGGCCGCCGCTGCTCGAGGCGCTCCGCGTCATCCCCGAGGCGATGCAGGCCACCGCCGCTCAGGCCGGCGGCCTCGAGCGCGCGGCGCTCGAGCTGGTCGAGGTCGCGGCGCTCGCGGCCTGGGAGGGCGAGATCTTCGAGGCCACCGTCATCGAACGCAGGGAGGCGAGCGAGCCGGAGAACGGGTCCGGCTCCCCCACCCGCGTGGAGGTGCAGCTGATCGAGCCGCCCGTCACCGCGTGGGTGGAGATGGACGCGGCGGCGGGCGAGGTGGTGCGGGTGCGGCTGGCGTCCGTGGAGCGCGAGGCCCGGCGGGCGGAGTTCGTCGCGGCCGAGGGGGAGGGCTCATGAGCGAGGCCGCCGCCGGTCGTGATCTCGTCGCGCTCCCCCGCGCCGCGGTGCTCATGCTGTGGACCGCCACCTACCTGCGCGGGGATCTCGGGCCCGACGACGCCGCCCAGATGAGCTTCGGCGTGGGGCGCTCCGGGCCCAGCGGCGAGGGCGAGGACCTGTTCGGCTGGATGACGGGGCTGCGCCGGCTGCCGCTCGCCCAGCTGCGGCTGGTGCTGCCCGTCCCAGGGCGCCTGGCAGGGCTCGTCGGCCCTCCCGCCGCGATCGGCCCGGCGCTCGAGGCGGAGCAGGCGATCGTGGTCACCGCGGCGGGGATCGCCGATCACACCCTCGTGCCCGTGATCAGCCCGGTCGAGCACGAGGGGCGACCGGCCAGCGCAGTGACCTGGAGGAAGGTGCCCGCCCCGATCGGGGCGCACGTCCCGCCCGCCGCGAGCTCCGGCGGTGCGCGGGAGGAGCTGCTGCACGCGCTGCGCCGCGCCGCCGAGGGGAGCGTGGAGCTCGACCTCGTGCCGGACGAGCCGGTCGAGTCCGCCCGCATCCCGCCCACCTGGATCGCGACCGCGCTGCCGCGTCACCTCGAGCGCTCCGCCGCGCACCTGCTGGTGCTCGCCTCCCGCACGCTGCTGCTCACCCGGGCGGAGATCGACGAAGGGCACGGCCACACCGTGCACCTGGCCGAGGCCCTCGCACGGCGCGGACTGCTCGACGAGCTGCACGACGCGGCCCGCGCAGCCCTCGTCGAGGCGGTCGAGCGGATCGTCGCCGCGGAGACCGGCTGAGCCCGGCCGAGCCGTGCCGCGGTCAGGAGTGCTGGGCGATCACCGTCCGGTACACCTCCAGGGTGCGCTCCGCGATCGAGGTCCAGGCGAAGTGCTCGGCCGCACGGCGGCGCGAGGCCTCGCCCATCACCCGGGCGCGCTCCGGATCCGAGACCATCCGCACCAGCGCATCACGCAGATCGCCCACGAACTTCTCCGGATCCACGGGGGTGCCGGTGCCGTCGGAGAGCTGCTCGAGGGGCACCAGGTAGCCGGTCTCCCCCTCGGTCACGACCTCGGGGATGCCGCCCGTGGCCGAGGCGACCACGGGGGTGCCGCACGCCATGGCCTCGAGGTTCACGATCCCCAGCGGCTCGTAGATGCTCGGGCACACGAAGGTCGTGGCGTGGGTGAGGATCTGGGTGAGCTCGTGGCGCGGCAGCATCTCGGTGATCAGGTGCACGTTCCCGCGCTCCCGGCTCAGCTCGGCGACCAGATCGTTCACCTCCTGCGCGATCTCGGGGGTGTCCGGAGCGCCCGCGCACAGCACCACCTGGTAGTCCGCGGACAGCTCGCGCACCGCGCGCAGGAAGTACGGCAGCCCCTTCTGGCGCGTGATCCTGCCGACGAACACGATCGTCGGCGCCTGAGGATCGATGCCCCGCTCGGTGAGCACGGTCGTCTCCGGGTTCGGGGACCACTGCTCGATGTCGATGCCGTTGTGGACCACATGCACCCGCTCCGGATCGACCGAGGGGTAGGCGCGCAGGATGTCCTCGCGCATCCCGGCGGAGACCGCGATGACGCCAGCCGCTCCCTCGTAGGCGGTGCGCTCCGCGAAGGAGCTGACCGCGTAGCCGCCGCCGAGCTGCTCGGCCTTCCAGGGCCGCAGCGGCTCGAGGGAGTGGGCCGAGAGCACGTGCGGGGCGCCGTGCAGCAGCGAGCCGATGTGGCCGGCGAAGTTCGCGTACCAGGTGTGGGAGTGGATGAGGTCCGCGCCGCCGCAGTCCGCGGCGATCAGCAGGTCCGTGCCCAGCGTGGACAGCGAGGCGTTGGCGCCGTCGAGCTCCGCGGGCGTGGTGTAGGAGAAGGTGCCCTCCTCGTCGCGCTCGGCGCCGAAGGCCCGCACGCGCACGTCGATGTGCTCGCGCAGCACCTTCGTCAGCTCGGCGGCATGGACGCCGGCACCTCCGTAGATCTCCGGCGGGTACTCCTTGGTGAGCAGATCGACTCGCATGTCAGGCTCCTTCTGGTGGGCGAGAGCGGGCTCCCGCACCGTCTCTCGGGCGGTGACCGCGTCCGAGGGACGAAGTGCGGGTGATGGGGACCACTTCTGGACTATCCTCGCACCATGTCGTCCCACAAGGTCCTCGCCATAGTCCTCGCCGGTGGTGAGGGGAAGCGGCTGATGCCGCTGACCCTCGATCGAGCCAAGCCCGCGGTGCCGTTCGGCGGCATCTACCGGCTCATCGACTTCGCGTTGTCGAACATCGTCAACTCGGGGTATCTGCGGGTGGTGGTCCTCACCCAGTACAAGTCGCACTCGCTGGACAAGCACATCGCCCAGACGTGGCGGATGAGCTCGCTGCTGGGCAACTACGTGGCCCCGGTCCCGGCGCAGCAGCGCATGGGCAAGCACTGGTTCCGCGGCTCGGCCGATGCGATCGCGCAGTCCCTGAACCTCATCTCCGACGAGAAGCCCGACTACGTCGTGGTGGTCGGTGCGGACAACATCTACCGCATGGACTTCTCGCAGATGCTCGATGCGCACATCGAGTCGGGCAAGTCCTGCACCGTCGCGGCGATCCGGCAGCCGATCGAGATGTCCGACCAGTTCGGCGTCATCGAGACCGAGCCGTCCGACCCCACCACGATCAAGGCCTTCGTCGAGAAGCCGAAGGAGACGGAGGGCCTGGCGGACGACCCGGGCTCCGTCCTCGCCTCGATGGGCAACTACATCTTCACCGCCGACGCCCTGGTCGAGGCGGTCACCCGGGATGCGCAGGATGATTCCTCCAAGCACGACATGGGCGGGGACATCGTGCCCTCCTTCGTCGAGCAGGACGACGCCGCGGTGTACGACTTCATCCGCAACGACGTGCCCGGCTCCACCGACCGCGACCGCGACTACTGGCGCGACGTCGGCACGCTCGACGCGTTCTACGACGCCCACATGGATCTGATCTCGATCCACCCGGTCTTCAACCTGTACAACGACCAGTGGCCCACCTTCACCGGCCATCGCAACGCCCCGCCGGCGAAGTTCGTGCACGCCGGTCCGGGACGCGTCGGCTCCGCGGTCGATTCCGTGATCTCCCCCGGCGTCGTGGTCTCGGGAGCCTCCGTCTCCAGCTCCGTGCTGTCCCCCGGCGTGCGGGTGAACTCCTGGTCGACGGTCTCCGACTCGGTGCTGATGGACGACGTGATCGTGGGACGGCACTGCCAGATCCACCGGGCGATCATCGACAAGGGCGTGGTGGTCCCGCCGCGCACCCAGATCGGCCTCGACGCCGAGAAGGACCTGGCGCGCGGCTGGGTGGTCACCGAGTCGGGCATCACCGTTCTCGGCAAGGGCACGGTGATCACCCCGTGACCGCGACCGATGCGATCGACGCCCCTGCCGTCGCGACCGGGCTGCTGGTCTCCGACGTCGACTCGACCTTCCTCACCCAGGAGGTGATCGAGCTCGTCGCCGAGCATGCCGGGGTGCGGGACCGGGTCGAGGAGATCACCACCGCCGCGATGCGGGGCGAGCTGGATTTCTCCCAGTCGCTGCGCGCCCGGGTGGCGCTGCTCGAGGGCCTGGACGAGACGGTGCTTGCGCAGGTGCGGGAGGTGCTGGTGCCCACCCCGGGGGCGCTCGAGCTGGTGCGCCGCGCGAAGGCCGCCGGATGGGTGACGGCGCTGGTCTCCGGCGGGTTCCACGAGGTCATCGACGAGCTCGCCGCCGAGGCGGGCATCGACCATGTGCGCGCGAACCGCTTCGAGATCGTGGAGGGCCGCTTCACCGGGCGGGTCTCCGGGCCGATCATCGACGGCGAGGCGAAGCGTCGCACCCTCGAGGAGCTCGGCCAGCTCTACGCGGTGCCGACGGAGCGGATCGTCGCCATGGGGGACGGCGCGAACGACCGGCAGATGCTCGAAGCGGCGGGCACCGGGATCGCGTTCCGGGCCAAGCCCGCGCTGCGGGAGATCGCGGACGTGCAGATCGACGGCGAGTCGCTGCTGGCCGCGTGGCCCCACCTCGAGGCCGCGGCCTCACGCTGAGAACAGCCGCCGCACCCTGAGAGAGCGGCCCGGGCGAGGACCGCCCGGGCCGTCGGCGTTCAGGGACGCACGATCGTGTGCAGGGTCAGCGATTCCTCCGCGAGGCCCCGCCAGTCCTCCAGCGCGCCGGAGAGCACGGCCATGCCGCCGGTGGGCATGCCGATCCGGGCCTGGGCCGCCGCGGCCGCCTCGGAGTCCTCCGCAGCCAGCAGGGAGGTCAGGCTCGAGATCGTCGGCTCGTGGCCGACCACCATCACCACCGCTTCGTGCGCCTCGACCCCGTGGAGCAGGGTGAGGAGCTCGGCGGCCCCGCCGGCGTAGATCTCCTCGTGGAAGGTGACCTCTCCGTCGAAGCCGGGCATCCGCGAGGCGACCGCCTCCCAGGTCTGCGTGGTGCGCACGGCATCGGAGACCAGCACCCGGGAGACCTGCACGTGCTGCGCGTCGAGGTACTCCCCCACCAGCTGCGCCTGGGTCACCCCCCGATCGGCCAGAGCGCGTTCGTGGTCCAGCTGGCCGGACCCGCTCTCCGCCTTGCCGTGGCGCATGAGGAGCAGCAGACGACTGTCGGGGTCGGAGGATGACATCGGGGTGCGTTCACGCCTTACGTTCACGAGGGTGGAGGTCGAGGCTCAGTGTCCCATGCCGAGGCCGCCGTCGACCGGGATCACCGCACCGGAGATGTACGCCGCGTCGTCGCTCGCGAGGAACGCGACCGCCTTGGCGACCTCGGTCGGATCGGCGAAGCGGCCGGCGGGGATCGCCTTGCGGTAGGAGTCCTGCAGATCCTCCGGCAGCGCCTGGGTCATCTCGGTGTCGATGTAGCCGGGCGCCACCACGTTCGCGGTGATGCCGCGGGAGCCGAGCTCGCGGGTGAGCGCACGGGCGATGCCGATCAGCCCGGACTTCGAGGCGGCGTAGTTGACCTGCCCCGGCGAGCCGTAGAGGCCCACCACCGAGCTGATGAGCACGATGCGGCCCTTCTTCTTGCGCATCATCGACTTGATGACCCGCTTCACGGTGCGGAAGGCGCCGCTGAGGTTGGTGTCGATCACCGTCTCGAAGGACTCGTCCCCCATCCGCAGCAGCAGCTGGTCGTCGGTGATGCCGGCGTTGGCCACGAGCACCTCGATCGGGCCGTGGGCCTCCTCCGCCGCCTTGAGCGCGGCGTCGAGGCTGTCGCCGTCGGTGACATCGGCGGCGACGGTGAGCGCACCGTCGGGGCCTCCCTCGCCGGACCTGCTGGTCACGGCGACCTTGTCCCCGCGACGGAGGAACTCCTCGGCGATCGAGCGGCCGATGCCCCGGTTGCCCCCGGTGATCAGGACGCTGCGCGGCTCGGTGATGACGTCGGTCATGCGGACTCCTGGATGAGTGATCTGCAGGGCCGTGGGCGGCCCGGAAGGACGGTGTCAGGGGGCGACGGCTGATGCCTCGGCGATTCCCCGTGCTCTACGATACGGGGCGAGAGAGTGTCGGGATCCGAGGGGGAGCCCGTCCACCCACATCGCCCCGGAAGGTGCTGCCTGATGGCCTATCGCTTCAATCCTCCGCCGAACTGGCCGATCGACGACGCCGACTGGACCCCACCGCCGGGGTGGCAGCCGGATCCCTCGTGGGGGCCGGCCCCGGAGGGCTGGAACTTCTGGATCGCGGAGGACGCGGCACCGGCGGCACCGCCCTCCGCCGAGGACGACGCGACACACGTGGCCTCCACCGACGAGCAGGCACCGGCGCCCGCCGCGGAGGAGCCGCAGGCGCAGCCCGCCGCAACGGAGGACGACGCGACCCACCTCGCCCGCACCGACGAGCGCGAGGACGCCGCCGGGCAGGATGCCCCCGCCGATCAGCCGGAGACCGCGCAGAGCAGCACCGGCCAGTACGGCGCGATGAACCCCTATGGCACCGCGGCTCCGCAGCCGGCGGGCGCCGAGGACCCGGCCGGTGCCGGGCCGGCGTCCGGGGCTGAGGCGGAGAGCACCGAGGGTGCGCGCGGCGCGGCGCCGGAGACCGCCGAGTACGAGGGTCCGGACTACGCGGCGGGCCTCGCCCAGCAGACCCCGTACGAGACCGCCGCACCGGAGGCGCCGAGCGAGCCCGCCGGCGATGCCGCGCAGGGCTACGGCCAGGACGCGCAGGGTTCCGCGGATGATGCACCGGCCTATGGTGCGGCTTCTGCAGGCGGCGCCGCGGCAGGAGGGGCGGCCGCTGCGGCCGCCGCGCAGGGCAACGGTCAGGAGCCGTCCGGCCAGGCCTACAGCCAGGGCTACGGGCAGGGCTACGGCGAGGCTCCTGCGGCGCCGGCGTATGGCCAGGCGTCCGCCGACCAGAGCTACGGCCAGGCGCCCGCCCCGGGCTACGGCCAGGCCCCCGCCGACCAGGGCTACGGCCAGGGCACTCCCGCCCCCGGATATGGCCAGGGCTCCCCGGCTCCGGGCTACGGCCAGGGATCGGCCTCCGACTACCCCGCGCCCGGCTATGGGCAGGGCTCCCCCGCCCCGGGCGACTCCGGCGCGGCGTGGACGGCCTCCACCGGTGCGGGAGAACCGCCGAAGAAGGGCGTCATCCAGCGCTTCTGGTGGGTGGGCTGCCTGCTCCTGCTGCTGCTCGCGCTCATCCTGATCGCCGCCGGCGGCATCTGGCTCTTCACCCGCAGCGGGGACGAGCAGGCCGGCGGCGACGAGACCACCAGCGTGGAGCAGACCACCGAGGGGGAGGCCACCGACGACGCCACCGCCACGGAGGAGGAGCCCCTCGAGGAGGAGCCGACCGACGCCGACTCCACCGACGAGGTCCCGATGCCGACCGATCTGGCCACCATCGATCCCGAGGCGGAGAAGGACGCCATCGACATCGTCGGCACCGACGGCACCGGCACCATCGCCGTGCAGATGGAGTATGCGCCGGCGAGCGACCTCGAGAGCTCCTGGGGCGGCACCGTCCAGGAGCCCGAGAACGGGGATGAGTACCTCGTGGTCACCGCCAAGATGACCGTCACCGAGGGCGAGCAGTACTTCAGCCCCGGCACCTTCAGCGTCATCACGCCGTACGGCGGCGAGGTGGGTGCGTCCTCGGAGACCTACGGCCTGAAGGGCTCCGGCACCGATGGCCCGAGCGATTTCTCCGAGGGTGACGAGTACACGCTCAAGATGCTGTTCGACGTTCGTCGCGCCGAGGATCTGACCCTGAACTTCACCACCTTCTCCGACGACTACTCCTGGGACGTCCCTGCGTGACCTCCAGTCAGCGCTTCAACCCGCCGCCGAACTGGCCCGAGCCGCCGCATGACGGCTGGAGGCCGCCGGCGGATTTCCGGCCCCCGCGAGAGTGGGGGCCGGTCCCGGCCGGGTGGAGGCTCTGGCTGACGGGCGGGGCCGCCTCCCGCGGTCCGGCACCCCTGCAGGACTCCGAGGACGTCCCCGCCAGCGGCGCCCGTCCTCGTCGGCGCGTCGAGCAGTACCCCGTCGCCGTCCTCCACCCCGGGATGTGGACCGACAACCACCTCCAGGACGAGGACTACGGCTTCCCTCCCGCCCCGCCGCGTCGCGATCGCCCGCGCCTCCGGCTGGGCGTGACGATCACCGTCACCGCGCTCGGCATCCTCCTGGCCGCCGCCACCGTGGTGGGCTTCGTGCAGATCGTGGACCTCGCCGCCGACGGCCTCCCGGGCCTCCTGAGCAGCGCCGCGGTGCAGCTGCCGGCCGCTCCCGGGATCGGTGCGACCGCACCCGTTCACGGATGACGGGCCGCTCCGCCCGCCGCCGGATCCTGCTCAGCCGAGACACCCTCCTGGGCCTGGTCGCCGTCCTCGTGCTCGCCGCGGTCTGCGTGGTGCTCGGCATGTGGCAGTTCGGCCGCTACGAGGACCGCCGGGACGCCGCCGAGGTGATCCGCACCAACTACGACGCCTCCCCCGTCGCCCTCGACGACGTGATCGACGACGTGGAGGCGCCGCTGCCCGCCTCCCGGGAGTGGGCGCCCGTGACCCTCCGCGGCAGCTACTGCACCGAGCCGAGCTGCGTGCTGTACGTGCGCAACCGGCAGCTCGAGGGCTCCGTCGGCTTCTGGCAGCTGGTGCCCTTCCGCACCGAGGAGGGCACGACGCTGCTCGTGGTGCGCGGCTGGGTGCCGTCGGACAGCAGCGCCTCCCAGCCCGCGGATCCCGCGCCCGTCCCCGAGGGCGAGCTCACGGCCACCGTGCGGCTGCGCCCCGCCGAGGTGGTGCTGGACCGCGAGCCGCCGCCCGGGCAGACCCATTCGGTCAACCCCGGCCAGTCCGCCGGGCTGATGGGCCTCGAGGACCCCGAGGTCGTCACCGGAGCGTTCGGCGAGCTGGCCGCGGAGGAACCCGCCGCCGACCGTCCCGCCGCGCTGTCCTCCCCGGACACCTCGCTCGGCCCGCACCTGTCCTACGCGTTCCAGTGGTGGGTCTTCGCGCTGTTCTTCCCCGGCGCGCTGGTCTACCGCACCCGCCGCCAGCTCCAGGACCTCGCCGCGGAGGAGCAGGAGGCCCGCGCCGACGCCGCCCGACACGAACATGCGCCAGGCGCGCAGGACGCTGTCGACGCCGGCACCGACGACGCAGGCACCGCGGACGGCACCGACAGCCCCGAGGGCACCGGTCAGGAGCCGGAGAGCCCGCGGGAGGGCGAGGGCGCGCGGCGCCCCGCACCACGGCGGACCGACCGCAGAACACATCATCGTCCCCGGCGCGCGGTGCACACCCGCCGCCGTGGACAGGACGAGGAGGAAGAGGATGCTCTCATCGATCAGCAGGAGCAGTGACCGGCGCCGCGCGCCCCGCTCCCGGTTCCTGCCCGGGCCGCGGCCCCGCCGCATCGCGCATCGCGGCCTGGCCCTGGACGGGGCCGAGAACACCCTGCGCGCCTTCGAGGACGCGCTGCGGGCCGGCGCCGACATGCTCGAGACGGACACCCGCGCCACCCGGGACGGCCTCGCCCTCGCGGTCCACGACGAGGACCTGCTGCGCATCGCCGGCGATCCGCGACGGATCGAGGCCCTCAGCGCCGCGGAGGCCGGAGCGGTGCGTCTGGCCGGCGACGAGCCGCTCGCGATGCTCGAGGACGTGCTGGGCAGCTTCCCGGACGTCCCCGTGAACATCGATGTGAAGACCCCCACGGCGATCGGCCCCGCGGTCGCGGCGATCAGCCGCACCCGGTCCGCCGAGCGGGTGTGCATCGCCGGGTTCGACGGCGACGTGGTCCGCAAGACCCTCGCCACCCTCCACGCCGCCACCGGCATCACCGCGGTGCGCAGCCCGTCCCGCGGGGTGATCGGGCAGTTCGTCGCGGCCCGGGCGGTGGAGGCGCCGAATGCGGTGATCTCCCGGCTCCTGGCCCCCTACGGCGCGCTGCAGGTCCCGCTCTCCCACCGGGGCGTGCAGATCGTCACCGAGGCGAACGTCGCCGCCGCCCACCGGGCCGGCTGCGAGGTGCACGTCTGGACCGTCGACGACCCTGTGACCATGCGGGATCTGCTGGTCACGGGCGTGGATGGTATCATCACCAATCGGGTCGATCTGCTCTCGGAGCTGCTCGACGGCACCCGCCCCGCGACGCCCGGCAGGACGCCTCACGAACGCTGAGCCGTGACGGGTTCCCGCCCGCGGGAACAGAACCGGCCCCGCAGGCGTTGACATCATCGGGCCCCTTCGCCCGCAGACCTCATCCACGAACCTCGACGGACGGCGCGCCGTCCGCCCCCATCCCCGGCAGGAAGCGAGAACCGCATGAACAGCCGCAGCCTCCGAGGCACCCGACTGGGCTCCCTCTCCATGGAGACCGACGAGGGCGTCCTCGCCGCACCGCGCCAGGAGGCCGTCTACGACTGCCCCAACGGCCACCACATCGTCCTCCCCTTCTCGGTCGAGGCCGACGTCCCCGCCATCTGGGAATGCCGCTGCGGTGCCACCGCGGTGCTCCGTGACCACGAGAAGCCCGAGGCGAAGCCCGGCAAGCCCGTGCGCACCCACTGGGACATGCTGCTCGAGCGCCGCAGCGAGGAGGATCTCCAGGTGCTGCTCGACCAGCGCCTCGAGCTGCTCCGCGCCGGCAAGCTCCACCAGCGCCGCAACCTCTGACCGGAGTCCCGCTGCGACAGCGCCCCCGCACCGCCGAGAGGCGGGGCGGGGGCGCTGTCGTCTCCGCTCGAGGAGTCGTCGTCGCTCACGGGGCGGTGCCGCCTGGCGTGATGCCGTCCGCAGCGGCGTCTGAGGGGCCGGTCGCCGCCGGCCGAGGGCTCACTCCTGGAGGAGGGTGGGCGGCGTGTCGCTGTCATCCCCCGGGCCGTCGTCACCGCGGTCGCGGCGGCGGTTCTCGAGGATGATCTCGCCGTCGATCACTCCGTTGCCCGAGCGGCGGTAGAGCACCGTCCGGGCGCCCTCCGCACCGCTGCCCAGCCCCATGGCCCGCACCGAGCGGCGCTGCACCGGGGTCAGCAGCAGGACGGCCCCGACGAGGTCGGTGAGGATGCCGGGGAAGAAGAAGAACAGCGCCGCGAGGAGGGTGAACGCGGGGCGGGAGAGATGGTCCTGCACATCGCCGCGGCCGCGCACCGCCCGCAGCAGAGAGCGCAGGCGCACGAAGGACTGCTGACCGGCGGCGACCAGGAGGGCGATGCCCACCACCCAGCCGACGGCGATGATCAGCACCGACCACCACAGGCTGGTGTTGATGCCGATGAGCACGAGGATCGTCAGCTCGAGAAGACCCAGCACGAGGATCGCGGCAGGGACCGCGCTCCCCCAGCGCGAGCGTCCGCGCTCGGGCGAGGTGCTGTCCCGGCCCGGGGAGGTGGGGCGGGCGGATGAACCCCGGGTGCTGCCCTGCGGTGCGGTCACGGGGGCCTCCTTCCTGAGGCGTCGAACGCGTTCAGACTAGCGCAGCGCCTTGCGAAGGCCCTGGACGCGGCGTGACAGCCCCCAGGACGTCACCTTCACCAGCGCCTCCCGCACGATCGCCGAGGACATCTTGCTGGTCCCCTCGGTGCGCTCGTCGAAGTCGATCGGCACCTCGGCGATCGCAGCGCCCAGATCCCGCGACCGGCGGGTCATGTCGATCTGGAAGCAGTAGCCCTGGGAGGCGATGTCCTCGGCGATCAGCTGCTCGAGCAGCTCGGCGCGGAACAGCCGGAACCCCGCGGTCGCGTCGGAGACGCCGAGGCCGAGCAGGGCGCGCACGTAGAGGTTCGCCCCGCGCGAGAGCAGCAGGCGCCGCAGCGGCCAGTCGTGCACGCTGCCGCGCGGCACCCAGCGCGAGCCGATCGCGAGATCCGCGCCGCGGCGCACCGCCTCGAGCAGTCGCGGCAGCTGCTCCGGCCGGTGGGAGGCGTCGGCGTCCATCTCCGCGAGCTGCCGGTACCCGCGCTCGAGACCCCACGCGAAGCCGGCGAGGTAGGCGGGCCCCAGCCCCTGCTTGCCCTCACGGTGGAGCACGTGGACGGAGGGATCCTCCGCCGCGGCGGCCTCGGCCCACTCACCGGTGCCGTCCGGGGAGGAGTCGTCCACCACGAGCACGTCGGCCGCGGGCACCGCGGCGCGCAGCCGGGCCAGGGTGCCGGGCAGGGCCTCGCGCTCGTCGTAGGTGGGGATCACCACGAGCGTGGGCGGCAGGGGTGCGTTCGACGGGTGCACGCTCAGTCTCCTCGGCGTCGTCGGGCGGGGCGGGCGAGGGCCCGGCGGTCGGTGCCCAGGGCGGCGAGCAGGCCCAGCACCCCGAGGGCGCTGAGGCCCACGGAGATCCACGGGCCGGCGGCCACGGCGGGGGTGATGCCGGTGCGCAGCGGGACGTCGGCCAGCAGCGCCCCCTGCTCCCAGTGGTCGACGAAGTCGATCCGTCGGCCCTCCGGGCTGAAGATCGCGGAATGGCCGACGGTCGAGACATGCACGACGCTGCGCCCGGAGGTGACGGCCATGACCTTGGCCTGCGCGAGCTGCTGCACGGCTTCGTGGGTGTCGCCGAACAGGGCGTTGTTGGACTGCACCACGATCACCTCGGCACCGTCGTCGACCACGTCGTGGACCAGCGAGTCGTAGGCGATCTCGAAGCAGATGAGGATCCCCACCTGGTCCTGGCCCTGGTCGAGGGCGGCGAGGTCCATCACCCCGACCTCCTCGCCGGGGATCATGTCGAGGGAGACCAGGTCGACCTTGTCGGTGAGGGTGCGGAACAGGTCCCGCAGCGGGATGTACTCGCCGAAGGGCACCGGGTGGCGCTTGGAATACGCGTAGGGGCTCGTGCCCTCGGGGGTGAGGAGCACCGACTGGTTGAGACGCTCGTGGTCCCCCACCCGCACCTGGGTGCCGACGAGGAGCGGTGCGCCGGCATCCTCGGCGGCGAGGGTCAGCTGCCGGGCGAGGTCCGGGTCCTCCCGTGGGTCCCACCCGGTGGAGTCCTCCGGCCAGACGATGAGGTCGAGCTGCGTCCCGTTGCTCGCGGTGCGCTCGATGACGTCACGGGTGACGGCGAGATGATTGGCGAACACATCGTCCGGCATCGTGAAGGAGACCGGGTCGATCGCGCCCATGGAGCCCTGGATGCCGGCGACCGTCATGGACGGCCGCTCCACCGGGGCCCGGTTGAGCGGGTGCGGGACCACGACGGTCGCGAGCACGGCGGCGACCGCGATCGCGAAGGGCCACACCCCGGAGAAGCCGGTGAAGCCGCGGCGCCTGCGGCCCAGCACGGCGAGGGCGCCGAACAGCAGCAGCTGGCCGAGCAGCGCGACCGCGAAGCCGAGCCCGGCGATGCCGATCCAGGGGGCGAGGTTCAGCAGCGGCGAGTCGGCCAGGGCGAAGGCGCTCGCGCCCCACGGCAGCCCGCCCCAGGGAGCGGTGCTGCGCAGGGTCTCGACCCCCACCCAGAGCGCGGAGACGATGAGGGCGCTGGACAGGCACAGCCCGCGCCGCACCATGACGGTGCGGGCGAGGAGCCCGAACAGGACGATGTACAGCGCTTCGAACACGCCGAGCGCGACCCACGGCATGGCGCCCGCATAGGTGCCGGCCCAGTGGGTCAGCGGCACGAACAGCGCCAGGCCCCACAGCAGGGAGACCAACAGGGCGAGCCCCGCGGAGCGGACCAGCAGGCCGGCGCCGAGCAGGGTGATCGCCACCGGCAGCATCATCCACAGGTCGTACGGCGGGAAGGCCAGCAGCGCGCAGACGCCGCCCGCTGCGCCGCACAGCAGCGCCAGCGGCCACGGGGTGGGATCGAACTCGTCGCGCGGGCGGGTGCTGCGTCGACGCTGCCCGGTCGCGGCAGCGGTCGCTGTCACGGCTGGCCCTGCCCGAGCCGATCATGGAGGACCTGGCCGTCCACCACGGTGCGCAGGGCGCGAGGGCTGCCCTGGTCGAGGTCCGGCAGCAGCGGTGTGCGCGAGCGCGGATCGGTCGACCAGCTGTCCACCCGCTCCGCGCGGGACTGGACGGTGAGATCCCACGGCTCCCACACCACGAAGGTCGCGGGAAGACCGGTCTGCAGCGTGCCCGGGTGGCGGGTCCCGGCGACCCGCTGCCCGCCGCGGCTCGCGGCGAGGAACGCGGCACGGTCGCTGATGCGCTGCGCGGCGGGGCTCGTGCGCGCCGCTCCGCGCACCCAGTCCCAGGGATCGGCGGCCTCGGCCGCTCCTCCGGACCCGAAGGCGAGCGGGGTCCCGGCGGCGAGCAGGTCCAGGTAGTCGGCGCTCTCGGTGACGGGGGCGACGATCCGCACCCCGTCCCGCTCCCCGGTGGGTCCGGGCAGGCGCAGCACGATCCCGCGCTCGGCGGCCGCAGCCTGCTGTTCGGGGGCCGGTGCGGCGCCGTCCGCGGTCGCGGCGGCGTCCACGAAGCCGGGCGTGATCAGGCAGCCCGTCGCGTCGACGCGGTGCGCGTCGCCGTGGAGCACGCGGGCGGTGTCCTCCGGCCCGGTCCAGGCGATGAGCCCATCGGCGACGAGCATCGCGGAGGCCTCGGGGTCCTTGGCGCTGTAGAGCACGATGCCGGTGTAGAGCGTCGGCGGCTCGGTCCGGCCCACGGGGGTCGTCGGATCGGGCGCGGTGGCGGGGCTGTCGTTCTGGCTCACGCGCCCCATGGTCCCGCGTCCTCCTGGGAGGAAGCTCATCGATCGATCTCCTGGGCCACGAGGCCGCGGCGCACCGCACGGATCGCGCGCCGGGCGATCGGGCCCAGCTCCTCATCGGCGGTGAGCTGGTCGAGCAGGTCGATCACCTGGCGGCAGTGGCGCACGAAGTCCCCCGGGGGCAGATCGTTCCCCTCGAGCGCCGCCGCGAGATGCGCCCCGCGCGCCCAGCGGTGCACGATCGCGGCGATCGCCGGGTCGGGGGCGGTGGTGGGGCTGATGCGGTGCCGGGCCTCGGCGGCCTGCAGCGCGGTCGCCACCCGGGTCGAGGCCTCGAGCGCGGCCTCGACCGCGGGATCCGGGATCAGCTCCGGCGCCCGGTCGTCACGGCGCGACTCGTGGACCGCGGCGGAGACGACGGCCGCGAGACCGGCCGGGTCCAGGTCCGCCCAGGCGCCGTGCTCGAGGCACTGCGCGATGAGCAGGTCGCGGTCGCTGAACAGCCGCCGCAGCCGCAGCCCGCTCGCGGTGGGCCGCAGCTCCTCGTCCTCCGTCCCGGCGTCGACGCGCTCGAGGTATCCGAGCTCGACGAGCAGATCGGCGAGGTGGTCGAACTGACGGGCCAGGGAGCTGGTGCGGCCGCGGATGCGTCGCTGCACGCCCTCGAGCTCGCTCCGGGACTTGCGCCAGCGTCCCACCCAGCGCAGATGCGACTCGAGGTCCGGGCACTGGGCGCAGGGGTGGGCGGTGAGCTCGGCGCGCAGGGCGAGCAGCTGCTCGTCGGTCGCGGCTGTCGAGGGGGTGCGCCCGGCGCGGCGTCGCACCTCGCGGCGCGCATCGTCGTCCTGCCCCGCGAGCCGCTGGCGCAGCGCGGCGGCGGTGTCCCTGCGCACCTTTCCGCTGCCGAGGGTGTCCTGGCGGGGCAGGCGCAGCGTGTCGATCACGGCGGGTGGGGAGGGCACGTCCCCGGGGCGCAGGATGCGGCGCCGCCCCTCGGTGTCCAGCAGATCGACCTGCGGGCCGCCGAGCACGTTCCGGTCCACGCCCAGCACCACCGCGTAGCCGCGGCGCTTCCCGCCCGGCAGGGCGAGCACCTCGCCGCGGCGGAGGTCGCCGAGCATGCTGCGGGTGCGTGCACGGTCCGCCTCGGACCGCTCCCGGGCCAGGGTCTTCTCCCGCTCGGCGACCGCCTCCTGGAGCCGGGCATACTCGAGCAGGTCCCCGTGCTCGCAGGTCATCGCCTCGCGGTAGGAGGCGACGGTGTCCTCGAGCTCGCGGGCCCGGCGCGCCAGGCCCACCACGGAGCGGTCGGCCTGGAACTGGGCGAAGCTCGTCTCGAGGGTCTCCCGGGCGCGGGAGAGGTCGAAGCGCTCCAGCAGGTTCACCGCCATGTTCGGGGTGGGGCGGAAGGCGGAGCGCAGCGGATAGGTGCGCCGGGAGGCGAGGGAGCCCACCGCTCGGGCGTCGAAGCGCGGCCCGGCGACCACCACCGCGTGCCCCTCGGTGTCGATGCCGCGGCGTCCCGCCCGGCCGGTCAGCTGCGTGAACTCCCCCGGCGTGAGGTCGGCGTGATCGACGCCGTTGAACTTGACGAGCTTCTCGAGGACCACCGAGCGCGCCGGCATGTTGATGCCGAGGGCGAGGGTCTCGGTGGCGAAGACGACCTTGATCAGGCCCCGGGCGAACAGCTGCTCGACGATCGTCTTCAGCAGCGGCAGCATCCCGGCGTGATGGGCGGCGAAGCCGTCGAGGGCGGCGCGGCGGAAGGTCGCCAGCGAGAGCACCTCCTCGTCCTCGACGCCGATGCCCGAGAGCTGCTCGTCCAGGTAGGAACGGATCGCGCGGCGCTCGGCGTCGTCGGTGAGCCGCAGCCGCGCGCGGGCGCACTGCTGCACCGCCGCGTCGCAGCCGGCGCGGGAGAAGATGAACATGATCGCCGGCAGCAGCGCGGCGTCGTCGAGCAGCTCGACGACCTCCGTGCGGCGCGCCGGCCGCTGGAGACCCCCGCCGTGCTCCGGGCCGCCGCGCCCGCGGCCCCCGCCCCGGTGCGGCGGGCGGTGCCGGCCCGCACCGCGCGGACGATGCCGGCCGCGGGTGCCCTTGCGCCCGCGGTAGCCGCGGCCCCGCGCCCCGCCGGTGCGCTCGTCCACGGGGAGGGAGAAGGAGGTGATCCGCTCGATCTCGGGATTGACCCGACGTTCGCCGCGGGCACCCGGGCCGTGGGAGACGACGGCCTGCCCGTCGGCGTCGACGAACAGGTCCAGCAGCTCCTCCCCCGCCACGACGTGCTGCCACAGCGGCACCGGGCGGGTCTCGGAGACGATGATCTCGGTGCTGCCGCGCACCTCTTGCAGCCAGGCCCCGAACTCCTCGGCGTTGGAGACCGTCGCCGAGAGCGAGACCAGCTGCACCGAGTCGTGCAGGTGGATGATGACCTCCTCCCACACCGGCCCGCGCAGACGATCGGCGAGGTAGTGCACCTCGTCCATCACCACGAAGCCGAGGCCGACGAGCAGGTCCGAATCCGCGTACAGCATGTTGCGCAGCACCTCGGTGGTCATCACGACCACCTCGGCGTCCGGGCGGATCGAGGTGTCGCCGGTGAGCAGCCCCACCCGCTCCGCGCCCAGCCAGTCCACGAGCTCGCCGAACTTCTGGTTCGACAGCGCCTTGATCGGCGCGGTGTAGAACACCTTGTGCCCGCGGGCCAGGGCGAGGTGCACGGCGAACTCGCCCACCACGGTCTTTCCGGCGCCGGTGGGGGCGGCGACCAGCACGGAGCTGCCGTTCTCCAGTGCCCGTCCGGCGGCGAGCTGGAAGTCGTCGAGGGCGAAGGGGTAGCGGCCGGTGAAGGCGGTCAGCTCGGAGGCGGCCTGCTTCTTCTCCTGCGCCCACTGGGCGTAGCGCTCGGCGGGTGAGGTCACGGGGCTCCTTCGTCGTCGGCGCCCGTGTCCGTGCCGGGCGCGAGGTCGGCGAGCAGTCGTACGGCTCCGGGCAGGACGCGCGCACGCAGGGGCAGCACCGCGCGGGGCTCCCCGTCGGCGTAGGCCCGCAGCGTCCGGCCGTGGCGGAGGCCGACGACCACCTCGCGCACAGGGCGGATGTCAACGGCCTCGAGGGTGGTGTGGGTGCCGGCGAAGACGCGGGGGAACAGCCGCAGCAGCTGGGCCCGGCCGATCCCGGAGACGGTGGCGAGCTCGAGGACGCCGTCGTCGATGCGGGAGTGCGGCACCATCTGCATGCCGCCGCCGAACATGCCCGAGCTGCACAGCGTCAGCACGGTCGCGTCGATCTCGGTGCGCTCGCCCCCGTCGACCTCGAGCCAGAACGGCAGAGGGGTGAAGGCGGGCAGCTCGCGCAGCACCGCGGTGGTGTAGCGGATGGTGTGGCCGGTGCGGGTGCTGTTGGCGCGGGCGTTGACCAGGGCGTCGAAGCCGAGGTTCACATTGCCCAGGGCGAGGGTGCGCTGGGACGGCGCATGCTCGCCCACGGCGGTGATCTCGATCGCGTCGATCGTCACCACCGGGCGGGACAGCGCGTGCAGCAGCGCACGGGTCGAGGTCTCCGGATCGTTCACCGCGAGCCCGAGGGAGCGGGCGAAGTCGTTGCCGCTGCCGGCGGGCACGATGCCCAGCCGCACCGGGGTGCCGGCGACGATCTCGGCACCGAGCGAGACGGTGCCGTCACCGCCCACCACGACCAGGGCGGTGAGCGAGTCGCGCACCTCCTCGGCGCGAGCCCGGGCCACCGGCGCGGACGGACCCGAGAGGTCCACCACCGAGATGCCGGCCAGCCGCAGCAGATGGCCCACCTGCCGGCCGACGCGGTGTGCGGTCCCCTGGGCCGCCGTCGGGTTGGCGAGCAGGCCCACCCGGAGTCTGCTCACCGGCGGTCCTCGTCCGCATCATCCAGGCGGGAGGGGCCGTCGATGCTGCTGGCCTGGTCGTCGTCGAGCTCTTCGTCCTCTGCGGTGCCCTTGCGGCGGTCGTGGATCATCGCGATCGCGATCGCCCCGAAGAACAGGCCGGCGATCGCGCTGGCCATGACGATGAGGGTGATGGGCTCCGGGGTCGGCACCATCACGGCGGTGAAGACGAAGCTGATGAAGATGATCCAGCGCCAGCCCTTGAGCATCGTGCGTCCGCGCACGAGGCCCATGAAGTTCAGCAGCACCATCACCACCGGGATGACGAAGGCGATGCCGAAGGCGAGCATCGTCTTGACCAGGAGGGAGAGGTAGTCGTCGTACTTGATCAGCTGCTCGACCTGGTCCTGCTGGGGGGTGAAGCTCAGCAGGACGGGCACCAGCTGGTTCACCGCCCAGTAGCCGGCCGCGCAGCCGAGGAAGAACAGCGGGATCGCGGTGCCGAAGAACCCGATCGCGTACTTGCGCTCGTTGCGGTGCAGGCCGGGCATCACGAACAGCCAGGTCTGGAGCATGATGACCGGCGAGGAGAGCAGCAGGCCGACGTACGCCGACATCTGCAGCTTCACGTTCAGCCCCGTGCCGACGCCCTGGAAGTTCAGGTCCGCCTTGAGCCCCTGGGCGGCGGCGAGCCGGAACGGGCGCTGCAGCGCCGCGAAGACCCAGTCGAAGGCGAACCAGCCCACGACGGCGAGCAGCACCACCGCGATCGCGCAGATCAT